>JAGCVX010000016.1 GCA_017962145.1 Clostridiales bacterium | reverse complement strand
GATGTTGTTGATCAGCTTACTGACCTTTACATCATTGTAAAGCGGATCCGGGAGCACTTCTCTAACTGGGACATTGCCTTTTCTTGGCACTAGTCTTCCCTCCTTTTCATGATATTCAGCTTCATACTGAAACCATAGGTACTCACGTAAAAATCTTGTTCTTTTTGGACCGTGTCAGCGCCAGTAGCATGTCCCTATATAAGACAGTGTACTGACAACTTAATCTGTCCAACCGCAGGAAATAAAGAATTACTTCTTTACCTTAGCGGCCTTCGGCTTCTTCGCACCGTACTTAGAACGGCCCTGCTGACGATTAGCAACACCGGCTGTATCCAAAGTACCGCGAACGATGTGATAACGAACACCAGGAAGGTCCTTAACACGTCCGCCACGAATCAATACAACGGAGTGTTCCTGCAAGTTGTGTCCGATTCCCGGAATATATGCAGTTACTTCGTAGCCATTTGTAAGACGTACTCTTGCAACCTTTCTCAAAGCAGAGTTAGGCTTCTTAGGAGTTACGGTCTTAACAACAGTGCACACACCACGCTTTTGCGGGGAAGAAACGTCTGTTTCCTGCTTGCGCAAGGTATTCAGTCCGCTCTGAAGAGCTTTAGACGAAGACTTGTAAACCTTCGAAGTTCTTCCGGACTTTACCAGTTGGTTGAACGTAGGCATCAATACATCTCCTTTCATAATAGTAATAGTCTCGATAAAACGGCGCACAAAAAGAAACCCCGTTTTGTCGGGCAACTTAGTATATCACCCTATTTACCGCTTGGCAACTGATTTTTGAAGATTCTGCCCGATTCTTCAAGAAAAAACTGCCTTCCCCGAAGGCAAGGCAGTTACGGATCTTTGTTTTTCATGTATCCGGAAGGAAAGATATGCCTTCCGAAATGCACTTCGGCCGGTATCAGTACCCCAGCTCCTTCAGGATCGTATCGGCTTTCTTTACCGTATCCTCTCCGATATCCTGGGTCATAACGACGATGACCATCGCATCCGACTTGATGATTACCATATACATGTCACCGTCGAATTTGCTGTTGTTTTTGAAAGTACCCTTTGCAGAGAACTTTCCTGTGGTCTTGGTAAAAGAACCGGTGAACTCACCTGCATCCTTTGCGTCTTTAAATGTATCGTATGCAGCATCGTAGAATTCTTTCGCGTCGGACTTGCTTCTGTAGAGGTCATACATAACGACTACATCGAAATCCGAATCCATAGCGACATAAGATACTTCCGTACCTGTCTCATCGTTGTCCTGCTCGCACATGTATTCGTTCTTCTCGAGGATCTGCTTGAACTGGACTCCGGAGATCTTCTTCGGCTCGCCGCAGGCCGCAAGAGAAAGTGCCATGGTCAGGACCAGCACTGTTGCGACTAACTTCTTTACTGTTTTCATACCCGTTCTCCTAACTAAATATATCTACCTTCTATTTTATTACCCCTTGTAATGCACTTGATTGTACCCGACAAGCTGTGAATAATCAAGATTCTTTACTTTTCGCTCATCGGCAATAGAAAAAGGCTGCTTCCTACACCAGGAAACAGCCTTTCGATAAATCAATTTAGACAGGTATTAGTAACCCATTGCCTTAACGAGAGCGTTAACGTCCTTAACAGCACTCTTACCGTTGTCATATGTGTAAACCCAAACAACTGTTGTGCCGTCCTGAATCATGACACCGTAGAATTCTCTGTCAGATTCATCAAACTCGCCGTTGATTGTGATCTTCTTGGTGAAAAGGCCGCTCTTCTTAACGGAACCTTCGAAATCACCATCATCAACATCGTCCTTGGCATCATCGTAGTAATCATCTACGTAATCCTTAGCATCATCCTTATCCTTGAAGATTACGAGATATGCATAGATATCGTCTTCATGGAAACGGAACGCCTTCTTGATGTCCTTATCATCTGGATCGTACTCATCAACGTTGTCATCGTCATAATCGCACTTTTCCACAGCTGCCTTAAATGTCTTCTTGTCTGTTACCTTCTTAGAGCAACCAGCCAGAGACAATACCATTGTCAGTACGAGAGCTACTGCTACTACCTTCTTAACTACTTTCATTTCTCAATCCTCCTGTAATCGAAGTAAATATCAGTATGCGTAAAATTACTGTATCTGTCAACTAAGATACACCTTTTTCAACATTTTGACAAATCCGCTGTCACAGAAATAGAACCATGATAAACAGAACAATGAATGAAAAAGCGTGTAAAACCCAGCAGGCGATCAGCTGGCGCTTGGCCATGGTCGCGTTATGTTCCGGGTCAAAAGCCGTGCCACGCTTGACTTCCGTCATATTCCGGTTCGCAAAAAAGATCAGGATCAGCGAGAAGATATTTGATGCACAGCAGAAAAACAACAGTATGATCTGGGCAATATACGAACCGGTAACCACTTTCTGGAGCGTCGAATACCGTTCCGCAGCTGATTTTCCTACGGGAAGAGGTGCGGCTTTAGCAGCTCCGCTTTGGGTATTCTGCCCTGCAGTCTGGGCATTCTGGGTATTCTGGGGATTCACGGCAGGCGCTGCGAATGCGGGGTTGTTTGTAGAGATCTTGCCGGTGCTTCGTGCATAGACCGTCTCGCCTCTTTCAAAAGCCGAGTAGATGATCTTCTTTTCTTCTTCCGGCTGGGATTCCTGCGGTTGCTGCGCATCCTCAGGCTCCGGTGCATTTTCAGCAGGAGCTTCTTCCGAAGGTGCATTTTCCAAAGGCGTATCTTGAACCGGCGGTTGTTCTGCCGGTGCCGGTTCGGCCGGCTGAGCGGGAGTTTCCGGATCGAGAGCCGGATCTGCCGCCATCAAAGGAGCAGATAGATCTTCCGGTCCGCTGGTGAAATCCACCTTATCCGCAGGAAATGGCGATCCGCACGCTTCGCAGAATGCACCGCTTTCCTGTTCATGCATACAAAACCGACAGGTCTTCATGTTTTCTACCCCCATGTTGTTCTCTTTACGATTGTAGCATAAGAATAGGGCTGCCACAAAGACAGCCCTACTTGAAATCTTAACTATTCGGTACGATCTCAGCCGATGGTCAGACGGTGGTGTACCTTCTTGCCCTTTCTGAGGAAAGCTTCACCGTTGGTGAAATCCTTTTCAGTCAGCATGTAGTAAACATCCTCGATCGCTACATCGTTGAGGTAGATACCCTTCTGCTGGATCATGCGGCGGGCCTCACCCTTGGAAGGTGTGAGCTTGGTCTCAACGAGAAGATCCAGGAGCGAAAGTCCGTCACCGGAGAGACGGTCCGCTGCGATCGCGGTCGTTGCCATATCGTCAGAGCGTCCGCCCTTCTCGAAAAGATCCTCTGCCTGCTTCTTTACAGCCAGTGCGGTCTCTTCGCCGTGTACGATCTTGGTAACTTCAAAAGCCAGTCTCTTCTTAGCTTCGTTGATCGCTGCATCAGTGAGCTTAGCGTATTCTTCGATCTCTTCGAGAGATACGAAAGTCAGAAGCTTCAGGCACTTGATAACGTCTGCATCCTCGACATTTCTCCAGTACTGGTAGAAATCGAAAGGTGTGGTCTTATTCGGATCAAGCCATACAGCGCCCTTTGCGGTCTTACCCATCTTCTTGCCTTCGCTGTTGGTAAGAAGTGTAAATGTCAGACCGAAAGCCTCGCCATGTTCCTTACGACGGATCAGTTCTACGCCGCCGAGGATATTCGACCACTGGTCGTCACCGCCGAGCTCGAGCTGGCAGTTGTATTTCTGGTACAGGTACAGGAAGTCGTAGCTCTGCAGCAGCATGTAGTTGAACTCGAGGAAAGAAAGACCTCTCTCCAGACGCTGCTTGTAGCACTCGAAAGTGAGCATGCGGTTTACGGAGAAGTGCGGTCCTACATCTCTTAAGAACTCGATGTAGTTCAGCGGCAGGAGCCAGTCACCGTTATTTACGATCAGAGCTTTTCCGTCGGAAAAGTCTACGACCTTGCCCATCTGCTTCTTGAAGCACTCGACGTTGTGGTCGATCGTCTCACGAGTCAGCATCTGACGCATGTCAGAACGGCCTGTCGGGTCACCGATCATACCGGTACCGCCACCCATCAGGGCGATCGGACGGTGGCCTGCTTTCTGCATGTGGCTCATAACCATCATCTGTACGAAATGGCCTACGTGCAGGCTGTCTGCGGTCGGGTCAAAGCCGATATAGAAGGTGACACCCGGCTTACTTAACAGATTGTAGATTTCTTCACGATGCGTCGTCTGGGCTACATAACCACGTGCCTCCAACACATCAAATACATTTTGGTACGTTTCTTCGGACATCATTATTTCCTCCTATATATAATATTTCGCCTGAAATGCAGGCTTGCTAATACTACATCTAAACAGGGGGGAAAGTCAACATATCAGAAGTCTAGAAAAAAGGACTGCGACCTTTCGGAAGCAGTCCTTTCGGTTTCTGTTTGAAATGCTCAACGTCTTCTCCTTCCGTAGGAGATCAGTCTCAGGAGAGTGATGATCGCAGAAGCAGCCGCAGCGATATATGTCATGGCAGCCGCGGAAAGGACTTTTCTGGCACCGCCGACCTCAGAAGAAGCCAGAAGTCCGTCGTTCTTGATGATCTTTAAAGCTCTTCTGGATGCATCGAGCTCGACCGGAAGCGTTACCAGATAGAAAAGAACGGCCAGCGAGAACATGATGATACCAAGATAGAAGATGATCGTTCCGATCCCGTTATTTCCGGCAGTATCCAGATAACCCATCATCATGGCACCGATGATCGCTATATAAGGACCGAATCTCGAACCGATATTCGCACCCGGAACCAGTGCCGAGCGGATCTTGTTCGGAACGAATCCCACGTTGTGCTGGATCGCGTGTCCGCACTCATGTGCCGCAACACCGATCGCCGCGATCGAAGAACTGCCATATACCGAATCCGAAAGGTTCAGGGTCTTATCCTTCGGCGAATAGTTGTCCGTCAGATTACCGCTGATGTGATGGATCGTGACGTCATTTACTCCATACGCACTGAGGATCGCCTGCGCTGCAGCCGCACCGGTCAGTCCGTTTGAAGCCATCTTTTTACTGTATCTCGAAAAGGTCATTTTGCAGTTTGCGCTGATGATCATACTGATGACCATCATGACGACCGAGATTATAAGACCATAGCTGTAAAGAATCTCCCAGAACATACTCATCACGCTCCTTACTGTTTGATACTATTATATATCACCACGGACGATACCGTAAGAATTACATATCTCCTGGAATTCAGGGCATCCGGCAAATGCTTTCATGACATCGTTTCTGTCTGTGCCGCCGTTTAAAAGTCCGAGCCAGTAGGCAAACCCGTCTGCTTCCGGATCACGTCCCATGAACGTCGTATACAGTCTTCTCAGATACTCCTCGTTCGTAGTCTTTAAGCCTACAAATTCAGGAAGAGTAAAGAACAGACTTGCTGCCTGATAGCCGGTCGCGTCAAGGTTGGTAAGCGCCAGCGACCAGTACGAAAGGCCCTCTTCTTCCGGATCTCTTCCAAGGCAGCAGGTGTAAAGACGTGTCGCAAACTTCACTGCATTTTTCGACGCAACCGTTGCTTTGTGGTAGACCGCGCCGGACTTTACGCCGTAGGTCGCACAGATATTGCACCACTCAGTAGACTCGATAAAGTCATTTACGAGATCTGCCTTCGATGCGCCGGAACTGAGGCGTCCCAGCCAGTATGCCTTACCGTCCGCTTCAGATGCACGGCCGAAGAAAGTCTGGTACAAAACTTCCACAAACTGATCGTCCGGAAGCTTTCTGTTCATGAACTCAGGTGCATCCAAAAGGAAGAACCGTGCGCAGTCTGCGCCGGTAAATCCGTTCTTTACGACCTGCTCGACCCAGTAGGCTTTGCCGTCTGCTTCAGAAGCACGACCGAGAGCAACAGTGTAAAGTCTTTCAACAAACTCTTCAAAAGATGCATCTTTGGCCGGTTCCGGAGAAGGTGTCGTCGGCTCCGGGTTGGTCGGATCCGGATTCGTCGGATCAGGGTTAGTAGGATCGGGGTTAGTCGGATCAGGGTTCACCGGGTCCGGATTGACAGGATCCGGATTGACCGGGTCAGGGTTCACCGGATCGGGCTTTACCGGATCAGGGATGATCGGATCCGGGTCCGGTTCAGGATCGGTCTGACTCAGAATATTGGGCAGGACCTGGATCGAACGGGATTCCGCTCTTTCGTAGTAAACACAATAATGCAGCTCGTCCCCTTCCACGGTAAACTCATAAAGCCATACGTAGGCGGACGGACTCAGATACGGAATCTCCGAAGTATCGTACATCACCTGCGGAGCGTAGTCGGACGAATCCAGATCGATATATTCGATCGTTGAATTTGTGTTATAGATCAGATAGTGATTATAGCGCTCCGGTCTCGCGAAAGACGAAGTGATAAATGAATACGTATCGACATTCCATCTTCCCTTTTCAGCCGGAAGCGACACGATCGTGCTGCCTGCGTTAGTGAGGATGTTGCTCGACTTGCAGATCAATGTGGTATACGAGCTCGAACCGGTCCAACGTGAGAAGAACCATTCGCCTTTGTAGTAGGAGATGATGCTTGAGACACCTTTCCACTTTGCCGAAGTAAAGTCCTTGTTGGTAAGAAGATTCGGGTCGATATTATCGGCCGCCAAGTGGCTTCCGTCCACTTTCTTCATGCTCTCGTTATCTAAAAGCAGATAGGAGTGCTCGACACGACCGAGAAGATCTGCTGTCGGATCGTCCCAGGTCACATCTACGTTATAGTATTTCCCGTCTACCAGAACAACATTCCAGGCGTGACTCATCGCCGCACTGGATGCAAAATAGCTCTGGATCCCGACACGTCTGGCCAGATAAGTAAAAGCTTTGGCATATCCTTCGCATACACAGGTTCCCAATACAAATGCACCGTAGATGTCATATGCATGATCACGGGATCCGTATGTGATGTGGTCGGCCAGCCAGTCATGAAGGACTAAAACCTTCTGCCAGTCCGTCATATTCGAATCGATCTGAGATAGTGCCTTGGCCGCCTCGGCGTTGATGCTGTTCATCATCGTATCGCGCTGCGACTCGGTGCAGGAATATTCGATCAGGATCGAATTGACAGTACTTCCGCCGGAAATGGAAAAATAATCCACGTAGAAGAGCTCCGGAAAATCACTTCGGATCGACTGCAGATCCTCCCAAATCTCGGCGTTTCCCGGCCAGGGGATGTTATAGGAGCTGATATCCACGGCCTTCCCGAAACTCATGCAAGTGTCGTAGATCGCCTGGACCGTCTCCGGGGTGAAGATCTTATAGCTTACCGAAAGCTCGGAGTCTTCCAGAGCATAATCGACCGCGATCTCCGAAGAATCAAAAGTCTGTGTCTCGATCTTTTCGTCGGAAGTCGAATCCGCGCGAAGCGGTTCTTTCAGCATCCCGAGGGATGCGGGCAATATAAACGCGGTGCTCAAGATGCACGCCAGATACTTCTTTAAGATCATAGGTTGCTCTCCTTTAAAGAGTATATAAATTAATTTGTATTCTACCACGCGCATGACTTGCTTTCAAAAAAAAGACTGCCCCACCGTCAGGTGAGGCAGCCCTCATAGCTTTGTTTTGGTTTTCTTCCGAAACTCTCTAATTACTTAGCAGCGTTGCAGATTACGGAGAAGTCCTGAGCCTTCAGGGAAGCACCGCCGACGAGACCGCCGTTGATGTCAGCCTGAGCAAAGAGACCAGCTGCGTTGCCAGCGTTGCAGGATCCACCATACTGGATGGTCATAGCAGCTGCGCACTTCTCGCAGTAGAGCTCAGCGATGATGCCACGGATGAACTTGCAGACTTCTTCAGCCTGCTCGTCTGTAGCAGTCTTGCCTGTGCCGATAGCCCAGATCGGCTCGTAAGCGATGGTGATCTGGCAGAGCTTGTCAGCCGGGATATCCTTGAAAGCAGCAACGATCTGACCCTTGATCCAGTCGAAGGTCTCGCCTGCTTCACGCTGAGCCAGGGACTCACCGCAGCAGATGATCGGCTTTACGCCGTACTTCAGAAGAGCCAGAGCCTTCTTGTTAACTGTCTCGTCTGTCTCAGCGTTGTACTCACGACGCTCGGAGTGACCGATGATGCAGTATGTAACGCCCATCTTAGCCAGCCACAGCGGGGAGATCTCGCCTGTGAATGCACCCTTCTCTTCGAAGTGGCAGTTCTGAGCAGCGATCTTGATGTTTGTGTAAGCGGTAGCTTCAACAGCAGCAGCCAGAGCAGTAGCCGGAACGCCGAGAGCGATCTTAGCTGTAGCGTCCTTAACGAGCGGCTTGAGCTCTTCGATGAGCTTAACAGCATCAGCCGGGATACCGCAGTTCATCTTCCAGTTACCGGCAGCAAATGTTCTGCCGATTTCCTTATCGTTCAGGCAGTCAATACCCGGGAGAACCTTACCTTCGATGAACTCGAGGGAAGCACCACCACCTGTGGAGATGTGTGTTACCTTGTCAGCATAGCCGAGCTTCTCGATAGCAGCAGCGGAGTCACCACCACCGATGATGGAGATCGCGTCGGACTCAGCGATAGCCTGAGCAAGAGCCTTTGTACCAACTGCGAACTTTTCGAATTCGAATACGCCAGCAGGACCATTCCAGATAACGGTCTTAGCAGCCTTGATCTCAGCAGAGAACTTCTCGATGGTCTTCGGTCCGATGTCGAGGCCTTCCCAACCATCCGGGATCTCCATTGTAGGAACGATCTGGCTGTTTGCATCTGCAGCGAAGTTATCAGCAACAACTGTATCTTCCGGCAGGAGCAGTTTTACGCCCTTCTCCTGAGCCTTAGCAAGAAGATCCTTAGCCAGATCTACTTTATCCGCCTCGAAGAGGGAGTTACCGATCGTACCGCCCTGAGCAGCGATAAATGTGTAAGCCATACCACCACCGATGATGATCGTATCAGCCTTATCCATCAGGTTTGTGATTACGCCGATCTTATCGGAAACCTTAGCACCACCGAGGATAGCTACGAACGGACGAGCCGGGTTAGCCAGAGCACCACCGATGAACTTGATCTCCTTCTCGATGAGGTAACCGGAAGCAGACGGCAGGAAGTTTGCCAGACCTGCTGTAGAAGCGTGAGCACGATGTGCTGTACCGAAAGCGTCGTTTACGTAGAGGTCAGCCATAGAAGCGAGCTCTGCAGCGAACTTCGGATCATTCTTTGTTTCTTCCTTGTGGAAACGAACATTCTCGAGCATGAGGATCTCGCCCTCTTTAAGAGCAGCAGCCTTAGCCTTTGCATCTTCGCCGATAACGTCAGCAGCCAGTGTAACCGGCTTACCGATCAGCTCTGCCAGACGATCAGCAGCGGGCTTCATGGAGAATGCCGGCTCCGGTCCATTCTTCGGGCGACCCAGGTGAGAAACCAGGATTACCTTCGCGTTGTTATCTACGAGATATTTGATCGTCGGGAGAGCACCCTTGATTCTCTTATCGTCTGTAATTTCACCTGTCTTCTTGTCGAGCGGTACGTTAAAGTCCACACGAACGATGACTCTTTTGCCGGAAACGTTCAAGTCTTCGACATTCTTCTTCTGAACCATTGCCATAATGTTCACACTCCTTGAGAAAAATTACTTGTTGTCCAAGCCCTACTATTATACTCGGATTTTATATGGGTTTCAATTTGATTTCTTTAATATGGGCAGAAAAAAAGACGACGTCTTGGAGGGGGCGATGCGTCGTCTTTTTTTGCAATGAAGGAGGGTAGTAAGTTAAGCTTCGGTTCCGCCCCATTCCACAACGGTAAAGCCGCGGCGGACAACGCCGGAAGGCATGGGCAGTGCATTTTCAGCAGGAATATCTACTGCTTCAGTAAGGCCACGGAATACCATGAACACGCGGATCTCGGTATCCGGAGCCGGATAAACATTCAGTTTTGCCATTTCGGTATACTCTTTCGTCGGGAAAGAGATCAGGTTATAGGGGTTGTTCTGCATCTTCGGCAGCCAGAAAGAGATGAAATCGTCGATCTCGCTGTCGTTCAAGCCTGCGGCCGTGAGGTATTCCTCGAGGAATTTGGCAGTGTCTTCGCCCTTAACACAGACCGCCTGGTCGAAAACGGCCAGATCTACGTCGGTGATGCCTTCCCAGAACAGGTAGTCGTAGTTTCTTCCGTCGGAATAGTTATAAAGTGTACCGTCCTCGTGAGCCAGTACGTGCCAGCCAAATGCATCGTCGTACTTCGGATAGGTGCAGCTCAGGCAGCCCTGGAGCTCGAGGTTTACATAGACTTCGGTCTCCTGCTCCGGATAGAGGTAGATGACCGGTTTGTCTACTTCGTAGTGCGCTTTCGCCTCTTCAGGCGAGGAAACGAGATCGATATCCATCATGGCATCGACGGTACCGTCGTTATGTACGAATACCAGGGTATACCGGCCGGACTTCATATCTTTGGGAAGGTTGTCGCTGATCCAGTAGATCGAACCCTGCCCGTCACCGATGTAGACATTGTTGCAGCGTGTTCCTTCGAACTCGGCATAGGCATCTTCAAAATTCCACGCATAATCGTCGTTATATGCGAAAACATACATCTTGATCGTCTGGTCCGCCGGACCGTCCATATCGATGATCGGCTGCACGGTCAGTTCCGAGCCGGCAACAGCCGGAGAATACTCGACCCAGTCGATCACGGAGCAGTAGGAATGAATATCCGTAATATAATGTCTCTTTGCGTCCTGGGAAAACAGTAATCCTCGTTTCGTCGGATGATCCAGATCCGGGTTTCCGATCAGGTCGGCATCCGGAACGGTCGTTGTAGTCGTTGTCGGTTCATTTCTCTTCTTATTATTTTTCTTTCTTGTATTATCTGTATCCGCTGTCTGTGCGCATGCAGTCAAGGCACAGGTCATGGCAAGTACTAAAGCAATCATTTTCTGTTTCATAATTCTTTACTCAAACTCCTTAAACCTCGGAACATAGTTTGAAGTTCTTTCGAATATTAGACGAAACAGAAAAACGATTCGTTGCATTTTTATAAAAACGACTCCGAAAGTCCGATATAATAGGAATGTATTTTTGTTTGAAAAGGGGGAGTTTCTTTGGGTCGCGTCTATGTTCCGTCATTTTATCCGGACTTTTGCTGCATCGCGGACAAGTGCCGTCACAGTTGCTGTATCGGCTGGGAGATCGATATCGACAAAGATTCCCTCGAACGTTATAAAAGAGCCCCCGGTCCTTTAGGCATGAAGCTGGCCCGCATGATCTCAAGATCTTCTCAAGAGGCGCCTCACTTTCTCCTTCAGGGCAAAGAGGAGCGCTGTCCTTTCCTGACCGACACGAATCTATGCGAGCTGATCTTAGGCCTCGGAGAAGATTATCTGTGCCAGATCTGCCGTGATCATCCCCGTTTCCGAAACTTCTATTCCGACAGAGAAGAGATCGGACTCGGTCTTTGCTGCGAGGAAGCCGCACGCCTTCTTCTATCCTTCGAAGACCCGATCCGAATCGTGCCGCTTGAAACTGAAAATACATCAGACGAAGAACCTTTAGAGCCGGAAGAGGAAGACTTCTTCTCACTTCGGGACAAGCTCTTTCACCTCCTGGAAGACCGCACCGCAGATCTATCCGAAAAGATCGATGCGATCGAAAACGAAGTGGATCTTCCGATGCTCTCCCTTGATTATCCTTCCCTTGGCAGGCTTCTTATGGACCTTGAACGTCTGGATCCTTCCTGGGAAAATGCACTGGATCTTCTAAACACTTCTCTTTCAAAGGAAGCGATTGAATCCTTCCGTTCCTGCTTGAAAGACGCGAACCGCGAAAAGGAATATGAAAACCTTCTTTGGTATTTTCTCTATCGCCATCTTCCGGACGGCATCTTCGACGAAAGCCTTCCGTCACGTGTGCGACTGGCCACGATAAGCACTCGTATCCTCCTTTATATGGGCGCGGTAAGCTACACGAAAAACGGAAGTTTTACACTTTCGGAACAGGTCGAACTGGTCCGCATGTTTTCTTCGGAGATCGAATATTCAGAGGAAAATATCAGTTCGCTTCTGGCTGCTTTCGCATAGCCTGGATGATCTCGCTGATCTCATAGATGCGCTGACGGTTCTGCGGGAAGATACGGTCGACCGTGCCGTTTTTCTCATAGAACTCGATAAACAGGCCGAAATCGTACACGAATCCCTTCATGCTCTTGATAGAAAAGACGATCTTTTCCGGCTGGGCCGTCTTGGAAATATCTCTGTTTTTATGCTTTCGGATCGGCTTTCCCTTCTTATATACGATACCGTCTTCGGTCGGGCAGGCCGTACCTTCGTAGATCACCTGGCCGTCTTTGATCGTAAGAACGCCTTCTCCGACGAGGGCATAGTCGTTCTCTCCGTAGGGACGCTGCAGCTCCACCTTCTCGGTGAAACAGTAATCCGGACGGGCCGCTTCTCTTGCGTAGATTGTCTTTTCCCAGCAGACCCACTTATGAAGATCCGGGAAATATTTACTGTCCGGCGTCTCGGGTTCGAAGAAACCATAGTCGTTCACGAGAACAGCATTTCCACAGGCACTGCAGAACAGTCTGTTCTTTCTGGCACGCATGGTATTCATGCCCTCGCATTTCGGGCAGATATTCGCGACATTCTGTGCGCCCTCTGCCGGTGCGCGGCAGGTGAACTTCTGCGGATGCTGAGAAAAATAATCGTACTCGTTATAGTCCAGCTGTCTGGCCATGACCGCCTGGATCTCATCGACACTCATCTTTGAGATCTCCTCGGAAGAGATCGGATTTACGAGCTTTGCGGTGATCTTGCCTCTTCGCTTTGTGCTCGTGCTCCATCTCGGCCAGGACATATAGGCGCCGTGGGACTCGAGGAAAACCAGACCCGAATTCGTCTTTTTGATCAGCTGTGCCAGGCCATTATCGAAAGGAATACTGCTTCCGTCGACAAAACGCGTGCCCTCCGGGAAGATGCCCAGTACGCCACCGCGGCTGAGAACACGCATCATGGCCTTGACCGCGCGAAGATCGGTCTTGAACTGCATCTTCGGAATACAACCGCCGGTCGAAATGATATGGCGGAAGATCTTGTTTCGGAATAAAAATGCACCGGCGACGAAGTTGATCTTTCTTCCGTAGATCGTACTGCCCATGATGATCGGATCGATATAGGAAGGGTGATTGCCGACGATGACCAGCGGGCCTTCCATCTTCTTGATCGCCGGATCCTGCTCGGCGTGAATATGGAAAGCCAGTCGGGTCAGATTGATCGCAAAGACCGTTCCCACGATGCCGAACCAGAAAAAATCCGGTTTCCGGCCATACTCAAACTCTTTCTTCAAAGAAGAGTTCTCCCGTATTTTCAGCGCATTTTCAGGTTTTTTATTCTCTTGCTCTGCCATTTTCCATTCACTTTTTTCAGAATGCGTCAAAAATTTGTCAAAAAACCGATTCTTCTACACAAATTGATAACATCTATCTCGTATTATACATAAGGTGTTCACCTGCGTATAGCACCGAACACCCGAAAAACACACGCATCTTAGGAAGGACCGAACTTTTTATGGCAAAGACCTGTTTCTACTGTGGCAAAGAACTCGCTCCGGGAGAGCGTTGCTCGTGCCGAGGCCCCGCAGTGGGTACAAATGAGCAGACTACACAGGCCTCCTCTTCAAAAACAGAGGCATATTCCGCGTCGTCTTCCGCATCTTCTGCTTCTTCCCAAGCCTCTTCCAAGAAAGAAAGCAAAGAAGAGAAAAAAGCCAGAAAAGCAAAAGAAAAAGCAGACAGAAAATCTCAGGTCTGGAACGAAGACAAGTCCGGAACGAAGTTTTCCAAGTTTATCGGCAAGGTGCGTTCTCTGTTCCCGTCTCTTTCCAAACTGGTCAAGCCGGTGATGGCCTATGTCTGGCACCCGGTCGAGTCGATCCAGAACCGTCCCCAGGTCGTACCGATCAAGAAGATGATTCTGATCAACAGCCTCTTTGCCGCCTTTACCGCGCTGATGGTTCTTTTTACGATCCATACGGATTCACCGTTTCTGGGCATGCTGATCTCCCTGACGTTCGGAAAGACGGATCTTTTCTCTGATCATCCGGTCGTAGCCTTCTTCGTCATGTGCGCGATCTTCTGGCTTTGCGTTTTGATACTGGCCTGCTGTTTCGTGCTGACATCAAGACTTGCCAACCGAAGGCTCTCTTTTATCCGGGCACTGGATACCGTGTCCATGTCATCGATCTACATGTGCATCGCCGACGCACTCATTTTCGTTTCCGTTCTTCTGGGAACCCGCGGTGCATTTACACTCATATTTGTCGCACTGGTCATCATGGGCATCGCCCATTATGTATCCCTTAAACAGGATCTGGCCTTAAGCGACAATGCCACATTTAATATGCTCGCCGTGAGCTATCTGCTCTTTTACACACTGGCGCAGCTGGGAATCGGAATTCTGATCCGAATCGTTACACATTACTAAGCCAACTCCTTGTCAACAAGCTAAAAGCGGTTGTCCCGAGATAAACTCAGGGCAACCGCTTTTATAATTCATTTTCCAAAGGAGAAGATCACTTCTTCGCTTCTGCTTCCTCTTCCTCAGTGGTGAAAGCCTTGCTCGCACCCTTATAGTCTTTTTCTTCCAAAGGGAGTACTGCGTTCAGGATGATACCAACCAGAGCACCGACTGCCAGACCCGAAAGAGAGATGTTGACTTCTCCGAGGCTGAATGTGATCGCACCGGAGTAGTTGATGCCGATCGAAAGACCCAGGATCAAAGCCGCGATGATGATGTTGCGGCTGCGGCTGAAGTCGACCTGATTCTCGACTACGTTACGGACACCGACTGCGGAGATCATACCGTAGAGCACGATGGAAACACCACCGATCGTTGCGGCCGGCATGGAAGCGATCAGTGCGGCAAACTTCGGAGAGAAGGAAACCACGATCGCGCATACGGCAGCGATACGGATAACGACCGGATCGTAAACTTTCGTCAGAGAAAGTACACCGGTGTTCTCACCGTATGTTGTATTTGCCGGAGCACCGAAGAGCGATGCCAGGATGGTTGCCAGACCATCGCCAAGGAGTGTTCTGTGAAGACCCGGATCTTCGATGAAGTTTCTGTTTGTTGTCGAAGAGATCGCGGAGATATCACCGATATGCTCGACCATCGTAGCCAGAGCGATCGGCATGATCGTAATGATCGCGGTCGCGATCAGGGAAGAATCCGGAGATTTGAAAATAGAGAATACTGTGTTCTCCATCTGGAACGGAAGTCCGATCCAGGCAGCTTCCTTTACCGCTGTGAAATCCACCAGTCCGAACGGAAGTGCCGCGATATAAGAAACGAAAACACCGAGGATGATCGGCACGATCTTGATCATGCCTTTACCATAGATATTGCAGACGATAACGACCAGGATCGCAAGAACGGCGACGATCCAGTTCTGTTTGCAGTTATCGATCGCCGAAGAAGAAAGGGTAAGACCGATTGCGATGATGATCGGACCGGTTACGATCGGCGGGAAGAAACGCATAACTTTTTTCTGACCGAAAGCACGGATCAATCCGGCCAGGACCAGGTACAGACATCCGGCAGCCGCGACACCCAGACAAGCGTAAGGAAGCAGCGCGGTGTTCGGAAGTTTGCTATCACCATCTTCGATAAACGGCGCGATCGCAGCATAGCCTCCGATAAAGGCAAAAGAAGAACCCAGGAACGCCGGAACTTTACCCTTTGTCAGAAAGTGGAAAAGCAGTGTGCCCAGGCCCGCAAATAAGAGCGTCGCCGAAACCGAAAGTCCGGTCAGAGCAGGTACCAGAACCGTGGCACCGAACATGGCAAACATGTGCTGCAGACCGAGAACAAACATCTTCGGATATCCGAGCGTTTTTGCATCGTATATCGCATCTTTTTTATCACTCATACATACACCCTCCTTGTATTATTTCTATACACTAATTCAACTATAGCACAACACAAGGAATCAGAAACAAGCGATTTTGGAAGTTACGAAATGAAATTAAAAAAGAGGTTCTCAGAAGCCTCTTTTTTTCAGATCCGCGACCAGCTGAACGAAGAATTCACGTACGTCAAATCCATCGATATTTTCTCTGTTGAGATCGATAACATCACCGTGCGAAATACCCCGGTTCCCCTTTACGGTGAGGAACTCATATTTTTCTCCCCAGCAGAAAGATTTCGCGCCGACCAGTCCATCGTTCGGACCATCGAAACGACTGACCAGAAGAGTCGAGAAATTCAGCGGAAATTTTCCGGAACGGGCACGGTTCAGTTTCGAACCGTAGCTCTGGCAGAAGACACCTTCCGGATCCGGCATGTCTTCATTCAGTTTCTTACAAGCGGAGAATGTCAGGTCACCGACCGCGGCAAGGAAATTCGGGTTCGGGTCGCCGGCTTTTCGAAGGGCCGCTTCATACATGGAAGCCACACGTTTCTGATGCGACTCGCCGATCTTGCTGAGAAGATAATCCGCGAACTCACATCCTCGGTGCGGAGTATTGATCGTAGTCAGACTGGCCACATACGGAGCCGCGCCGAACTTCGCCATCGCCATGCGGCTGTCGAGTCCGCCTTTGGAGTGCGCGATGATATTCACTTTTTCACTTCCGGTTTCTTTGCAGATCTCCTGGATACGCTCGGCGATTTCTTTTCCGCATTCCTCGACCGAAGCCGCGGACTGCTGCTTGCCGTAGAAAACACGCGCGCCGTTCTTTTCCAGCTGCTCCGGGATACGTCCCCAGTAGTTGAAGAAACGGAAGTCACGGAAGAACACGCCGTGCACCATCAGGATCGGATATTTGCATTCACAGATCTTCTGATCCACACGGGATTCGTTCAGAAGGATCTTCTCATTTTCCGTCTTCACTTCTTTATCCGCAACACGGATCAAAATCCCCAGCATAACAAGATGCACGATCGGGATCATGCCACAGAGCGCGCCTGCCACACGAAGCTTTAAGCCCAGTTGTGCGGATGTGATATAGATGCGGACGATACCGTTCCAGAAAACGATGTTTTCGATCAGAAGAACCAGCAGGATACTTCCCGTCCAGCGCCACGGCGCATCCACGATCGCAGGGATCCCCCACGATTCAAAAGAGCCCATCATGGCCGGGATATTGAACGCGAATACCGGCACCATCGAAACCAGAAAGATCTTCAAAAGCATCGTGCCGCCTGCGGTATTTCTTAGCTTAGCAGAGTGGATCCGTTTGCCTGCCGGCGGGAAAAGCGGCAGGACCTGAAACAGGATAAATGCCGGGATCAGGATCAAAAGAAATAACGGAGAGATCGGAAGCATCACGATACTTCCCAGTGCAAATGTAACGGCGACTGCGATCAACGCATAAAGAATAACAAGCATGATCATTTGGCTACCTCATTTTCTTTCGCACCTTCCGTCATCAGATCCAGAAGTTCCGCCACGCGGGCAACCAGTTCCGAACGGTCTTTTGGCGAAGGCTTATATTGCAGATATGGTTTCTTCAATGAATATACCATAATGTATCCTTTAAAGCGCGGATCATCTCCGGCACGAAGCAATGCCGCAGCCGCGTTGGTAACGTTCTGTCTGTAGGTGAGTCGTGCCTCTTCTTTTTCGATCAATACCTGTTCGAATCCCAGGCGCGACGCGAGGTGACGGATGATGGAGATATTCGCAAGTACCGTCACTTCCTTCGGGATATCGCCGAAGCGGTCCATCAGCTCGTCTTCGAGATCGTCTCTTTCCTTCATGGAAGAGATGTTCTGGATATGACGGTATACATCCATTCGCTGTCCGTCGTCCGGAATATAATCCGAAGAGATATACGCATCTTCCGCCATCTTTACGACTGTATCTTCCACCTGCGGCTCCCAAGTGCCGGACAGCTTCTTGATCTCTTCATCAAGCATACGACAGTAGAGTTCATAACCGATGACATCCATCTGGCCATGCTGTTCCGCACCAAGAAGATTACCGGCACCTCTTACCTCGAGATCTTTGAGCGCGATCTTGATACCGGATCCCAGCTCGGTGAAATCACGGATCGCCGCCAGACGTTTTTCCGCATCTTCCTTCAGAACTTTTTCCGCCTCATAAGTGATATAGGCATACGCCTGTCGGTCCGAGCGTCCTACACGTCCCTTCAGCTGATAAAGCTGCGACAGACCGAAGCGGTCACTGTTTTCCACGATGATGGTATTTACATTCGGCATATCCACGCCCGACTCGATGATCGTGGTGCATACCAGGATATCTGCTTCTTTTCTTATAAATGCTTCGATGATGCTTTCGAGTTCTCGCTCACTCATCTTTCCGTGTGCATAAAGGATACGCGCACCCGGAAGCATCGCCGCCAGCTGCTCGGCCTTTTCCGCGATGTGGTGGGTGTTGTTATAAAGATAGAACACCTGGCCGTGTCGGCTGATCTCGCGAAGGCATGCCTCCGCCACGATCTGCTCGTCGTACTCGATGACGTATGTCTGCACCGGTCTTCGATCCTGCGGCGGTTCCTCCAGAACGGAGATATCGCGGATACCCGCAAGTGACATATGCAGCGTTCTCGGGATCGGCGTCGCCGTCAGCGTTAAAACGTCCACCTGATTACGAAGGTTCTTGAGCTTCTCTTTGTGATTGACGCCGAAACGCTGTTCCTCGTCGATGACCAGAAGACCCAGATTCTTCGGCTGGATATCTTTACTGAGCACACGATGGGTACCGACAACGACATCGACCGATCCGTCGTTTAATCCTGCTACCGCGCGCTTCACTTCCTTCGGCGTCGCAAAGCGGCTCAAAAGCGCGATACGGATCGGATATCCGCGGAGTCGTTCTTTCAGGTTATCGTAATGCTGCTGCACCAGTACGGTCGTCGGCGCCAGAAGGATCGCCTGCTTCCCGTCCATGACGCATTTGAATATGGCTCGAAATGCAACCTCGGTCTTTCCGAATCCTACGTCACCGCACAGGAGTCGGTCCATCGACTTGGTGGATTCCATATCCTTCTTGATCTCCGTGATGGCCTGCAACTGATCGTCTGTTTCCTGATACGGGAAATCGTCTTCGAACTGTGCCTGCCAGACAGTATCCGGAGAAAATGCATAGCCCTGCACGGCCTGTCTTTTCGCATAGAGTTCCACCAGGTCAAACGCGAGTTTCTTGATGGAGTTCTCCGCACGGCTGACCGACTTCTGCCACTCACTGCTGCCGAGTCTGGCAAGCTTCGGTGTTCTTCCGTCGGACGCGACATATTTCTGGATATGATCGAGACGGTCCATCGGGATATAAAGATGGTCGTCATTTGCATACGTGATCTGCAGGTAGTCGCGCTTGGTACCCTCGATCTCGAGATTCACCAGTCCATCATAGCGGCCGACACCGTTTTCATCGTCAACGACGAGCTCTCCCGGAACAAGATCCGAGAACAGGTCGATGCTCATGCCGCCTTTTTTCTTTTTCTTAATGCCGTGGTCGACGCCGAATACATCCTGCGTACCGACGACTACAAGGGAGACCGCCGGGTAGATGAATCCACTCGGAAGCGGACGCGGGATCAGGACCGGCATACTGTTCTTTTCAAAAAGGAACGTGCGGAGTTTTTCGGCGCGCTGACCGCTGCCGCTCATGATATATGTAGTTTTTCCTTCTTTATTTCTCTCGCTGATCAGGTCGGAAAGACTGTCTTCGTGACCGCGGAAACTGTTGCCCGCCGTACCCGGAATATCGACACGGATCCCTCCGGGAAGACCGTTACTCGAACTGGGCAGGACCGCCATCGCCACGACCTGTTTTTTATCGATCTCACGGAACACATCCGGGATCTTAAAGAGCGCGTCACCACATGCCGAGGGAACCAGTCCTTTTTCCAGGGCGGTTCTAAATCTCGCCTCAAAATCCGCTGCCACGCCATCCATGCGCGAGCGGACCTGACCGATCTCATCTACATACACGATATCGCCCTGGCTTCGTACAAAAGACAGGATCGACTCCGTTTCAGGAAGAAGTACCGTGACCCATTTTTCCCATCCGGCAAATGCACCTCCGCTTTGAAGCGCTTCGGATTCTTTGCTGATCATGCGCATCATGGTCTCGATACTGTTTCGGTCCGCACCGGCAGCCGCCGCGTGCGTCGACGCTTCCTCACCGATCGTCAGGATCTTCCGTCCGAGTTTGTCCCACATCTTGTGATCGAGCAAAAGCTCGCCGGCCGGCAGGATCGTATATTCCTTGAGCTGCTCTTCCGAGCGCTGGGATTGAAGATTAAAAAGCTTGATCTGATCGACTTCATCGTCGAAGAAAGAAACACGTACACCCATGTCCGAACCGCTCGGATAAAAGTCGAAAATATCGCCGCGTCTTGCAAATTCACCGACACCTTCTACTTCACGTGTGCGGACATACCCCATCGAGATCAAGGTCTGCGCCAGATCCTCCGGAGAGATGCGCTTTCCGATACGAAGCGAAACGCGCGTGCCGGCAAAGCGCTGCATCGGCGTCATACGCGTAAGAAGCGCACCGGCCGTGACCAGCATCGCACCGCAGTCACGTGTGACATACTTGACCAGCGTGCGGACACGTCCCTGCTCGATCTCACGGCTCGATGCCGATACGGCAGAAAGGTGCGTCTCACGACCGCGAAGGATGACCGTTTCTTTTTCAAAGAACGCATCCAGATACGACTTCATCCGTCTTGCGGAAAGCTCGTCGGAAACAACGATCACCGGGATCGGATAAGGAGCGTTGCTATCTTGTTTTTCAGACTGGTAAAGTGCAGTGGCCGCGATGAGATACGCCTTCTGCGTTTCCGTCATCCCGGTCAGATTGATATGTCCCAGTTTCCCGGACAGTGCATCGTTCAGTTCCTGAAACTTCGGATCCGCAAAAGCTTCACGCAGCAGCTTCTCGATGGAAGGAAGCATACTCATTTGGCGCCTCCGCGATTACGCGGGCCGGGGATCGGCTCGCCGGCGACGATCGCTTCCATCGCCTTGGCTCCTTCTTCAAAAGCATGGTACATCGTCTCCCGCTCCTCTTTCGGGATGGAAGACAGTACAAAATCTGCCAGGTCCCAGTTCTCGGGAACCGGACCGCAGCCGATCCGTACCCGTGCGAAGTCCTGGGAATTCAGGCAGTAGATCACGGACTTCATGCCGTTATGGGTTCCGGCCGAACCGGAACTTCTCACACGGATCTTGCCGCGCGCGATATCGATGTCGTCATAGACCACGATAAGATGATCGAGCGGGATCTTAAAGAAGTTCATCACTTCCATAACGGACTGTCCGGAAAGATTCATATAGGTATGCGGACGCAGAAGGATGCACTCTTCCCCGGCGATCATGCCGCGGCCGTACTCACCCTTCCACTTGAGTCTGTCGATCTTGATGTTGTTCCGCTGCGCGAGCACTTCCAGTGTCATAAAGCCGCAGTTATGGAACGTAAATGTATAGTCTTTGCCCGGATTACCCAGGCCAACCAGAAGCCACATAGTCTTCTCCCTTTTCGTACCTTGGAAGATAAATCACATACCGCTGGTACGTTTTCTGTCCGGCTGGATGACCGTCGAAGCACGGGAACGGTTCTTCTTCGCAACCCAGTTCTCCTTGACAACCTGCTGGGATCTCGCGATCGCAAGGCCCAGCTCCGGAACATCTTCCGTGATGGTGGAACCGGCTGCGATGTAGGAATTCTCCTTCAGTGTGACAGGAGAGATCAGGTTGCTGTTACCGCCGATAAATACGTTATCGCCGATAACACACCAGGTCTTATCCATACCATCGTAGTTACAGGTTACGGTACCGCAGCCGAAGTTAACATTCTTTCCGACCTTCGCATCACCGACATAAGTCAGGTGGCGGGCACGGGAATAATCGTCGATCGTTGCGTTCTTGACTTCAACATACGCACCGATGGTGACGTTGTCCTTAAGGACCGTATCCGGACGCAGATGTGAAAAAGGTCCGATACGGCAGTTCTTACCGATCTCGCAGTCCGATGCGATGGAGTGGTCGATGGTCGAGCCGTCGCCTACGACCACGTTCTCAAGACGGGAATTCTCACCGATCTCACATTCGTCACCGATCACGGTATTTCCAAGAAGGATCGTTCCCGGAAGGATCAGGGTATCTTTTCCGATCTTAACGGTGTCCGCGATCCAGGTCGTCTCGGTATCGACGATCTGCACGCCCTGACGCATCAGTTTTTCACAGTTTCTTCTGTTGAGCATCTTGCCGACTTCCTGAAGTTCAACACGGTCATTTACGCCGCGTGTCTCGTCGAAGTCCGCGATATATGCGCCGACCTTGTGGCCGTCACGGATAAGGATCTCGATGGTGTCGGTCAGATAGTATTCCTTCTGTGCGTTCTTGGCATCGATTCTGCCGAGTGCGGAAAGCAGCAGAGGTGTCTTAAAGCAGTAGATCGAAGAGTTGATCTCACAGATCTGCTTTTCTTCTTCGTTGCAGTCACGGTCCTCGACGATACGCATTACGTTTCCGTCGTCGTTTCTGACGATACGGCCGTAGCCCTTCGGGTTCATGGCGATACCGGTGATGATCACCGCACCGAAATCTCCCTCTTCGAACATCTGCAGTGCCTTTGAGATCGTATCGGAAGTGATCAGCGGCGCGTCTCCCGGAAGTACGATCGTGCATCCGTTTCTTCCTTCGAGAAATGGCGCGGCCTGCATTACGGCGTGACCGGTTCCGAGCTGCTGCTCCTGGAAGACGAATGCAACGTCCTCACCCAGTACTTCTCTAACTTCTTCCTGTCTATGTCCGACTATATATACCTGCTCAGTCGCGCCGACTCCTGTCAGTGCTTCTGCCACCCAGCGCACGAGCGGTTTACCCGCTGCCAGCTGAACCACTTTCGAGTGATTGGAGTGCATTCTCTTGCCTTCTCCGGCTGCCATTACTACTGCACAAAGCTCCATATATCCATATCTCCTTTGGTATGTCTTATTCGTGCTTCCTACGCACAAAATCCCCCAAGATTTTCGCAAACACGGAAAATCTTCGGTGATCGATAAGATTTCTTACGGGTACTATTATATCTGCTTTTTCTGCTTCTTTCTACCTCTTCTTGGCGTCCGTTTTGTTACTTAATGGAAACAGTTTGTAAATAGATTTTTATGATTTCATCTGTTATTATGAATAAAATACACTCCGTGCGATGATGCACAGGAAGGACAAATTATGATTGCTTTGATTCTTGCAGCCGGATATGCTACACGCCTTTATCCGCTGACCATTAATACACCAAAACCACTTCTTCCTGTCGGCCCGAAAGCCATGATCGACTATATCGTGGATGAGATCGATACCCTTGATGACGTTTCTAAGATCGCTGTGGTCACCAACCACCGCTTCGCTTCTCACTTCGATGAGTGGGCCGCATCTAAGAGCGGCCGTGCGGAAGCATCTCTTCCGCCGATCGAGGTCATCGACGACGGCACGACGGATGACTTTAACAAACTCGGCGCCATCGGCGACATCCAGTATGTTATCGACAAGCTTTCCATCGACGAAGATCTGATGATCATCGCAGGCGACAATCTCTTCACCTATAAGCTTCGTGACATGTATGATTTCTTCATGAAAAACAGAAAAGATACGCTGGTCGCGATCCGTGTTGATGATGTCGAGCAGCTCAAGAAGCTCGCAGTTGCCACACTCGATGAAGACAACAAAGTTCTCCATCTGGCAGAAAAGCCGCAGCTCCCGCGTTCCACCGTTGCGATCTACGCGACCTACTTCTATCTTCGCGAGACACTTCCGATGATCCGCCAGTACTTAGACGAAGGCAACACGCCGGACGCTCCGGGCAACTTCCCGTCCTGGCTCTATACCAGAAAAGATGTCTACGCATTCCGCGCACCGGGCACATGTATCGATATCGGTACTCCGGAAAACTATAAGGACGTATGCGACAACTACCAGGAGATCCTGGGCGTATAAGCCCTGCGGCGAAAGTTCATTTCAAAAGAAAAAGTCCTTGGAACCCATCGGGAACCAAGGACTTCTTTTATGTCATTTTTCGTGGCAGGATCAGATCTCGCATCCGCCCCACTCAACTACTGTAAAACCTTCTCTTACAAACGGCTTCGGCATGTTCATCGCGCTGTCGACCGGCTCGTCAAGTGCGGTAAATACCATAAAGATACGAAGCTCGCTGTCCGGTTTCGGGAAAATATTCAGCTTCGCGGCTTCTTCATATTCCGGGCAGGTGAATGTGATCAGGTTATAGGCATTGCCTTCCATCTGCGGCAGCCAGTAGGAGATGAAATCATCGATCTCGCTGTCATTGAGGCCTGCTGCGGAAAGATACTCTTCGAGGAATGCGGCGGTGTCTTTTCCGGCGATGCAAGCGGCGTTACCGAAGTCGACATCTTCCATATCCAGATTGCCTTCCCAGAACAGGTAGTCATAGTTTCTTCCATCTTCCAGGTTGGTCAGCATACCGTCCGGATAAGCCATGACATGCCAGCCTTCGACGTCTGTGTCGTCTTCGCCCGGGATCAGGTATTTCGGATAGGAGCAGATCAGGCTGCCCGCAAGATCCAGTGTTACGTATACTTCTGTTTCCTCTTCCGGATACAGATAGATCACAGGTTTTTTGGCGACGACTGTATCATCCAGAGTATTGTCATCACGGCTGTTCATGATCGTGGTCTTGTAGTAGCAGACCGCTTCTCCGTCTTCTACGAGCAGGAATGCATAGTCCGCACCCGTTACGTTATCCGGAAGATCTACCTTGAAGACCAGTTCACCATCTTCGGTAGCTTCGGCCTTCAGAGCCTGAGAAGCCAGTGCTTCTTTTACGTTCCAGCGAAGATTCTTGGAAAACGGTAAGATATAGAAAACCAGCTCGGAATCTTTCTCTGCCTTATACGATACTGTTGCTTCAACCTGTGCACCGGAAAACGGTTTCACAACCTGCTCGCCGTCAAAGTAATAGTCGAAGCAGGCATTTTGTACCTGGATATTTCCCGGATTTACAGGAAGAACGATCGCCCATCTTCCGGCGTCCTCATCGTACGGATCCAGATTCAGCTTACCGGTGATGACACCGTCATTGCCCGAACCCGGCTTCGTGGTCTCTTCGTTTTCTTCCGCAGGAGAAGTTGTCTTGCGAGTGCTCTTCTTGCACGCTGTCGAAAAGACCATCAATCCACAAAGTAAAATTGCAACTATCTTTTTCATATTTTTCTTCATCCTTTCGTATCGACAATATTATATCACTCTAATTAATTATCGTTGATTTTTGGTTTTCACCTTTCTGATAATTAGACGATACGATCAGATAAAGTGTTGCATCATGCTTCTTCTTTTTCGTCAGAGAAGAAACTGTGAAGCGGGATATAGCAGAGGAATGCAACCATCGAAACAGTCAGTCCCTTGAAGATATTGAAAGGTACGAATGTCATCAGGATCACGTCCAGCTTGGACTTGATGCTGACGATGGTATTTGCCTTATCGCACATCGCGATGATCGCCGGTGTCGGGAATCCCATCACCTTCTCATAAAGCGGAAGGCTGAAGTAGTAGTTTACAAAGCATGTTGCGACAGTAAGTGCGATCGTACCGCAGACCAGAGAAAGGATCACGCCCTTCTTGCTTCGGATCTTGGAGTAGATCATCGCACCGGTAAATACAAAAATACTTCCGCAGATAAAGTTGGCCACTTCACCGATATACTGGGTTCCTGTAAAAGGCATGTGGATCAGGTTCTTCAAAAACTCGACCACGACACCGGCCAGCGGTCCGCAGGCAAATCCCGCAAACAGAGCAGGGATATCCGAAAAATCGTATTTCAGGAATGCCGGCATCAGCGGCAGCGGGATCTCCAGCAGCATCAATACTTCTGCCAGAGCTGTCATAATACCCGTAAGTGCGATACGGTACGTCATCGAACGACGATTGACCTTCTTGGCGCGAAGCCCTGTTTTTGCTTCATTTGTTCTTACATCTTCCATTTTTTGTACCTCGATCTTTCTTCCGTTTCCGGCATTGATCTTCGTAAGCATACAAAAAGCGGTCCCCTCTTCAGGAACCGCTCACAGAAAATTCATCACTTGCTACTGCATCACGCTTGATCCGTTCCGCAGTAAGCTATCGATTCTTCTTCCATCCGGACTATGACCGTCGGCACCGGATTCACACCGGTTCTGCAAATGCTCGCGGGCTCGCATCTTCTGATGCATCACCGCCGGTGGGGAATCTCACCCCGCCCCGAAGTCTGACAGGATTATAAGACTTCCAAAAAGGCTAGTCAATACCCTTTTTCCGCAATCTTCGGAACGAAATTAATGAAAGTGAAATAGAAATGAGATGTAGTTGCGCTATACTGTATTTGGTAAAGTATGTGGTTTTAGAATTATAGAAGGAAAGGGTAACGATGAAACGAAGAATTCATACCGCCGTGATCGCCACGGTGTTGACCATCTTGATTTCCGGCGCAGGCTGCCAGACCCGTGACACGTCTGTGACGTCTTCACAGCCTTCTTCCTCTGCCTCTTCCGTTTCCGATTCTTCTTCGGAAAATGCAACAGACACGACTTCCACTTCCGAAGCCACTCCGACTCCGGAATATACACCGACTCCGACTTTATCACCGACACCATCTCCGATCCCGACTCCGGTTCCCGAATACGTCGAACCGATCATCGAGGGCGGTCCGGTCTGGTACGACGGATATGTCGATCCGCGAACTGTCCGTGCGGAGATCGTTTCGAATCCGGAAGACATCGCCGTTTTAGTTAACAAATATTACGCCAGTCCCCAATCCTATGTACCGGAACTGGTCTATGCCAAGTACTCCGCAGGCCAGCAGCTTCGTCCGGAAGCCGCCGCGGCGTGGGAAGATATGCACGACGCCTGCATGGCCGAAATCGGAGAAGATCTGTATCTGATCTCCGGTTACCGCGACTGGGGCACGCAGACCTATAGTTTTAATAACGCCATCACCCGTCGTGGTCTCGATAAGACCTGCTGCAAGAATGCCTACCCGGGAAGATCCGAACATCCTCTGGGACTGGCTCTGGATATCAACATCCGAAGCGACCCGGAGATCCGTGATAACTTCATCAACACCAAGGCAGGACAGTGGGTCCTCGAGCACGGTCATGAGTATGGCTTTATCTGGCGCTATCCGGCCGGCTACGGCATGATCACCGGTTATGGTGTAGAGGGCTGGCATTTCCGTTATGTTGGTGTCGACGTGGCAACCGAGATGTACGAAAAGGGCATCATGACGCTGGAGGAATACTACGGAAAGCCCCAGATCGTCCCGACGGACTATAACGAGTAAGAGAAAGGGAAGTAGGAGTATGCTGATCACAAGAGACGGCGACTATCAGTTTTTTAACGTAGGAACCAAAGCATTTCACTCCTACTGCGTCCTTTATAAAGACAAGGCCGTTCTGGTTGATCCCGGTCCGCTCTCCGAGCGCGACGCCATCGAGCAGAATCTCACTAAAGACTTCATCTTCGCGATCGATGCGATCGTGCTGACCCATGGTCACGGAGATACAGCGGGCAACGCCGAGTACTTTTCCATGCTCTTCAACTGCCCGGTCTACTGTATGAAAGATTCGCTGGAAGCCGTTCAGCACGGTATCTACAGAAAACCTTCCAAAGATCATCCTTATGTTAAAAAGGCCGGTTCCGCCGGAAATGTGGTATTTAAGCTCCCGGCATTTCTGCCGTTTGAGGGCTGCCCGTCAGCCAAGCCGCTCACGACGAGTGTCATCACGGAGCTTCTGGGGAAAAACGTCACACTTCTGATGACGCCGGGACACTCTGCGGATTCGATCTCGCTTCGCATCGGCCCGGTCGCCCTGATCGGTGACTGCGCACAGTATATGAAACGCGTACTCGCTCCGGTTTTTGTCGACGATGAAACACAGCTCGCAAATACATGGCAGACCCTTCTCGGACTGTCGTGCGAGTACTACCTGACATCCCACGGAAGAGCATTTTCCGCAGAAGAATGGATTGGCGGGAAAGAGGAAAACTGATTCTCTACTAAATCAGCAGATCAAAACTTGAACGCAAGCGCGATGTCTTTGTCTTCGATTTCTCCATCATAAAGGAAAAGGATCGAAAGATTCGCATTGTCCACGATGATGCGTGTGCTTGTGCCGTCTTCTTCGTAAGTATAAACGCTGAGTGTTTCGCTCAGTGCAACCGGTTCCTGGCTCTCATCGTTTTCGAGATTTCTGAAAACGGATTCCAGAACCTCCTCGACCTGCTCGGAAGAGCTCAGTTCGATGTAGGCCAGACTGGTCCGCATATTCGAAGAAACAGCCATAAATCCTACGGCATCTTTCGGGAAATCGATCACATACTCGGTCTCTTCTTCATCCGAGAAAAGTTCAGAGATATAAAAGCCGTTGGTCATAAGAGAGTTTCTGGCCATCTTGCCGTAATCCGACATAACAAGCTTAGCGGCTTCTGTTTCAGAAGGAAGGGTAGTCATTTCTGTAGCTTCTGCTTTGGGCGCAAGAAGCATACCTGCTTCCTGCTCATGCGGACGGCAGGACGCGATCAGCATTACACTCAGTACCGATGCAACAATACCAACTGCAGCACTTCTTTTCATCTACATTTCCTCCTACGATTACAAGGTTTTCTTTAACCGAAAAGGATTGTACCATTTTTTCCTTGATTTTTATCCATCTCATCGGGAACTTCTATTTTTCACACAAAAACCGACGGTACCCCTACTGTTTTTTTGTGTGAACCACAGGGAAAAATCAGTAATATTCTTTACGAAGTCCTTCGACGATCTCATCTCGCATGACGCGGGAAAGGCCGATCGCCGTGGTCGAAACGACCGCAAACCAGTGCAGGAACAGCACGACGAGGGCAAATACCACTTCGTTCAGCGGGATGGATGCCCAGCCCGAAAGACAGATCTGCGGGAGGAAGAACGCAAACAGTATCAGAAGCAATATGAAAGTACTCTCCGCAAAGTATACCTGGCTTTCGGAAATGACCATACGGAACATGGTCTTTCGGGACATGCCGACCGAAGTAAGCAATATGTATTCTTTTCGTCTGAAAACGATGTTTCCGATAACCGTCAGGATGACATTGAGGAAACAAAGGAAACTGAGCATCGCCACATATCCGTAAAGGACGATGTTGGCAAGTGTTACGGTCGCCTTCTGAGCTCGTACCTGTACGCCCTTATCCTCAAGGGCATCCGTACGATACAGATTCTCTTCCAGGATCGGCTTGAATCGGGAATAAAGAGATGCCGGATCTTCGCTTTCAAAGAGGAAGAACGCATGACCGGTGATGCGTCGCAGATCGTAGTAACTATAGCGGCTCATCGGCATGATCAGCTTCATATCGCCATCACCCATATCCAGATCCATCTCCACGCTTCCCGTCGGCTTAAGCGTCACAATCGAGATGCCGTTTGATGTCGGAGTCGGAAGCAGGATTTCCAGTTCATCCGGGATGTCGGAATATACCTCGATGCAGGACTCCTCTAAGGAATCTCCCTCGTATACATACATACGGTTATCGATCAGGCAGTTATCTGCTCCGTAGATCAGATATGGTTCCGGATCGATTCCGTTCGAACTGCAAAGATCGCGAAATGCACTGTCTTCCAGGAAGATCACGTTCGCGTCCATCGCGACGAATTCCGGACGGATGACCGTCGAATCCTTAAAGTCATCGAACATTTCCTGGAATTTCTGCGTCGTAAGTTTCATGTTTATGTAAGAATTCATGCTCGTCGAAAGGATCAGCGTGCTCGAGCGAACGCCCTTCTGGTCAGCCAGATTATAAAAGAGCGCACGGTCATCGGCGGTGAAGTCACGGTCATTCAAAGACAGAGTATACGTCAGATAGTGCTCATACTTCGTCTCCTCCACGCCGAATGTTTCTCCCTGAGAAAGATAGCCGACCATAGTATGGGCAAACATGATCATGATCACACTGGCCACGATCGAAATGACCGTCGCGCGATATCTTCTTCTGTAACGGGAATAGTTTTTAAGTGAAAGCGCACCCGTAAAACTGAAAAGGCGGTTCCAGAGTTTGTAGATCCTCCGGTTGGCACCGTGTGAATGGAAAGACCCGCTGGCACGGATCGCCTCGATCGGCGCGATCGAAGAAACCTTTGCCATCGGAAGCAATATTGCTACAAGGATCGTTGCCAGCGCCATCACCGCCGGACCGACGATGCTCTGAATCGAAAGACGATACGAAACGACGATCTGCTTTTCGACAAAATACCTCGCCGCCGTTCTGGTCAGTCCGCTTACCATGCGGAAAAGTATCCAGCTGGCACCCTGACCAAGAATGATACCTGTGGGGATACCGATGATACTAAAGTAAAATGCTTCTACACACATCAACTGACGGACCTGCTTTTTGGTCGCACCGACGGACTTCAGAAGACCGATCGCACGTACGCGTTCGGAAGAGGATGTGGAGAAAGAATTGTAGATCAGCATGACTGCCAGAAGGATGATCATGGAAATCGCGATTGCAGAAAGTGCCGCGAGTTTTTGCATCGTCGGACGGTCATCCGCGGAATTCTCCATGCGGATAAAGTCTTTGTTATAAAGGCAGTCCGAATCGGATTCGAAATACTCCTCGGAGAATGCGATATAATCCGCCGGATCCGACAGTTCAAAATATGCATTGACGGTATTACCGGTAATGAGTTCAAAATCGATCGTCAATATCGTAAAACGGCTGAAGTCATCCCACTTTACATACTCCGGAAGGACATAGTAGCCGACTACCGTATACTCCTTATTTCCGATCTGGTAGAGCTGTTCATCTACGTCTCCGTTCTTTGTGACAAGTCTGTTGAGGTTGTTTACTTTTCGGCCTTCGGAATAACGCGAATGAATGCTCGCCGTAAACTCTGTACCGATCTCCAGACCGCTCGACGAATACAGTTCCAGAGGGATGAGAACTTCCGTATTGTTTTCCGGGAGTCTTCCTCTGACAACACGAAGATTTCCCATCTCCGGAAAATTGGGACTCATGGCAGCGAAGAAGAAAGCATATCTCGGAAGATATTTGCCGTTATATACACCGCTTTCAAAGAAAAGGGTATCGCTGAATCCCTGTTCCATCTGCATATCTTGATAGTTGTCTACATATCCAAGCTCCTGAACATATGCCACATCGTTAAGGCGTTCATCTTCACTGATCTGGCTGAATTCAAAAGTCGGCATGGAATATCCCTGTACATGCCAGGTACCGTACTCATCACTTACGAAACCGCGCAGTACATCCAGTGCACTGACATGCGCCGACGCGACGATGGTGAACATGATCGTGGCCACGATGATTCCGACGAGTGTCAGGAGTGAGCGCCCCTTGTTCGCCAACATCGTACGCTTTGCATATTTGCTGACGATGTAAGCGTTTCGGCTCATTTACGTATCACCTCATCGTGCTTGATGCGCCCGTCCTGGATCGTGATGATCCGCTTGGCCTGCAGCGCCACATTTTCATCATGGGTGATCAAGACGGTGGTCTGGTTATATTTCACATTGGAATACTTCAGAAGTTCGACCACTTCCTGGCTGTTTTTCGAGTCGAGGTTACCTGTCGGCTCATCCGCCAGAAGGATCGTCGGAGCGTTGATCAGCGCGCGGCCGATCGCGACGCGCTGCTGCTGACCGCCGGAAAGCTGATTCGGGAAGAAATCTTTTCTGTCTTTCAGACGAAGAAGCTCCAAAAGTTCATCCAGTCTTTCCTGATTGACTTTACGATGATCCAGAAGTACCGGCATCGTAATATTCTCCACAACGGTCAGAACCGGGATCAGGTTAAAGAACTGATAGACCAGTCCGACTTCTCTTCTTCGGAAGATCGAAAGCTGCTCATCGTTCTGCTTGAATATATCTTTTCCATCTACCATAACGGTACCGGATGTCGGACGGTCTACGCCGCCGAGCATGTGAAGCAGTGTGGATTTACCGGAACCGGAAGCGCCGATGATCGCGACGAAATCTCCCTTTTCGATGCTCAAGGAAACATCATCGAGAGCCGCGACAACATTTTCATCTTTACCATATGTCTTGGTCAGGTGTTCCGCTCGAATTAATTCCATATTCTCACCTCTCCGATTTATAGAAACGAATCGTGAATATCGCACCGTGATCCGGTTCCGGCTTGTTGCCGACCGAAATCGTGCCGCTGTGTCTGTCGATGATCATCTTACTGAGCGCCAGACCGATACCGATACTCGTATTCAGCGCGACCTTGCCTCGATAGAAACGTTCGAATACGTGCGGGATATCATCCGGATCGATACCGGATCCGGTATCGGAGATGACGATCTCAGCATAGATCGGAGTGTCCTTGACATCGATCGAGATCGTTCCACCGTCCGGCGTATGTTCCATACAGTTTTTCAGGATATTTCCGATCGCTTCACAGGTCCACATCATGTCACCGCGGACCTCTGCGTCATCCGGTACGTTCATCTTCAGCGTGACGCCGTTGATATCAAGAGGAACGGCCAGGATATCGCCCGCCTTCTTCAGCATCTCTTTGAGGTTATAGGTCTTGTTTTCGAAGAAGACCGTATCCGCATCGATCTTGCTCATCTTCAAAAGCGTGTTGATGAGCCACTCGATTCGGTTCAATCCCGTCATCATTTCCGCCAGAAGACCGAATCTCTTATCGTCCGAAAGCTCAGGTTCGGAAAACATATCGACCACGATATTCATGGAGGTCAGCGGAGTACGGAGCTGATGCGCGATATCCGCGATCGAATCCGAAAGGAAACGCTTATCGGCAAGAAGCTGGGACGCCTGTTCACGAAGACGGATGATCATCTTGTGGATCTCACTGCTTAAGATCGCGACTTCGCCTTCCTGGTATTCTTCAAATGCAACATTTTCCGCACCGTGCAGGATCTTGTCGATGCATCCCGACAAGGAGGAAATACGTCTGTATCTTCTCACGTCCGCGATCACACGGATCACAAGAAGCACCGCTGTCGTAACGATGACCGCGCAGCCGCAGCGCACGTCGATGATAAAACAAGGTACGCACAGCAGTGCACATACGATGAGTGTGATCAGATATTCTCTTCGGATCTCTGAATTGTTCAGAAGCATAGTGTTTTCTTACCTCGATCCGGTTACTTATTCGCCTGCTTTATATCCGAAACCGCGAATCGTGCGGATCAGAGTCGGCTGGGCCGGATCGTCCTCGATCTTTTCACGCAGACGTTTGATGTATACCGTCAGCGTGTTGTCATTTACATATTCGCCGCCGACATCCCACAGATCCTGCAGGAGCTTGGCACGTGTCAGAACGACACCCTGGTTGTTGGCAAACAGAAGAAGGAGTCGGTACTCGAGTGCGGAGAGGATGATCTCCTCGCCTTTCTTGCTGACATTCGCACGGGCCGTATCGATCTTGATGTTGCCGAAATCAACGACATCGGAAGACTTATGCGTTCTTCTCATGACGCTCTTGATTCGGGAGAGCATCTCTCTCGGGCGGAAAGGTTTGCTGATATAGTCATCCGCACCCATATCCAGTCCGGTTACTACGCTGTATTCATCTCCGGATGCGGTTACGAAAATAACCGGCAGATCTGCTTTCTGAGCCTTGATCGCCGCGCACACCGCATAGCCGTTTCCATCCGTAAGCGAGATATCGATCAAAGCCAGGTCGAAGGTCTCATTTTCGATCTTGGTCATCGCCGTTGTCTGACCGGGTGCCCAGATCACTTCAAAGCCTTCGGACTTCAAAAATGCTGATAGCGTAGTTACGATACTCGAATCATCTTCAACTAAAAGAATACGTCCCATACCTTATCCCCTATTTCTTCATTTCGCATCTAGTATAAGTAAATTGTACATGTATTGACAAGAAAGTGGGTGACTAAAATCACACATTCAAGGGTTTTTTCTTCTTTGGGCGAAAGGTAAGAACCCCAAGAACCAAAAGCGCCACGCACACCACGATCGTCACGCAAAGACCACCCTCCGGACCGAATTCCCCGCCCGTCATCAGAGCCCGTGAAGACGAAGAATAGGTCGATTCCAGGACCGTCGCGGACTGGGCATTACCACTGACCTGGAGTCCGAAAAGATTGCCCTGACAGAAATTCCATACGGTATGCATCGCACAGACCATGTAGATATGTCCGTCCTTTAGTGCCCAGAGCGCAAAGAATGCCGCGATCAGGAAGAGATTGATCAGCGCCAGAACGGAGTAACCTGCATTCATCATGTGCATCAGGCTGAAGCACATCGAGGAAAAGAAGATGCCAAACGGTATGCCAAATCTCGCGGAGATTCGCGGCAGCATAAATCCGCGCATCATGATCTCTTCCGTCGCGCCCTGCGGGATCCACATCAAGATATAAAGCAAAAACAGCGGAAGCGAAGAAAGATCCAGCGCGAACGAAACGCTTTCGATCTGTCCGAAAACAAGAAGCAGCACATACACCGACGAGATCATAAGAAGACCGATGAGCATGCCGCGAAGATATGCTTTTACCGGCGATGCTTTTCCTCTTTCCGAAAGTGCCGCGCGGCTTGCAAAGCCCGTGGTCTCCAGGCTGTTCTTTTCCAGGAAGCGTACGAACAAAAGATACGTTCCGATGATCAGCCAGTATCCGATCCCCATGAAGAGGATGAAATAGTTGTTCTGCATAAAGCCGGCAAAGAGTTCGCCCGAAGCTTTCATGATGTCCGGAAGCGCATTCATATTCCGGACTTCCCGGAACATGCGGATGAAGTCATTTGAATTCGGATCACGCATAAAAGCCGTGATCGCCGGGATCATCGCAAGGGTCTGGAAGAACGACAGCAGCGCCAGCGGAAGCAGTGCGTGGCGGATCAGGAAACGGACGATCGGGACGCGCTTTTTCGGTTTGTAATGGAATACATCTGCGCGGGCAGAAGCCACGTAATCCTTCTTCTCTTTCTTCGCACGGGCCGCCGCTTTTCTCGCTTCTTTTTCCGACTTCGACTCGATCGAGACCGTAAAGGTCTCTGTCTGAAGAAGGCATTTCGAAACGAAGATGCAGATCGCACCGAGGATCAGCGTGATCAGCGTGCAGAGCAGAAGAGACGGCCATGCGACCGTTCCCGTGACACAGTCACCGATCCCGTAGAAATGGCCGTAGATCGGAAGATAGGGCTGAAGTGCATTTCGATTGGTCTGCTGCATACAGGTCACACAGACCACAAGGAAGATCAGAAAGATCGGAAGGAACGTCGTCTGCGCCGATATGATCGTATTGTTCATACAGGAGATCATGATCGTGACGCCCGCGATGAAAAGAGAAAGCGAGAGCGAAAGAAGAAGGATCCCCAGTACTCCGGCCGGACGGATAAAGAACACGAGCGGGAACAGCAGGACGGCACATGGGATGAGTGCGTGAAGAACGACACCGATGTAGTTTCCCATCACGATAGTCATTCTTGGGATCGGCGTCATCAGAAGCGCGGAAAATGTGCCCCTCTCCTTTTCGCCGGCGATGGCATTCATGCCGCACAGCATACATGCATACATGATCGAAACAAAGAACAAAAGCGGGACCAGAAGACGTCCGATGCGTTCCGAGCCGCTCGTTTTCAAGCCGGTGAAAAAGCCCTTCGTCTGGGCATCCGTGATCGGCTGATCCACAGTCGGGATCCCCAGCTGCTCCTGGATATACGGAAGGTAACGCTCTGTCAGAACGCGGCTGGTGAAGCGCTCCTGCATGTCCGCATATTCCGGATGATCCACCGGATAATAAGTCAGGATCTCAGGAAGTTTCTTCTGCTCTTCGCGGAATACTTTTCTGTCGAAATCCTTCGGGAAAACAATCGTCAGATATGCATATTCATCCTCCATCCAGGATGTAAAAGTCATAGCATCGTAGACAGCATCGTGCTTTTTATAGACCACGTCCGAAGCGACATCCGGCATCTCCTCCTCGATAAATTCCGTAAACGAATCCGGTGCATTGACCGCGATGATCCTCCAGTTGTACCGAGGCTGTTTTTCCCAGCCGAAATAGTACTTGGGAAGACTGATCATATACGCGATGATGGCCAGCACAAAACCCAGACATGCAAGCAGCGTCAGCCAGGAAGCGGACGAGCGCATGCTGTGGTTTTTACCGAATGTTTTTCGTATCAGTGCCCAGATCGCGCGGTTCAAATTCAGATCTCCTTATGGTGTTCTTTATAAAGTGTGAAGAATGCTTCTTCGAAGTTTTTGCTTTGGGTCTTCTGTGTCAGTTCCTCAGCCGATCCCTGCGCGACGATCGTACCGTCGACTAAGATCGCGATCACATCGCAAAGCTGTTCTGCCACAGAAAAAATATGTGTGGAAAGAAGGACGCTTCTTCCCTGTTCTTTCAGTTCCAGAAGATAGTCCATCACCTGTCTGGAAGTCAGGATATCCAGGCCGTTCGTCGGCTCATCGAAGATGACGACCTCCGGATCATGGATCAGCGAGATCACGATCGAAACCTTCTGCTTCATACCGGTGGACAGTTCCGCGATACGCTTGTCGGCGAAAGGTCCGATCCCGAATCTGGCAAAGCTTGCTTCTTTTCTTGCTTCGATCTGCTCTTTCGGGATATCGTAAAGCTCGCTGAAAAAGCGGTAGAGCTGGTTCGGCGTCGACATCGGATCAAGCTTGATCTCCGTCGTCAGAAAGCCCATCCTTTTACGGATCATCTGCGCGGAACTGACTGTGTCCATCCCGCAGATCGAGATGATGCCGCTAGAGGGTTTGAGGAGCGTCGCGATCATCTGCATCAGCGTCGTTTTACCGGCGCCGTTCGGTCCCAGAAGTCCGAAGATCTGACCTTTTCCGACCGTAAAACTTACATCTCTGACCACCAGGTCACTACGGTTATATCTTTTACTTACGCCATTTACGGTTATCATCTTTACCTCCCTGGGAAATATGGATCATACCATCTGTATTGCGTACACATAACATCAGCAAAAACGCGGTCAACGCCAGATTGACCACGGTGACTACGGCAAATGCACTGTAAGAGAATCGTCCGATAAAGATATCCCGGATCAGCATCATGGAATTATGGATCGGGATCACCAGCTCGATTCCGAGCGTCTGGGACGGGCGGAACATCAGCGCGAAGAATTCCAGGATCAGAAGTACCAGCGGTACCTGAAGATTGAGTATCACGTCTTCCATCCTGCGAAGTTTGAACACGATACCGAAACAAAGCGCGCTCATCATGCACGCCGCCACGATCAACGTGATCAGAGAAAGCAAAAGGTCTTTCGGCGTCAGGAACAGTCCGAAAGGCAATAAGGAAAATGCACTGTTAGTTCGGTTGATCCATGACGAGATAAAAAGCAGCAGATACGTCAGCATCGAGCTGATGGTGCTGATCGTGACCACAGTCAGAAGTTTTCCGGAAAGAAGGGAGATCTCGGAGATCGGTGTCAGGTAGACCTTTGTCAGAAATCCGCTTTCTCGGGAAGACGCCAGGAGTTCACCGGAAAGCGAATAGATGCAGTAATACATCAGAAGGATCATCATGGCCGGGATGCTTCTGGCCGCCGCTGAATTTGCCGTGGCACGGTTATCCATAACGAAAGTAACGGGATTAAAATCATTTACCAGCCATCGGTCGCCGCCACCGGCTTTCTGATATTCTTCACCCAGCGCATCAAAAAGATAATCCTGATAATCCGAGACCATATCCTGGCGGAACTGTTCTGCCTGAAGATATGACGTGTAGGAATCGTGATCGTAAAATGCGCCGATCTCGGCCGAAAGATCTTTTCTTGTATAATTGTTTGCCACGCGGTAATAGATCTCATGGACGCACTTGTCAAAGTCCGTCACCTCTCCGTTTTTCGTCGCGTAGAAGCAAAGGACGACCTCGCCTTTTCGGATCTGCTTGGACATCGGATCTTCGTCTCCGATCTCGAATCCTTCATCCATCCAAGTAAACGTATAAAAGGAGGATTTCGAGCTTTCTTCTACAAAATCACGGAAGGATTCCGGCGCGCCGACTACGGTCACCGGACGGCTCTGAAGATGTCCTGTGGAAAGATAATTGATCAGCATCGGAAAGACATTTAAAGCCGCGAGCAGCAATACCGCAGGAAGCAGAAACACCACCAATGTCTTTCGCCAGTTGGTGATGATCTTTCTCATTTCCCACTTGAATATCGTGATCGTGTGTCTCATGTCATTTCCTGTATCATGCTGTCAACTTATTCGGTGTCTTCGTCGTCTTCGATATTCTGGATATGTCTGGCATCACAGGCCAGTTCCAGTACCGGCATGATCTTGCTGTCTTTGCTTTTTTCCATTCGGATGATCGTGATCGCGGTGTGGGGCATCCGGATGATCCCGCAAAGGTACGGAAAAGGAAGGTTAAAGATCCGGGAAAGCATCGCGGTACCGGATCCGCCGTGGCAGAAGAGCGCCACGGTATGCTCCTGTTCATCTGTTTTCACACAGCGGTAATAATGGCCTTCTCTTTCATATCCCAGTTCCCGCATCCAGTTGTCTGTCTCCCGGCAAACCAGGTCTACGTCTTGTGTGGCCGCATTTTCTTTGAAAAACGGAAGTTCGCGCCAGGCCGGATCAAGAAGATCTTTTCCCTCTGTGGCTGTCTTGTCTGCCTCATCCCAGGGATTGCCGCTCTCGTAAAGCGCTTCTCCGTAACCGAAGCGGATCTCTCTCATGAAATCCAGTACATAGATCGGGCGGATCCCGGACATCTCCGAAAAGACTTCCGCCGTCTCTTTTGCGCGTCCTAAACAGGAGGAGTAGATCTTCTCGATCCCCTCATCCATCAGCCGGACCGCGGCGGCTTCTGCCTGTTTTCTTCCCAGATCAGTCAGACAATCTCTTTCATAATTCGGATCGCCATGACGTACGATAATGATCCGCATACGCCCTCACTTCTTCATAAAGAAAAACACCATCCCCCTGGCATCGGACCGTCTGCCTTCGCAGGATCCGACGCCCGGGAACGGTGCTTGTTACATAGATTGATTATTTAACGAGTTCTTCTGTTTCCTGAGCGATCGCCAGCTCTTCGTTGGTCGGGATGATCGCAACAGTTACGCGGGAATCGTCAGCAGAGATAACTGCTTCGGAACGCAGACCGTCGTTCTTCTTCGGGTCGATCTTTACGCCCATGAACTCGAGGCCTTCGCAAGCTGCAGCACGGATGTAGTCAGTATTCTCACCGATACCTGCGGTGAAAGCGATAACATCAACGCCGCCCATAGCTGCTGCGTAGGAACCGATGATCTTTCTTGCCTGGTACTCGAACATCTCGAGAGCCAGTGTTGCGCGCTCGTTACCTTCGCGGGAAGCCTTCTCGAGATCTCTGAAGTCAGAGGATACACCGGACAGACCTTCTACACCGGACTTCTTGTTCATGAGAACGTCGATGTCGTCCGGGCTCATGTTCTCGTTGGTCATCAGGAACGGTACGATAGCCGGGTCGATATCACCGCAGCGTGTACCCATGCAGATACCTGCCAGAGGTGTAAGACCCATGGAAGTATCTACGCACTTACCATGATCGACAGCGGCGAAAGAAGAACCGTTACCGAGGTGGCATGTGATGATCTTGATGTCGTTATAGTCCTTGCCGAGGAACTCAGCTGCACGGCGGGAAACATAACGGTGGGAAGTACCATGGAAACCATAACGGCGGATGGAATACTTCTCTGTCAGTTCATAAGGCAGTGCATATGTGTAAGCCTTCGGCGGCATGGTCATATGGAAAGCGGTATCAAATACAGCTACTTGAGGTGTGCCTGCTGGCAGTACGGATTCGCATGCCTCGATACCTGTGAGGTTTGCCGGGTTGTGCAGAGGTCCCAGAGGGAAGCACTCGCGGATAACGCGCTTAACATCGTCATTTACGATAACGGACTTGCTGTAGTACTTACCACCGTGGAGTACGCGGTGACCAACAGCCTTGATCTCGCTGATGTCAGCAAGAACGCCGTGATCCTTATCAACGAGAGCGTCGAGGATCATCTTAACAGCAACCTTATGGTCCGGCATCGGATCAAGGCAGACATAGTCTTCCTTGCCCGGTGTCTTGTAGGTGAGCTTACCGTCGATACCGATTCTCTCGGCATTACCCTTAGCCAGTACATCGCCGGTGGATGTTTCAAAAAGCTGGAACTTGCAGGAAGAACTTCCGCAGTTAATTACTAAAATCTTCATTCAATTTCTCCTTCGATATGGTTATTTCAAAAGTAAAGCGGGGCAGTCTCCTGTCCCGCTTTTATTTGACTTAGGAATTCTGAGCCTGAACTGCTGTGATCGCGATAACACCAACGATATCCTTCGCGGAGCATCCACGGGACAGATCGTTTACCGGCTTAGCGATACCCTGGCACATCGGGCCGTAAGCTTCTGCCTTGCCCAGTCTCTGTACCAGCTTGTAGCCGATGTTACCTGCATCGAGGTCAGGGAAGATAAGAACGTTCGCATGACCGGCAACCTTGCTGTCCGGAGCCTTGGAAGCACCGATAGCCGGAACCATAGCTGCGTCAGCCTGGAGCTCACCGTCGATAGCGAACTGCGGATATTCTTCTTTTGCGATCTTGGTTGCCTCAACGACCTTTGTAACGTCGTCGTGCTTTGCGGAACCCATAGAAGAGTGAGACAGAAGAGCAACGACCGGCTCTTTGCCGACGAGCTGCTTGAAGGAAGCAGCAGAAGAACCTGCGATCGCAGCGAGTTCTTCCGGATTCGGGTTCTGAACGAGACCGCAGTCACCGAATACGAATACGCCGTCTTCACCAAACTCGCAGTTCGGAACGACCATTACGAAGAAAGCAGAAACGAGCTTTGTGCCCGGAGCTGTCTTGATGATCTGAAGGGACGGACGAAGTGTATTTGCAGTAGAGTGGCAGGCACCGGAAACGATTCCGTCACCATCGCCCATCTTTACCATCATGCAGGCATAGTACATATAGTCACCAAGAAGTGTCTTCTCAGCTTCTTCCAGAGTCATGCCCTTAGCCTTACGCAGCTCATAGAAACCATTGATGTATTCCTGTGTCTTCTCATAGGTGTTCGGGTTGATGATCGTTGCCTTGGAAATATCAAGTCCTTCGCTGTTTGCCTTGACCTCTTCATCTGTACCGATGATGATCAGATCTGCGATGTCCTCAGCGAGGATCTCTGCAGCCGCCTCAAATGTTCTTCTGTCCATGGACTCAGGAAGAATGACGGTCTTCTTGTTACTCTTTGCTTTTGCTTTAATTTCGTCAATAAATGCCATAAATCAATCGCCTGCCTTACTTTTATTTTTCTTCCGAGGACTTTGGACACTTCTGCCTTACGCCCACGGAGCTGAAATCACGCCCCAATATTATACTCCTAACAGAGGCTCGTTTTCAATAATATAGGGGACCCGGAAATCCCGCTTTTCGCTACGATTCGTTATCCAAAAGCGACTTCAGATACCCGAGCATCCTCTCCTCCAGAGTGCGCTCGAGTTTCGCCATTCTCGGATCCTCGACGGTCAATGCCCATAGCCCCTGCTCGAGGTAGGTACGGGCCAGCGCCTTATCTTCCAGAATGTAGTACGCATAGTACGCGAGTTTGCGCCTGCCGTTACAGTCCATGTCGTTGTCGATGGCTTTCCTGGAATGCTGATAGTACTTCTTGGCAAGTTCCGGATTCTTCTCGCGGAACGAATAATACACAAACAGCGTGCCATCCACATGAGTATGCCCGGTCTCCGTTAATGTCAGCGTGCCGAGCTTCTCGTATGCGTGTGCCGCTTCGGCCATCGCCATCAGGTCGTTGCGCATCTCCGCATACCGGTAGAAGATCCCCAGGTAGACGACCTTCTCCCCCAGAGAAGCTTTTTCAAATTCCGGATGCGCAAACGGAAACGCCGGAAGAGGGTCCGGGGTTTCTTTCAGTATCACATCGCGGATCTCAAGAATCTGTTTCTGGAGTCCGGAAGGGGTGCCGCTTTGCTTCAAAGCATAATGTGCCCGTGTCAGGCAGTATCCGACTCCTCCGGCCAGCAAAAATCTAAGGAAGAGATAGCATCTCGTTGACGGCGCAAGCAGTGTAAGCGCGCATATAAAGAAAAAGAGCATCGCGGAAATAACGGACATCACGATCATGACGATCCGGTTTCCTTTTCTCGCCTTTTCCAGCGGATACGCCGAGGACATCATCAGCAGCGTCGGGAAAAGCTGGTTCAGTCTCGTGACCGAAAGCTTCACTTTTCCTGGGTGCTCGCGGTCGTAAAAATCTTTCTCCCATCGCAAGAAGAAAAACGTGAAGTACATAAGAACAAAGCCTTTACTTTTCCATATGAGATACTCAACACCGCACGCCAAAAGGGCGAAGAAAGTAATGCCCGCTATTATTCCAAGAAGGCCTATAAGAAAATCTATTATCATGGAATACCTCAGTTCAGCCGCAAAGCGGCCTTCGCGTCTTAGATCTTTGCGACCTTGTCGCCGGCACTTACGCCGTCTGACATATCGAGGATGAAATACGCGTCGACACCCAAGCCCGCTTCCTTCTTGCCCATGTTGGCAGAAAGGATCGTATTGAAATCATTTGCGCCATCGTCCTTGAATACATCGAGAAGTGTGGTCTGCGCCTTGACTACACCGTCCGCTCCGACGATGACGACCAGGTCGCCTTTTCTGAATTCGCCGCCCTTGACATTACCTGTCGCGACGATTTTATTCTGCAGTTCCTTCGCACGCTTTACGCCGACTTCGAGCGGCTTCGGTGCGATCACGAATGTCGTGGAGATCGAATACTGCGATCCGAACTGGATACCGGATGCGCCCACCGGTGCACCCTGCGCGGTCTTTTCCGATTCTGCAGCCTGCGCAGCAGCTTTTTCTTTGCCTTTGTTCAGAAAATCAAAAAGTCCCATCTTTCCTCTCGGCCGAAATTCTCACGACGGAAATCCTGCATCCGATACTCCGTCGGCTCGGCCGACACACCTCCTTGATAAAATATCAAGTTCATTTTATCACAGAAAGACTCAGGGTTGATTACCGAAAAGTACTTTTCCGCCGGATGTGATGACGATATTTTCCACTGCCTTTCTGCTATAGTCATCAGAAAGGTTAAAGTCCGACCAGTCGACATGATGGATCGAGAACTGGACGACCAGCTTATCTCCGGCCGCAAGGCTTGCCGATCCGAAAGAATTCATCCGGCAGACCGTATCTGCTCCGTCTTTTTTCGGGTCGACCTTGTCAAATGCACCGGTCACGCCGCTGATCTCTTCGTATTTTCCATCTTTTCTGCTCACCGCGGAATGGTAGCAGTCGTAGGCCAGCGAACCGGATCCTTCGTTCGTGAAGTAGTACTCGATCGCAAGATCGCTGAGGTTGATCGGATCACTTCCGGTATTCTCGATCGTCATATTCGCGGAGATGGAATTGGCTGTTCCGTTCGTCGTATAGTCGATCGTGATCGTCATCTTCTCATTCCCGCTCGGCGCCGGAGCCGGGGTCGTCGGTGCCGGTGTGGTCGGATCCGAAGGATCGCCCGTCGGAACCGGCGCAGGTGTTCCCGTGCCGTCCGGTTCGGTGCCGTATACCAGCACACCGTTTTCATAAAGGCATACTTTCGCTGTACCGGCCGCATCTGCAGGAATACCGGTCACACGGAACTGTACTTCTTTTTTGTACTCTTCCTGTCCACCCGGATACGAAGAATGCGCCTCAAAAAGCACTCTGACATATGCCGTAGTAGCATTATATCCGCAGATATCTACGGAACTCGTGTTCTGCGCGTAGGAAGAAGATACCGAAAGATCCGTCACGGATTTTCCGGAAGGAATATCGAAATAGTAGCGCAGTTCCAGATCTTCCGGAGCTCTTGCCGGCCAGCCCGTCATGTTATAGGTCAGCGCCTTGATCTCCAGGAAATCCGAACCCGAAGCATTTACGGAAGCATCGACACGATACTCTTCGCCCGGCACTTCGCATGCACCGAATCCCGTCAGTGTCTGTCCGTGATAACGTGTATAGAGTTTAGCCAGAAGGCCGGTAAAACCGGCATTGTAGTCGCAGGCCACCTCATTTGTGTTGTAGTTGGAAACTTCATCGGTATAGTTGTCCGAAGCATCCGGACCGCCGACGAGCGCACCGCAGAGGATATGACGGGATGTGCCCGGCTCATTCATATTGTCACAGTACGAACCCTGTGCCGTACGGTGATGCGGGTGCATCGGATAGCTGTCGCCGAAACCGATCATGTAGGAGAATCCGGTGTCGCCCAGTGCGTAACCCGCCTGTGCCACAGCGAAATCCCAGTAGATGTCTTTCTTCGCCTGCGGGCAGACATCGCTTTCGCTGTAGACCGCTGCCACATACGCAGTAGTGGTGGCATAACGCAGCGAACCCCAGCTGTCCAGCCAGGCCAGACCCTTCGGCGTATAAGTGATGCGCTCACCTGTCGAAGTTCCGGTCGTCCAGAAATCCAGGTGCTTTTCAACCGCAGCCGTATAGGTGCTGTCGCCTGTATCCTGCGCCAGAAGCACAGCCGCACCGATATGTACATCGTCCCAGCAAAGTGCCCAGTCATAGTCCTGACCGGCCTTCGGGTAATACTCCTGTGCTTTGGAAAGATAAGCGCTGTCGCCGGTCGCGCGGTAAAGCCACATCGCTGCCCAGCTCAGTTCATCGTAATATCCGCTCCAGGATGTATAGAATCCGTTCGCCGCGGTATATCCGTCGTCGCTTTTGTACTTTTCGGAAAATGCATAAAGAGAGACCGCATGCTGCAGGCAAAGGTCGCTGAAAGCCGGATCCACTTCGCGGAAGAGGATGCTGCATACCGCAAGTGATGCGGCGGTTTCGCCGGTAACGGCGGAACCCGGATGCTGTGCATCCACATAGTAGGAAGGACGGTTCATCTGGTACTCGACGCACTCGCCCGGACCCCACCAGCCGTGATCGGCGTTTCCGTCACCGACCTGGTAGTAATAAAGCTCATCCTGCGGATGACACTTGATGAAATACTCATTGGCCCAGCGGATATTGTCCAGCGCATAAGTGAGCTGGTTGCTCTCCACATACGCGTCCAGATCCTCGTAGACGGACCATCCCAGCATCGCTGCCGAGTAGGCCATCGGAAGATTGAACTTCACGTTGTCGCCGGCATCGAACCAGCCACCGGTCAGATCAAGTCCCGCATCGCTTCCGTCGAGCAGACAGGAGTCTCCCCTCCAGTTGCATCTCGTATACTCCGGAAGATCACCGGAACGCTGAAGTTCGTAGAACATCAGGGACTTCTGAAGCGCCTCGCCGTAGTTATACGCGCCGGTACCAGGGATACCTTCGACGCCGTCACCGTTGATCGTGCCGGCAGCATAAGAACTCGGATCAGCCGGAACCGGAACCACTACGTCTGAGGGAACAGGTACGGATGCGTCCGAGGAAACCGAGGACGCATCGCCGGAACTTACGCCCGAAGATCCGTCGGATCCTTCGATCACCGACTCCATCGACTCCGTCTCCGGAGAGGCTTTTTTGATGATGTTCTTGATAACAAAAAGCGCGCCGATCATCAAGCCGACCGCGGCAACAATGATGGCGCATGCTGTGATTAATTTCATCTTAGACTTCATAGATCCACTTCCAAATCTTCGGTCGAAACCTTGGTATAGTGCACGATATCGTCCATGCGAGGAGCCTGGGAATACGTGACGAAGGTAAAGGCCTGGCCCTGTCTTCCCGCGCGTCCCGTACGACCGATACGGTGCAGATAATATTCATTTTCATTCGGAACTTCGAAATTAAAGACCGTGTCGATATCCGACACATCGATACCGCGCGCCGCGACGTCCGTGGCTACGAGGATGTTGAACTTGCCCCGGCGGAAATCGTCCATGATGTGATTTCGCGCGCCCTGTCCGATATCTCCGTGGAGACAGTCGGCCTTGAATCCGAGCTTTCGGATGCCGTCCGTGACGATGCGCACGCGGGTCTTGGTATTGCAAAATGCCATCACGCGGTGGCACTGATAATCTTCCATGATCTTGGCAAATGCCTTCATCTTGTCTTTTTCTTCGAGGCGCAGGACATACTGTCTGATCTTCGGCATATCCTCTTCCTTCGGCGCGACTTCGATCTCATCGGCACCGGCCATATACTCCCAGGAAATATCCATGACTTCGCGGGACATCGTCGCCGAGAACATCGCGATCTGCTTGTCGGGCGGGGTGAGTTTCATGACTTTGCGGATATCCTTGATAAAGCCCATATCCAGCATCTTGTCCGCCTCATCGAGGACCAGTGTATAGATGTTGGAGATGTCGATATTTCTGTGCTGCACATGATCGAGAAGACGACCCGGTGTCGCGACCACGATCTGAGGCTTTTTCTTGAGCATCTGGACCTGCTTGTCCATCTTCTGTCCGCCGATGATGCCGCAGATCTTTAATCCCTTGATAAATGCACCCAAGCCCCGAAGTTCGGTGCAGATCTGCAGTGCCAGCTCTCTTGTCGGGCACAGGATCAGAGCCTGTACGAAGTCCGCATCCATGTTCAGGTACTCCAGGATCGGGATACCAAAAGCAAATGTCTTACCGGTTCCTGTCGGAGCCTTGGCGATTACGCAGCGGTTATCCATCATGAGCGGGATCGCGAGTTTCTGAACGGATGTCGGATTCTTCATCCCCATCTTCTCGAGGGCACGCATGATCTCTTCCGAGAGATCCATCTGATCAAACGAAGTATACTCCAATTTACTCTTCCTCTTCTTCTTTTTTACCGGTACCGGCGGTCGGGTTCGCGGCGATATAGTCGCCTGCTTCCGTGTGCCACGGGATCGTATTGATGATGTCGAACAGTCCGCTGGAACGGCCGGTCGTTTCGAATACATTGTTGTAGGCCATGATGTTGTAAAGGTTCAGGATGCCGTCCTTATCCGGGATCTCGTTCAAGGTGTTGTAACGGACGCCGTTGGCATCATAGATACCCATCGTGGTCAGTGTCGGATACTCCTCATGCGCCTGTGCGATCAGGATGTTATAGTCCGGAAGATGGATGCCGGAAGTCTGAAGAAGCAGTGTCGACAGATAGTTCAGGCTCAGATCGTTCATCTCGCACTCCGGAATGTCGAAGTTGGCCCAGATGAAGTAGTCGGTCTTATAAAGACGCTGCATCTCTTCACCGCTGAGATCGACCAGTTCCTTGCCCAGGAGGGTCTCATAGAAACCGTTCTTCATGCTCGGCAGATGGTCGCCGAAGAAGCAGATGATCACCGGCTCATCGGTGTTCTGGAAATACTGGATCAGGTAGTCGACCGCGATATCGGACTGTCTGGCCAGTGTCAGATACTGCTCGGTCTCCGGGAACTTGTCCGGATAGTCAGTAAGCTTAACGTCCTGGTTGAAGTTCGGGTTCGTACTTGTATAGGAACCGTGGTTCTGCATGGTTACGTTGAAAAGGAAGATCGGCTGGCCTTCTGCCTTTTTCTCATAAAGCTCGATCAGCTTGTCATAAGAGCAGCGGTCCGAGATGTAAGAACGGATATACTCGGCATTATCGTTAAAATCATCGATAGAGATGAAGTCGTCAAATGCCATATTCTCATATACGTCCGGGCGGTTCCAGCCGGAAGCGAGGTACGGGTGAACTGCGATCGCGCTGTAGCCGAGGCTCTTTAAGAAACGCGGCAGACAGCCCGTCGGGGAATCCACATACTGCTGATACGGGATACTTCCGTTCGGGAAGAATGTCATGGAGTTACCTGTCAGGAACTCAAATTCCGAGTTGGCCGTACCACCACCATATGTCGATACGCAGAGGTCACCGTGGATGATGTTCTCGCCTTCAAAGAGTGCATCCATATAAGGGTGCATCGGAAGGTTCGTCTCGAAAGAACCGACAGTAGAAAGGTCGGTATAGGATTCGTTCATGATGCAGATGATATTCGGCAGCTGACCCGGTGCCAGGACACGCTGTCCTTCGCTCTGGTGCTGCGCCTTGTTGGCTTCATACTCGGCAAGCACTTCGTTCGGCAGGATGTTGTATTCGTAGCCGCATTCCGCGACACCCTGGCACTCCTGCAGCTTCTCACCGCTGTAGTTATCCGGCTTTCTGACGGTAATATACTGGGCATTCATCGTCAGTGCGATAAGCATACCGTTCTTCGAAAAGTTTGACGGCTGGTTCCAGACATTGTTTACGATACCGAGTCTCTGCATCAGGCTGAACGCCGTGATCTGGTAACGGTCCGTATCGAAAAGCGCCATGACCAGGAAGATCGTCAGTGCCATACCGACTGCACCAAGAGACACTCTCGTGCGGCGCAGGATGAAAGAATACTTACACTTGCTGATCAGAAGGATCGAAAGGATAAACAGGAGCGTCGCGATAAAAAGGATCGGAGACAGCTCGATATGGTAGTTGTCCGAAACGTTCATGGCGGTCTTCAGGGTTACGATATCCCAAAGCTGGATCGGCTCACCTCTCCACAGAAGCTTGAAGTAGTTAAATACCGCAACTACGAAAACGAACGAGTTGATGATGATCGTTGTCAGACGGAATCGGTTAAATGCGATGAAGAAAAGGATATACACCAGCAGATAGAAAATGTAGTTGATCACATATACCGGTGTTTCCTTAAGAAGTACGGAGTTGTTGTTGAGAAGCTCTACGATGACGAACATCAGGACCGGCATCGTGAAAAGCACGGCCATCGTGAGGCACTCGCTTCCCTTTTCGGAAAGATCGACCTTGATCAGAGACAGGAACGAACAAAGAAGGATCAAAAGCACGCTGACCACGATCGACGAGTAGTTCATATGCGAGTAACGGAACTGGCCGACACTCTGCAGTCGTACCTCCGGATCGACACCCGGATAAACGACATTTCGCAAAGCATCCTTTACGTTCGAAGAGACCCATACCGTCGGTACTTCCTCACCGATCGTATCGAAGACCTGCATCGTGATTTTATACTCGATCGTCGGGTCCAGATCCAGATTGACCTTGAAACGGCGATACTCGTTATCTTTCAGATCCTTGATCGGGACCTGCTCCGTGTAAAGGACCTTGCTCTTCGGGCCGAGGACCTGGAACTGGAGATATCCGACCGGCTCGAGGATATTTCCCTCTTCTACGTTTGTAGCCATACGGATCTCGATATAGTCGACATGCTCGCGGTCCGGAACAAAAGGCTGGACCAGCGGCTCCTCACCGTTTAAGATACCCAGGGACTGCGCACGGCGGCCCATATACGTGATCGTTTCTTTGGAAGCAAAGATCGATGAATCAAAAATGATCAGAAGAAGCAGTGCGAGAGTAACGGCGATAACGATGCCGAGGTGCACCTTGTTTCTTGTGATGCTGATGTTCTTTTTCGTAAACTTTATCATTTTCTATGCACCTGCATAACTGATATTCCCCAAAAATACCTAAAGCCGCATTCTAGCTTATTATATATGGTTTTCCTCTTCTTTCAATGTTTCCGGACTTGTTACTTTGCACAGTTTTTAGGACTTTAACTGTTATTCGTTACTTTTTTATCGTTTTTCGATAAAAAATGCTTGCAATTCGATATCGGCCGTGCTAGTATGATGTTACGATCGAATCTGAAACGGAGGTTTCAACACATGGAAAACAAAACTAAACCCAGTTACAATATGTGGATCAACACCACACTGGCAGCCTGTGTCGTATTCTTCATCTGCTGCCTTCTCGGAGATATATTCGGATATTCTTTCTGCCGCTTCTGCTGGCACGGTGCCCTCTTCGGCGACGGATATCTCACCGCGATCCCCTTCCTGGATGACAGAAACAACCGGTTTATCTGCTTCCTTACCTGCTTCTACTTAAGCACAGGCCTTACCTACCCGATCCTGTACTTCGTGAGCAAACTTCTTTTGAACCTGAAAAAAGATGTGGTCTTCGATAAGAAGAACACCCGCCTGATGACCGGCATCTCCGCATGCTGCTTCCTGATCTGTCTGGTCTGCATCCTCGGAGCCTGCGCGTCCGCGTCTCTGTGTGTCATCGCGCTGGTCGGTCTTTTCGTCGGACTCATCGTACAGTGCGTACGTCTTGTCATGGATAAGGCCATCGACATGCGTGACGAGCTGGATCTGACTGTGTGAGGTGATGCGCTATGGCAATTATTGTAAATCTCGATGTAATGATGGCTCGACGCAAGATCTCCGCAGGTGACCTCGCCACGAAGATCGGCATCACGCCTGCGAATCTCTCGATTCTGAAAAACCAGAAAGCAAAGGCGGTGCGTTTCAGCACCCTGAACGATATTTGTGAAGCGCTGCAGTGCCAGCCCGGAGACATTCTCGAATATCAGCCGGACGAACCGGCAAAGTAATCTGTCCTTCGTATAAGGACCCCCACCCAAAAAGGAGTAAAAACTGAAAAATGAATACCGATGTCAAGCGGGCAGAGATCCTCAAATTCATCTGCCTTGGATTAAGTTACGCTTTTTCTTACGGATATGTGTGTCTTTTCACCAACACCGACTCGAATCTGACCGTCTGCACGATTCTTTGCGGACTGGCCGTCGTCGCGGTCATCTGGCTCGAACTGACGATGTGGCAGCAGCAGCTGCTCGGCCGCTTTCTTCCCACCAAACTTCAGAAGATCGAGCCCCGCTTCTGGGAAGTGATCCTGCTTCTTTTATGCGTCACGACCTATGGAAATCAGATGACCGGCACGACACTTTTATTCATCCATGCCGTCGCCATCTACATGGTACTTGTCGGGACCGGACATCTTCTCTCGGACCGCTCCTCCTGCCTGATGCCGCTCGACCTGGTAAACGGATTCGTCCGCATGCCGTTTCGAAACATCCTGTCCCGCATCTTCTCGGTCTATGACACCGTCCATGAGCATAACATCCAAAAAAGCGAAGGGGCGGAATCGGAAACCACGGAAAAGACACGTCCGCGCTATAACATTATCGGCATCATCGGCGTGCTCTGTATGATCCTGATCATCTTCTGCCTGGCGCTGGAAAACCTGGCCAAAGTCGACGACCACTTCCTGTACGCGCTCGAATCGATCGACCGCTTCCTGTCGAAGATCTCGCTTTCCATCGTGATCGTGAAGTTTCTCTTCAGCATCCCGATCGGCGCATTCCTCTTCGGACTTTATCAGGGCAGCGTCCGTACAAGCATCGAAAAGGAAAAGGAATTCCACAGCAAAGTCGTCACTGAGTCCAAAAAGCTTCGCTTCATGCCGGACACGCTCTACAGCATCGTCCTTGGCATCTTCATCCTGGTCTATCTGGCATTCTGCCTGTCGCAGGCAAGTTACATGTTCAGTGCATTTGCCGGAGTCCTGCCGGAAGCCTACACCGCTTCCCAGTACGCCGTCAGCGGATTCCACGAACTCATCAATGTCGTATTGATCAACTTCGTTCTGCTGTCGCTGGTTCGCATCTTCGGCTCACACGAAAACCGGATCCTGAAGATCTTAAGCACGGTCATCATGGCGCAGAGCATGGTATTTGCCTGCATCTCCGCCTCGAAGATCATCCTCTACGTGTCCCGTTTCGGGTATACTCCTTCCCGCACTCTGGGCCTTTGGGGAACCGCTGTAGTCTTCGTCGGATCGGCACTTGCGATCGTGCATCTTCTGACAAAAAAGCGCACGTTCACACCGTGGCTCTGGTTCTCCGCCGGAAGCTACGTAACGATGGTATTTATCGCATGGGGGATCGTGTCCCGATAAATCCGAAAGATTATTTTTCGAACACAAATGCACTGGGGAGAAGCTCGGAAAGCGTACAGGTTTGTGCCTTTCCGGCTTCTTCTGTTATGATCGTAAATTTCTTCAGATCCACGTGTTCAGATAAAACCTGACGGCAAACTCCGCAGGGGTAGCATGGGTCTTTCGGCTCCTCGCCGGAAGGCGCGCCCACGATCGCGATCGCCGCGAATTCTTTTTCTCCTTCGCTGATGGCTTTCGCCAGCGCCACACGCTCGGCACAAAGGCTCGGAGAAAAAACCGAAGACTCGATATTGCATCCGCGGTAGATCTTCCCGTCCGATGTCACCAGCGCCGCACCGACCGAAAATCCGGAGTAGGGCGCATACGCCATCGCTCTCGCCTTCTTTGCTTCGGAAAGAAGTTTTGCTGTATCCATCTTCATCCTGCCTTTCTGCCTCAGTTGCGGGCGGCTCTTACTTTACGAGACGGCTGGTTCCCAGTCGGTCCGCACCGGCTGCGATCATGGCCTTGGCATCTTCAAAATCCTTGATGCCGCCGGCAGCCTTGACCTTCACTTCCGGCGCCGAGTATTCACGCAGAAGACGGACGTCTTCCACTGTCGCGCCGCCGGTAGAAAAACCGGTCGAAGTCTTGATGAAGTCGGCCTTGGCTTTGCTGACCAGCTCGCACATCTTGATCTTCTCTTCGCGTGTCAGCTGACATGTCTCGATAATGACTTTCAAAATGACGTCTTTGCATGCTTCACGCATCGCCAGAAGTTCCAGATAGATGCGGTCGTAGTTTCCTGTTTTGACGTCGCAGAGATTGATCACCATGTCGATCTCTTTAGCACCCAGGCGGATCGCTTCCGATGCTTCAAATACTTTCGTGGCCGTGGTCTGATAGCCGTTCGGAAAACCGATAACGGTACATACAGGAAGCGCGCCTTTTAAGAACTGATACGCATCGGTGATATAGCACGGCGGGATACATACACTCGCGGTGCCGGCTTCAACCGCCGCTTCACAGAGCGCGCGGATCTCGTCACGCGTCGCGGTAATGCGAAGCAAAGTATGGTCGACTTTCGCTAAGATCTTTTTTTCTTCCTCTGAATAATTCATGCACGCATCTCCTTCCAGAATGACTCACCGTCCAGGTTATTGGTATTGATTCCGAAATAATCGCCGATCGTCTTGGCGATATCCGCATAGCTCTTCCGAATGCCCAGATCCGTACCCGGACGCACACGCTCGCCATAAGCCAGAAACGGCACATTCTCACGCGAATGATCCGTCGAAGGTGTCGACGGATCGCATCCGTGATCCGCAGTGATCATGAGGATATCGTCCTTCTGCATGCGCGACAGGATCTCCGGCAGACGGTCATCAAAATACGTCAGCGCCTCCGCATATCCATGCACATCGTTTCTATGTCCGTAGAGCATATCGAAGTCGACGAGATTGACGAAGATCAGTCCTTCTTTCTGCGCATCCATCGCACCCAGAGTCTGCTCGATCCCATCCGCATTTCCGGATGTTCTCACCGACATGCCCACGCCTTTTCCGGCAAAGATATCGAAGATCTTTCCGACGCCGAAGACCGGGATCTTCGCTTCCGTCAGGTCGTCAAGAAGCGTCGCGCGCGGCGGCACCAGTGAGAAATCGTGACGGTTCGGTGTTCTTTCAAAGTTCGGCGCTTCTCCGACAAATGGTCTTGCGATGACTCGTCCGACGCCGTGTTTTCCCTGAAGCATCTCTCTTGCGATCTCGCAGTATTTATACAGTTCCTTGACCGGAACCACTTCTTCGTGCGCCGCGATTTGAAATACGCTGTCCGCCGAAGTATAAACGATCAGATCACCGGTCTTTACGTGCTCTTCGCCGTAGTCGCGGATGACTTCCGTTCCGGAATAAGGCTTGTTGCAAAGGACCTTTCTTCCGGTCTTCTTTTCAAATTCTTCGATCACTTCCTGAGGGAATCCGTCCGGATAAGTCGGCAGCGGTTCCGGCGAGATCACGCCCGCGATCTCCCAGTGGCCGATCGTCGTATCTTTTCCCATCGAAGCTTCTTCGACTCTCGCCCACGCGCCCACACCTTTTCCGGTGGGCTCGTCGTAAGGAAGCGCATCCGGGATGCACCCCATGCCGATCCGTTTCATATTCGCGATGGAAAATGCACTGTCCTTCGAGCATGCCGCGAGCGTATGGGAGCCTTCATCTCCAAAGGCCGCCGCGTCTTTTGCTCCGCCGATGCCGACACTGTCGAGCACGATCAGAATCACTCTTTTTCCCATATTCCGTATATCCTCGTTTCCGCACGACCGCGAGCCGGAAAGATGCTCCTTCCACACGTGCGACCTTGCATTTTTATTCGTCTGATGTATGCTCTTATTATATCGTAAGTCAACGACAAATCTATGACTTCAAGGTGATTTTACATGGGCAACACGACAGGCAGACATCCTATTCTTCTGATCTCCCTCGACGCGGTATCAGACAGCAATGTAGACTTTCTGCTCTCTCTTCCGAATTTCAGAAAACTCGCATCCCTCGGCGTACTGCACCGGGATGTCGATTCTCTTTTCGTGTCCAACACCTACCCGATCCACACCAGTATCTCCACCGGTGTGCTTCCCGAAGTCCACGGCGTCTACGACAATACCATCCAGGAACCGGGAAGTCCCATCGAGATCTGGCGCGACCACAAGCGCTTCATCCACGCCACCACGCTTCCCGAAAAAGCTAAGGCAAAGGATCTTCGCACCTGCGCCATGATGTATCCCATGACCAGCGGCGAAAAGATCATGTATCACTTCCCGGAGATCCCGGGAAAGATCTCGAATACGAAAAAGGCACTGCGCCTTCTTCACTACGGATCTCTTCCTTTCATGGCACATTACTACATGAAATTCGGGCGCGACTTAAAGTCCCATAACCACCGCGGTATGGACGACTTCATCACGCATACCGCGACCGACCTTCTTTCGAAAGATAAGGCCGATCTGTATATGCTTCATCTTCTCGACGTCGACAGCAGCAAACACAAATTCGGCGCGACTTCCGACGAAGCGTTCTCTGCCCTTCGACGCATCGACGAACGCCTCGGTGCATTTTACGAAGCATTTCAAGAAAAAGAAAAGCGCAGCGGAAACAATTCCGGGGCGATCGAAAACCTCGACATCCTGATCTTCAGCGACCACTCCTGTCTCGATGTCAAACGCGCCATCCGCCCGAACGACCTGCTCAGCGAACACGGCATCTCCTTTGAGACCGCGTATTTCCACAGCACGCACGGATGCTGTTTTTTGCACGTCAAGCCGAACCTGACCGGCGAAGAAAAAGAATCGCTGGAAGCATTTGAAGAGATCTTTTTGAACCACCCCGGCATCAAGCGCCGTCTGACCGACGAGGAGATGAAGGTCTCCGGTGCCGCGGCCGCCGGATTTGCTTTAGGATACGCCGCCGAAGCCGGCACCATGTTCGGTAAAAAGAGGAAAGGCCAGCACGGCTACACCCTCGATAACGACGACTATAAGACATTCTATCTGGAGATCGGTCCGAACCTCGTCGCAAAAAACGAAGACGAACCAAAAACTCCAGGAAGCATCACATCCGGTGGATGCATCCTGGAGGTCGGAACGAAAGTCAACCGTCTCGTCGAGTCCCGTTAAGAATTCTGTTTTCTCTTTTTGATCTCGTTTCGCACCGCGATCACGATGAGGAATGCGCCTGTTGCGAACAGGTAGATCCACCACGCCATGTTGCCCCATACGCGGTTGGCGATATATGCCAGCATACCGACGACACAGATCACACTCAAGATCGTAAATGCTTTCTTCTGCATCATCGTGCTGATGACGAGCATCAAGGTCGCGATCACGCCGAATACGATCAGCGAGAACAGGTCATTACAAAGCAGCGCGATGAGCGCGAGCGAACACATCGCAAAGATCGAATACGCAAAGCGCCACCAGTAGATCGAATCTTTATAAGAAGCAACGGACATCGGGTCGGAAGTCTCTTCTTTTTTGGGGAAGAGCCAAGGCAGAAGGACCATGAATACCGCACCCGGGATCAGGTAGCACTGCTCGACGATATAGCTCAGCGCCGGGATTTTGATCATCGGCATCCAAACGATCGTCGAAAGCGTAAAGATCATCAGCGCGATCGCTCTGTTCTTTTCCTTCTTCTCTTCATGGATCAGAAGCGAGACCGCCTCGATCATGAAAAATCCGAGCCACGCGATAAAAGCATAGTGACATCTTGTGCAGGAGAATGCATAGGCCTTCGTAAAGGTATCGAAAGTATTCGAACTAAAGCGTACCACATTAACCATCTCTTTGCGCAAAACCGCGTTAGCCGTAAGCGTAATACCCGGAACGATAAACGCGAACAGGGAGATCTGCGAAGCAAGTGTTCCCCAAAAGAGCGCGTCGTTTTTCATCGGCGTCTTCTTTCTGAAAAGAAGGATGATGCAGCATACCAGGATCGGGATCAGATAGAGCGCGATTTCAAGTGCAACCGGGAAGCCCGAATCTCTTCGGAGAAGGGTAATATAGTAATGCGCTGTCCCGATCACGTTCCAGGTAAGAAGTGTCGTCGCGATACCCAGGATCGCTGTCTTTTCCTTACGGCACAAGAAGATCAGGCATACCATCATCAGACCCACGATGATCGGGATCGCCGGGATCGCTGCCTTTTCGATACCGAGGAATCGGTAGCACACCGTGATTCCCGCGATCACCAGCGCGAAATACTCTGCACCGCGCATCGCGGAAGTCGTCTCGATCTTCGCGATGACCGTAAATACACGATAAAGCAGGATCAGAAGCGCCAGAAGCGGAACGATGAAGATCCATTTCAAGAAGAAAGAATGTACATTCAGGCCATCGAATACCTGCAGTACGAACGGAAGTACGATCGCAAGTGTACTCCATCCGATCAGGGAGAAAGACAGCACAGATACACTTTGCTTGGATTTCTCTTTGTCCGCAAAGACTTCGCGGAGCACCATCAGCAGGAACATAAGCGGGATCAGAAGCCAGCTCATGTATGTAAAGAAATATACGAGCGGATGCGCCGGAAGCAGATTGCTGATCAGATTATAGGTGTGCGAGATCAGAAGGATCAGGATCGCCGCCGCCGAACTGAACATGGAGATCGATCTCGGAATCGTCATGCGCATCGAATTCTTCGAAGAAAGATCCGGATCATTTCCCGGAAGCCATGACGCCGCTCCGTTTTTCACCACGCGGGCTGCCAGATAGATGTAGCAGACAACGATCATGATCAGCGTCATCAGACGGGCAACGAAGAACGAATTCGAAGATCCGAAATACATACACATAAACCACGGCCAGATCAGGCCATAGTACGCACGAGTCGCGCAGATGCTGACCGGCATCAGACGGGCATCCTTTTCACGAACATTCAGACGGTCTGTCCGGCATGCCGTGATCAGGCAAAGAAGCGCCATGCCAAATGCATAGATACCATACGCAATATTGTTCGAATACTCGATACTGTCGACTACTGCCACGCCCATCAATGCCATGATGTGGAACAGCAGAAGATTTCCGGTCGAGGTGTAGAACTTATGGTGCGGGATGTAGCAAAAAGCCACATAAAGAATTGCCGCGACGATAAATCCGGAAAGGAACATCCAAAGCTGCGGAAGGACCGTATGCGGATGCTCTGCGGCAAAGACGGTTTCGGCCGCCATCGATTCTGAATAAAAGAGCGAAGCCACACGCCATGCACAGCCCCAAAGAAGCGTAAACGCGGGGATCAGTGCGCCTGCAAAATAAAGCGGATGTTTCTTTCTGATCGAAAGGAAAACGAATGCCGCGATGAGGATGATCGACATGACCGTAAAGCCCCAGTTGGCATAGGTGATCATGTAGTAAAAGACCGGGAAGACCGCGATCGTCAGCAGGATCACACCGAAGACCAAAAGCACATTCGCAAAGATCTTCTTTACGACCGGCAGCATGGAAAGCGTGATCAGCGTCAGTGAAGACGCAAGCACCCAGACGATTCCTCCCAGAAGCGACTCCGGCTGGATGATCTGTGCAAGACCGACCAGAAGCAGTACGATCATCGGAAGACTCAAAAGTCCCGTTTCCTTTCGAAGCGCCGTCGCGATCAGGAATGCCGCACCCAGAAGGAGCAGGAAGATACCGGACCAGATCGAGCTGCTCGACATCGTAAATGCGACCAGCGTCATCACATACAGGTTGATGATCGCGTAGATCTCGAACACTTTTGCAAATGGGTGGAAAAGTGATTCTTCGCGGATCTTTTTCACCAGCGGCACCATAAGGATCGCCGCAGATGCAAAGAGCGATACCAGAAGCACATTGAGCGAATACGGATACTCGAACATTTTGGCCAGAGTGAAAATATTGAAACTCAGGCATCCCAGTGCACCCGCCGCGAAGACACGGCTTCGGAAGAACGCCGTACCGAAGATCATGAGTATCATCAAAGCAGAAAACGCCAGCAAAAACGTGTTGTAGATCTGCAGTATGCCGAATCCGAAATTGTCTCCGAATAATTCAAATGCACCGGCGCCGAATATCGTGATCGGCAATGCGGTACTACCGATGGAATAGAAAGCCAGGCTCGTGTTCGGGAGCTTGAACTTGGTCTTGGCCAGAACACTTGCGCCCAAAAAGATCGCACTGAACGAGAACAGACATACGGCACGTACACCGATTCCCATCGCGCTCCAGGTTGCCGAGATAAATCCGACCGAAGCCAGGATCAGGAACAGTACACCGATCACGAGGATCAGGTTGCCGTGCGAAGCATCCTTATTTTCAGAAGGCACAGGCTGTACCGGGAACGATGCCTGCGGCATAGAAGGCTGCGGGATCGCACGGTTTTCCATATAAGCCGGCGGCGTATAAGTAGCCGGAGCCTGCGCGGCAACAGGAGTTGCCGGAACCGCCGGCGCTGCCTGTATCGGCTGCACGGGTGCCTGTGCCTGCTGTGCGGGCACCTGCGCCTGCTGCACCTGCGCACCCGGAACCGGAACAGTTTTTTCCGCACGCGGCTGAAGCTGCGTCAGGTCTGTCTTCGGATCAAGCTGCTTGATATGGTTCTGCAGCTGATTGACATACTGACGGTAGTTTTCTTCTCTTTTATGACTGTTTAACTGGAATTCGGAAAGTTCTTTCTTCGCCTTCTTCTTGCCGTGCAAAGCCGCAATTAAGAAGCCCAGCAGAGGAATGGGTGAAACCAGGTATATTATCAATAAAAGTATAATAATGTTGTCCATTTTTTTGCCCTCCCAACGAATGGGAATGCTGTCGTTTTAAAAAATGCTTTGACTATCAAACTTTTTCTTCAAAATACACCCTGTAACTTTCCTTGTCAAGTCATGTATCGATTATCTCTGCACGCGTCCGGATCCGTCTCCGTTCATCAGCGTCTCGACTTCCTGCACCGATACGCGGTTGAAATCGCCCGGGATCGAGTGTTTCAGGCAGCTCGCCGCCACGGCAAATTCCAGCGCTTCCGCGTCCGAACCATAGGTACGAAGACCGTAGATCAGTCCCGCACCAAAGGAGTCTCCGCCGCCGACTCTGTCCACGATATCGTGGATCTCGTAGTGACGGCTGACATAGAATACCGAACCGTTGTTGATGCATGCGCCCCATCCGTTATGGTCCGCGCTGTGGCTCTCGCGGAGCGTTACAGCGACCTTCTTCACGTTCGGATATTCCGCGAGCAGGCTCGAAGTCAGCTTCTCATACTTCGCCGTATCGAGCTCGGCCGACTCGACCGCCACATCGATCGTAAGACCGAGCGACTTCTGGCAGTCCTCTTCGTTCGCGATGACGATATCGGTATACTTCGTGATCTCGCTCATGATCTCTTTTGCGTCCACGCCGTATTTCCAGAGGTTCTTTCGGAAATTGAGGTCGCAGGAGACCGTGATGTCGCGCTTCTTGGCTTCCTTCACCGCCTCGATCGACAGGTCCGCACAGCTCTTGGAGATCGCCGGCGTAATGCCCGTGATATGCAGCCAGTCTACGTCTTCAAATGCACTGTCCCAGTCAATATCCGAAGGACCCGCCAGTGCGATGGTCGATCCGGCACGATCGTAGATGACCTTGCTCGGACGCTGGTCCGCACCGGTCTCGAGATAGTAGATGCCCATTCTTCCGGCAGTTCTCTTGATGCGGTCTGTTCCTACACCGAAGCGGCGCAGTTCACCGATGCACGCATCGCCCACGGCATTGTCCGGAAGGACTGTCAGAAACTCAACCGGCATCCCGTAGTTGGCAAGAGAAACGGCTACATTTGCTTCGCCGCCACCAAATGTTGCCTCAAAAAGCGGGCTTTGGAAAAATCTTTCGTTTCCCGGTGTCTTTAAGCGGAGCATGATCTCTCCGAGGGTCAGAACTTTCATATTATGCCTCCTTCACCTTCGCGATGGTGTCCACCGCTTCCCGGCTCAGTTTCGTGATCTTTTCAAACTCGTGATCACGGATATCTTTCTTCGTGCATACCCAGCTTCCGCCGATGGCGATCACACTGGATTCTCCTAGATATTCTACCATATTCCCTGCATCGATTCCTCCGGTCGGCAGAAATTTCACGTCACCGAAGACACTGGCAAGTGCCTTGACCGCTTTGATCCCGCCATATACACCAGCCGGGAAGAACTTGACAACTTTCAGGCCGCACTTGACCGCCTCGATGATCTCTGTCGGTGTGACGCAACCCGGGCACACCGGGATCGCGTTTTCCTGGCACCACGCCACGACGTCTTTCGGAAAGCCAGGAGACACGATAAATCTCGCGCCCTTCTTCACCGCGGACTGCGCCTGCTCAACCGTGATCACCGTACCCGCGCCGACATACATCTCCGGTACTTCCTTGGCAACTTTATCGATCGCCTCACCCGCACACGCGGTACGGAACGTGATCTCCATAAACTTTATTCCACCTGCAAGCAGCGCACGCGCCGTCGGAACCGCGTCTTCCGCGTTCTCGATCACGACTACCGGTACGATGCCCGCCTTACTGATATCATCATAAAAACTCATACGAAATACCTCCGTTTTTCCTTAACTGGTATTCTAGCATTTTTTCTAAATGAATTCCATATTCTTTCTCTTTTTTCGTTCATTATCTGTTATTATGATAATTGATAAATTTTTACTTAGTACAATTCTTTTCAGTGGAGGTGCCCGATGCCAACGATGATCAATAACAAGTTCCTGCTACATTCTGCTACAGCAGAACGGCTTTACGTTGAATATGCTCAGAAGTGTCCGATCATTGACTATCACTGTCATATCGATGCCAAAGACATCGCTCAGGACGTTTCTTTCCGCAATCTCACCGAACTCTGGCTCTCGGGCGACCACTACAAGTGGAGACTGATGCGTTCCGCCGGCGTCGAAGAAAAATATATCACCGGCGACGCGGAAGACTACGAAAAATTCCTGGCCTACGTCAAGGTCATCGAAAATGCCATCGGAAATCCGCTTTACCACTGGACGAATCTGGAACTCCTCCGTTACTTCGACATCAGCGAACCGCTGACTTCCGCCAATGCAGAAGATGTGTGGAACATCACATGTGAAAAACTCAGTAACGGTCTGACCGCCAGAAAGATCATCGAGATGTCGAACGTTGAACTGATCTGCACCACCGACGATCCGACAGACGATCTGCGCTGGCACAAGATCATCGACAAAGAACTTTCCTTTAAGACCACCGTACTTCCGACATTCCGTCCGGACAATATCCTGGACATCGAGAAGTCCGGATTCATCGGTTACCTGCAGGCTCTGGCCAAGGTCACCGGTATCGAGATCAAGAACTGGTATGACCTCAAGATCGCACTTCGTCAGCGCATGGATTATTTCGCAACCTGCGGCTGCCGTCTGGCAGATCACGGCATGGAGCAGTTCTGCTTCTCCGAGACATCCGACAACGATGCAGATACACTCATCCAGAAGCGTCTGAGCTATCCGAAGATCCGCTTCTCCGATGATGAACTGACCAAATATAAGAGCGCCGTCATGCTGTTCTTTGCATCCGAATACGCAGAACGCGGCTGGACGATGCAGCTTCATTTCGGTGTCCGTCGCGACACGAACGAATCCGCATACCGCACACTCGGTATCAACACCGGCTTCGATACGATCTCCGGCGTGACAGGTTTCATCCCGTCTCTGGCCAACTTCATGAGCATCCTGACTCTGATCGGCAAGCTTCCTCCGATGATCCTTTACAGTTTGAATCCTTCGGACAATGCACTGCTCGATACCTTTATCGGATGCTTCCAGGATGGTTCTCGTCCTATGAAGATCCAGCATGGTGCCGCCTGGTGGTTTAACGACAACTACTACGGCATCCGCGATCATCTGCGTTCCCTGGCATCCCAGAGCTACCTGCCCGGCTTCCTCGGCATGCTGACCGATTCCAGAAGCTTTCTTTCCTACGCCCGTCACGAATACTTCCGCCGTATCCTTTGTGACTTCATCGGCGACCTGATCGAGAAGGGTGAATTTGAAAAGGATATCGTACGTGCCGGAACCATCGTCCGCAACATCTGCTATAACAATGCGCTTTCGATGTTTGATTCGGTCCTCAAGATCGCACCGGGTACGATCTCCAAGTCCGCACCGGCATCCGAAAAACTCAAAGACTTTAACTACGAATCTCCGTCGTTCGGTCTTCCGGAAACTTCGGCTTCGAATTCCGAAAGCTGATCCGCTTCCGATTTTTCATTCATACAGACAACAACAAAAGGGCTGCCTCATTTCTGAGGCAGCCCTTCGGCATGTAACATCCACTTTGTTTGAACTTGATCAGCCCTTATAGATCTTGTTGTACAGATCTACCAGACCCTGACAGTTCTTACCTTCACAGGCTGCTACGAAAGCGTCCCAATCCTTGGATACATCTTTCTGACCTGTTACGAACCACAATGTCCATGTGTTCACTTCGTCGATAAGAGGTGTCGCGATGAGTGTGATCTCTTCGTTCTGATCCTCAGTCGGAGCGATACCAGGAGCCAGCGGCGGTATTTCACGATTGGCAGTGTTGGACTCTACCATGTGCTTGATTTCAGGAATGTAGTTGTCGGACATTTCTGCGATGGTGTGACCATAGAAATAGTTACCACCAGCATAGCCCCACTGCAGACGGATATCGATTCCATCCGCGCCTTCCGGCATACCATAGCCGAGACCGCCGCAGTACATACCATCGAGAAGCTTCTTTCCGCCGTCAGCGGTGTATTCGAAGGTCTCACCTTCAACACCCCACTTGCACAGTGTGTAAGCTTCCGGAGAATAGAAGAGCCAGTCTACGAAACGGATCATCTCGATGAATCCATCTTCGCCGAGCTCATCAAGAGCCTTCTGGGAAACCATAACGCCGTTCTCCAGACGGACGTTGCCGGCTGTGGAGTAGTTGTACAGAGTACTTCTCGGCGGGATGGTGAGATACAGTTCATAGTTGCCTGCACCGAGCATTTCTTCGCAGTTCTGCTTGCAAGGAGCAAACTGGCTCTGGTTCATACTCATGATGACTGTCTGACCGTTATAGAACTTATTGGTAGCTTCGGTGTCGTCCTGGATAAAGGTTTCAGGATCAAGGATACCTTCGTTAACGAACTTCGCAGCCATCTCGAGGAAAGCCTTGTATTCGTCAGTCGTCGGGCTGAAATACCATTCATCTTTGTCCTGGTCATAACGCATACCGTCAGCGATTGCCCAACCGGCATTTACGTCATAGGTGATACCCATAACCTTGAGGAGGTTACCACCATTGCCCTGACCGGATTCGTTTCCGCACCACAGGTCAGACCAGATGTAATCAGTTTCTTTGCACATACCCTGGGATACCATGTAGGCCTTTACTGTCTTGAGAGCCTCAAGCAGGTCTTCCCATGTCCAGTCTGCTTCCATGCTTGCAACGTCTACACCCGCTGCTTCGAAGATATCCTGACGGATAACGAACGTGTAGTTGAGTGCCTGTGCCTCGAGCATGCCCGGGAACTTGTAGTATTTGCCGTTGCTTCTAGTAATCGTCTTAATATCAGGGGACATATTATAGGTGTTATAGAAATCAACAAAATACGGCATATACTGAACATAGTCCGAAGCCGGAACGATAGCACCGCCATCTACAAATGCACTGTCATCGTAGATCTTCGGGATAATGTAAGCTGCCTCACCGGCATTGATGTCGAGTGTGACATTGTTCATGTAGTCGTTACTATCATAAGAGATAATGTCGAGATGAACATTTGTGAGATCCTCAATCTTCTTGAAGATACCTTCTGTCTTCCATGTGTCAACCATCGGATACCAGGAAGCGTCACTGAAGAAAATAGTATAAGTTACCTTTTCATCAGCGTGGAAAGTCTTTCCGAGGCCATACTCATAACCCAGAGACTTCTGGTCCTCCTGTGAAGCATCCGGAGCGGTTGTTTCGATCTGATCCGGAATCGTTGTTGTTGATCCTGCTGTCGTTTCAGAACCAGAACATGCCGTCATACCCAGCATCATGGAAGCTGCCAGAGAAAGACTTACAATACTTTTCTTTTTCATAGTTTTCCTCCTTATTTAAAGTGGATGTTTTTATTTCTGCCCTGCGCACACCAGACAGCAGGTCCACGCAGTAACATACGTTTTTGCGGATCGGAACCTTTCTTTCCGATCACTCTTTTACGCCGCCGAGCATCATGCCCTGTACGTAATACTTCTGGATAAACGGATACACACAGATGATCGGAAGAACCGTCAGTACCATCGAGCAGGACTTGATATTCGTCGCTACCTGCTGGGCATCCGGATCGTTGGCACCCTGGCCGCGGATGATGGTCTGCAGATAGTAAGCTACCGGCCACTTCTCTTTACGCAGGTACAAGAAAGCCTGATACCAGTTGTTCCAGTACATACATGCATAGAACAGTGTCATCGTTGCGATGATCGGTTTCGAAAGCGGAAGCACGATCCGGACAAATACACCGAACTTATTGAGTCCATCGAGCTCGCCCGCCTCTTCGAGATCTTTCGGAGTTCCGGCAAAGAATGACTTCATCAAAAGTACGTAGTATGTACTGATCATCATCGGGAGAATGAATGCCGCCATCGTATTCTTCAGACCCAGTCTTACGACCAGAACGTAGTTCGGGATCAATCCGCCGCCGAAATACATCGTGAAGATGATGAACGGGGTCAGGAACTTTACGACTTTCAGTTCAGTCTTCGAAAGCGGGTACGCCAGCATCGAAGAGAAGATCAGAGAAAGTACTGTTCCGACAAAGGTATAGATCAATGTGTTCTTGTAGTAACCCAGGAAGTCACCCTTAGAAAGTACGAACTTATATGTGTCGAAGTTAAATCCCTTCGGGATCAGTCCTACGTGGCCGGAAACGATAGCCTTCTCGGATGAGAGAGACTGCGATACCAGATAGAGGAACGGATAGAGAGTCGCTGCGGAAATCAGGATCATGATGATCGTGTTCACAACGAGAAATACCTGATATCCCATGTTCTCTCGCACTCTCAAAGGCCGGCCTCCGACCGCACCACGGCGGGAACGAAGAGGTGATTTAAATCCATCGTTTTTCATCTCATGCACCTCCTCAGAACAGACTGCTGTCTGTGAGCTTCTTCGAAGCCACATTCGCGATCGTCAGAAGTACCAGATTGATCAGGCCTTCGAACAGTCCGACCGCCGTCGCGTAGCTGTAGTTACCGGATCCGATACCCATTCGGTATACGTATGTCGATACGATATCCGCAGAAGAATAGATCATCGGATTATAAAGCAGGAATACTTTTTCAAATGCACCACCGGATCCAACAAGTCCGCCGATATCCAGGATGAGGAGCGTCGTGATCGTCGGCAGGATCGAAGGGATCGTGATATGCCATACACGACGGAAGTGACCGGCACCGTCAACGGCCGCCGCTTCATAAAGATTCGGGTTGATATTCGACATCGCCTCGAGGTAGAGGATCGTACCCCAGCCCAGGCTCTGCCATACACCGGAGATCGTAAAGATCGCGTTGAAGTATTTTGCTACGGAAAGGAAAGAGATCGCTTTACCACCACATGCGATGACCAGTGCATTGATCGGGCCGGATGTGGATGTGAGTTCCTTGATCATACCGCAGACGATAACCATCGAGATAAAGTGCGGGAGATAAGAAACGGTCTGTACGAATTTCTTCCAGTGAAGATTTCGGATCTCGTTGATCAGAAGAGCAAAGATCAGCGTCAACGGGAAGCGGAAAAGAAGATACGTAATATTCAGAGTAAGTGTATTTCGGAAAGCTCTCCAGAAGGACTGGTCACGAGTGAACTGCTTGAAATACTTCAGGCCGCTGTTTTCCACACCGAAGATACTGCCGCCGGCACGATACTTTCTGAAAGCGATGATGTTACCGAACATCGGGATATAACGGAATACGACATAGTAGATGACCGGGATGACCAGCATCAGGTAGATCTGCCAGTAAATGCCGATGTGTCTGAGGAAACTGTTTTTCTTGACCGGCTTCCACTCTTTGTTGTCTTGATTTGAACTCATAGAACCACTCCTAGAACGCTCAATCTTGCTGTCCAGCACCAGTGTTTTTCGGTTTCATTTGCTTAAGTGAAATGCATCTTTTCTTTCACTTGCACACTTGTATGCTAGTTGTCTACGAGGACAGAATACCACCATACTAGTCATATGTCAATGCTAATTCTATTCTCAGGCGGTGCTTTTTTAGCGAACATGCACAAAGGAAAACAAAACGATTTTCCTTTCCGCGATCGCTATATATAAGAAATGAAGGGATTTCGGCATAACTAAAAAGACTGCCCGGGAAGGACAGTCTTTTCAGGTTGGTTAGTCGTATAGGAGCTTAGTAGTATACCTGCATCGCAGCTTCTGCCATGCGCGCTCCCAGTTCGCTCTTTCTTTGCGGGTGCAGTTCCCAGGGTGTAAAAAGATCCCGGGCCGACACCACCTTGCAGTCGGGGATATTCTTTTCGGCTTCCCTCTGCTGTCTTTGGATCTCCGCCCATCCCTCCGGCTGCTTTCCGAGGATCGGATCCGTGTAGTTCGGCATCTCGATACAAAGGAGCGGCAGGTCCTGCTTGAATAGTTTTCGCCAGGCATCGATCATGCCGGAAAGTTTTTCGCCATAACGGGCCGGCTGATCACTGTTCGACTCGCCCTGGTACCACCAGATCCCGCGGAAAGCAAAGTTACGAAGAGGGCGGACCGTCGCCTTGTAAAGACCGGTCGGGATCTCCTGTCCGAGATATCCTGGGACAAACGGAGAAGAACAATATGTTCCCTTCGCCATCTTCCACGTTCCGGTCAGGTCGATCTTCTCGTTTCCGCTTCGGATAAAGTACGGATGCGCATCCACCAGACCGCCGTTTCCGTTTTCGAGTATGAGCCGGACGGAAAGGAGGTTTCTTCCCTTCTTTAGGATCTTACCGTCGAAAGGATATTTTCTCGGCGGATATCTGTAGCCGATAGTTCCGACCTCGACGCCATTAATATAGGTCACATCCGAGTCGATGAGATTTCCCACATAGACAAATGCATCTTCGGACGGTTCTTCTTTTAATTCGAATTCCTTGTAAAACCACAGGACACCGCAGTATGCATTTCCGAGACTTTCGAGTATCATGCCCGGAACGGTAAAGTCTTCCGCATCCTCCGGGATCTGAGATCTTTGGATCTCTTCGTCATCACAGATCAGTGCATCTCGCCAGGCTGCATTTCGCAGTGCATTTTCCTCCAGATATTTCTGAAGCGCGCCGTCTTCCAAAAACGGCTGAAACTTTTCTTCGTAATTTCCGAACTTTGAAAGAAGGTCGGTCGGCATCCAGGACTCGATGGTCGATCCGCCCTGGGCACCTAAGACCAGACCGATCGGTATATGTTCCTTTTCATATATACGCTTTGCGCAGTAAAATCCTGCGGCACTCATCTGAAGAAGATCTTCGCCGGTCGCCTCTGTCCAGGGAAGATCCGGAAGTTCTGCTTCCTTTTCTTCCGAAAGACGGTACTGCGGTGTGACGCGGTACTGGCGGATAAACGGATAGTTCGAGTTTTTGATCTCTTCTTCCGAGACATCCATCGTACGGTAAACAGGAAGCTCCATGTTCGACTGGCCTGTCAGGAAAAATACGTCGCCGAAGCATACATTTTGCAGCACGATCTTTTCGCTGCCTTCGATCTCGATCGTGATATTTTCTACCGCTTCACGAGAAGGAAGCTCGACAAGAAACTTTCCGTCCGAAACGGCTGCACTATATTCAGTTCCCTGAAGGCGCACGGCCACGCGATCGCACTGATCCTCGCATCCCCAGATGGATACGGGTCTTCTTCTTTGCAGGATCATCCCATCACGGAATATGCGCGCGAGCTTTAACATAGAACACCTCTTTATGGTTGATAGAAATCTGTTCAGCTCTAGATTATCACAAAGTCATTTCTCTTGCCACAAATTTCATACTAGTATGTAAGAAAGATTTTCTTACTTGTTTTTTGCCCTCTCTGCGTCTAATATATTGAAAAGAAGGAGTTCTCAAGCACATGAAAGAATCATCTTACGACCGTATCACCAATAGCCGTTTTTATTCTCTGGGCGATAAACTGGGCGACATTATCATGCTCAGTTTCTTCTGGCTGATCTGCAGTCTGCCGATCGTCACCATGGGACCTGCGACCTGTGCGCTCTACTTTGCGATGCATAAGCGTTTTGCGGACAAGTCGGAAACTCCGGTTCGTGACTACTGGCGTTCTTTCAAAGGTAACCTCGGACAGGGTATCGTCCTGAACATCATCCTTCTTCTTTATGCCGGCGTCACAGGCTTCAATATCTTTGTCGCCTGGAAGGGCTTTAACGGCATCAAGCTTCCGGACTGGTATCTGCCGGTGGCGATCCTTCTGGTCCTGCCGCTTGTATTCTGCGTGCCCTACGTATTCCCGTATCTCGCACGTTTTAAGAATTCCACGAAAAATACACTGTTCCACAGTTTTACCTTCGCCACGATGTATGCGGGTCATACTCTTCTGATGTGGCTCTTTATGATCCTTTCTCTGGCAGTCATGATCGCGTTTTTCCCGAGCATGCTCTTTATGCCTTTCGTCTGCTGCTACCTCTGCCGCCGCCTGATCGAGCGTGACTTCGGCTTCGCGCTTCTGCAGAAAGAAAAGCGCGAGCATCCGGAGCGTTTCCGGGAGGAAGAGGACGAAGACGACGAAGAAGAGTACTACGAAGAGTATGAGATCGACGAGGAAGATGACGAAGAGTCTGACGATGAGTCTGAAATCGAGGAAGAAACTCCTTCCGATGACGAAGAACCTTCTAAGGAAGAGGAATCATAAAACTGTTGACGGTAATTCGGCTTTTGACTAAAGTATTTTTATAATGGTTTTTAGGAGAGATATATGGATACAACTTTGACGATTCGCGCGGTTGTGACACTGGGATTTCTGGTAATCTGTATCGTGCTTTTATTCATCGGACTTCGTCTTTGCATCAAGCAGATGCAGAAAGATGAGGGCACCGGAGTACTTACGAAAGATATCCTCATCCGCTCGACTCTGATCCTTCTCGGATCGATCCTCGCCATGACCGTATCCTATTCCGCTATGCACTATCCGGATATCGTCGGAACGGACAGCACCATGACTGAACTGGTGCTGGCTTCGTTTGTTTTCGTATTGAAAGCATACGGATGGATCATCGCAATTCCTTTCCTGATGCACCTGTTCAGAAGAGGCAGCGGTCCCAGAACAAACGACACCGACAAGATGTGACGGAAAACACCCCGAAAACCAGGATTTTTAAGATATCAGAAGCGCTTGACATCATGCTAGTTCGCTAGTATACTAGTAATGACAGGGATGGAGTAGGGGCTCCAGAGTGCTTTTCACGCAGAAAAACATTCTGTTCCACCTGCAGTGATGCAGGGACCTTGATTGAAAATGGAACGAGGCAAACTAATATGAAGATGGTTTTTCGTTGGTGGCCGAATGGCGACGACACAGTTACGTTAGGACAGATTCGCCAGATCCCGGGTGTTTCCGGAGTCGCTACCATGTTATCCGATATTCCGGCCGGTGAAGTCTGGTCGAAAGAAGCTGTTTTTTCTCTGCGTGATCAGGTCCACGAAGCGGGCCTGGAGATGGAAGTCATCGAAAGCGTAAATGTCCACGAAGACATCAAAAAAGGCCTTCCTTCCCGAGACGAGTATATCTCCAACTACATTACTACAATGAAGAACCTGCATGAAGCAGGCGTAAAATGCATCTGCTATAACCTGATGCCTGTTATGGACTGGTTCCGCAGCAACCTCGAGATGCCGCTTTCCGACGGTAGTTTCGCGATGGCGTATGAGCACGCTTATGCCAAGGGACTGACACTCGATAAGATCATCGATTCCATGATGAACGGATCCCACGATATGACTCTTCCGGGCTGGGAACCGGAGCGTTTCCCGGCGATGACCAAGGATATCGAGTTCTACCAGAACGTTTCCGCAGAAGAGTATTTCAAGAATATCACTTATTTCCTGGATGCCGTGATGCCCTATGCCGAGGAGTATGATATCGACTTCGGCGTACATCCGGATGATCCGCCGTGGCCGCTTTTCCACCTTCCGAAGGTGATCTGCAGCACCGAATCGATCCGGGAATTTTTGAACCTGAATACCAGTAAGCGTCACGGTCTGACGCTCTGCACCGGAAGTCTCGGTGCCAATAAAGAGAACGATGTACCGGCGATGGCCAAGGAATTTGCTTCCATGGGCCGTGTGCCTTTCGTACATCTTCGTAACGTCAAGCACACTCAGGACAAGGATTTCCACGAGAGTGCCCACCTTTCGTCTGAAGGCGATCTGGATATGTATCAGATCATCAAGAATCTCCACGACAATGGTTTCGACGGATATATCCGTCCGGATCACGGCCGCCGGATCTGGGGCGAAGTGTCCCGTCCGGGTTATGGTCTCTACGACCGTGCCATCGGCGCCAACTACCTGCTGGGTCTTTGGGAAGCTGTCGACAAGGCTTCCAGATAATCACCTTCTATTTTCTTTTTCAGGAGGGATACTATGATCTCCATTACTCGCGATGCCTTAAAAGACAAGAATATCTGGCAGGAGCTCAATATTGCTTTGCCCCGCTACGATATCGACTCCATGATCGAAAAAACCAACGACTCCCCTATATGGCTGCACTTCGGTGCAGGAAACATCTTCCGCGGTTTTATCGCCCGGCTCCAGCAGGATCTTCTGAACCAGGGTCTTGCTGACCGTGGCGTAATCGCGGCAGATACTTTCGACTACGAAGTCATCGACCGCATCTACCGTCCTTACGACAACCTGACCCTGATGGTCGACTTAAAGCCCAGCGGCGACGTCGGCTACGAGATCATCGCGTCTGTCAGTGAAGCCAGAAAAGCCGATCCGCTCGACGCGGAGGAGACAAAGCGTCTGATCGAGATCGCGTGCGCCCCTTCCCTGCAGCTGATGAGTTTTACGATCACGGAGAAGGGCTATGCCCTTCGAAATATGCGCGGTGAACTTCTGCCCGTCGTGGTAAAAGACATCGAAGAAGGTCCACAGTATGCCCGTCACGCGATGAGTATCGTCTGCGCACTTCTTTGGGAAAGATTCCAAAACGGCGCAACACCGATCGCTCTTGCGAGCATGGACAACTGCAGTCATAACGGCGAAAAGCTCAAGTCCAGTGTCCTTGAGATCGCAAACGCCTGGAAGAAAAATGCATTTGTCACGGATGACTTTATTTCCTATCTCGAAGATGAATCGAAAGTCGCATTTCCGTGGAGCATGATCGACAAGATCACGCCGCGTCCGGATGCCTCTGTCGAGGCCATGATCACCGCGATGGATATCAACGACATGTCCCCCTTTACGACATCCAAAGGCACATTTATCGCGCCGTTTGTAAATGCCGAGATCCCGCAGTACCTGGTACTCGAAGACACATTCCCGAACGGACGCCCGGCATTTGAAAAGGCAGGCGTATACATGACGGACCGCGAGACGGTCAATAAATCCGAGCGCATGAAGGTCACCACATGCCTGAATCCGCTTCATACATCGCTGGCCGTATTCGGATGCCTGCTGGGTTATACACGCATCTCGGAAGAGATGAAAAATCCGCTTCTGGTATCCCTCATCACGAAGATGGGATACGAAGAGGGACTGCCGGTCGTGACCGACCCGAAGATCCTTGACCCGAGAGAATTTATCCGTGAAGTCATCGAAGAAAGACTTCCGAATCCCTATATCCCGGACGCGCCGCAGCGTATCGCGACCGACACGAGTCTGAAGATCCCGATCCGTTTCGGAGAGACGATCAAGTCATATATCCACGATCCGGATCTGAACGTGATCTCGCTGACCTTGATCCCGCTGACGATCGCCGGATGGCTTCGTTACCTGCTGGCGCTCGATGACGAAGGAAAGCCGATGCCGCTGAGTTCCGACCCGCTTCTCGATTCTCTGACCGCACAGCTTAAGGATGTGCAGTTCGGAAACCCGGACAGCGTCGACGGACATATCCAGTCGCTGCTTTCGAATCCGTCGCTTTTCGGAACGGATCTGGTGGCGTGCGGCCTGTCTCCGAAGATCGAGCACATGCTTTCGGAGATGCTCGCCGGCCCCGGCGCAGTCAAAGCCACACTCAAAAAATATGTTAGCTGAATGCATCTTGTATGCTAGTTCGATTTCATGTATATTTATACTGTTTATTAGATAAACAAAGTATCAGACAGACTACGAAGAGGGAGAAACACCTATGATCGTACCGCCGAAAAATCCGAATGAGACGAACCGTGAGTATGCATTCCGCGTGATCAGCATGAATATCATCAGCCTGGATATCGAACCCGGCAGCATGATCGGTGAGCAGGAGATCGCCAATGTCCTGGGTCTTTCCAGAACACCGGTTCACGAAGCCCTTCTGGAGCTTTCGAAGTCGAAGATCGTAGACATCCTTCCGCAGAAAGGCTGCCTGGTCTCCATGATCGATTCCGACCTCATCCGCGAAGCGCGTTTCCTGCGTATCACCGTCGAGACCGCTCTCGTCGAGGATGCCTGCGAGATGGCCAAAGAGGCCGACATCAACGAACTCGAAGAGAACCTGCAGCTGCAGGAGTTCTATCTTTCCAAAGATACTGATAAGTTCTTTAATCTCGATAACGAATTCCATAAGACGATCTACCGCATCTGCAACAAGATGCAGTGCTACTACATGGTCAACCTCATGAGCATTCATTTTGACCGTGTCCGTAACCTCAGTCTGCACTCGGTAAAAGATCTCAAGATCGTTTCCGACCACCACGCCATCTGTGACGCCATCAAGGCGAAAGACCCGGTAGCTGCAAGAGCTGCTTTCCAGAAGCACATGGCCCGCTTCGAGCTTGACTGGAACATCATCTCCCGGGAATACAAACAGTATATTTCCGATGGCAGCAAGTAATCCTTCAAAAGATCTGTGGCAATATCTGACGACCGTGCAAAAGCCGGTCGTTCTTTATGGTACCGGAAACGGAGCCGATAAGATCCTCGACCGTCTTGAGGAAAAGGGCGTCTCGGTTTCCGGTGTTTTTGCAAGTTCCGATTTCGTACGAAACAGGACTTTTCGCGGCATGAAAGTCGAGTCATTTGAAGACCTTCATCCCCGACTGGGAGAGATGGTCGTGCTGATCTGCTTTGGAACCGACCGAAAAGAGGTCCTTGAAAACATAGACCACATCGCATCTATCTGTGAAGTCTATGCACCGGACGTCCCGGTATATGGGACAGTGCATTTCGATCGGGAATATTATGACGCGCATCTTTCCGAGATCGAAAAAGCCAAAGAGATGCTCTGCGACGAGCTTTCACGAGATACATTTGACCGGATCTGCCGCTATAAGATCTCCGGTGACTATACGCTGCTTCGTGCCTGCGAGACGACGGACGAGGAGCTTGCGTCTTTGATCCGCCTGCCGGATGACGCGCGATATATCGACCTTGGTGCATATAACGGAGACACGGTCCAGCTGTACCACCGCCTCCTTCCGAAGATCCAAAATGTGATCGCAGTCGAACCTGACAAAAGAAATTTCCGAAAGCTTCAGGAGAACACTTCTTCCCTCCCGATTTCGATCCGATATGTCCGCGCGCTGATCTCCGATCACGACGGGCAGGCCTCCGTCGACCGAAATAAGGGACGCGGGACCCACGAAGAGAGCGTCTCTGGACAGAATGCGGAAACCATTGAAATGAAGGCGCTTGTAACACTGTTAAGGGAGGATCGGGCAGACCTGATCAAGTTCGATGTGGAAGGAAATGAGGAAAAAGCCATCTGCGGCGGACGGGAGATCCTGCTTCGCGATCACCCTGCTCTGATCGTCTCGTGCTACCATCGGAGCGAAGACATTTTCTCGATTCCGCTCCTCATCAAGAGCATCGTGCCGGAGTATAAGGTCTTCCTTCGTCACCGTCCCCATCTTCTTCCGTGGAATACGGAATTCATCTTCACGATGCCGTAAGGCGGCATTTACTCGTAGAGCTTTCTCATCCAGGTAAAGCCTTTCGACTCGGAAAGCTTCGGGATGATCACCGCATAAAGAACCGAAAGGACAAGTGTGAGAACGAACGCAGCCGGTGAAAGAGCGGCGCGGGTACTGATGCGCTTTAAGATTTCCAGCGCGAAGATATAGCAGAGCGGATGCAGGTAGAAGATCAGGCTGCTGACCGAACGAAGCTTTCTGTAGATCTCTTTTTCAGGCATCTCGATTCGCGAGATCAGGATAAATCCGAAGATGCATGCCGGCGCGAGGAACAGATATATGTCCGTCCGAAATGCCAGGTGGAAGTGATGGACGAAAAGGATCTCCAGAACCATCAGAAGGACCGAAAGAAAACAGAGCATTCCCGCCTCTTTCGTTTTGAGCTTGACTTCCTCTCGTGCGATAAACATGCCGAAGGATACAAACAGGAAACCCTCAAAGAGGCCGTCACGGGTGGTGCTGATGAAGGTGCGGAAAGACTCAAGCGCGTCATAAACAGAAGGCGCCGAAGTCTGAAGCGGAGTAAGAAGGCCGTGCCAGGACTGCCCGAGAAGACCGAAAAGATAAAAGACCGAAGCACAGATCAGGATCGCCTTCGGAGAAGCTTTTAAATGCAGCAGGAGCGCGATCAAAGCCACGGAAAAGATGAGTGCCGTCAGATACCAAAGGTGATCGTAGCTGCCTGCAAAGATCGAAAGACGGATGTACTTGAGGATCGCTTTCGGGATCGTTCCCTGCTCTTCCCAGATGCGGGTAAAGAAAAACGGGAAATAGATCACGCTCCAGATCAGGTAGATCCGAAGAAGACGAAGGATGTATTTTCTCGCATATCCGAAATCTCCCTCGCTTCTGTCTTTTCTAAAGACGAAAAAGCCCGATGCAAGAAAGAAAAAAGGAACCGCAAACAGCGCGAGAAAATTCTGGAAAAAGAGGTTCAGAAAATGGGCCGCCGTTGAAGCCTCCTGCTTCCCGAACGGAGGAATATGGATGATCACGACCAGGATCGCGCAAAAAAGTTTGGCCACGTCGATGGCACTATACTGTTTTTTCTTCTCCGTCATACAGCCCTTCCCATACATTACGTGTCTTCATTGTCGCCTATCCAATAGCGAATTTCAACTGCGTAATTTGCACTTTTACAGTGCATTTACCGAAGATGTTCGGGAAGCCCGGCATATATTTCCCGAAGAACTAATGGTAGAATCTATGTGATTGAAAGAAAAACCTGACAGATTTTGAGGTGCATTTTATGGCCAAAACATGCCCGGGATGCGGCGCGCCGATGGAGTACGATCCGAGTTTTGACTCGCTGGTTTGTACGACGTGCGGAAATATCGTCGATCCCCAGACGCTTCCGGATGCGAGAGATTTTTACAACGAGAGCCTAGACGAAGGCCCCGTGGATATCAAGGATACCCTTTCCGAAGAAGAAGAGCTTCCCCGTGAGCTTTATGACTGCCACATCTATCGATGCAGCCAGTGCGGCGGCGAGGTCATCGTGACCGGAACCGAGATCAGTACCCGATGCGTCTACTGCGGCTCGACTGCCGTCGTGTTCTCAAGGATCAGTAAAGAAGACCGCCCGAACTGGATCGTGCCATTTTCCGTCGAAAAAGACGTAGCTATCCAGAGTGTCAAAGAAAAACTGCAGACCGGATTTTTCGTAAGTAAGCAGTTTAAGGATGTGCCGCCGGAGTGCGTCCGCGGCATCTATATCCCGTACTTTACCTATGACGGCGTCATCACCGATACCCAGCACCACCAGTACTTCTTTGCGGACCATACTCGTGTGTACGATGGATATGCGGAATTCGAAAATCTTCTCGTCGAGTGCTGTTCGGCAATCAACGACCGCTACTCGGCACTTCTTGAGCCCTACGATCTTCATGCGGCGGTGGACTTTGACACGTCGTACCTGATGGGTTTTTATTCGAATGTCCAGGATATCGATCCGAGTAAAGGGCAGCGTGTTGCCGATCTGAAGGCTCGTACGCTTTTCCATTCCATGATGCGTACGCAGTCGCCGAAGTCGCCTTTTAAGAAGATTTCTTCGACGCCGAAGATCGAGATGCACAAGACCGGTTATATCCTGCTTCCTGCGTGGTTTATCACGCTGAATCCGGACGGCAAGCCCTATACGTTCCTCGTCAACGGACAGACCGGGAAAGTAGTCGGTACCGCCCCTTGGAACAAGGCACTGGTCACTGTCTCCGGCATCGTGCTTTCGGCTTCGGCCGTTGCACTGATCCTTCTGCTTTATAAGGTGACCTCCTATGCGATCCTTTCCAATATTACGATTGATGTAGCCGTAGAAGCCTCGAGGAATAACCTGCTGCAACTTCTCGCCTCCATCCTGACCAACTTCACGGCCATATTCCTGATCTACTCATTACGGCAGGTCAAACATCTTCTCGATAAACTGAACCGTGCGGGCTCTCTCGTGACGTTCATCTTCTCGAAAAAAAGACAGGGAGGTATGTGATCATGCGTTATCTGCTCGTTGTTATGGATCCCGATGCAGTGATCGATCTGAAGATCGGCCTTCTGGTCACGACGATCTGTCTTTGCGTCTTAGCGGTCACATTGATCATGCGTTTTATCGTCAAAGCGCTGACGAAGTCGAATGACTATGGCGACGACGATCTTCTGGGCATGCGAAAAGGCCTCGATGAGACCAAGAACATCGGAAGCGAACTGGGTTCGGATCTGGGAGTCGGAAGCAGCAACGCCATGAAGCGTTTCGGCTGCACGGAAGTAACTAAAAAACTAAACTGATCCCGCCGCAGGGTCGGATCTTTAAGATATGGCAGGCGTCTTCTCCGAAGACAGTTGAAAGCGTTTCGATGTATTTTCCGGTCAGTTCTTTCGGAACAAATGCCTGGATCGTTCCGGCAAATCCGCCGCCGTGAACACGGCAGGCGCCTTTATGACCGAGCACGTTCCGGCTGAGCATCAGCGCGAGCGGGATCTCCTGTTTGTTCGGATCCATCGTGCAGTAAAGATTCTGAAGAAGGTTCGCGGAGGACATACCGGATGCATTGACAAGGTGCAGGAACCGGTCGATATCTTTTTCTTTCAGAGCCGCTGCTTCTTCCTCGACACGTGCATCGTCGGAAAAGAAATGCGCGCTTCGAAGGATCGCACGGTCCGAGATCTCCGGGTCGCATCTTAATTCTCCGATACGCGCCAGAAACTCTGCTTCGTCCACTTCGCGAAGGTGGGTCTTTCCGAAGAAAGACGCGACTTTTTCCATCTCTTTCGGGATAGAAGAATATTCATCACTTAAGCCCGCGTGGCTGCCCTTTGTATCGGTAATGATCAGGTCGAGGCCGAAGCTTTGCAGGTCACAGTCGATCTTCTCGATGAGCGGTTTTTGAGGATCCGCAAAGTCGATCTTCACAAAGCCTCCGACCGACGAGACCATCTGGTCCATCAGACCCGAACTCTTGCCGAAGAATGCATTTTCCGCGACCTGGCCGTACTTTGCGATCTCAACGGCGCCGGCCTTTTTCTCGTTACAAAGATGGTCGAAAATGGTGCCGACCAGAACTTCAAATGCGGCCGACGAGGACAGTCCGCTTCCGGAAAGAACATCGGATGTGACATAGGCATCAAAGCCGGAAAGGTTCGCGCCACGGGAAGAAAACTCCGAAGCAACGCCGCGGATCAGAGCCGCGGTCGTACCGCGTTCAGATTCTTTCGACGTTAAGTCGGAAAGGTCGAGCTCGATCTTAGGATAGCCTTCGGACTGAAGTCGGATCCGGTCTGTATGGCTTGGAGAAACGACCGCGATCGCGTCCAGATCGATGGCCGCGGCCAGGACCCGGCCGTGCTGGTGGTCGGTATGGTTTCCGCAGATCTCGGTACGGCCCGGGGCCGAAAAGATCGAGATCCCCTCCGGTGCATTTTCCGAAGAATCGGGAAAGATCGAAAAGAAAGACTCGACCGCGCGGATGTAGCGGGCTTTCTGAGCGGAAAGCGCTTCCGGCGCATCGCCATAGAGCTCTCGGAAAGAGCGGTCAAGTTCACCTTCTCGGATTTTCGTCAAAAGCTTTTCTTTCATGGTGCACCTTCATCGGGAATAGATGCCCGTCAGAACTTCATTGGCAAAGGATTCGGCCAGCGGAAGCCCTTCGGTAGAAAGCGCCACGTCGGCGGCTTTTCGATTGTCATAAGGAACGGAAAGGATCGAAAATGAGATCGGCGAGATCTCTTCACTGTCCAGCACGCCTTCCACAACGAGCGCGTGGGCACGCGGGACGCCGATGTTGTTGCCGACACTTCCGGTATTGATGGCGTATCCGTCGTGAAGAGAACGGATATACGGACGGTGGCTGTCGGCGCAGATATAGCTGTCATACTTTTTCTTCGTGCTCTGCATCGTAAAGCCCAGGCGGAGATCGTCGTCGGAATCGTAGCCCTGATAGAGGCGGTCTACGGGGCGGCCGTGAAAGATTCGGAAATGCAGTCCGCTGATCAATATCTCCTCTTCAAGCGGAAGAGAGTGAAGCCAGTTCAGACGCTCCAGGCCGATCTGATTTAAGTAGAAACGGTTCTCTTCGGTAAACGGATCGTGCTGCTGTTTCTGAATTGACTCGTAGCAGTCCCAGATCCACTCGTCCCAGTTTCCTTTGAGGGCGCGGTCACAGTTCTTCTTGACCCAGTCGCATGTCTCGATATTGCTCGGTCCTTTTCCCACTGCATCGCCTAAAAACCAGACCTGGTCCGGCGCGATCCGTTTGATCTCCTGCTCCATCGCAAGAGTGGCCACGTAGTTTCCGTGAAGGTCAGCTAGGAAAAGGATCTTCGTCATGCGGCAGCTCCTCCCTGAGGGCTGTCCGTGCTGCTCTTTTTTCTGCACATCGAAACGATCGCGCAGATAAAGTAGATCAGAAGGTAGATGCCCCAAAGGATCGTCGGGATCATCACCCAGACGGAGATGTAGTTATGAGTGCTGGGGATCCAGTACTTCGAGTTTGTGGCATTTCGCACGATCTCTAAAGGCATGAAGACCCAGGTTAGAAGAGAAAGGAAACCGACTACGATCGCGCCGATCTCCAGTGCATTTGCCGGCTTCTTCGAGGAATTTACGAAAAATGCGATGATCACGAGGATCGTGATGAGGTTACTTAGGGCCCATACGATCATCATGACAAAGGTCGTCGCGCCGTGGCTCAAAAAGATCACGGCCAGGAGCACCGCGCCTGCGGACATGCCGACGAAGCGCATGCCGGGGATCCTGATATAGGACGAAAGCGAAGAAAGATTCTTCGCGGAAAGACCGGCCTTTTCGATCTTGTCGAAGATGTCACCGGCATAGTGCTGAAGGACAGTTACGGCGATAAATGCGCCGATGGAGATCACGACGGCAAGGAGCATGAAGATCACTAAAAGCATGATCTCTTCTCTTTTTTTCGTCTCATACTTTTTGCCCATATCGGCCGGCTGGGTCGGAATCTGGATCGGAACTCCGTACTGCACGGGACCGCGATATGCGGGGTATGGGTAACGCTCGGGCATCTCCTTTTTCTCCTTCTTTCAGATAGAATACAAATGCTCCCGCCTTGCGGCAGAAGCACTTGAATTGCTCGTATTCATAATAATACAAAAAAGGACGTTTGGGAAATCTTTCCTTTTTTTGCGAGCGCCGATCAGGCAGGCTGCTCGTTTGTCTCTTTGTCCGCAACGAAGCTCTGGAAGCAGAAGCCGCCGATAAAGAAGAGGACGATCATGATCACCAGTGCGATGATCGAAGCCTTTGTTGCAACACAGACACCGCCGACGATGACCAGAAGTGCGAAAGCCGCAACCAGTGCGATGATGTCGGATGTGTGCTTTGCGATCAGTCTTGCAAGCGAAAGGAAGAGATATACGCAGAGGAAGAAGAGGATCGCGATCAGGAAAATGCGGACGTGAAGAAGAACATTTACGCTGGGCTTCTTGCTCCATACTTCGTAATAAAGATAGTTTCCGATCGGTACGAAATGTCTCTCGTCGAGAAGATAGAGGCTGTCAACGTAGGTCAGGCAGCCTTCACCGAAGAAAGAGGCAAAAGCCAGGAAAACGGTGCCCAGAGCAGAGAACAGACCGACTGCAGCGCATTTCGCAAGGAAAAGTGTGCCGTGGGAGCAGTCTACATCGACGTCTTCCTGATAAACATCGCGGAAGAGGTCAAAGACCAGGTATGCTGCGAAGATCACAAGAACGATGATCGAGCAGATCGGGATGATCTTTGCTACCAGAGAATTCTGGCAGAACTTGATCCAGGGAAGCTCTTCGCTCGTATATCCGTCGCCGGAGATACGAAGCCAGTTGTTGCGGATAATATCGTCGTACTTGAACCATACGACCTGAAGTGCGATACCGATGAGCAGTGTGACTACGCTGGAGATCATCGTGCAGATCGCGTACTTTTTCATCTGAGTGCCGAAAGCGTCACGAGTTTGTGCAGAAGCAATGTACTGGTCTCTCATTTTTACCCTCCCAAAAATGTGCCAATTCGTTTTTTGAAAAAACCCTATTTTATGTCAAAATCAGTCGCCAGGATCGAAAAACCCCATCGAATTGAGCATGATAAAGCATATTATTAGAAAAGTAAAGCATCTAAGGTGGTCTTCAAATCAATTTCGTGAAACCCTACTAAAGAACCGCCCATCGGCGCCGAGTTTTTACACATTATGAAGACAAATCGCGTCACGTTTCTTTGCGATTTGCAGGGCGTGTGCGTCGCTCCCTTTCTTTCTTGAAGAGTTCTTCTGCGGCGATCCTGGTCTTGGCCACGACGTCCTTTTTCTTCGGGAAGCAGTAGTAGAGACAGTCCTTCTTTCCGATGCAGATCACATCGCCGATCTCGTACCAGAAATAATCGGAATACAGGCTGTAATTCTCTTTCGGGGACTGGGTGTAGTGGAGTCTTCCGTCGCAGCCGTCGAGCACGAAGCCATCGCTTGTGTGGCGGAGCGTTCCGGATCCGACCATATAAAGTGACTCAAAATCTACGATGATGCCGATGTCCACTTCCGTATCCAGCAAATATCGACCGTCATCGATCTCTTCTCGGACGCATTTTCTCTCCCAGGCGTACCAGTCGGGGATGTGGGAAAAGCTCGGGGCGTCGGCGGCTTCGGGTGCGGGACCGCGATCCTGAAGCTGGCCGTATTCATCGAGTTCCCATTTGTGGCCGCAGGCATGGCAGATCAGCTCGATCCCACGGCCCTCCATCTGGCCCTCTTTTCCACAGCAAGTGCATTTATAGAGGATGCGGTGGAGGCCGTCGGCGCGGAATGTTTCCGGGATGCGGATGTGGTTGTCGCGCTGCCAGGCGAAGTAGTCGAAGGAAAATGCTCTGTCCAGGATCTCGTCGATCTCATCGACCGACTTGCTCTCTACTTCTTCTGCGGAGAGCAGGCAGGCCATCTCGGCCGAGACTTTCACCTTTCGTTTCTGAAGGTTGTTGTAAAGGGGATCTCGGGCAAAGGAACCGTAGGTAGTGATCATGACGACCGGGACGCGAAGGGCCTTGAAAAGGACGCCCATGCGGCGCGGAAGCGGGGTCGCCGTTCCGTCGAACGAGTAACTGGCCTCCGGATACATCAGGACCGATGTGTGGTTCTTCTGCACGGCATGTTTGATATCCGTGATCAGGGAGATATCGGATACGAATTTCTGTGTGGGGATGCAGCCGAGGCCGCGCATGAGACCTTCTTTTCCCACGAAACCGTCGGACGTGCAGACGATGTTATAGCGCTTCGGGAAAAGCATCTTCGACGCCATCTCCAGATCGAGAAAACTCGAGTGATTCATCAGGATCAGATAGGGACCCTTTCCCGCTTTTTCCATATCCTTTTTCGTGTAGGAAAACTTGACCTGCAGCAGGTCCGGGATCGCCGCTACGCGCATGACCAGGCTCAGGATGCGGCTCGGCTTTTTCGGCTTCTGGTGCGCGGGACGAGGAAGACTCATCACGGCATCGTAATCCATATGCATTTTTTTGATCTTCATTGACCCACTCCTCCCCTGAAAAACAAAGTTCTTCTGAAACCATTTTACCATTTCGGAAAATTTTTTCGGAATATCTTGTAAGATTCCAACTCCAAAACTGTTATTATGGTGAAAGGAGGTGAAACGGATGGACGATGTGAGTATCGTACAACTGTTTTGGAACAGGAGTGAAAAAGCGATTTCGGAAGTGGCGAAAAAGTACGGCCGTTTCTGCATGACGATCGCGCGCAATATTCTGGGGAATCCCGAAGATTCGGAGGAGTGTGTCAATGACGCATATCTTTCTCTTTGGAATACGATCCCGCCGAAAAAGCCCTCCGTGCTCCCGCCGTTTCTCGGGCGCATCACGAGAAATCTCGCACTGAATCTGTATAAGAAAAACCACGCTGAAAAAAGAGGCGGCGGAGAATTTCCGCTCGTACTCGAAGAATTAAGTGAAGTGATCGCAGGATCCGACAGTGCGGACAGCGATCTTTACAAAAAAGAGATCATGCGCGTGGTCAGTGCATTTCTCGCAGAACTGACTCCTGAAAAAAGAAAGCTATTTGTCCGCCGTTTTTGGTATGCGGACAGCGTCAAAAACATCGCCCACCAGATGAAAATGACTGAGAATAATGTTTCTGTGACACTCAACAGGCTGAGAACCCAGCTGCGTGAAAAACTTCAGGAAGGAGGACTGGTCTCATGAACAACTTGGAATTTTTCGACATGCTCGGGGATATCGACGATATGTATATCCTGGAAGCGGGATATAGTTCGGACGAAGACGAGCGTCCTGTCGCAAAAGCCGCTTCTTCTGAATCCGCGCCGCGCAGGATCCGTCCGATCGTAAAAACAGTTCTCCCGATTGCCGCCGGTATCGCCGCAGTTGCGCTGATCACATTCGGGTTCTGGAAGATCTTCATTTCCGGATCTCAAAAGGCGAATGTCTCTATACAGCCCAGCGAGCTGATCGAACCGACCGTGGCGGTGACGATAGAAGAGACAGGTAAAGAGGAAACGTCTACGTACCCTCCGATCCTCTGGGCCGCTCTGCAGATTCCTTCCAACCGTGAAGTCGTGCTCTTCGGCGAACCTATTTCCGACGAGGAAGCGAAAGCATGCTTTGAGGAGGATTTCCAGCTTATCCATGACTTAATTGTGGAACTTGGAAGATATACGACGGATCTTCGGATGGCCGAGCACGGCTACGGACATATCTCCTTTGACGGCGTCGAAGGAGAGAGTCTGATGTATAAGCAGAATGTCAGAGAGTATCTGCTTTATGACGGCACGGTTCTGATCGGATCAATAGAGTTTACAAAAACGAATAGAAAAGTCGATTATGTACTGCTTGTCGGCGGAACACGATTCGATTATCTCGATTCGTTCTTGAAGTTGCACGAGGGAGAGCAGATCCTGTTTATGAATCTCCAGGATATCGAGATCGTCATCGCACCGGACGGATCGATCATTACGCCATGCACGTCTGACAGGGATAATGTGATGCAGTTTTTCGAAAAACAAGGCATCGAGGATCCCTGGACATACTTCTTCTACGAACCGGCTACGTACATCGTGGTGAGCTGATACTCTGAAAAAGAGCGGAGTAAAAAGGAGGTGTGCGATATGAAAATGTGTATTTCTGCGAAAGCCGCGTGGGCGAAGGTTCTGGCGTGCGTGATCGTGCTATCTGTGGGAAGTGCATTTGCCGCATGCGCGCAAAAACCGAAAGTCCCGACGAAGGAAAAATTCCTACAGTCCAGTGAGGACGATCCGGATCGCCACCGCATGAGAGATTTCGACTTTACGCGCTCGGACCTCCTGAAAGCATGGGGCGACCCAACGATCGGTGGAAGTGATTCTCCGACCGCAGTCTGGGAATGTGGGGACAAATACATCGTCGTGGATTTCAGTGCCGATGACCCGGAAAAGATCGAGTCGATGTATGCGTCTTTCACGCAGGATCTCGTGGTGCTTTTTTCCTACTCCGAAGTGATCTACGTAAGTACGAGAGACGACGACGTGACGGATACGACGAGCTGTATCGGACTTTCCGACTCCTGGCTTTCCGAAGAAGATCTTTCCAAGATCGAACCCGGAACGATCCTTCGGATCGAGTTTGACGGATGGTTCATGGAGACCTATCCTGCACAGATCTCTGAACCATACTCCGCCAAGATCATCGGCAAAGTTCCGGATTCCGAGATGGCTGCGATCGAAACACATGCGCAGGATATCCGTGAGAGATTTACGGATCTGGAAGAATAACCGGAGCAAGGAGGTGCGCTTTATGAAAATGCATGTTTCTGCAAAAGCCGCGTTGGCGAAGGCCCTTGCGTGCATGATGGTGCTTTCCGCGGGAAGTGCATTTTCTGCTTGCAAAAAGAAAAGTAACGTTCCCTCCAAAAAAGAAGTCTCCAAAATCTGCCAGAGCCAACCACAATATACTCCGGAAGAGGACGGCTTCACTTACGAAGAGCTCCGGAAAGCTTGGGGCGAACCAGATAAGGAAATACCGTATCTTACTGGTTGGGGCGTCATGAAACTCTGGGATAACGGGGAGCATTTCCTCTATGCCTCAATTCTGCCAAACGACGGAAACAAAGTCATGGCGATCAGCATTTCCACCACGCTGGATCTGATCTTCCTGCGCCAGGACGAGGACTATACGTATTTCGCCATGGTCTTTGCCGATCACTCGGGTATTCACGATGTCGTCGCGTTTGAAAATGGCAGGCTCGATGCAGAAGATCTTGGTGCACCGCAGTTCGGTGATCTTTATCACTTGGAATATAATGGCGTGATCTTCCAGTCCTACCCCGCGCAGATCGACTACATCTTCCGCCTTCTTTCCGACGGGAAAGCCGATGACGAAAAGATAGAATATGCCAAGAACGTCCTCGTTGAACTGGACTCCCGAGAGATTTAAACGTGATAGGTCTCGGTTGGTCCGAGATACGAATCCAAAGGCTTGTTTCTTTCTTCGAAAAGCACCAGTTTCGTTAAGACGAAGTTGGGGCTTAAGGCCGTGATGTCGATCGTATTTTTTCCGGCCTGAAGCGCCAGTGTCACTTCTGTGGTCCGTAAGTTATCCAGCACACCTGCGCTCCAGAGCGCGTTGCCGTCACCTACTGCGAAGCCTTCACGGATCGTGTTGATTCTCTTCATCTTGCCGCCGTTGGCCGAAACTCCGACGAAAAGTTCCGGGATTCGGATCGACGGATTTCCGGGGTTCGTCAGAAGGCGCAGCGTGTAGCTTCCTGCCTTCGGAAGAACGACGTCATAAGAGAGCGTCGGCGCATCTTTTCTGCCTGTAAATACGATGTCCTGCGGATACGCTTTGAGTGCATCCAAACCACGGTTATAGTCTGCGATCACTTCGAAATCACCCTTGGTCCCGGCCGCTTTATTACTGAAATGCACTGCGTCGATCGCGATAAAGTTCAGCACGTCCCCGCACCAGAAAAATGTATTCGGCGCCGCCTTTTTCGTATCAAAATCCGACGCCTTTTTCACCGGCACGCGGATCGCCACAAAACCGTCCTTCATGCGGACGGTGATCTTGGCTTCGATCGGTGTGGCGCTCTTTTTCGGAAGCTGAGTCCGATCGAGTTTGACGACGATCCTCTTTCTTTCAAATGCACGGACGTTTCCCTTTTCTTCGGAAACCGTCAGGTAAGACGCATCGCACGCTACTTCAAATGCAACGTTCTTTGCGCATGCTGTGGTCAGCTCGATCTGCGCGCAATCAAGGCGCGGATCCAGGAAATTCGGAAGCGTCAGTTCTTTTCGCGTCCAGAAACCACCCTCGGAGAATTGGTCGGTACCCGGGATCGTGACGATGATGCGGTCTTTATTTGCCGGAGCGAAGGTGTGGATCACCGGATACTCGCAGCCTTCTTCGCACCAGTTCTTAAATCCGATATGCTCCGAAAGGCCCATGCCATACCACATGCCGCCATGGATCTTGTGAAGCTCATTTACGAGCTCCTTATCTTTTTCAAGACATGCGTCTATTTCGTCCGCAAGCGAAAGTGCGTAGGTGCTTCCGATCTTCGCGTAAGCGTGATTCAGTGTGGTCAGAAGCCACATCTTCTGTACATTCAGGTTTGCCATCAGAGGCAGGTACACGATCTCGTAAAAACGGTAGGAAGCATTTCCCGAAAGACCGTCATAAAGGCGCTGCGTGTCCTTCATGAGTGATGCGGTCTTTTCAAGAACCTTGTCTGTTTCTTCGTATGCAAATGGCGCGTAGACCGAGTCGTTCATGGCCTCGGTACGGCGTGCGTGCGTGATGCGTGTATATCCCAAAAGCAGGGCTTCGGTCTTTTTCTTCTGCGCGGAAGAAAGAACCTGTCCCATGTGTTTTTCGACGAAGTATTTCGTGTATTCGTGGGCGCTGTTTTTGTTGCTTGTTCCCCAGCGGTCAAAGTCGTAGGCCAGATCCAGGAAATACGCCAGCGGATATTCGTTACTGAAGATGTCGCCGACGTTTACGATCCAGAGATCGCGGATGTCGAAGTCATAGGCCATCGTCATCTGCTCCCACACCTTCGAAAGATGGGTCGTGTTGAACCACTCAAAGGAGATCGGGAAGCCGTGATAATCGAAGTGATAGTACATGCCGTATCCGCCCTTATGCTTGCGCATATGCGGGGTCGGAACCGTACGCAGGTTTCCGTAGTTATCATCACAGAGCATCAGGGTCACGCCCTCCAGCTCCGGATCGTCCATGAGTCCCGGCGTCTTCTCATCTCCGTAGAAATACGGCTCGACTTCTTTATAGAGCGCGAGCATACGCGGCACCTCATCGAGGTTCGGATTCACATATTTCTTGATGAGCTTGTTCTGCGTTTTCAGGACCTTACGAAGAAGATCGATGTTATCTTTCAGCGTCGCGTCTTTGCCCATGATGGCCGTATCCGCTTCGCCGCGCATACCGACCGTGATGACGTTTTCAAACTTGCCGCTTCGCTTTAATCCGTCTTCCCAGAACTTCGTGATGCCCTTCTCATTGGAAAGGAAATTCCACGCATCGCCGTAGATGGATTTCGGTCCGCGAAGGTAGCGGTACTCTTCACCCTGACGCAGGCAGGGTTCGTGGTGCGACATGCCCATCACGACGCCCAGTTCGTCTGCCAGTTCCGCGCTGGCCAGTCCCGGTCCGTCGTTCGGGAAGATCGCCGACCACATCGCCGGCCACATGTAGTTACCCTTCAAACGCAAAAGCAGTTCGAAAACGTGTTCATAGCACTTGGCATTGAACCCGCCGAATCGCTTGTTGCAGTAGTTGCCGAAAGCCGGCCATTCGTCGTTGATGAAGAATCCGCGGAACCGTACCGACGGCTCCTTCGAGATGAACGTATATGTATCTTTCAGTGTAAATGTACTTTTCTTTTCCGGCTTTACATCGAGCCAGTCGATGAAGGGCGAAACCCCCAGTTTCTCCGAAAGAGCAAAGAGTCCGTACACGGTGCCACGCTTGTCCGATCCCGCGATCACCAGCGCGGTACTATCCTGTGGCAGAAACACTCCCGCCGGAAGTGTCCTGATGACTTTCTGAAGGTACACTTCGCGCTTTCCCGTGATGGTGGAAAGATCGATAAGGGCCGCCTTTGAAAGAGTGTCCAGACAGGAATTCTTCCCGCCGACACCGACGGTACCGATCAGGATCGGATATGTGATCTTCTTTGCACGTGTCTTCGTAAGAGTTTTGATCTCAAGTGTTTCCGGAACGGCGCCGAACACCGCACCGATATCCGATGCGACTTTCTGTGCGATCTTCTTTACACCCGAAAGGGCGTCTGCATCGTATAAGATGGCTGTACTTCCCGCCTTGATCGTCTTCGTCGATAATTCAAAACTCATATCGGACCTCCAGAAAACCCGCCGTTTTCAGAGCTGTTCAGCTACATAAGATGGCGGAAAGATTATCTTCCATACAAGTATACCACACTTCGCGCGATGCATATCGACATCTTTTTCGAGCTTATGCCTGAGCCGGATGCAGCAGCCCTCTCTCGATTTTTCGAAGCTCGTAGAACAGTGTCGAAACCTGCTTCTGCGCGCTTTCCATCTTCTCGGTATGCTCGTCACAGACTTCCGTTTCTTCCTGAAGCACTTTCTCGGCCTCCGCGATATTCTTTCTGCTTTGCAGGCGGACACGGATATAGTTGACCAGTCCGCCGACCAGGACGCCGACAAAGATCACGACCATCAGGCCGATCAGGCCGATCAGGATCAGAAGGATGTCGTTTGATCCGTCCGGCTTTCTGATGCTTCCCTTTCGATCGAAAAATGCCGCGACGAAAAACAGAAGGAAATATGCGACGACAAACAGAGCCGGGAAGATCCGGAACAGTGCATTTGCCGACGAATTCTTCTCCGAAGAGATGCGTACGTCTTGTCTTCTTTTGATCAGGCCGGACTTCTCGGCCAGTCCCTTCTCTTTCTTATATTCCTCTGCGGACTCGTAGAGCTTCTTGACCTTCTCGAAATAGGCCTTCTTCTCGCCTTCCGAATTCTCGATCGCGTTCTCGATAAAGGGCATGACGCGCAGGAGATTGACCTTCTCCTGATACTTCAGGTTGGCCATGTCCGCGAGCGTATGCATGCGGGAAACGGCGAGGATCTTGCCGCGAAGGGCAACGAAATTGTGAGGCTCTTTTGCGAGCATGAAGTCAAAGGCATCCGCCGCGGCGCCCCACTCCCCGCGCTTAAGGAAACGATCCGCGCGCGCAAGTACGTCGTCCTCGCGGAAATACTCGTAATCAAAGGTCACGCCGCAGAACGGGCACTCGTACATCTGACGCTCCTGATTGATGATCAGCTGTCCGGCGCAGGTCGGGCATGTATGCTTTTTCATGTTTGAAACAAATTCTTTCACGTTCGTTTCCTCCTTATGTAAATATACTAATTTTAAGGCATGCTGACAACAAGGGCATCCCGTGCGCATTACCACTTCATATTTGCATCGCCGGTTGCAAATAAAGGCGAAGTGCCCCATGCGCGTGATATAATGAAGAAAGATCGATCCGCATTTTCTTGAAATGCACTTTTTGTTAGGGGTTACTATGCCGGACATTATTATCTGCGAAGACAACCAGGAGATCGGAAATCTCCTTTCGGATTTTCTGAAGAAAGAAAACTATACCGTCGCCATCGCGCCTACCGGAGAGCGGGCTTTAGAGCTTTTCGAAAAGTACGGGGCGAAACTGGTGGTGCTGGACATCATGCTGCCGGGCATCGATGGTTTTTCCGTATGCAGCAAGATCCGCGAGTCGTCGAATACCCACATCATCATCGCCAGCGCACGCGGCGATAAAGAGAGCAAGCTCGAAGGTCTTTCTCTAGGTGCCGACGACTATATCGAAAAGCCCTATGACATCGATATCCTGCTTGCCAAGATCCGTGGCATTTTCAAGCGTAAATACGCCATCGAGGAAGTCGTCGACGGCAACCTCCGGCTCAATACCGTACACCGTACCCTGATGGTCGGTGACCGCCCGGTCGACGTCACGGAAAAAGAATTCGCGCTTCTTCTTTTGCTCATCGAAAATAAGAGCACGACGCTTCGCAAAGAATATCTTTTCAATACGATCTGGGGATCCGACAGCGACTCGGAGATTCAGACGCTGACCGTGCACATCAAGTGGCTCCGTGAAAAGATCGAGGAAGATCCGAAGAAGCCGGAACACATCATCACGGTGTGGGGTACGGGGTACCGCTATGAGTAAATACTGGCGGATCACCTGTGCCATACTCTTCGTCGAGCTTCTGCTTCTTGCCGCATGCAATTTCTTCATGCTGGGTTCGCTCCGAAAGGACGCCGGAAAACAGTACCGCGTCGACATCTCCCGCGCCGTCGGCGATATGGAAACCGGCATGTCCCCGCAGCAGGCCGCAGGCAATTACAAATCCATCAAGCGTATCTCGCCTTTCGACCCGAAGGCCGTCGTGAATTCTGACTACACCGTCGAAGAGATCGACGGCACGCTTTACCGCTTCGAGTACCAGGCCCGCGCGGACCTGCGCCCGCTTCTTTACATGAACATCGGCATGGTCCTTTCCCTCGTCGCGTCTGCCGCCATCCTGATCTACATCGGCCGCCGTGTCCTGCGCCCGTTCAACAAGATGACGACCCTTTCTGTCGAGCTCGCACGCGGTAATCTCAATGCACCGCTTCAGGAAGAAAAGAGTAAATTCTTCGGCAAGTTCCTCTGGGGCATCAACATGCTGCGCGACAATCTGGAATCAAATAAGGAGCGCGAACTGGCGCTTCAGAAAGACAAGAAGACCCTGATCCTTTCTCTTTCCCACGACATCAAGACGCCGCTATCGGCCATCAAACTCTACGCCAAAGCGCTCGATGAGAATCTCTACGATACAGAAGAAAAACGCCACGAAGCGATCTGTGGAATCTCCCATAACGCGACCGAGATCGAAAAGTATGTGTCCGATATCGTGACCGCTTCCAAGGAAGATTTCCTGAATCTGGAAGTGACGCTTTCCGAGGTCTACCAGTCCGAGATCATGAAGCGTATCGAGGTACTGTATCGCGAAAAGTTCTCTTCCCTTCGTACTGAATTTACGATCTCTGAATATACAAATGTACTTCTTTCCTGCGACGAAGCGCGTCTGGAAGAAGTGCTGCAGAATATCCTGGAAAATGCGATCAAGTACGGCGACGGTCGCTGGGTGAAGATGGAGTTTTCTGACGAGGAAGACTGCCGTCTGATCACGATCACAAACAGCGGATGTTCCATCACCGAAGACGAGATCCCCCACCTGTTTGAATCCTTTTACCGCGGAAGTAATTCCAAGACTGTAAACGGATCCGGCCTGGGTCTTTATATCGCAAGAACTCTCATGCGCATGATGGACGGAGAGATCTTTGCAAAGTGCATCCCCGCCTCCGAAGGCGCAGACGCAAAAGAAAACTACGGTGCATTTGCCATCACCGTAGTCGTAAGAAAAGCGTAAGTAATTTATTTACGCACCGGGAAATGAATCACAACAATCTAAAGATAAGATTGAACACTGCCAGGATAGCACGGCGAACGATGTGACTTCCACCGGAAAGTGTGTCCGCAATATCCCAAAGGAGCATACCACCAACAAACACGCAGACAACGATCATGATTATCCTTTTCTTCCTATTATCGTCTGACATTTGCCTTCCCTCCAGATGAATCTACTAACTATGTTCTATATTCTATCACCAACTCCGCCGGCCGAAAAACTGCCAATTCGCGCGAAAGCATATCTCAAGGGGGAGGATTGTTGAAAGATAGGGGAGCCTATTTTGAAATTGAAAACACCGGAGATTACACATCACTTTGGGTGAGATCAGTGTAATACTCCGGTGTTTCTAATGCCTCCAAAGAAGTCTTCAGTTCCTTCTCCATTTTTTCCTTTTTCCTTTGGTTTTATCCTTGGGGTTCACTTCTTTGGCTTTGGACTTCCGGAAAGGAAGGGGCATCCGTGTTATTTCTTCTCCTCATCAGAATCTTTTTTTGGCTCTTCCGAAGTCTTCTCGGCTTCTTTTGCCTTTTCCGACTGAGGTACGGGAACGGTCTTTTCAGTAACCGTTGTTTTTTGTGAATTAATGCGGGCCTGGATCTGTGCCTGATTGGCTGCCTGGGTCTGCTCTTTTGCCATCTGGTATGCCTTCATGCGTTCAAACTGCTCGGCCTCCAGTTGTTTGCGCTTGGCTTCGGATCTCTCGCGGCCTTTCTTGATCGAGCGCTTGATCCCGAAGAAGATCGCAAATGCGATGAGTCCGAGGATCAGGATGACCCACCATCCGCCGACGAAGAAGAGCACGATACCCTGCAGGAAACCGAGGAAATCATTCCAGGAGTTCTTCGCGGTCTTTGAAAGGCGTGTGCCGAAGCTGTCTTTTTCGGTGACTTCTTCCTGCTCCTTCTCGATCTCTTTCTGGGAAACCTTGTGGATCGTGATCGAAACGTAGGAGTAAGCTACGTCGCTTTCGAGCATGCTCATCTCTGTCTTGATATCAGAGATCGTGATCGCCAGGTTGCGGAGTTCGTACTGGATCTGAAGAGCAATGGATTCATCTTCCGTCTCTTCATACTGCTTCATGTAACGGTCATACTCAGCCTCGTAGATTTCCAGTTCATTTTGAAGCGTGCCATAACGGGTAGCGACATTATCTACGCTGGAGTTCTTGGAACGAAGCGTTCCGATGCCGGAAGTGGCATTTACAAAAGAATCATAATAAGCAGAGGGGATACGGATCGTCGCGGTATAGTAGTAATCCTTATCTTCTTCATCGATTACATAACGACCGTTTCCGGAGCTTCCGTCTGTCTGGTTCTCACGCTCGATAAAGCCGTGATATTCTTCGATCTTGTTCTTCAGTGCAACCAGAGACTCGTCGAAGTTCAGCGTGTCGATTGCGATGTTGCAGCGGAAAACAAGCATCTCTTTTGCTGCGTCGGCCTTTACATCCGGGCTCTGGGAGCCATTGCCGCCATTGTTGGGATCGGCATTTTCTACGTAGTTTTCACCATCATAAGAATCGTACAGGTCCTCGCCTGCATCCATAGCGATCGTGGACTCGGCGACAATCGCATCGTTGTGCTGCTCAGCTCTCGCCCCTGACTTTCTCATCGTAGACGTTTCGCCTTTGCTAGAACAACCGGCTATAAACGATGCCCCAATCATGCAAGCCAGAAGTAAAGGTAGTATTTTCTTTTTCATAAATACGTCCTCCTGTTTACCATCTTTCAGAAGTGTCTTTCGATAATTAGACGAAACAGGAAGAAGTTTTGTTGCAAATTACTTGAAATTTCTTCTGGGGAAAAGTAATAGACTGAGCATTACAGCAACAATTCTTCGATCATGGCTCTTATTTCCTTCATGTTAAGAATCGCGCCATCACCTTCAAATGTGGTGATAAGATTCTTCCCGATATAGATACCGTTCTGTCGATACTCATCGATTTTCTTCAGTGCATTTCGTCGATAATCAGGATCATCCATCAATCCAAAATGCTCATGATAGATTTCTTGTCTCCTTTTTGTATCCCACAAAGAAAAGTCCGGAGACAAAGCATGTCCGTTCTTCATCACGATCACGGGCTCATATCGATATGGAATACCCATATCTAGGTACAGATCCGCAAACAGAACTTCGGACTTAGATCGAACCATGTCACCTTTCTTCGTTGGATAGATCTTCTTTTCCGGCATATATTCACTTTGATTGAATGCTCCCTGAAGCCAGCGCTGTGCCAGCATCTCGTCTGATACTATCAGAGGCTTGACGAGCTTTTGGCGGGCTGGACACATTCTGGAATAGACATCTTCGACCGTCCCGTTTTCAACGAGCTGAATGTATTGTTCAAGGGAATGAAGTTCTTTCTTCATTCTGAGAAGAGTGCGATCAAAGTAGTCTCTTTGGGCAAGTGCAATTGCCGTTGATAACTTTCCTTTGGGAATATAACGGCCATGTTTGCTTCCGATTATCTGAACATGATAGTAATCACATTTCTTTCCTTTATCAGATATTTCCAAATGACCTTGAACGTCAATCTTGACACCCTTTTCTGATAACGCAATACACGTTCTCAGGATATCTCTTCGTTTCTTCAATGATTCAATAAATGCTTTCATCATGACCTCCCAATTCGGGCGTCGTAATAGCATCATTTCAAACAATTTTATTAGCAGTGCTTCTGCTATGTTCGCAAGGTCATGTCATATTATTGTCTTACGACTGCACATTGCTTGTTTTTGTTTATCATACAACGAGTTCTCCAAGGAATCTATATGATATATGCGCAATCTGTGTCAGTTGAATAATGTTTTTGTAAATTCCCATGTTTTCCTTTCCAACTTTTCGGAGATGCAAGCAAGGAAATTAATAGAGTCTTAGAGTTTCCTTGGCCGTTTTTCATGTGACAGACAAGGAATACTTCTATATCTTCAAATCTCCTTGGTCGTTTATACTTTCTCAAGCAAGGATTTCTTTAAAAACAGAGACTTTCCTTGGCTAAGCGTGTTGAAAACAGGCAAGGACTTTCCTTCTTTCCGAGGATTTCCTTGTCCAATCTCAAAATCTAGGGCAAGGAATTTCATAATTTGCGTATTCTTCCTTGCCCATATGCCCAAAATCCCATCCCGGAAAACTCTCCGTTTCAATGATTTCCTTGTCAGAACCCACTTATTCCAGCGTTTTCACCATTTGTTCCTCTCAAAACAATATCATTTAATGATTGTTTAATAATTCCCGCGGTAAGATAAAGCCACAACATGAGAAACCTGTGGTTCTCGCGAAACCCTACCCTCCTTCAGAAAGTGCCACAGGCATCATGTTGAACCAAAAACACATAGGAAAAACACAAAGGAAAGGTGGAAGCTTATGTTTCTGCGAATTTTCAAAAAGGAACTGAAAAAGAGAAAGGCCATGAACCTGATCGTGCTGCTGTTCATCACACTGGCAGCCATGTTCGTCGGAACCGGCCTCAACAATGTCATCACCGTGGCAAACGGTACAGACTACTATCTGGAAAAAGCCGGCATCGGTGACTTCGTCATCGTCACGCTGGGACCCGATTCCATCGGCGCACTCGACAACATGCTCGAGACAGAAAAGGCGATCGATTCCTATCGAATGGATACGGTAATCTTCGGTTCGCAGGATTCTCTGAAGAAAGCCGACGGAAGCAAGATCGAAACACGAAACACGATTCTCATGCAGGATCTGTCCGCGTCTTCCTTCCACTTCTTCAATTTAGATAATGAGGCGCCAAAAGCACTTTCCTCCGGTCACTGCTACGTCACCGGTAATTTCATGAGCAAGAACAATCTCAAGGTCGGCGACATCATCGAGGTCGGCCAGGAGGATGTCACGTTCCGTCTGATCATCGACGGCAAGATCAAGGATGCACTTTTCGGCTCCGACATGATGGGTAATACCCGTATTCTGATGCATTCGGATGACTTCAAGAAATTAGAAGAAAACGAAACCATCATGAAGTACAACGCCGGACAGGTCTGCTGCATCGATACGAAAGACATCGATGCGATTGCCGAAGCCAGTGCCGCCTGCACCAACATCGGATTTGCCAAGCCCGTCGCGACGATTGCCCTGTGCTACGTCATGGACATGATCGTTGCCTTCGTCGTACTGATCCTTTCCGTCTGCCTGATCATCCTTTCCTTTGTTGTACTGAAGGTTTCCCTCTCCTTCACGATCTCCAAGGAATACAGAGAGATCGGCGTCATGAAGGCCATCGGTATCAAGAATACGAAGATCCGTTTCCTGTACCTGACCAAGTATCTCGGCCTGGCGATCATCGGATCCGTGATCGGATTCTTCCTGAGCATCCCGCTTACGAATCTTCTTCTCTCTTCCGTTTCGAACAACATGGTTCTTGGAAATGACTACGGCCTTCTTTATAACGCCATCGGCGCCGTGATCGTAGTCATCACGATCCTGATCCTGGCTTACATGGCCACACGTATCGTGAAGAAAGCAACTCCTGTAGATGCGATCCGCACAGGTCAAAGCGGAGAGCGTTACAGCAAGAAGAGCAAGCTCCACTTAAGCCGCTCCAAAAGAGCCGGAGCCAGTTCTTTCCTGGCACTTAACGACACCGTCAGCAGCCCGAAGCGCTATATCTCCATCATCATCGCATTTACGATCTGCATGCTTTTTGTTCTGATGCTGGTCAACACCACCAACACGATGCAAAGTGACGGTCTGATCGATTCCTTCGTCACAAAGAGCGATCTTTACCTGGACAGTGTTTCCCAGACCATGAACGTCATGACGTATGACAAGGATCAGATGACAGAATACTTCGATGCAAAGGACAAAAAACTTTCTGAACTCGGTATCCCCGGACACTTCAGTCAGGATCTGCAGTACACCTATAATGTAGATGTAAACGGGAAAGCACATCGTATCGTCTGCCAGTATGGTTACCGCGTCGACTTTAATAAGTACCGCTTTACAGAAGGCACCGCTCCGAGAAACAAAAATGAGATTGCGATCACGAAGCGACTGAGCGATATGATCGGAGCAAAGATCGGAGATACCGTTACCATCGATTTCGGTACAGAGAAGATCGACTGCATCATCACCGCATACTACGAATCCTTCAACCAGGTCGGTGAAGTGATCCGTCTCCACTCGGATGCACCGGTCGACAATAAGTTCATCTCTTCCGGTATGGCTTTCCAGATCGACTTTGACGACGATCCGAGCGAGAAAGTCATCGAGGAAAGAAAAGACATCATCAAGGCGAACTTCATCCACGACAAGGTCGAGAACGCCGGCGAATATGTCGCTTCCTGCATCAATGTAGTACCGACCATGCTCGCTGTACAGTATATGCTCCTGGGTATCACGATCATCATCGTTTCCCTGATCACGATCCTGATGGAAGTCTCCTTCATCGCAGACGAGAAGAGCAAGATCGCCCTGTTGAAAGCGATCGGATTCCAGAGCAAGAAGATCTCCCGCTGGCACGTCCTGCGCTTCGGAATCGTCACACTCTTCGCGATGGTTCTGACCGCGGCGCTCTCGATCCCGATGACCAAGCTCTGCATCAGCCCGATCTTCGGCACGATGGGAACAAGCAAGATCAACTACGCATTTGATCCGCTGCAGATCTTCGTGATCTATCCCGCGATCATCGTCGCCACCACACTGCTCGTTGCTTACCTGACTTCGCTGTCCAGCAAGTCCATCCACGCAAGCGACACCGCCAATATCGAGTAACACATACAGCTTAGAAAACGAAACACAAAACACGGAGGAATAGAAAAATGAAAAAGTTAATGGAAGTCAAGGATCTGTGCAAAACATACGTCATCGAAAAGCGCCAGAACAACGTTCTGAAGAATGTCAGCTTCGACATAGAAGAGGGAGAGATGGTCGGCATCATGGGCCCGTCCGGTTCCGGTAAAAGTACTCTTCTCTACTCTGTATCCGGCATGGACCGTGCGACATCCGGCCAGGTAAAACTTGATGGAAAAGATATCTCGAAGCTCTCGGAAAAGGAACTGTCGTCCGTTCGTTTGAACGATATGGGATTTATCTTCCAGCAGATGTTCATGATGAAAAACCTGACGATCATGGATAACATCCTTCTTCCTGCGATCGAGTGCGAAAAGAGCGACGAATCCAGAAAAGATAAGGTTGCCCGCTGCGAAGAACTGATGAGAAAACTCGGTATTATCGAGATCGCAAGTAACGACATCAACGAAGTATCCGGCGGTCAGCTCCAGCGTGCATGTATCGCAAGAAGCATGGTCAATAACCCGCGTATCCTCTTTGCCGATGAGCCGACAGGCGCACTGAACCGTCAGTCTTCCGCAGAGGTCATGAATGAGATCTGCAAGCTCAATTCCGAAGGTACCACCGTCATGATGGTTACGCACGATGCCAAAGTCGCATCCCGCTGCTCCCGCGTTCTTTATATCGCCGACGGCAACATCCAGAGCGAATACAGAATGCCCGAAGGACTGTCTGATCGCGAGCGCGAAAGAGCACTCAATAACTGGCTGATGGATATGGGCTGGTAAGGTCAGATAAATAACAGTTTCTTGTGCGGTCCTCGGGCAGAGCCCTGCGGAGGCACGGCGAAACTGTTATTATCCTCCCTGATAGCGGAGGCACTTCGAAGCCTTTTGTTTTTACTTTGAATAAGATCCTACCCAGAAATAAAAAGAAGATTTTGAGTGCCTCCGCAGGGCTTGCCCGAGGACAGTGCTCAAAATCTTCTTTTTCTTTGCCTTACATTTTATTGACTCTTAGCAGGAATCCGGAGAGGATTTTGCGGATGAAGTGACGGTTTCTTCTCTGGACCTGAAGGTTGTGTTTTCCGAAGCGGATCATCTTTTTGAGGTCGTCGTCCTGGATTCCCTTTTCACTGTAGTCTGCTTTCTTTAGGATCGAGCGGCCGACTCGTGAGGTCGCGCCTTTTAAGATGCGGCAGTGCATCGAGAAGTACTCGTCATAGGCATTGGCGCGGCTGGCCGTATCTCCTCTTCGGAATCGTACGATCCAGTAGATATAGAAGATCAATCGGAAAAGCAGTACGATCGCGATCAGTATATAGAGCACGATCATGGCAGGATGCAGGAAGATGTCCGAAGGCTTGATCGTCTTCTTTTCTTTCTTTACTTCCGGCGTAGGTGTGATCTTTCCGATATGCGACGGAGTCGGTGTCGGCGTTGCCGGGATCTTGTTTTCGAACTCGATACCGTATTCCTGAGCAACAGCGTAGATGTTAAAGTAACTCGCGGCCACGCCATTTCCCGGAGTCGGATCGTCGAGGATCCATCCGTATTCCGGATTGAAAAACTCGATCCAAGCATGTGCATTTACCATCGATACTTCACTTCTTGAGTGGTTGGCTTCACTTACGAAGAGATAGCCTGTGACATAGCGTGTCGGCACGCCGACCATTCGAAGCAGAACGGCCGTTGTCGTCGCGTAATGCACGCAGAAACCGCATTCACTATCTGTCAAAAACCACGTTACGAAATCCACATCCTCCGGTGGATACGGAGTCGCGTGACGGTACGGATGCACGGTTCGGACATAGCTGACCACGGCCATGACTTTTTCTTCGTCCGTCATCGTGATCGTGCCGTCGAGAAGCTGCATATACCACTCCGGGAGAACTTCGCTTTCGAGGATGCTGGTACGGGTCTCTTCCGGAACATAAAGACATGTCGAATAGATCTCATCGAGATACTCCTGGTTCCACATTACATCCAGCTGCTGGGGAACGTCGTTGTACGCATAGTAATAGCTCGACACACCGGACGGATTCAGCGTGCTCTCGTTGAGGTTCCAGGTCGTTCTCTTCGTGATGTTCAGATTCGAGTAGACACTTTCTTCGTTGACGAAGTAATGGTCGATGTAGTTCGGAACGAGGAAGACATCGGAACCGAGAACAGGCTTGACCTCGACGATAAAATCCGAGTTTCTCGAATACGACTCGGAGTCGCTCTCATAATAGTAATCCGCCGGCTGATCTTCAGGATGGAGCATGCTCCAGCTGTTGCCTTCGAAGACTTCCATCGATGCGGTCTTCAGATACATATGGTGACCGCTGATCGGGACCATATCCGCGATCGGTTCATTGTAATAACGGTAGACGTCCGCGACCTTGATATCCGGCGGATCGAACATACCTACCTTGCTCAGATCTTCCGTCGTGATACGGACATATGCCTGACCATCTTCCATGACGACGCTGCCCATATATCCCTCGCGCTTTTTCTCCGGCGGCGCAGGAGTCGGGTTCGGATCCGGGTCACCGGTATTGATCTTGGCGCCGAGTTTTTTCAGCATCGACTCGATCTTCGTGGCACCGGAAAGCGCGGTCTTATTTCTGGTATACCCTTTTTTCGGAAAGGCGTTTCCGGCAAGAAGAGCGAAGATGATCACCGGAACCACGATCTTCAGCATACGTTCATCGGCACTGCTGTCGCCGATACGGCGGACGAACTGGAAACAGATCAGAAGCAGTACACCGGCAACTGCGATCTCGCAGGCGAGGGCCGCAGGCGTGATATATGTGATGATCGTTGATGTCAGAAGGAACGGCAGATACGGGATCGCCGCGATGATCACATGCTTTCTTTTGATGATCGTAAATGTCGTCAGATATGCCGGGATGATATTTGCGATCAGGATGAAATACGTGATTTCTCCTTTTCGTTTCTCGAGGTTTTTAAAGACTACAGGAAGACCTCGCCAGGCTTTCTGCTGGATGATCATGTAGAAATACTCGGCCTGCGTTCTTGCTTTGAAGATGTCGAAGAACAGCATCGCGGCGCTGATCAGGACGGCGACGGTAGCGAGCACATATGGCCGGCTCGTCTCTTCGGACATCCAGGCAGCCGCGCACGCCCAGCTCCAAAGACCGATGAAGATGATCAGGAGCGGATAGTTCACCTCGAAGGAGAATGTGGAAACCAGCATGCCGGAGAAACCTACGCCGAGGACCAGGGCCACGATGATGCCCAGTACCAGCGTCAGGTTCGTCGGCTGCGACACCTTCGGGATCGGCTGCATGACGTTGACATACTTTTTCTTCTGAAGCTTTTTTCTGGCAAGCTGTTCCTGTTTCGCTTTCTGCTCCTGGACAGTTGCTCTTTTCTTTTCCAGTCTGTTCTCAGGCATCGTCTTCATCCTCCTCTTCCTGCTGCGGAATCGGCATATGGAGGATCGCTAAGATCGCGTCGTCGAGATCCTGATGCGTTTCGATATCAAATGCGATCTCTTTCTTCAACGGAGGAAGAACTCGGATCTTGTGCGGGATATCGTGCTTGATAAAATACTCGGAAGTAAACATGACTTCGCCGAGGTTTCGGTCGAGTCTTCCGCGGTTACGGCTCAGCGCCAGATAGACGCGGGAATGACCGAAGGTCTCTTCCTGCGGCTCGCGGATCATGAAGCGGTCTTTCTTCGCGGAAAGCTTCCAGTGGATACGCTTGACCGGATCGCCCGGCATATATTCTCGGACATCGTAGATCTCCGAATACGGTGCATCGGTCTTACGAAGGCCCTTTGCTTTAAAGCCGTTTAAGTCCGGTACGGCCGGCGGGATACAGGGGACCGGAAGTACCACGACTTCTCCGCGAAGCGGATACGTACGCGGGATGAAAAACAGTCCGAACATGTCGTAGATACGGACTTTTCCGGAAGTAAACCGGTATGTGCCGCAGTGCGTCGTATCGAGCATGACACTGTCCGTCGTGTTGCATTGCGACAGGAGACGGATCTGCGTTTTTTCTTCGGTCATGACCTCAAGGAGCGTGACATTTACCGAATAAAGCGCAAAAGGAAAAGACCCCAGTCCTGAGGACGTAAAAGAGATCTCCACGGAATCGCCCTTTAATACTTTACGGAAAGCATCGGCTTCGATCTGGAAGAATAATGCGGAAAATGCACTGACGAGCAGCGCCACCGGCAGGATCAGGATCGTGATGATCAGAACATACCAGGAAAACCACATCTTGTAGCAGAAGAAGAACGCCAGGGCGCCGAGAAGCGCCAGAATGTAGATGATCCAATTCCGAAGCATAGATTATTCCTTAGGGATAACAGTCGTCTTGATCAGTTCAGCAGCGATATCCTCCGGGCGAAGTTCTTTGACCTCTGCCTCCGGAGTCAGAAGCATACGGTGGCAGATGACGTACGGGAAAACGCTCTGGACGTCGTCCGGGATCACGTAGTCACGGCCGCTCATGTACGCATGTGCTTTGGACATCTGAGTCAGTGCCAGTGTGCATCGAGGACTTCCGCCACGTGCCAGGGCCAGATGGTTTCTGGTGCGTCCCATGAGTGCGACGATATATTTCAATACGCGGATCTTTACATACATGTGGCTGACTTCTTCCTGCATCTTCACGATGTCATCCACCGTGCAGACCGCCTGGATCTCCGACAGCGGATTCGCGCCGTTTTGACGGTTGGCCAGAAGCTCGATCTCATCGTCCGCGGACGGATAGCCCATGGAAACACGGATCGCGAAACGGTCCATCTGTGAGTCCGGAAGAAGTGATGTACCGGAAGATCCGGCTGGGTTCTGGGTCGCGATGACCATGAACGGTTTCGGCAGATCGTAGGTGTTGCCGTCGACGGTAACATGACCTTCTTCCATCGCCTCCAGGAGCGCCGACTGTGTACGGGAAGCCGCACGGTTCAGCTCGTCTGCCAGGAAGAGATTGTGGAAGATCGCACCCTGCTGATACTTCATCGTCCTTGTTTCCTGATCCAGCATCGAGAAACCGACGATATCGGACGGCAGTACGTCCGGTGTGAACTGGACACGTCCGTAGTCCAGACCCATTGTCTTGGAAAACGCGATCGCCATCGTCGTCTTGCCTACACCCGGCACGTCCTCCATCAGGACATGGCCGCCCGCAAGAACACTTTCCAGGATAAGCCGGATGACTTGATCCTTTCCGCAAATAACCTTTTTCACCTCTTCGATGATCTTATTTGTCTTTTCATTCATGGTCCCGATACCCCATCTTATTTTTTCTATGCTCATTATACGGGAAAATCCGCTAGAATCATACAACCTGTTTTTACGCGGATATTAGTATTTATATACGATATCGACAATCTGGCCTTCAAGGTATAGAATATTGCGTGAATTGACTAATGAAACGGGGTATTTATCTATGATCCAATCAAGGACACATAACTGCGGTCAGCTTCGTCTTTCCGATGTCGGCAAGAACGTTACGCTGGTCGGCTGGCTCGAAAATATGCGTGAGGTCGGAAGCAATCTCGGATTCGTCGTACTTCGAGATTTCTACGGTACGACCCAGATCGTTCTGGAGACCGAAGACAAGGTAAAGGAACTCAAGGCCATCAACAAGGAGTCCACCATCCAGGTCACCGGTGTGGTCCGTGAGCGTTCTTCGAAGAACCCGAATCTTCCGACTGGTGAGATCGAAGTTCTTCCGGAAGAGATCAAGGTACTCGGACGCTGCCGCTATAACGAGCTTCCTTTCGAGATCAACCATTCCCGTGAAGCGGACGAGAACGCCCGTCTGAAATACCGTTACCTCGACCTTCGTAACCCGCAGGTCAAGAACAACATCATCCTGCGCTGCAAGGTAGTGGCTGCTCTTCGTAAAGCCATGACGGATCATGACTTCCTCGAGATCACCACTCCGATCCTGACTGCTTCTTCTCCGGAAGGCGCACGTGACTACCTGGTTCCTTCCCGTAAGCATCCGGGCAAGTTCTACGCTCTGCCGCAGGCACCGCAGCAGTTCAAGCAGCTCCTGATGACTTCCGGTTTCGACAGATATTTCCAGATCGCTCCTTGCTTCCGCGATGAGGATGCACGTGGTGACCGTTCCCCGGGTGAGTTCTATCAGATGGATATGGAGATGTCCTTCGCAACACAGGAAGATGTCTTCTCCGTTATCGAAGATGTACTCCCTCCGATCTTTGCCGAATACGGCAAATACAACCGCGCTTCGGGTGCACCGTTCGCCCGCATTCCTTTCCTCGAGGCGATGGAAAAGTACGGTTCCGATAAGCCGGACCTGCGTATCGACCTGACTGTTCAGGATGCAACAGACGTTCTGAAGGACTGCGGTTTCCCGCCGTTCGCCAGCAAGAACGAAGCCGGTGAAGATACCGAAGTGCGTATCAAGGCCGTTGTTATTTCCGACTTTAAAGAGTCCAGAAAATTCATCGACAAGACGATCGCCGATGTCGAAGTTCAGTCCGGCAACAAGGCATGCTGGTTCCGTATGGATGAGAACTCCGAGATCGTCGGCGGTATCGCCAAGTTCGTCGTTCCGAATAAAGATGCGATCGTATCCGCTCTCGGCGTAAAGCCGGGTGACCTCGTCGTTCTTTCCTGCGGCAAGCTCCTTACCGCACAGAAGACCGCCGGCGTCATCGTCAAGACATTCGGTAATGCATGCCCGAACCACATCGACAGAGAGCAGTATGCTTTCTGCTGGATCGTTGACTTCCCGATGTACGAGATCGGCGAAGAATCCGGCGAGCTGGAATTCTGCCACAATCCTTTCTCCATGCCGAGCGGTGGTCTGGAGACACTTCTGAAGGCCGAGCGCGGCGAGATCGATCCGCTGTCCATCACAGCCGATCAGTATGACCTCGTTGTAAATGGCGTCGAGCTTTCTTCCGGTGCTGTCCGTAACCACGATCCGGAGATCATGATCAAGGCGTTCGAGATGGTTCGTCTCGGTGAAGAGGATGTAAAAGCCAAGTTCCCGGCTATGTATAACGCATTCTGCTATGGTGCACCGCCGCATGCCGGTATCGCGCCTGGCGTAGACCGTATGGTCATGCTTCTTGCCGGTGAAGACTCCATCCGTGAGATCATCCCGTTCCCGATGAACAAGAACGCACAGGACATCATGATGGATGCACCGGGCTATGTTACCGACAAGCAGCTCGAAGAGCTCCACATCCGTACCGTCACCGAAGAGTGATTCGGATAAAAAGCACAACGCTTCATATCAAGCATTTCAGGACCTTCCGGGATTATCCCGGAAGGTCATTTTTTTTGCATCTTGCATCGTGAAATGAACCGTGCTATACTCTCATCATTGAACGCGTTTAATAATGCTGAAAGAGTGACGGACATGAATAAAGAAGAGAAACTGAATATCACAAAAGAAAAGCTGATGGACGCGACGTTTGCGCTGATGGAAAAAAGCGAGGATCCGCTTCAGGTGACCTCCCGTGAGATCGCAGCCCGTGCGCAGGTCCAGCCCGCCATGATCAACTACTGCTTCGGTTCCCGTGAGAATCTGATCTATTCGACTTTCCAAAAACAGTATCTCTCGTTTCTGGAAGACGGGCAGATCCAGAAGATCCTGAAATCGGATCTGTCTCCGAAGGATGTCCTGAAGAAACTTCACTTCACCGTCGCACGCTGTCTGGTCGAAAACTACAGCTTTACCAAAGCCATCACATCGTACGTGCTTTTCAAGCGCGATCTGAGCCAGGAGTCCTTCAGCTTCCACTACGTCAAAGCGCATTACCAGGGCAGAAAGAGCGACGCGGAATGTAAACTCATCGCATATGAACTGTCCACCATGATGCAGCTGGTCATCTTCCGAAAGGACGACATCCGAAGCAGTTTCGGCGTCGATCTCGACGACCCGGACGAACTTTCCCGTTTTATCGATATGCGTATCGATCTGCTTCTTGGAGAATAAACACACATGACATATATTTACTCACTTAAAGAAATCCCGCAAGAAAGACTCGGAAGAACAGGCGGAAAAGCCGCCTCTCTTTCGCGCATGCTCAAGATGAAGAATATCACCGTTCCGGAAGGATACGTCATCTGCGCCGATGCATTTGCCGAAGGAAAACTGCTGGGCGCAGCCGAGGAAGAACTGCGTGCATTGGTCTCGGGGCTTTCGTCCTCGCATACCTATGCCGTGCGCTCCTCCGCACTGAACGAAGACGGTCAGGACGCGTCCTTTGCCGGACAGTACGAGACCCTCACCGATGTCCCCTGCGAAGGCATTTTCAAAGCCGTGCAGGATGTCGCCGCTTCTTCTGAAAATGCACGAGTTACGGAGTACACGAGAAGCTATGCGTCCGGATCCGAAAGCGAGGGATCTTCGATCGCCGTCGTGATCCAGCGGTTCGTCCGTCCGCAGTTTGCCGGCGTCATCTTTACGTCGGACGTCATCTCCGGAAAGGATGAATACCTCACAGGAAACTACGTCGAGGGCGAAGGCGAAAAGCTCGTTTCCGGCATCGAGAATGCAAAAGAATTCAAGATCGGATCCATCCGCTACAGCTACGAAGGTCCCGATGAGATGAAGCCCTACGCGAAAAAGCTGGGGAAATTCTGCCGCGCGATCCGCCGCGATTATGGCGTGCCGATGGATATCGAGTGGGCCGTTTCCGAAAAGAAAGTCTATATCCTCCAGGCCCGTCCGATCACGACGCTGCGCCGTCTCAACATGGAGACCTACGAGGTAAACGGCAGCCTCTCGGGCTATAAACTTTTGACCCGTACCAACGTCGGCGAGATCTTCCAAAAGCCCATCACGCCCATGACATTCAGCGTGCTCGAAAAGATCAACGACATCCTCGGTCTTCCGGACTGGCTCGAAAATATCTCCGGCCAGCCTTACATGAATATCTCCGTGATGTGTTCCATGCTCGTGAGCTTTGGTAAATCGCGCGAGAGTGCGTGGGAAGCGATCAAGGATCTTGCGGGAAATATTCCCGAGGGGATCGAGGTTCCGATCTCACCTTTCGATAAGGGCAATCTGTGGCGTAAAGTCCGTGTGCTTTTGTTCCCGAAAGAGAAGTCGAAACTCAGTAAAAAAGAGAAAAAAGAAATGGTCGAAAAACTTCCGGATCTGGCGCGTGAGCATATGCAGAAGATCCGTACACTTCGCAGTAACGAGGAGCTTTTACGCTACTGGGAAACGGTCCTGGTACCGGCACTTCGAGATGGTCTTGCATCCGTGATCGGCGCGAGCGGCAGCTCGATGCTCCCTCTGTTTTCGACCAGAAAAAAGATCAGTAAGATTGCCGGCGAAGATATGGCGAACCGTCTCTGCGGCGGCTGTGTCGGCGTCATCGACTGCATGAAGCCCCTGCTTCTTCTCGAAGATCTCATCGCAGGAAGAATCACCGAAGACGAATATATCCATACCTGCGGCCAGCGCTGCGCCGGTGAGATGGAGCTGATGGAGCCCCGTCCCTACGAAGATCCGGAATTTCTTTCCAAGCGCATCGAGCAGCATAAGAAAAGCAACGTCAACCTTCATGAGATGCAGAAAGCCCAGCAGGTTGCATTTGCCGAAGCAAGAGAAGAATTCTATACTCTCTATCCGAAGAAGAGAAAGTGGCTCGACAAACAGATCGCAAGCTTCGCCCGATCCAATGCATTTCGCGAAGACTTACGAAGCAGAGGAGTGTGGATCTTTTCGGTCTATCGTGAATTCCTGCTTCGAACAGGCGTGGTCAACAGCCTCGGTGACGATGTCTTCATGCTGACGGGAGATGAAGTATTCGATCTTCTGAAAGGGGATCGAAGCGTTCTCAAAGCGATCCCGAAGCGAAAAGAAACCTTCCTGCGGTATCAGTCCTACCCCGTCTTTCCGACATTGGTACTGGGTCGTTTCGAGCCGGACAAGTGGCTTCGCGATGAAAACCGCCGCGGCGATTTTTACTGGGATGAGGCGCCTACCGGAAAGGCATCGCTTCCGTCTGACGTCAAGGGATTTGCAGGCGCGGCCGGTGTCGTGACCGGCAAGGTCAGAGTGATCCCGGACATCAGCCGTATCGACGAGATCGAAGACGGCGACATCCTCGTGACCGCATCCACCAACATCGGCTGGACCCTCGTATTCCCGAGAGTTTCGGCGATCATCACAGACATCGGCGCACCGCTTTCGCATGCCGCGATCGTTGCAAGAGAATTCGGTATCCCCGCTGTCGTGGGCTGCGGCAATGCGACCACCGTACTTCACACGGGTGATATGGTGCAGGTCGACGGCGCACGTGGAATCGTGACACGTGTAGAGGAATAACTCAAGTTTTCTTCATTGACTTTACCGAGGATCTGGTATATCATCACATCTCGACAGTTCGTTAGTGCCATCCTGTCGTTAAACAAAACCAGGACTATATTTCTGATAGATTTACTATATATTTGTCTGAACTATGGCTTTGCGTTTTGTGGAGCCATTTTTAATTTTGCGAGGTCCTTATGGAGAACAAAAAACAGACAACGAATCTATTCATGTATATCGGCATCATCTACGTCACATGCCTTCTGCTTTCGAACCTGATCGCAGGTAAGATGTGGGCCGTAACAAGTTCCATCACGCTTCCGGCCGCCGTCATCCTCTTTCCGGTCACCTACATTCTCGGCGATATCTTCACCGAAGTATATGGTTTCAAAAAAGCCCGCTCGATCATCTGGATCGGTTTCCTTTGCAGCTTCTTCGCTGTCGGGATCTACCTGATCACCATCGGTCTTCCGCATCCGTCCTACTGGGAAAACCAGGGCGCATACGAGATCGTTATGGGCACCACACCGCGTGTCGCCGTTGCGTCTTTTCTCGGCTATCTCTTCGGCGAATTTTCCAACTCCGTGATCCTTTCGAAACTGAAGGTCAAGACAAAGGGCAAACACCTTTGGGCCCGCACGATCCTGTCGACCGTCATCGGCGAAGGATTTGACTCCGTGATCTTCATCACCGTTTCTTTCTGGGGCACGATGGAAAACTCCGTGATCTTAAAGATGATCCTCTTCCAGTATCTCTTCAAGGTCGCTTACGAAGCGCTTCTGACACCGGTCACCTACAAGGTCGTATCCTGGGTCAAGAAGAAGGAAGATATCGACACATACGACTACGATGAAAAGTACAACGTGATCAAGGGGTGATATATATGCGCGAAAACGAAGGTCTTCAGAAACTCGGTTCCAAAGAAACCACATACGCATTCGACTACACACCGGATGTGCTCGAGACATTTGAAAACAAGCATCAGGAAAATGATTACTTCGTCAAATTCAACTGCCCGGAATTCACTTCTCTTTGTCCGATCACGGGACAGCCGGATTTCGCGACGATCACCATCTCCTACGTCCCGGACGTCAAGATGGTCGAGAGTAAATCCTTAAAGCTCTACCTCTTCTCTTTCCGAAACCATGGTGACTTTCACGAGGATGTCGTAAACATCATCATGAAAGACCTGATCCGTCTTATGGATCCGAAATATATCGAAGTATGGGGAAAATTTCTCCCGCGCGGCGGAATCTCCATCGACCCGTACTGCAACTACGGCCGCACCGGAACACCCTGGGAAGCCGTAGCCACAGATCGTCTTACACATCACGATATGTATCCTGAAAAGGTCGATAACCGCTAAGGATCAGGATCCTGTGAAGTCGTACTTACGTACGCCCAGCATCCAGAACTTATAGCTCAAGTAGAAGAACAGAACACCCAGAGCCGGCGCACACCACGTCAGTACCGGTACATTTTCCGACTCCAGAATCGCAAGACTCGGATAGTACGCGACAAATGCGATCGGGATCACGAAGGTGAAAAGGATACGTAAGATACCGTGGAAGATACTCGACGGGTACTTCGCGAAGTCCTGAAAACGGAACATGATAACCATCACGTAGCCGGAACCCACGATCCAGAAACAGGTGTCCGCCGCCGCGTTCATGATCGCGATCATGAACAGGGAGGCCGTCAGGAGG
>JAGCVX010000003.1 GCA_017962145.1 Clostridiales bacterium | reverse complement strand
TTTCGTATCTGACATTCGTGATTACTATAGAAGTAAGGAAGAAGAGATCGGAAGTTTCTACAAGAAGTCTGTATCTTCTTACAAAGGTTCTTATGCGGAGACCACTTCGGATATCGTAAGACTTCTACGCAGGGTGGTAGAATCCGGATTCTCGTTATCTGCACGTTCCAAGCATATTTCTGTAGGTTGTCTGGCCAACGGATTTACTTTCAAGGTCAACGAATTACTTAATCCACCGAAAGAGGATGCCAAGAAACTGTTCACACAGTTCCTGGCTGAGTTCGAACATTTTGGGAAGCTGGGTGCAAAGGTATATACGGATGTGCAGATGCCGGATGGATCATTATCTATTACCTACTATATAGAGGTTAGTTCGTTCAGCGTGATCGTAAGTCAGATCAACGATTTCCTACGACACTACACGAACATGAATGATCAGAGCGAGTTCTCGATCGATGCTTTTGAGCATCGGTTCGAGGATGATCTGAAGATGTATAGCAATAACATCAAGGATGAGATTGCTCTTTCCAAGAAGTCCTGATCTTCGAATGATGTAGGCAAAATGTAGGCACAAAAAAAGAGAGCCCCTGGAAACAGGGGCTCTCAGAGGATTTGGTATTATTCCCACTCGATCGTGCCTGTCGGCTTCGGTGTGAGATCGTAAAGTACGCGGTTTACGCCCGGTACTTCGGTGATGATGCGGTCAACGATCTTGTGAAGCAGTGCATACGGGATCTCTTCGATGGTCGCGGTCATGGCGTCACGTGTGTTGACGGCACGGATTACGACGAAGTTTTCAAAAGCACGTACGTTGTTCTTTACACCTACGGACTTGTAATCCGGAACGAGTGTGAAGTACTGCCATACTTTTCCTTCGAGACCTGCATTTGCGAATTCCTCACGGAGGATGGCGTCGGATTCACGAACCATTTCGAGACGGTCTTTCGTGATCGCGCCGGTGCAACGAACGCCGAGACCCGGGCCCGGGAACGGCTGACGGTAAACCATGTTGGCCGGAAGTCCGAGGGCTTCACCGACAACACGTACTTCATCTTTGTAGAGGAACTTCAGAGGCTCTACAAGACCTTCAAAGTGAATATCTTCCGGGAGACCGCCTACGTTATGGTGTGCCTTGACAGGGCCGGACTCGAGGATATCCGGATAGATCGTGCCCTGGGCAAGGAAGTCTACGTCCGGGAGTTTTCTGGCTTCTTCTTCAAATACACGGATGAACTCTTCGCCGATGATCTTTCTCTTTCTCTCCGGCTCTTCTACGCCTTCGAGTTTAGTGAGGAAGCGTTCTGTCGCATCCACATAAACGAGCGTGGCATCCATCTGGTTTCTGAATACTTCGATGACCTGTTCCGGCTCACCTTTTCTCAGAAGACCATGGTTAACATGGACGTTGATCAGGTTCTTGCCGATGGCCTTGATGAGAAGGGCAGCAACGACGGAAGAGTCAACTCCGCCGGACAGTGCCAGCAGGACTTTCTTGTCGCCGACCTGTGCTTTGACAGCGGCGATCTGCTCTGCGATAAATGCATCGGCCAGTTCACGTGTGGTGATTCTCTGCATGTCTTCGGGACGTTTGTTTTCCATAAGCGGTACTCCTTTGTACGTAATAGAATAATACATCCATCATACCCCAAGGCGAATCACAATAGCAATGCGCGACAGTGCATTTGAAGAAGAAATCTGACATACCAGCTGCATTTCGTTTGATATATCCCGACAGTGTCTGTTATAATGGGCTTAATTCTTTTATAGAATGGGGGGCTCAGTACGATGTTGGAACAGAATGAAAACATCAAGGAGATTCTGCGCGAAAAAAATCTGACGCAGAAGCAGCTTGCTGCGAAACTGGGCCTGTCCGAATGTTCTCTTTCCCGTTATCTGAAAGGTTCGCGTATCCCGCAGAATGAGGATGCGCATAAGATCGCCGATTTCCTGGGTATCTATCCGAAGGAGTGGTTTACGGATTCCGTGACCATCAAGGAGGATAAGAACGGTGTTGCCGGCGCGATCTTAAAGCCTTCCCGTCAGAGCTGGGAACAGATCCGTACCTGGCCGGAAGCGATCAAGGCACTCGGTACGACGCATACGATCTCGGTGCAGGATATCTGCCAGATCCTCCATGCGCCGCGTAACTGGGTCAACCGCTATATCCTGCCGCACGTCGATAAGATCTATCTTCCGGACGGAAAGCGCGCCGGAAAAGAAGTCAATACGAACTGGAAAGAAGTCGCCGCCATCCAGCTGGGAAAAGATATGCAGGATTCCACCTGGTGCAGCAAGGATGATTTCGACAATCTCATCATGGGAAGTATCCACTCGGTTACAAAGCAGACTAAGCTGATCCCGGTTGAACTTCTGGTACAGGATAAGAAAGCATTTGCCGAAGAATATCGTCTTTATACCGAGCGGATCGAGGATCTGGCCGAAACGCTGAATCAGGAGCCCGAGTCTCCTCTGAGCCGTTATGCAGAGCTTTCCGATCTTAAAAAGCAGCAGGCGACATGCTACCGCCGTCAGCTTTCAAACGAAGGCCGTCAGATCCTGCGTACCAATATGCCGTCCGCGGCCAATCCGGATGCGACTAAGAGTATCCCGGTCCGTCTGCCGTCGGTGCCGATCGAGAAATGGATCTCTCCGGAGGACATGAGGGACTTCGCCGAGACAGAAGAGAACGGACACCGCTACTTCTTTAAGAACGGTTACATCCGCATCATCCTTTCCTTCATCGACCCGAACGGGAATTCCGTAAAGAAGAATTTCTACGTGGCTGACTCCGAGACGCTGTACCACAAATACGTTGAAGAATATGTCCTGATCAGTGAGGAAGTCTGGCAGACCTACGCCATCCGACTGATGTCCAGACGTTGATCCGTTTTAGATTTTTATATGTGAAATGCACCGGTGCAGGTCAGAAATCCGTCAGACCTGCATTTTTCTTGTCGTAAAGAGCGTCGTACTCGATATACGAATAAAGGCGCATCGCGTCGACCGGCTGGGTGCCCGAAGGGATCAGATCGCACGTAGTCATGGTTCTTGTGTAGTACCACTGTGCGTTGATCATGGGGATTTCCTTACGGATCTCAAGAAGAGTCTTATAGTAAGGAGAAAGCGGAAGACCGGCATACTCCATCACGTCGAGTGCGCAGTAGTTCATGGTGGTGTTGGCCAGGGTGTCTTCTGCGAAGAGATAACGGGAAGAGATGTCAGAACGGATCTCCTCGGGGATATCGTAGTTGGCCCACATGAAGTAGGGAACCTCGTAGGACTGCTGCGGATAGGCCGCCATCTCACGGACACCGGCAACGCTCGGCTGGTGGTCACCGAAGAAGAAGAGGATATACTTTTCGTCCTGTGCTTTAAAATACTCCACCAGGTACTCCAGTGCCTTATCACTTTCGTGGATCAGGGAGAGGTAGCCGTTCATCTGGTCGAGGGAAAATGCCGCGCCGGAATCCGGTGCCGTCACATATTCGGAAGGCGTAAAGTTATCGTAGTCGTAGCAGTCTTCGAAACCACCGTGATTCTGCATGGTGATCAGGAAGGCAAATACGCGGTCTTCTCCGTTATTGTGTGAAGCTTCGATCTGCTCGATGAGGTTTCTGTACGCGGAGATATCGTCGGTATAGCTTCGCATCATGTCGTCTTTGGAAAGATCCATCTCCTTTAAGAAGAACATGTCGTCGAAATCCATATACGGATATACGAGGTTTCTTCTCCAGTTATCCGAAAGGTTCGGATGCATCGCAAAGGAGTGGTAGCCCTGTGTCTTCAGGTAACGAGGAAGTGAGATGATCGGGCGCGTGATGGCGGTGCTGTAGGCAACCAGGCCCTGATTGACGTATCCCATCGAAAGACCGGTCAAAAACTCAAACTCGGAGTTTGCTGTGTTGGAACCGAAGATCGAAGCCAGATAGTAACCGGAGATACAGTTCGGATCGTCACGGAGCGCACGGTAATACGGTGCCGGATCTTCGAAAGAAGCGAAGCGGTCTTCGTAGATCTCCATGTTGGCATACGCTTCGTTCATGATGACTACGATATTGACATCGTCATCCACCCAGTTGACATAGTCATAGCCGTCGCCGGATGTTACGGCATTCGCATCGATGTAGTCGCGCGAATACTCCGCGGGCTTGGTCGGCTGGAACAGCTTGGTGGAATAGAAGAAGTTCAGTACGAACGTGTTGGCGTAAGAAGGACCATATGTGTAAGTCTCGATAATATGCGAGATGTTATAGAACATATACGTTGGGATGAAAAGCAGAAGTAATACGGCAAATGCACCTGCGCAGATCTTCAGATCCTTGATGCGCGCACGCTTCTTGTGGTCGACCGGATGGTTCGGATTCTCGGGCTTTTTCACTTCCTTCACTTTCGGAAGATTCAGGATCGCCAGGACATAGAGCGCATACGGTACGACGGCGAAGAGCAGCATGTGCGTGATGTTGTAGCTGTAGTTCGAAGCAACTGTCGTTGCGGTAGCGACATTTACCAGATCCACGGCGATCAGCTCATAGCCGCGGGCCATGGTAACGAAGACGTCGGCGATACCTAAGAGCATGAAGGGCACCGGAACGGCGATCGCGGCGGCCTTCGGATTTACACGGATCAGGCGCAGGAACATATAAAGGATCGCGGCGATGCAAAGCGAATGCATCATGGTCTCGGAGCCCGAGACACTGCAGATGAAGTGCAACAGACTGTGGCCGACAAGACGTGTCAGCGGAGGGCATCCGTAGGAGATGATCATCTGCGGGAAATAAAACGTACAAAATGCCGCCAGGCCTCCGAAATAAAGATCCTGGTATTCTTTCTTCTTCATATCGATCGGGATGATCGCAAATACGGAAAGGATCAGAAAGAGAAAGATTACGCACTGGAAACCGAAGGAGACGAACGAATAGATCGTGCATGCAAGAAAGAGAGCAAGAACGGCGATGTCCTTGATCAGTTCAGGTGTGCTCAGTTGTCTTCCGAATAGTTTCATGTACTTTCTCCTTTGGGGTTCGGTTGCTCTTTGCGTAAACCGCAAATATTATATAACGTACAAAAGGTGTATTTCAATTCTAAAGGGGAACGCCGGTGCATTTCGTGTATAATGAAGAAAGATCATCCGGGGGAGGCACGTTCTTGGAAAAATACAGTGTACTGATGTCCGTATACTATCGGGAGAACAGTCTGTTTTTGAAGCAGGCCTGTGACAGTATGCTGTCTCAGACCATCCCGCCGGAGGAGTTCGTCCTGGTCTGTGACGGGCCTCTGACCGAGGAGCTGAACGCGGTGGTGGACGAGTATAAGCAGAAGGCTCCGTCGCTGTTTCACATTGTTACACTGCCTGAAAATAAGGGCTTAGCGGCCGCGTTAAATGCAGGGCTTTCGGAGTGTTCCTGCTCCTGGATCGCCAGGATGGACAGTGACGATATCGCCCTTTCGGATCGGATGGAGAAGCAGTTTGCCTGCGCAGCGCGATCCGGTGCCGGACTTCTTTCCGGAACCATCGCGGAGTTTTCCTGTCCGGAGGGAAAGATCCGAAGCGCGGAGGAGATCGCATCGGAGATCGATTCTCTTTCAAAGAGAAGTCTTCCGACCGAGGACAAGAAGATCCGCCGCTTTTCCAGAAACAGAAATCCCATGAATCATCCGGCGGTCCTCATGAAGAAAGAGGATGTGCTCGCCGCCGGCGGCTACGATGAGGCCTATCCCTATTTTGAGGACTACGATCTGTGGCTTCGCATGCTGAAAAAGGGCGTCAAAGCCGCCAATACCGAGGAGACGGTCCTTCTGATGCGCGCGGACGCGGGACTTTATGACCGAAGAAGCGGAAAAGAATACAGAAAATATATGAAAGCATTCCGGAAAAGAATGCTCCGGGAGAAGGACTGCAATCTCTGGGAGTATGTTACTTCGATCGTGACCCGTACGGTGGTCGCGTGGGTGCCTTCCGGCATGCGCAAGAAATTTTACGGGACGGTACTTCGCAGATGAAACTCGTGATCGATGCAAGAACATTCGGAACCCGCCCCAGCGGGATCGGCATATATGCCTATAACTTCCTTTGCGGGATCCTTTCAGATTTCGAGGTGACGCTTCTGACGGATCTTTCTACCAGTTCCGAGATGGAATCGCTGAAGAAAAAGGGCGTGACGATCGTCGAATACGGAAAAGAAGTCTATAGAAGTGCCGGCGTTTTTTCCTATTTCCGCTTTGTTCGAAAAGAACTCTGCCGTATCCAGCCGGAGATCTTCTGGGAACCGAATATCCTGATCCCGATCCCGCTTTCTGGTTTCAAGGGAAAGACGGTCATCACGATCCACGATATGTTCCCGGTCACGATGCCGCAGTATTTCGGAAAGAAATATAATCTTTATTTCCGATATATGCTGAAAGAGACTTTAAAGCGCACGGATCTGATCCTGTATAACTCCTGTGAGACGAAAAAAGAGACGGAGGAATTCTTCCCAACGGCGCGAAATGTACGGGGTGAAGTGCTTTATATCATCGTGCCGAGAACCGGCTACGAAGGTCCGATCAGTAACGACGGATATTTCCTCTATGTCGGAAATGTGGAAAAGAGAAAAGGCGTGGATATCCTGATCGATGCCTTCGATAAATATGTGCAAAAGGGCGGAAAGAAGAACCTGATCATCGCCGGAAAGAAAAGAGAAGACGATGTCGATGAGATGCTTTCGAAGCTTCTTTCCAAACACCCGGACCGTGTGACCTATAAAGGCTATGTAACCGACGAAGAAAAGCAGTCCCTCTATGCGCATGCGGATACAGTGCTTTTCCAGTCGAGAGCGGAAGGCTTCGGGATCTGTGCACTCGAAGCGATGGACTTTGGTAAGCCGGTCCTTGCCAGTGACCTTTCGATCTTCTCAGAGATCGTCGGAGACGCGATCTCGTACTTTCCGCTTTCGGGCGGGGCGGATGCGCTTAGTGAGGCGATGCTGTCTGAAAATATTCCCGTAGATCAAGAAAAATACGAAAAAACGATGAATCGTTATCTTCCTGAAACGCTAGTGCCGCAGCTGATTCGGGTATTTCATGAGATCGGAACCGAAAAAATTTAGAAATTTCCTGTAACGTTTTCCGGGTTCGGTTGTTTAACCATTAGAAAGCGAGGTAAGCGACGTGAGTGACACTGTCAACGACATGGATGCGGTATTCCGAAAATACGCACTGCCACTTAAGAAATACGTGATGACGCTATGTCATGACGAAGATCTGGCGGACGATATGGTTGCCGATACATTTTACAAAGCCATCACTCATGTTGATTCCTTCCACGGTGGAAATATGTACACCTGGCTCTGCACGATAGCGAAGAATCTGTTTTTCAATCACGTGAGAAAGAAAGAAACACAGAATCTTTCGCTGGATGACGAAGACAACGGCATCGATGTGGCAAGTGAAGATCGTCCTCTGGAAGATCTTTTACGAAAAGAACAGAAGATGGAATTGTTTTCCAAGATGCAGACGCTGGATCCGGTAGAAAGAGAAGTGATGTATCTTCGATCTTTCGCGGATCTGTCCTTCAAGGAGATCGGTCAGGTATTAGGCAAGACCGAAAACTGGGCAAGAGTTACATTTTTCCGGACAAAAGCGAAATTGCGCAAAGTAATGGAAAGGCTGGATTGATTATGGAAAAGAGAGAAAGTTGTAATGTGATCATGGACCTGCTGCCATCTTATGTGGACGGCATCTGTTCGCAGGAAAGCAGACAACTTGTGCAAGAGCATCTGAAGACATGTTCTGACTGTCAGAAGGTCTATCAGGCTATGAAAGAAGAAGCGGGTGTGAGCGCGACTTCCCCCTCGGCCACGGCGGGCTCGAAATCATCGGGTACGACCTCTAATACTTCCTCAACGAAGGTGACAATCGATGAGACAGCGGTACTGAAAAAGGTACATCGCAAGATGCACAAGGTATCCTGGGTCAATACTATCGCAGGAGTCGTGGCCGGGGTGGTACTCCTTGCGCTGCTCATACTGATCATACGTCCGACAAAAACACTGGCTCCGAAAGACTATACGGTCACCGGCATCGGTTATGACTTAAGAGAACTTCGGAATCCGGATGACGTGGGGATCAAGTTCGGAGAAGCGGGCGAGAATGTCGTATATATCTACGACGAGAATAAAAAGATCGATGAATGTCGATTTGTAAGCGTGGAGATTCCGGGCTACTACGCTGCGGAGATCTTTGTCGATACGGACTATATCGAACAGTATCCGTTCGTAACAGTCGTTACACTGACTTCGGATCACAGCATCTCGAGTTTCAGTCATGAAGTCGATAATTCTTCCGGACAGAACATCCTGCGCGTCACGAAAGTAAAGACGCCGATGTTCCCGGGAAATAACGACAGCACCACATCGGTCAGCACACTCGAGTTCTGCAAGATCGATGGTGTCGAGAATTAAGGTTTATTTCGAAGAAGGATGAAAGAGAAGACTGATCTTCTTAATTAGTTTCTTTACGGGCCGGATGCTGTTCATCCTCCAGAATACCTCAGCCACCAGTATTCCGGCCGGTATATCCAAAAGAACGTGCTGCTTGGTGAAGACGGTTGACATGCAGATCAAAACTGCAAAGACCAGGGACGAGATCTTCAACCAACGTGGTGCGTTCTTTTCGTCGAAGATGCATCGGAAACAGATCCAGCTTTCCAGACAGTGGATAGACGGGAAAAGGTTGTTCGGTGCATCTGTCGCGTACACGATATTCAGGATACGGTAGCAGAAAGACGAGCTCTCGATCGCCGGACGTGCGATCGTGGACGGAACGACGATAAAGAGGACCGCGCAGAGGATCTTGGAGCTGACATTGGTAAGGGAATAGCGGTATGCGTGATCCCTGTCTTTTCGAAGGTAGAGATATGCCGTCAGATACCAAAACGGAAATGCCAGAACGTAGATGATGACAAAGGGTTCTAAAACTCCGATCGAGTGGTCCAGTGTACAGGACATGTCTACGTAAGACCGGTGAAGGCCCATATTCAAAAGCCGCGGTCCGTAGTAGGCGGCCATATTACCGAAAATGAGAAATAAAAGCGGGATGATCATGTGTCGGGGAAGGATCTTCGAAAAGAAGGAATCCTTCTTGAGATGGGTATCCATGTTGTCTCCTTTCAACTACGTCAATTCATAAGATATACCATCCAACCCACGACATTATATCACAGTTGTAAAGCCCCTTGATTTGCATTTTTCGCGGAGCGTTGTATCATAGACATGCATAAATATATTTGAAAATGAAAGGAGGAATATCCATAGTGCGCCAAGAAGGAAAAAGAATCCTGGCTTCGGTTTGTGTGGCGGTGATGCTTTTCTGCCTTCCGCTTTGCGGATGCAAAAAGAAGATCTTTATCGATACGGCCGAGCAGTCCCGCGTCGAGTCGCAAAAGAAGATCACGAATCTTCTGGACGATTTTTTTGCTTATGTGAAGATGGGAAGGATCGACAAGATCGGCGCCCTGGTAGATGAACCGGGTCCGGCAATCGAGAAACTTCAAGCATTGATGGATTCCTCCCGAAAAGATGCCTGCTCTGCGGTCTGTAGTCTTGTGTCCGCGCAGATCCAGGATGTATATGTAGATGGAAACGAAGGCTATGCGACGATCCTTCTTTCGTATCCGGATCTCGAGAGAGCGCATCCGGAAGAAGGCGACACACCATTTTCCTCGGAAAAAGAACTGAAAGACGCGATTTTGAGAAGCCAGTCGCTCTCTGTATCGATGCGTCTCAAACTGGTGGAAAAAGAAAAGTGGCTTCTTTCTTCTGATGCGCTGGAAACGATCTATAGTACGGTATTTGCTTATCTGGAAACGGAAGATCTGGTCGTTACCGAGCCGTCAGATACAAAGCCGCCTTACGATCCGGACATCAGTGTATTTGACAGTTACTATGTCGATCCGAAGGGCGATGTGATCGGCGGATATACAAAGGATACGTCGAAGATCTGCCTTTATATTTTCACCTGGAATACCTATAGCAATCTTTCCGTTACGTATCAGTTTGAAGATGAGACCGGCACGCTTCTTTATGAGAACTCGTATGTGGTGCAGAACAATTCGGACTGGATCCCGTGCTCCTGGAGACCGTCTGCGCCGCTTACGACAGGACGGATCTTCTGTAACGTATATTCTCCTTCGGGCAAACTGTTCCTGACAAAAGAGATCGGGATCTATGAGGACGAGGTGAGCATCCCGTTTCCGGTCGAGATGGATTCCTGCTCTTGGTGTGCCGAAGATGGTACGGACGTGCTGTCTTATATGGACGATGCGCAATACGTCGAGTTCGTTTTCAATGCCATGAAGTTTTATGACGATCTGATCCTGAATTTCCGGATCGAGGACGAAGAAGGGGGAGTGCTCTTTGAAGGCGTCTTCGATGAAGGGGGCGCAACGAATACATTCCGCTTCATCTGGGATAAGGATGTGGATATTAAGGGCAAGACAAAGCTTTCGATCTACGTGACTACGGAAAAGGGAAATCCTTTCTGGCAGGCCGATATTTCCGTTCTTCCTGTCCCGGAAGAAGAAGAGGAATAAATTAGGGGGCGACAAACTCGCTTTGTGTCTGTATAATGTTTTTTTGTAAGTCAATCATATTTTAGAACGTACATAAAAACATGGAGGCACAACATGTTAAAAGATAAAAAGCGCATGCCGGCGATGCTGGTGGGAATCGTAATGTTTGTAACCGGCGCAGGTCTGGGATTTACAGGCTGCGGGGAAGATCCGAAGTGGAAAGAAAAGGCACAGGCTGCACTTCCTGCTGAGTTTAACGAAGCCTCTATGGGACAGATCTATGTCGATGGCGATGTTCTGACTTTTCCCATGAAAGTGGAAGACCTGCTCGGAAGCGGCTGGAAATACCCGACGAATATTAAGGATATCGATAAGGAAACACTGGACTCGAACTATACCAGTGGCACCATCGAGATGAATACCGACTCAAGCAAGAAGGTTTCGATCAAGGCGACAAATATCGAGGCAGAGACGCTCGATCTGAAAAAGTGCTATATCGAGCAGATCATCTTCGACGCGGAATCCGGTAATGTCATGCTTCCCGGCGGGATTACCATCGGGCAGGAATTTGCAGACGAAAGTGCATTTACCGCAGTCATCCCTTCTACCATCTCGAAGGCAGAAGACGAAGACGGCAAGATCTGCTACAACGGTTTCTTCGATTCGGCGGACGGCTATGCCTGCAAGATGACGATGCTCCTTACACAGAAGAGCGGAAAACTCGTGCTCAGTCAGGTCCGTTTCGAAAGTGATTTCCTCCCGGATGCCATCTCCGTTCTGAGCGCGGAGCTTTCAACGGTCATCAAGAGAGACTATGTCGAGTATGCGAAGTATACTTCTCAGGACTGCGCTGCGTATGCAGATAAATCCAGAACATATCTGATCAACTCGATCGTAGGTCTTTACGGTTACATGTTCGATGAACTCAGTGAAGCACAGCTGACCAAGCTGGATGACTATCTGCTCCTGATCACGAAAGATGCCGAGTGGACGTTTGCCGATAACAAAGACGGCACACTGACAGTCGAATTCTCCTACCCGAACCTGGAAGAACAGATGGATCTGGCGTATGACACATCCTATGCCGCATATATCGAGCTCTATGGTGAAAGCGACGGACTCTGGGCAGATCCGGTACTTCTTGATATGTTTATCGAAGATCTGGTTGCCCAGGCAGGCACCACTACGATCAAGAACGACGGAACCTTTACATTTGTGATGGAAGACAATTCCATCTCCGATGACGATTTTTCCGATCTGTCTTTCTCGATACTGGGCCTTTATGAGTTCATCGTCTACATGAAGACAGAGGCTTGATCTTTTCCCGAAAACCAAACCTGAGGACGCATCCGCTCCTTCGCAAACCACGCCGATTTGACAGAAAATGCAATCAAAACGGTGTTGAATACACATGTCATTTTTAATATCATGGTATTACTTGTAATTTATTTTTGTGGAGGTTGTGGGTATGTATAAAAGATTGTGCGCAATGCTTGCGGCAATCGTAGCCTTGTCCATCGGACTTGCCGGTTTTTCGGCAATAACGCCAACTGTCCGTGCGACGGCTTATGAATTGTCCTATGTGTACTTATTCAAATCTGAAAACCTGGCCGGCTCAGACTGGTATCTGGAGATCGATCCGGATAACGGCGAGATCGTAAAAAAGTCTCAAACCGAGTCGGACGTAGTGAACTGGAATGTCTGCTATAAGGCAGAAGATGTGAAGATCATCATTCGTGATCTGGACTGCACATACAACTATACAGATACGATACTGATCGATCTGGTTCGTGCAGTTGATTCCTCGGCGATCCCGGTAATCGAGATCAAAGGTGAAGTATCGCTTCATAAGAAGGTCGGAAAATACGGTTCAAGAAGTGAGATTATCCATGCGAACTGTCCTCTGACGATCCAGGGTGCGTCTTATGATTCAGCAGCTTCATATGAAGACTACAATATGGAAAATAATGCCAAGCTTACTTTGATCAATGACGTTCTTAAAGAAAGCTGTATCAATTCCTCGGGTGACGTAGCGAAGATGGGCGGGATAACGATCAATGGTCTCGATCTCAGTTGTAGCTGCACGGGTGTGAACGATACGACTTCATCAGGATCCAAAGAGGCAGTTTTGTATGCAGGTCCGCTTTCCCTGAACAAATCCCGACTCTCGGTCACCAAAGCAGATTCAGGTATGAATGATAACCTGGGTCTGAATGTCAGTTCGTTGCTTCTTGATAATTCGGAAGTAGAGTTCGATGTTGCATCGGGTTCTTCGGTATATGGTATTTTCGCATCGAGCATAGTAGCAAAAAACAGTACAATCAAAGGCAAGTGCGCAGATGTTGCAAAGCAAGGCTCTATGCTTCCATGCGTGGCAGGTATCTATCCTGCTACCAGCAACACCGGATACTTGAATTTTACGGACTGCACGATCGATCTTGAAATCGGCACAGAGAACGGAACGCTCAATGAAAACGCATTTGGTATCTGGTGCGGAAGATCGATCACTATGACAGGCTGTTCGGTCAAGACGACGGTCGGTGCAGGTAATGCATATGCCAGCTGCATTTGGGCAAGTGATACGGTTACCATCAATTACTCAGATGTAGATGCAACTATTTCCGGTCACACGGGAAAACCTGCATTTTCTACCAGCAATCAGGATTACTACTCTTGTTCTGCAATTTCCTGTTCGAGACTTAATATGTCTCTTGCGGAGTACAACAGTGTTTCTTTAGTAGCTGAATCTGATAAATGTGACAGAACGTATGGCATCCAGTGCAATTATACTGCAACAATCACGATGCAGAACTATTCAGAGCTGTATGTTAATGGAAGCACAAACGCGCTTGGAAGTGTCGGCTCTTCAACGGATACTTACTGTGGAGACTACACTCTGAATCTTGCAGATCATGTGGATTTCACACTGGTTTCCGGAAATGAAGTCTGCCAGCCGAATCATGCTCAAATCTCTGATGGAAATGTTTGTTTCTTAAATGAGTATAATCCGCACATCTATTACGGAGATTCCGAAGTGAATGCAGCACAGACATCGCTCGTTTTCGAGACGATGTGGGAGAGTAAATATGTGCATATGGATGCGCATGAATACGGAGACTGCGGAAATACGGCTTGTAAAGATCCGAACTGCAAACATACCCGCACCGGGCTGCAGCATGATATCGGTGAAGGCGAAGATGTATGTAATCGTTGTGGATATATCCGTAAAGTGAAACTCACCGGTCTGGATACTCCGGAAGCAACAAAAGCTCTCGACAGTGATGTTGTGATCGATTACAGCAAGGAAATCGCAACTGCAACTCTTACATGGGATCCGGCAGATGCTGCAGCCAAGTACGATACTGTCTATACAGCAACGATCGTACTTACTCCGGATTCTCGTTTCCACTTTACAGCGGATACAGTAGTTGAACTCGATGGTGAAGCACTGACTGCGGTATTCAATGCAGACGGCACCATCACGGTTACGAAGACATTTGAAAAGACCGGAGCAGAACCGGGTCCGGATACTCCGACTCCTGGTCCTGACTCACCGACTCCGGAACCGCCGACAACCGAGCCGCAGCCGGATACACCTACACCGGAACCGCAGCCCGATACACCGACTCCGGCACCGGAAAAAGAACCGTCCTTCGAGGATTTCGTCGAGCGTCTTTATGTAGTAGCCCTCGGCCGTCCGTCTGAAGCAGAAGGTAAGGCTTTCTGGGTAGAGCAG
>JAGCVX010000015.1 GCA_017962145.1 Clostridiales bacterium | reverse complement strand
TGGCGGAGCCGGTGGGATTCGAACCCACGTGCCTTTTGGGCAAACGGTTTTCAAGACCGCCTCGTTATGACCGCTTCGATACAGCTCCACGTCTCGTAGCGCGATAATTTTACTAAGTTTCCGTTACCTTGTCAATAAACGGCAGAAAGGGACGCTGCGACGCAACATCCCTTCCTGCATAGGTGAAATTATATGGCAATCAGTTGTCCATCATCTCTAGAAGGCGATCCAGATCATCATACGAATAATACTCGATCACGATCGTGCCTTTTCCCTTGATCTCGTCCTTAAGCTTTAATTTGACCTTTGTGCCGTAGTAAGAGGTCAGTTTGTGTTCCACATCCTTTGTGCTGATAGCGACCGCGGAAGACCCCTTTACGGCCGTTTTACGAGGTGCCTTTACGCCACTTATGAGTTTCTTCACATATTCTTCTGTTTCACGTACGCTCAATTCCTTGATCATGACCACATCTGCGGCCTTCTTCTGCTCTTCTTTATCCGTGATAGCAAGAAGTGCTCGAGCATGACCCGCTGAAAGATCGCCGTTTCGGATGAAATCCTGGAGAGATTCATCGATATTTATCAATCTTAATGTATTCGCGATGGCCGGACGGCTCTTACCGAGTTTCTTCGCAAGGGCCTCCTGCGTCAGGCCGTGCTCCTTCATAAGATTATCCATAGCGAACGCTTCTTCAAGAGGATTCAGATCCTGACGCTGGATATTCTCGATCAAAGCCTGTTCCATCGTCTGCTGATCAGTAAGATCACGAACGATCGCAGGAATCACTTTCATGCCCGCAAGACGGGATGCACGCCAGCGGCGCTCACCTGCTACGATGCGATATCCGGTTCCGCGTTTCGCAACGATGATCGGCTGGATCACACCATTTTCCTTAATCGAATCCGCAAGCTCCTGCAGGGCTTCTTCGTTAAAGCTCTTACGCGGCTGATCGCTATTTGGCGAGATATCATTTATCTTCAGTTCCACCACGGAATCCTTCTGGATCTCCGGAATTCCTTCCTTCGGAAGCAATGCGCCCAAACCTTTTCCTAATCCCTTATTTGCAGCCATGTTCTCACCTCACATTGATGATTGTCTATGTTTTATTTCGTTCTCTTAATGACTTCATTCGCCAGGGCCTGGTAAGCCAGAGAACCCTTTGATTTCGCGTCATATTCGTCGATCGTCTTTCCATAGCTCGGAGCCTCGGCAAGACGTACATTTCTTGGAATAAAGGTGTTAAATACCTTATCTCCGAAGTAGTTTTTCACCTCTTCTACTACCTGCTTCGTCAGCTGCGTGCGGCTGTCATGCATCGTGATAACCACACCCAGAATACCAATCACCGGATTCAGCTTCTTCTTAATCATATTAATAGTATCGATCAGCTGTGTCAGGCCTTCCAGAGCATAATATTCACCCTGGATCGGTACAATTACACCCTCACAGGCTGCCAGAGCATTGATCGTAAGCAGTCCCAGAGATGGCGGACAGTCGATGATAATGTAGTCGTACTTGTCTGCAACCGGCTCCAGCGCTCTCTTCAAGATCGTCTCACGGCTTATCGCAGATACGAGTTCTACCTCCGCACCGGCCAGATTTATATTTGTGGGACACATATCTACGTTCTTCACGTTAGTCGGAACGATTACATTCGCAATTTCTTCTTCGTTTACAAGAAGATCGTACACTGTATTTTCAAGCGCGGTTTTATCAAAACCGTATCCGCTTGTCGCATTTCCCTGGGGATCCAGGTCAAGAATCAGCACTTTCTTGTGTTTTTTCGCCAGAAATGCACCTAAATTCACAGCGGTAGTCGTTTTTCCTACACCGCCTTTTTGATTTACGATTGAAATTACGTATGCCATATATGCTCCCTCATTTCTTTTTCTATCTCTATAGTATCAGAAATTATCTGATCCTATATGTCAGTTACTTTACACTTTTTTGCATCGCTGCCATGAAATTTCGAATTTGTTATACGTTTTTTTGCATTTTTGCTTTTCGATTTAAATGTTTCACGTGAAACATTATCTCGTTTTAAGAAAAATCATTGGATTATAAAAAACAACATTTTTGAGATTGAGAAACTCTTTATGGATACAAACTGTTCCAATTTTGAAAATGCATTTTTCGAAATCAGTTTTTCTCACACATATCATTTCAAAGAAAACATAACCCGGATTCAATCAAACACAAATTCACATTCAGAACCTCATCTGTAAAAACAGAATTGTTTCACGTGAAACATTTCTGCATACAGAAAAACATCTTCATGGTGACCCCAAATCGGATCACCAGAAGATGTTCATATCATTTCAAATAATTTAATTCGTAATCTTCAGATTACATATCCAGCTGTGCGAATTTCGCGTTGGTCTGGATGAATTCCTTACGAGGTTCTACCTGGTCGCCCATGAGAAGTGTCATCGCTTCGTCAGCTGCCTGAGCATCTTCGATGGTAACCTTCAGAAGCTTTCTGGTAGCCGGGTTCATCGTAGTCTCCCAGAGCTGCTCGGAACTCATCTCACCAAGACCCTTATATCGCTGGATCTTCGGCTCTTTCCAGCCGGTTTTCTGCTTGATCTCTTCGACTTCCTTATCGTCGTAAGCGTAGTAACCTTCGTTGCCCTGGTATACGCGATAGAGCGGAGGGCAGGCGATATAGGCATAACCGAGCTCAACGAGCGGTCTTAAGTAACGGAAGAAGAAGGTGAGAAGAAGCGTACGGATGTGAGATCCGTCGACATCGGCATCGGCCATGATGATGACCTTGTGGTAACGGAGCTTCTCAGGATCGAAATCCTCACCGATACCGGCACCAAGTGCCATAACTACCGGCTGGAGCTTTTCGTTACCGTATACCTTATCGATACGAGCCTTCTCTACGTTCAGCATCTTACCCCAGAGAGGGAGGATAGCCTGATACTTTCTCTCACGACCCTGCTTCGCGGATCCGCCTGCGGAGTCACCCTCTACGATGAAGATCTCGCAGTATGTCGGGTCTTTCTCCTGGCAGTCAGCGAGCTTTCCGGGGAGTGCGTTCGACTCGAAGACACTCTTTCTTCTCGTCATATCACGGGCTTTTCTTGCGGCTTCACGGGCACGGGAAGCGGAGAGGCACTTGTCCATCACGATCTTCGCGACGTTCGGGTTTTCCTCGAGATACTGGGCAAGCTTTTCAGACATGACAGTCTCTACAAGCGTTCGAATCTCGGCATTTCCCAACTTTGACTTTGTTTGACCTTCAAACTGTGGCTCCGGAAGTTTGACGCTGATGATGGCGCCGATACCTTCACGGGTATCCTCACCCTGGAGGTTTCTGTCAGAATCCTTGATGAACTTATACTTTCTCGCATAGTCATTGATCACCTTGGTCAATGCACTCTTAAAGCCTGTAAGGTGGGAACCACCTTCGACTGTTGCGATGTTATTTGCATAGGAATAAACATTCTCCGCAAAGGAATCGTTATACTGGATCGCGACCTCTACGAAGCACTCGCCGCTTCTTTGTGCGATATAGATCGGTGGCTTGTGAAGGGCCTCTCTGTGGCGGTTTAAGTACTCTACGAAGGAGATGATACCACCGTCATAGTGAAGTACTTTATCGGCCGGTTCTTCGGCACGGTCGTCGCGCAGGATGATGGTGATCTCTCTGTTGAGGAACGCCATCTCACGATAACGTGTGATCATCGCATCAAAATCGAAACGGCAGTCCGGGAAGATCTGCGGGTCCGGTGTAAAGATCGTTGTCGTACCGGTATCGTTCTCATCGCATTTGCCCACGATCTCGAGGGGAGAAGTGGTCTTACCGCGTTCAAATTCAATATGGTAAATGTTTCCTTCACGACGGACTTCTACGACCATCTTCGACGCCAGTGCATTTACAACGGAAGCACCTACACCGTGCAGACCGCCGGAAACGCTGTATGCGCCGCCGCCGAACTTACCGCCGGCATGAAGGACCGTGTGTACGACTTCGACTGTCGGGATGCCCATTTTCGGGTGGATACCGACCGGAATACCGGAACCGTTATCCTGAACCGTGACGGAACCGTCTGTATTGACTGTGACCTTGATGGTATCGCAGCGGCCGGCGAGCGCCTCGTCGACAGAGTTCGCTACGATCTCGTATACGAGGTGGTGAAGGCCACGAAGGGTCGTATCACCGATATACATGCCCGGACGCTTACGGACGGCTTCCAGGCCCTCTAAGACCTGAATATCTTCTTCGTTATATTCCTTCTTGTTGGTCGTGTCGAAATCATCCTGACCCTGGGTCGCCTGCTCGAGGTCCTCGAGAGAATCTTCTTTATAGTCCTCCGTCAGAGCACGGGGGTCCGCTGCGAGGTTCACAAGACCGTCGGTCTCTTCCTGCACCTCATAGTAGAACTCTCTTTTTTCTTCCGGCTGGGTCGAATTTTCGTTTCCGCCGGCATTCTGCAGGTTCTTTTCGTCGTCCATCTTACACATTCCTTCCTTTTTTCCGCGGAAAATGCACTTTCCCCGGAAATACCTGAATTTCAAGGTTTTGTAACAGTGTTAATCAACCTTTTTCAGCATAATATGCATGAATTTCGTTCATTTTCGAAGGGTCTTACGGAGCAAAATCCGTATTTCCCATCCGCTTGAACAGTGTCGCCACAGAAAGAGGTGAGACATAGGCCCGGTCGTCGGTAATGACCAGTGATCTGGGCAGTTCTTCAGACACATATTCCAGTATATTCTCTTCTTCCTGATTCTTAAGAAATGACTTCATATCCAGGGAAGAGGGCTGTACAGTCTCTAAGTTGACCATGGCGATTACGGAACTTACCAGGATCGTATACTCGCCGCCAATATGAACATACATCAAAATGGCCTCACAACACTTCTCACAACTATCGATTTTGACTTAAATATTATACCATAAAAGGGAAAAAACTTGAATTTTTTATTCTCTTTCGACGCGTCTGACTTCGCCGCCGGAAACCTCGAAAAATGCGATTTTCGAAGCTTTTTCCATCGAATCGGCCAATTCCTGCTCGATAAAGGATTTGTCGGTGCAGGTGATGAAGATCTGCGCGTCTCCGATCTCGGACAAAAGGCACTTTCGTCTTTCCGCGTCGAGCTCGCCGAAAACGTCGTCAAGAAGCAGAACAGGGGAGTCTTTCGTCTCTTCCCGAACGATATCGAGCTCCGCAAGCTTCATGGAAAGCGCGGCCGAGCGCTGCTGACCCTGGGACGCAAACATACGAAGACCATCTCCGTCGAGCGACATCAGAAGGTCATCTCTCTGCGGTCCGTAATTCGTCGTACCATGCATATAATCGTCTTCTACGAGACTGTCCCACTTCTTGATCAGGTAGGAAACAGCGGCTTCTTCATCGTAATTTTCCAACATATCGATGGGTATGCATGTTTTATATTTCACATAAAGAGACTCACTTCCGTGGGAGATACTCTCATGGTGGACTTTCGCGAACTGATCGATACGAAGAGAGAAGAGGTAGCGGTCGTGGATGATCTTTACGGCAGATCTCGCCATCGGTTCATGCCAGATCATCATCTCGTCTTTTACCTGATCTGTCAGGACTTTGCTGTGAACACGCGCATTCTTGATGATGCGGTTTCGGTTCATGATCAACCTGGCAAAGGTGGAAAGCTCGTGATAATACGACGGTTTGACCTGGGAAAGAAGGACATTTAAGTACTTTCTTCGAACCGACGGACCTTCTTTTATCAGCATCAGGTCTTCCGGCGCAAAGATGACGGCATTAAAAATGCCGAAATACTCCGATATCTTCTCGAAAGGAACTTCATCGTGAAATACAGTCTTTCTCTGACGCTTTGAGGAGCCTTCAGAAAGGCCGTCTTCGTACAATATGGATACGGATTCATCGTAGGCATGGAAAGACGATGTGATGCCCAATTTCACCTTATAGAAGTGTTCTTTGTGGGTGATCATCTCGACATCTTTCGAAGTACGGTGCGAATGCGTGGATGCACAAAGATAGATCGACTCCAATATATTCGTCTTGCCCTGTGCATTTGCCCCATAAAAAACATTAACAGAAGGCTCGACCCGAAGATCAAGCCTTCTGTAATTTCTAAAGTTCTGCAGCTCTATGGAATGGATATACATATCGTCTTTTTAGATTCTTCCGAACGCGTCGCGGGAAATAGATATTACTTACGCAGCGGCAGGATCAGATAGGTATATTCTTCGCCCTCTACCGGAACGACTACGGACGGGCCGTTGGCACCGGAGAAGAGGAACTTCACTGTATCGTCCTCGATCGAACGAAGTGCATCCATGATGTACTTATGGTTGAAATCAACGCTGATCAGCTCACCTGTGATCTGGCAGTTTACTTCTTCACGAAGATTACCGAGTTCCGTGCTGGAACGGATCACGAGTGTTTCCTCATCCGACATCGAGATGCTGACAGGGCAGCGGCGGTCTTCCTTCTGGATGATCAGAGAAGCACGCTCGACAGCATTTAAAACAGCATTCTTATCGACGATCATCGTGGTCGAAGAATTCTTCGGTACGATCGCGTGATAATCGAGGAACTCACCGTTGATGAGTCGGGATACGATACGGAATCTGCCTGTATCGAAAAGGATGTGGTTCGAAGATGCGTAGATAACTACTTCCGCATCTTTACCTGTCAGGATACGAGCTGCTTCGTGAAGCGCTTTTCCGGGGATCAGGAACTTCATAACAGGAAGGTCAGTTCCGATCTCCTTCTTTCTGTGCGCCATACGGAAACCGTCGATCGATACCATGTTGATATTCTTTCCGTCAGACTCGAAGAGAGAACCGTTCAGGATCGGACGGCCTTCATCTGTGGAGATGGCGAAAATCGTCTGGCTGATCATATTTCTTAAGATCTCCTGGTTGAGGATGATCTTATTCTCGTCGCCTACTACCGGGATCGTCGGGAATCCCTCAGCCGAGATACCATTGATCGCGAACTTCGAAGATCCGCTTTCGATCTCGATGACCATTCTCTCGTTAGAAGAGATGGATACTTCCTCGTCCGGGAGTTTTCTTACGATCTCTCCGAATACACGGGAAGGGATGACGATGGAGCCTTCCTCCATCACGTCTGCATCAACTAATGCTTCAATACCTGTTTCCAAATCATAGCCGGTAAGCTTCAGACCTTTGTCTGCGGCTTCAATCAAAATACCATCTAATATAGGTAAAGTAGAACGAGTTGAAACTGCTTTCTGAACGATCGAGATCGCTTCGACCAGATTGTCTCTTGAACTTACAAGTTTCATCGTTATCTTTCCTCCGTTTGAATTATTAAATAACATCTTATATTATACAGGAAAATTACAAAAATGCTACAAAGAAAGACGAAAAGAAGGGCATAAAATCAAGATTTTCCGTTGTTTTTCCGGGTCCTTCAGTTTTCCACATTTTTCCACCTTGTAAAAAACTTTAATGATTAGATGAAACGAAGTGAGGTCCCTGATTAAACAATAGAAATAATACTATTTTAAATGAATATTTTTAGTAGTATTAGGGGCTGTGAAAAAGTGGTAAAAGTACCTCAAAGCCTTATATTCCAGTGCATTTGCCTGTGCATAACCTGTGAAAATGAAGTGAATGGGAAAAGGCGTTATGCACTTGTTCCACACCTTCGACTTATGCACTTTTCATCCACCTGATTTCCAAGAGAAGTTTTCCACAAATGAACGAAAAAAAGTGGAAAACTTTAGTTAAAGAGACGCTTTTTAATGGAGTCGATGTGGTCGCAGATCTCGGTATTCGTTTCTTTCAGGCTTATTTCAATCTTGTTACAAGCATGAAGGATCGTAGTATGATCTTTGCCGCCGAAAAATTCTCCGATCTTCGGATAGGTCATGTTCAGTTCCGAGCGGCAAAGGTACATGCAGATCTGGCGCGGAACCAGGATGTCTTTGCTGCGCTTGTTTGACATGATATCGCTGACCGTGATGTTGAAAGCACGCGCAACGACTTCGACGATGATCTCCGGTGTGACCTGCTTGGCCTGCTTCGGCGCGATCATGTCCTTCAGGGCGACTTTTGCGTCGTCGAGTGTAAAGGAGTTGGCCAGGAAGCAGTAAGCGACTACCGTTTTAAATGCACCGTCGAGCTCACGGATGTTCGATGCGAAGTTCGATGCGATGTAATCGATCACGGAGTCGGGAAGTGTGATCTTTTCATCCTGCATACGAAGGTTCAGGATCGCGACACGTGTTTCGTAGTCTGCCGGCTGGATATCTACGATCAGACCGGAAGAGAAGCGCGAACGAAGTCTTTCCTCAAGAGAAGAGAGGCTTTGCGGGGGCTTATCACATGTCATCAGTATCATCTTGCCGGACTCGTACAGTTCATTGAAAGTATGGAAGAACTCGACCTGGGTCTGTTCTTTTCTTTCGAGGAACTGGATATCGTCGATCAGAAGGAAGTCCGCGTTTCGGTAATTCTCACGGAACTCGGAATAGTTATCGTTTCGGATCGACGCGATAAAGTCATTGATAAATCTTTCGCAGTTTACGTATACGACTTTCTTTGACGGCATCTTGCTGGTGACGTAGTTTCCGACGGCGTGCATCAGGTGAGTCTTTCCAAGACCGGATCCTCCGTAAAGGAAGATCGGGTTATACTGCTTGCCGCCTTCTGCAACGGAAACGCAGGCTGCATGCGCGAAGCGGTTTCCGGCACCGACGATGAAAGAGTCGAACGTGTAACTCGGGTTGATCTGAGATACGGAACTGTCAGAAGAGATCACCGGCGCCTCGGAAGTGTGCTGGTGGATCATGTTCAGCGCAAAAGCGGAATCGGGAAGCTCGATCTTTACATCCAGCTCGCGGCCGATCGATGCACTGATGCAGTTCTTGATAAGGGGGATCATCGGCATGACCTGTTCCTGACTGAACTGGTCCGGAACGGTGAGGATGATCAGGTCGTCATTTGCAAAAGCAGGGGAGATAGGCGAAATGAAGGTCTTGAACTTGATATCCGAGACCTCGTCTTTAAGCAGTTTTAGAGTCTGATTCCAAATTGTAACTGCATCCATGTTAGAAAACCCCTACCCTTAACCCTCTTGCCGGATATGTAAAAAACTCCCGGCCGAAGAAATGAAAAGTAGAATAATAATATCAGAATTTTCCCACTCTTGAAAGTATCTGTTATAATAAAACGCGAAGAAATTTTATCAAATTTTCTGTTCGTACACGGGGATTGTAACACTGTTAAGGTGTCATATATGTGAGCGAAGAGGATAAAAAACGAGGGGATACAGGCGATATATGTTCAGAAATCAGTATGGGGAGCTCAAAATCAGAAATATTGTTCTGGTTTCCGTTGCTGTCGTTTGTCTTCTGGTGGGTGTCGTGCTTCTTCTGATCGATCCGATCAAGAACATGAAGCGACAGGCCGTTACCGATGACATGATGAAGAGCATCGAAAATGCAAGTCAGGCAACCTTCATCGTCAAGTCTTCCGGTAACGAAGTAAACGGCGAAGAATTCGAATATTACTATGGTGAAGAAGAATATGGCGAGCAGGCCGACTATAAGACCATCGTGGCAGAGCTGCCGGATGAGGTCGTGCTGACCGCGCTCGGAACGATCAAGATCCCGTCGGTAGATATCGATATCCCGCTTTGGGACGACGCGACGATCGTTTCCCTGCGTTATGGCGCGGGCAGACTCAAGAAGACCGCGGATCCGGGCCAGGAAGGCAACATGGTCATCCTCGGACACCGTATGCGTGCCGAAGGAAAACTCTTCCACGCGCTCGGCGAGATGAAGATCGGCGATGACATCATCATCACCTGCATGGACGGAACCGTATATACCTACCGTGTCGACACCATCCACGAGATGGTCGCACCGGAAGATCTGGAAAAATATGTCGATATCGATGACGGCGAAGGCAAGCAGGTCACACTCGTTACCTGCACACCGCTGGGTGTAGCGACCCACCGTCTCCTGATCATCGGCCATCTGGTGGAGTGACCAGAAGGAGAGACCGATGCAATCTTTGAGATACCACACCGCTATCGCTTCTGCCAAAGTCGTCCGTGCCGCGCTGCGTCTTTTCGGCCGCGGTGCCACCACACTTCCGGGTAAAGTCGCCGTCAAAGTCGATCCGAAGATCCTGCAAAAGCTCTGCGCGGGGCGCGACTGCGTCACGATCACGGGCACAAACGGCAAGACCACCACGACCCACATGATCACCGATATCTTCAGAAACTGCGGTTACGAAGTCGTGACGAACGTCTCCGGCGCGAATCTGCTTTCGGGTGTGACGACGTCCATGATCTTCGGTCTGAAGGCCATGAAGAAAGCCGAAAAATCCGGTAAAAAAGTCATCTGCGTCCTCGAGACAGACGAAGCGGCATACGGTAAGATCGCATGCCAGATCAAGCCGAAGGTTTCTCTCGTAACGAATCTTTTCCGCGACCAGCTGGACCGCTTCGGCGAACTGGCCCATACAAGAGAACTCATCGCCAAGGGACTCGATACCTGCGAGGCGGACATCCTTCTTAACAGCGACGACTCGCTCGTTTCGGAGCTTTATAAGGGCAGGGAAGGAAGGACCCTCTTTTACGGCCTTTCCGAAGAATCCATGCACTACAACAACGTCACCTATCCGGACAAGTCCGGTGTCCTTCCGGCCTCTTCGGACGCCGAATACTGCACATCCTGCAAGACCAAGTACACCTACACCGCGCGAAGCTTCGGCCACCTCGGCGCATTTTCCTGCAGCAAATGCGGCAAGACCCGTCATGCCCCGCGTTTCTATGTCGAGTACGACCTTGCGAAGAATCCTTCGGACGAGGGATATGAGCTTACGCTCTGCGACGGAAAAGAAAAGAAGGAAGACGCAGGGACAGTGCATTTGAAGCAGAAGGTAAAGCTTCCGATCCCGGGCATGCATAACTTCTATAACTCGATCGCCGCTGTGGCTGCATGTGTACGCATGGGCGAAAAGATCGGCGACAATGAGGGCTTGTCCTTTGAAAAATGCGCTTCTGCCCTTGAGCACGTGGAAGCGGCATTCGGGCGCATGGAAAAGATCGCGATCGGCGACAAGACGATCTGCGTGCTCCTTGTAAAGAACCCGGTCGGCCTCGACCGTGCGCTGTCCTTCGTGGCCGGTGCCTCCGACGCCGACGGCATCTATATGCTTTTGAACAGTAACATCGCGGACGGAAAAGACGTCTCCTGGATCTGGGACGTCGATTTCGAATCCAAGACATTTCCCGAGAAGGTCTACGTCTCCGGTGACCGCTATGGCGACATGATGCTTCGTGTCCTCTATAGCGGCGTCGACCGCGAGCGCATCATCGCCAAGCCGATGGAAGAATGCGCGGAGCTTTTGGACCAGGCGATCTCGGATTCGGCGGTCGGGAAATGCCTTTACATCCTGCCGAACTATACGTCGATGCTCGCGCTTCGGTCGATCCTCGTTAAGCGCTACCACCTGAAAGATTTCTGGAAGTGAGGGAAGATATGGAATCAGAAAAAGAACTTCGCATCTGTCATATGTACCCGGACCTTCTGAATCTCTACGGCGACCGTGGAAATGTCCTGAGCCTGATCAGAAGGGCGGAGCTTCGCGGCATCAAGGTCAAGCTCGTGCCCGTATCCATCGACGATGAATTTGACGAGAACGACTTCGACATCGTGTTCCTCGGCGGCGGCCAGGATGCGGAGCAGAATGTGATCCGCAAGGATTTTGTTGAGGTGAAGGGCCCGAAGGTGAAAGCGGCCATCGAAAACGGCATGGTGTTCCTCTGCATCTGCGGCGGCTACCAGATGCTCGGCAAATACTATCAGGAGCACGACGGCACGAAGATCGAGTGTCTCGGCGCGATCGATGTCTATACGGTCGGAGAAGACGTCCGCTACATCCAGGACACCATCTACGAAGCGGATTTTCTTCGTTCGGAAAATGCACTTTCCGCGGGTAAAGAAGGTACCGCTTCCGATCCTGCGCGTCTTTACGGCTTTGAGAACCACAGCGGACGCACGTACTTAGGCGAGAGCGTCAAGCCGATGGCGAAGGTCATCGAGGGTGCGGGAAATAACGGAAAAGACGGCTACGAAGGCGCGATCTACAATAACGTGTACTGCACCTATTCGCACGGAAGTTTCCTTCCGAAAAATCCGCTCATGACAGACCACCTCCTGCGCCTGGCATTGAAACGCCGGTACGGAGAGGACTACGAGCTCCCGCCGCTTGGTACGGAGAATGAAGATTTTGCAAGAGAAGCACTTCTTCGCTATAAAGAAAAAGGAAACACCGCTCCGTAAGAAGCGGTGTTTGTATCTTCGGATAGTGCATTTGAAGCGGAATCCGGACCCCACGCGGTCTCAGGTGACCCGGTCTCGTCCCAGATTCTTCGAAGTATATAACCTCTCGTCTGCAATGTGGATCAGCTCGGCGACATCGCCGCTGTCCGCATAACACGAGATACCCATGCTCGCGGTAAGTCGTATCGGATCTTTCTGATCGTCGAGTATGATCGGTGCACTGGCCAGCGCCGAACGCACACGGTCTGCCTGGACTTTCGCGCCCTTCAAAGGCGTATCCGGAAGCAGCATCATAAACTCATCGCCGCCGATACGGAAGACCATATCGGACTTTCTGCACTCCGCCGTCAGCACACCCGCTACCACGCGCAGCACATCGTCGCCCTTGTTATGGCCGAACTCGTCGTTGATCTTCTTAAAGTAATCGATGTCGAGCGAGATCAGGGAGAATGTATTCTTCGGATCATCCGCCGAACCGGTCCGCGCACGGCGGTCATACTGATAGGCGGTCTTTTCGATCATCTCATAGAAATATCTTCTGTTGAAAAGGCCGGTAAGATCGTCGATCTGAGAAAGCCTCTTCAGTTTTTCATTCGTACGCGAAAGCTCTTCTTCCACGGTCTTGAGCGCCGTGATGTTGCGGCTGATGCCCCAGGTTCCGATGGCCTTGCCCTTTTCGTCGAGGACAGGGTATTTTGAGGCGGAATACCAGACCACGCCTCCGTCCGGCTTCTCCAGACGCTCGATGTTCGAGATCAGGGGGATCTTCGTCTCCATGATCTCCAGCTCTTCTTTTCTGGCTCTTGCGGCGAAATCCTTCGGGAAATAGTCGGCGTCGGTCTTTCCGATCATCTCGGATGGATCGTCGACTCCGAACTGCGCGGCATGTGCACGGCTGTTCCAGACGAAACGCGAGGCCGCATCTTTGAAATAAATGGTGTCGTTGGAATAATTACGTATGATTTCCAGGATCATCTCGTTGGAAAATGCATGATGTTTATTGTCATTGCCCATATCTGCCGCTCCTTACTTCTTAAGTTTACCATCTTTCCCATTATCTCAAAAAAACATAAAAAAGGAAATAGACGAAAGCAATTCTGCGAGGTTTCTGATATACTGTGTCTAGATGTCGGCGCCCGCCGAAAAACGCGGGCAGAATCAGTAAAGCGGACAGGTGAGATTATGAAACTGGAAATCATGGATACCACCCTTCGGGATGGCGAACAGACCCCGGGAGTTTCCTTTACTCCCAGCGAGAAACTCAGCATAGCCAAACTCCTTCTGGACGAGGTCAAGGTCGATCGCGTCGAGGTCACATCCGCACGCATTTCCGACGGTGACTTTGAAGCACTGCAGAAGATCACCGAATGGGCGAAGGGCAAGGGCTACCTCGAGAAAGTCGAAGTCCTCGCATTCGTCGACAGCGGTCATTCTCTCTCCTGGATCGAGAACGCCGGAGGACGTGTCGTCAATCTCCTCTGCAAAAGCTCGATCCACCATCTCTCCGCGCAGCTCGGCAAGTCCCCGGAGCAGCATGTCGGCGAGATCCGCCGCCTGATCGAGGACGCGTTCTCCCGCGACATGAAGGTCAACGTCTATCTCGAGGACTGGTCAAATGGCGTCCAGAACGATTTTGAATATGTAAAGATGCTCGTTTCCGAGCTCTCGGTCCTTCCGGTCGAGCGTTTCATGCTGGCGGACACGCTGGGCGTGCTGACACCGGATATGACCTACGAATATGTCCTGAAGATGTGCACGCTTTTCCCGGATGTACACTTCGATTTCCACGCCCACAACGACTACGATATGTCAGTCGGCAATACTATCATGGCTGTAAAAGCCGGCGCAAAGGGTGTCCACGTTACCGTTAACGGTTTGGGCGAGCGTGCGGGAAATGCACCGTTGGCCTCTATCGTCGGTGCGGTTTCGGACTTTTGTGAGAATAGATCGATAGATGTCAATGAAACCGCGCTCGAGCATATCAGCAAGATGGTCGAGTCATTCTCCGGCGTGCGTATCCCGAGAAACCAGCCGATCACCGGCGCAGGGGTCTTTACCCAGACATGCGGCGTCCATGCGGACGGCGACACGAAGGATTCCCTGTACTGCAACAAGCTGGCTCCGGAGCGTTTCGGCCGTATGCGCCAGTACGCGCTCGGTAAGTCCAGCGGCCGTGCGAGCATCGCGAAGAATCTCGAGGAGTTCGGTCTGGATCTGGACAAGGATGCCCTCGAAAAAGTTACGGCGCGCATCGTTGAGATGGGCGATAACAAAGAGAGCGTCATGACCGACGAACTTCCATATATCGTCGCGGATGTCCTCGGCAAAGGAAACGGCGAGTCTCACGTTAAGATCTTAAACTACTATGTCTGCCACGCGCGCGACCTCAATCCGGTTGCGACCATGCGTATCCAGATCGATGATAACGTCCACGAAGCCAGCGCTTCCGGTGAAGGTCAGTTCGACGCCTTCATGCGCGCCCTGCAGAAGGTCTACCAGCAGTTCGGCCGCACACTCCCGTTCTTCGCGGACTACACCGTCACGATCCCACCGGGAGGCCGCACCAATGCATTTGTAGAGAGCGTCATCACCTGGCGCGACGGCGAGCACGAGTTCAAGACCCGCGGCCTCGACCGAGACCAGGTCGCAGCCGCCATCAAGGCCACCGCCAAGATGCTCAACATCATCTACGAACAAGAGCAGATGGGCGAGTAATAAGTGGCGCACCGAAACGTGCTAGTCGCTGCCTCTGCCGGCTCTAGCCCCTTCGCACTCCGCCCCGATTTGACTTAAATTCGAAAAACTCGAGTTTAAGTCAAAGATTTCCCGCTATATTTTGACTTAGATTTCAAAATCTTCGATTTAAGTCAAAAGAATTCCCGAAATATATGACTTAAATTGCAGAAAACTCGATTCAGGTCAAAAAATCTCTCAAAAAGTTTGACTTAAATCGATCAAATCCTCAATTCAGGTCATAATGCACCGGATCCGTTATGACCT
>JAGCVX010000014.1 GCA_017962145.1 Clostridiales bacterium | reverse complement strand
GCCCAGGACAGTATCCTTTGTATAGTTGTTTTCAATGGTCGCGGTCTTCTGCGTTGCATCAGAAAGTGTGATGGCCTTACCATTGTCACCATCTACTGTCAGGGAGTATCCGCTGATCTCCGCAGAAGAAAGGATCTCTCTTACGGTGTAATCACCAAGCTTCAGACCTGTCAGTTCAGTTTCGCCTGCACCTGTGATCTCCACTTCCTTACTGTATCCGTTCGGACCTGTAACGGTGAACTTGTAGACCTTGGTCTTTGCATCTGCCGGAGCATCCGCATTCAAAGTCTTGACGATCTTCAGGCTGCCCATGACAGACTGCTGGTTGACAACAGTCAATGTTCCGGCAGAATAACTTGCCTGACCGGACAGTGCATTTCCATCCTGATCCAGAACGCTTGTGATCGCGCCGTTTTCAACTGTGACTACGATAGAGCCCTGGTATCCGTTATAGTCTTGCGGTGCCTGCAGTTCTTTGATCTCGTATACGCCATCGATCAGGTTGGCGATCGTGATCTCCTGATCATCTACTGTAGTAAAGCTGCTCAGGGAAGAACCGCTGGATGCACCAGTAAGTGTTATCTTGCTCTCGTAGGACGGCTGAGCAATGCTCTTGACCTCGAAGGAGAACTGTGCGCCACCGATCAGATTTCCGTTGGCATCAGTCTTCTGGAGAACGAGCTGTGTATAGTGATTATATGTATAGTCATTTGTAATCGTAACTGCATCGCTGGAACGATTCGGTTCGAGATTCACAACGATACCCTGATCGCAGTTGGCAGGATCCGTTGTGGAATTCGGGTCAGATGCCTTCGCATAAACAGTCGTCATCGTGAAATGGCTGTTCTCCGACTGGCCTGCGCCCTTTTCGATAATCGTGTATTCGCCTGGGTTCTTCAGTACGACTTCTACTGTTTCTCCCGCGCGGATCGTGTAGTAGTAAGCCTGCGAAGTAGGATTACCGGACTGGTCGATAAACTGTCCGGCCTGGTTCTTCACGCAGAACTCATACTCGGTATTTGCATACGGATTATCGCCGGTTACTTCCTTGGTAACATCGATTGAGAACTTCGAGTAGATGTTGTTGATGTTAACGGTCGTAGCCGAATCCTTGGTCACGGTAACCAGCTGACCATTTACATAGACGACAGACTTGGAAAGACCGTTCGGATTTGCGGTATTTTCCTCGTTGATCGTGTATTTTCCTGCCGGGATATCCAGTGTTTCATAACGGTTCTCCCAGCCCGGTTTTACGTAGATAAATGTTTCTGTATCGATGAACTCAACCGTCTTTACGCCGTTGACTTCTTTCTCGGAATAGTACTTGCCCTGCGCGTTCATGATGGAGAAACCATACGTCTGGTTCATCAGCTGATCGCGCTCTGCAGGACCGAGACCGTAAACATCGAGACTCTTATTCAGGATCAGTTTGTTTGCGCCGACAGTATTATATTCATTTGTCAGTGCGATGGACACGTCACGGTTGTCATTGCTGAGCGTTGCAAAGTTGTTACCATGTGCGCGTGCGAAGACATACTTCGCGTTGGAAGTATCGTCTGCGCCGATCTCGGTTACGGTATACTCGCCGATCGGAATGTTTTCGAGCAGATATTCTCCATTTGTAAATGCACTCCAGGAAACCTCGATTGGATTAAAGGCTTCCGGTCCGCTGATCGCAAACTTCAGTCCGGAAAGATCCAGATCCGCAGGATCGATCGGGGAGCCGTTGCATACGAAGCTCTTTCTCAGCGTAAGATTGCCGACAAGAAGGGTATAATCGTTTACCAGATCAAAAGTACTCGCGCCATCAGGCATCACGTAGCTCTTGACTGCATAACTCATATTCGATGTGCTTCCGTTTGCACTGACCGGCTTATAGGAACCGATGATGTTGCTCGATCCCTTCTCAATGATCTCATAAGTCGTACCGGCTACCAGACCATAAAGCGTTACCGGAGAATCTACGGATACGGTAAATGCTTTTTCACCGCTTGCAACCGCACCGTGGATATCCTGGACGTACTTTCCGTTATCCGGACCGGATGCAACTTTGACGTTCACTTCGAATGTTTGATTCTTAAGAACAGACGGAACCGGTGAAACGGCTTTGTCATCTATTGTGATCTGCTTGTTCAGGGTAAGCGTAGCTGTACCCGGAAGTGTAATCTTCGAATATGTATTCGTGATGGTCACAGGAGTATTCTGATTTGCAGCAACGATTACCGGATCCGGCGAGACCTCTTTCGAGACGAGCTTATACTCCGGCAGGTCGCCTTCTTTTTCTACTACTGTATATTCACCGGCAACAACATCCTTTACGAGGACCGGTGTATCTTTCGAAAGTGTGAAATAGTATTCTTCCGTGCTCAGAGAACCGTCAGGCTGCAGGTACTGCTTGCCCTTCATGACAGCTACGGAATAAGTCTTGTTCGGGTCATCCCCGTTTACAGTCTTAGTAAGTGTGAGCGAACCCTTGTCCAGATCGTATTTGTTCAGATATGCGCCAAGAGAGAACTCCGCACCACTGACCTTTACGCCGATCTCGGATTCATATACTTTATTATTCTGCTTATCTTCTGAAGTATTGTACTTCCAGTAATCAACTACATAGTGGATGATACCGTCAAGATTCGTGATATGCAGTACGATATCGATCTCACCACCCGGGTTCGAGATCTTCGGATCCGCGGAATTGCAGACAGTCTCTCTGATAACAAAGTAACGTGTGGTTCCTGCAACCGGGTCGATCTCCGTAACCGGAACATGCAGTACCGGGAATGTGATCTTGCCGTTTTCATCGTTTGTGATCGGCTTGTCACCCGGCATCAGGTATGTCTTGATCGCGTTGTTTGTATCGAAATCAGAATGTGTCTCAACAAATTCGTATTCGAAATCACCGGCCTCAGAGTAAACATTGGTCATCTCTTTGATCGGATTGGCTTCGAAATCGTCTGTGAAAGATTTACGTGCCGCAAAGTGCAGAACGCTCTCATCTTTTACGTTTGCATCTGTTACACGATCGTGATAGATATAGTGGAACTCACCATCTGCGATCGTGGTCTCACCTGCGGATACGATCCAGCCTGCGCTGGAACCTACGACTGTTCCCGGCGCACCGTTCGGTACGAGGAAAAGACCGGATGTCATGTTGTACTTGATCGAGGAAGCACTTGTGATGTTCCAGACGATATGGCGTGCCATATACTTATCTACTGCCTGGTTATGCGGAGAGTCATTACCTTTGCAGTCTGTTGTCGAGTTAAATGTATCTCCTTCGTTATAGCCCGGGATATCGTTGATGCCGCCGATGATCTGTACTTTGTACTGATGCATGACAACACTGCCGGTAGAACGGACATTGAACACAACGTTCGTGTTCGGATGCTTTTTGACGAGGATACCATCACAGGTCTGCATCGCTGTTTCGAGTTTGGAGCCCGGATTGATATCAATATAAATAGTAGAGTTTTTAAAGCTTTCATCGGAGAGATCGATCGTAGCTTTTACTCCGTTAAATGTTGCGATCTCGTCGCCGTCGAAAGAATCCTTCGCGGCAAATTTTCCGGATTCGCGCTTCATCTTGTCGATCAGGCTCTGTACAGCATCATCGAGCTGATCTTTGTCGTAAAGACGGAAGAGAGTTTCACCATTATATTCCGAATTAAAAACATAGCGGCCGCCTTCAACCAATTCCGGAGTAGTATCAAAGACGAACTGCATGCCTGCGCCGGCTGTCTGTCCGAAGATCGCGTTCGATCCCGGAGCAATATCCGCGATGATGAACTGCGCCGGTGCTGTGCCCGCCAGGTCGACGTCACAGTTCTTGCTCGGATCGGTCTTATACATCTTCGTTGCGAAGGTCGTCTCCATATGACCCGGCAGGTAAATGCTCTCGGACACGATACCATAGTCAACGGCACGACCCATGATCGTACTGTAGTTGACTGAGCTGGCGGAATCGTAGTCCGTCAGGTTGGACGCTGCATACACTGTCGGTATGCCGACCGTAACCTCTCCTGTTTTCTTTGATCGTTTAATCGCCACGGTTCCCACGATCAGTGAAGACGCGAGAACAAAACTGGTGATTCCAATAGCTGTTTTATTCCGGAATAAGTTTTTCATGATTCTCTCCTTCGTCACAACAAAGCTGTCAAAAGCGCGCAATTTGTCATACTACTTTTAGTTTAGTATATAAGGCATGCTCAAAATTACAAGACAATTTGAGTGGCAATTTACATTTACAACAAAGATTTCAGCGTTCCGAAACACTTTGTTAACAAAGGATGCCGTTCTGATACAGTTTAGTAATGGTTTGAAAAACAAAAAAATGCTCCGGAAGATCATCTTCCGGAGCATCTGTAAATCGATTTTTTAAGAAGCGATTAAGCCTTAGCTGCGTTAGCTGCCTTAGCCATTCTGGACTTCTTTCTAGCCGCTGCATTCTTGTGAATATATCCCTTAGCAGCAGCCTTGTCGAGTGCAACCTGAGCGTCCTTAACGAGCGCTGCGGAATTATCATCAGATGCGGCGATAGAAGCCGTAGCCTTCTTGACAATTGTGCGCATCTCGCTCTTCTTCATCTTGTTGGCCAAAGTCTTCTTTTCTGCGACTTTTACGCGCTTACATGCGGACTTGATATTCGGCATTTCCTTCACCTCCATCAGTATTAATCTTTAATCAGACACCGAGATATTCTATCATGGTTTATTTTTCAATGCAAGGGTTTTTTGCCATCTTTGTCAAAAACTTCCCTTCGTAGCCTCGTAAAGCCCGATGCTGGTTGCGATCGGCAGATTCAGGCTGTCGATGGCGCCGCTGTGCTCGATCCTTACCGGCTGGCCGATCTTCGAAAACGAATCCGGAAGTCCCGTCGCTTCATTTCCCATGATCAGGGAAAACGGCTTTTGGATCTTCGTCTCGTGAAGAAGCGTACTTCCGTCGAGCATGAACGGATAGAAGAACCGCTGTCCGGCTCCGTCGCTTTCCGCATATTCTTCCCAGGAATCGTAGTACTTGAAGTTCACGCGGCTCAGCGCGCCCATCGATGCACGTATGACCTTCGGATCAAAAAAGTCGACCGCGGGTCGGATGATCGCGATATTTGAAACGGAAAAACCTGCCGCACTTCGGATGATCGTGCCGGCATTTCCCGAATTGCTCGGATTGACCAGCACGACGTGGGACGCGTCTTTATCGAGTTCACAGGAATACTTTTTCACCATCGCGATCACGAAACAGTTTTCCTTCTGAGACAGGATCTGAAAAACTTTGTCGTTCACTTCGCACGGGATGCTGTGGCTCTGGCAGATCTTCAGGATCTTTTCTTTTGTTTCTTCTGCGCAAAATGCACTGTGCAGGTATACTTTCGTCACGCTCTGCGGGCGTACGTTCAGATATTCCATGCTCACCGTCGCACCGAGGCAGTAAGTCTGCTGATCTTCTTTTTTGTATCTTTTTACTGTAGCCATATTATAGACGCACGATCCGATCCGCTGTCAGCATGCTCTGCAGCAATTGATCCATATCCTCACAAAGGATCCGCGGATCCTCCGGGATCTTTCCCAGATAGAAAAGCGTTTCGTTACACGCTTTTACTGTGATCTCTCGGTCAAGGATATCCTTCCAGCACGAGAAGCACTCGCTCTCGGGAAGGATCAGTTTCACGCCGTCATGCAAAAGGATGATCTCATCCGGCACGACTTTGGCGCTCTTTAAACTCTTCAGCGAATGCAGCATCAGTTCGCGGCCATGCTCTTCCGATGCCTCGTCACCTTTATTGTCTCCGACGATCTCTCCGCCGATGACCAGTACGACCTTCTTCGGTTTGCCTTCGTTTGCCGTCAAGGCGATCTGCGGCACGACCTGGGTCGTATCTTTTGTAAAAAACTCATCCATCTCCATTACTTATCATTCTCCTTCGTCTGAGAAGGCGCATCTACCGACTGGCCTCCCAGCATCGCGATCGCTCTCGGAACCGCATCCTTGCTGTTTCCCCACGGCTTGTCCTTGTTACGGTAGTCGAACTTCAACGTGAACCACTCCACGTCCTTGATCAGTTCATCGAGACCCTGGTTATGGGTCTTTGCCAGTGCGGAGACAAAATCCGCCGCTTCGTTCTGACTCAGCTCGGAAGCCGCCGCACGAAGAAGCTCCGCCACATGCGGAAGACAGTGATAGGTCTTCGTCGCAAATGTCTCGCGGAAAGACGCATCCTCGAAATACAGCCACATGATGACTTCCATATAACGCTTCATGGTGGTGTTGATCTTATCGCAGATGATGCACGAATCCAGTCTTGCATCGATTCGGTCCGCTAAAGACAGAAGTCTCTTTTTATAGTCCGCGTCTTTTCCCTTCAAAAGAGTCTTCTTTTCCGGAGCGGCTTTTTCCCAGAGCGGATCGGTCTCCTTTTTCACATCCTGGATATGTGTATGAAGCATCAGACCCATACCCAGACGGTTGATCTCCCTGCCGAACATCTTGTTCAGATGATCTCCGCAAAATCCGGACTCATTTGTCAGAACACGGTTGTCCGGTTCCATAAGAGACGGCCCGAGGTAATAATCCAGCGCGTCGCCTTCCACCTTCTGCTTCAATGCGCAAAGCGGACATGCACATCCGGACGAATAGGCATCGTTGACCGGTATGGTATAGATCTTTTCAACTTTCATGTCATCTTCCTCCTAAAGGTCATGCGGGATCGTCGTGGATCAGGCGCTTGGCCCGGACATCTACCGCAACCATATTGATCGAGGAATATTCCTCGATATATCTTCCCAGACGCTGCTGTGCGTTGAGCAGCACTTCCTGGGCATTGAATCCATAGTACAGTTCCAGGTCGATACTTAAAACGACACCGTATACCCGTTTTTCCGACTGAAATCCTACGACATCGTGCACACCGGGGACTTTGCGAAGGATGATCTTCACGAGATCCAACAGCGCATCGTCTGAGATCGAGTAACTCCCCAAACTGGAAAAGGTCGGACGTACTACCGTACGTTCTGTATCCGGAGCGACCGGCTGGACACCACGCTCTTTATCCCATCTTCGGCGCAGACGGTTCAGCGGGTCGGAAAAATAACCGGAGAATTCGTGCTTGATCTCCATGCTCGGAACCGGGATCGTATGCATGCCTTCACGCATACGTGTATTTCGAGCCTGGGCGATCTCTTCTTCCGAGCTGACATCCTCGATGCGGATCAGCATCGCCGGCTGGTTCAGCCAGAGATTGTTGCAGATCTTCTCAAGCATCGCGTCGGATGTGCCAAGGATCATGAGCGTCTGCGGCAGATTCTCCGCGAGTGCTCTTCTCATCGTCGACGAACGGCTGGGATCCTCGAACAGCGCCTGACGTACAGACTCAAGTTTCGTCTGCGCTTTCTTTGCCGAGTTACCTGCCACGATGCGGCTTCCGTTGATCAGAAGTCCGTCGTCGATGATGTACTTGATGGAATTCTGTTTTGCCACACGGATGGCACGAGTGCTTTTACCGGTACCCGAAGGTCCTACAAAAGCAACAACAGCAATCGTTGAGAGGAGCTCGCGCATTTCCATCTCATCGTTTGCTGCTATTTCTATCTGACGTTCCGTACGCGCATGCGCGCGGGTATCTACATTTTTCTCGAGTCGACGGAGAGTGGCGCGAAGCTCAGGAATAAACACACCTCGGCGGGACGCACCCTGCTTCTCTTCAAGGTGTTCGGTCTGTTCCTTGCCTTTTTGCTTCGGCAGATCCATACTCCTTCAATCCTCTTTAATCTACTATTAATAATATATTAGTTATCCCAGTTGTTATATACTTCCTGGACATCGTCGTTCTCGTCGAACTTCTCGAGCATCGTCTCGAGCTTGGTCGCGATCTCTTCATCTTCGACCTTCGACCAGTTCAGCGGTACCGGTCCCAAAGAAGAATCCACGAAAGAATAACCTTTTGCTTCCAGCGCGTCTTTTACTTCATAGTAAGCGGCCGGATCAGTCAGGATCTCGTAATAGCCTTCTTCTGCGCTGAAGTCTTCGGCACCGCAGTCGAGCGCATCCATCATGACTGTCTCTTCATCGTCAAATTCTTCGGAATCGATCAGGATCGTTCCCTTGTCCTGGAACATAAAGGAAACGCTTCCGGAAACACCCATGTTTCCGTCGTACTTATCAAAGATGTGGCGGATATCCGCAGCAGTACGGTTTCTGTTATTGGTCAGAGTACGAACCATGATGGCGATTCCGCCCGGGCCGTAACCTTCGTATACGATCTCTTCGTAATCATCGCCTTCACCTGCACCGGCAGCCTTCTTGATCGCACGGTTGATGTTGTCGTTCGGCATGTTTGCCGCCTTCGCCTTTGCGATGACATCTTTCAACTTCGAGTTTCCTTCGGGATCCGGACCACCGGCCTTAACTGCTACCATGATTTCCTTGGCAACTTTTGTAAATACAGCACCCTTTGCTGCATCTGATGCTTCTTTCTTTCTCTTAATGTTATTCCATTTGGAATGTCCGGACATAGGAAAACCTCCACTCAAAAAATGTACATAGTATTATAGCACTTACCTAAGCGCCGCGCCAAACAAATTCGTCTGATATCAGCCGAGAAGCTGGTAGGCCGCGTATCCGAAGTAGCCCACTGCCGCACCGGCTGCCACAAATGCACCCAGAAGGCGGACGCTCTTTTTGTTTCCGATCGCGATTCTCGCGATGAGATAAACGAGCGCGCATACGATAGCCGGGATGATACCGATCGCGGCACAAAGAACGATCGCGAACAGATCCGAAGTGCGGAATGCACGAGTCTTCTCACTGCTGAAGTATTTGCTCAGATCGCTCGGTTTGCTTGTGAAAAGCACTGCCAGAACTACCGCTACCAGACCGATAGCCGCGCCAACCAGGACCTGAACCAGCAAGCCGCCGATGAATGCCGATGCCGAAGTCGCCGTAACCGAGGAAGCATACTGGGGAAGGAATACGCATGCCACATCGATCAGGAACTGGACCAAAAGATCGATACCCAGTGCTGCCGAAAGAACAAACATGGAAGAACCGGTATCCTTCATGATCATCATCTCGACGATCACGATATTGATCATGATAAACATCACGCAGATTTTCAGGAAAGGGAGGATATTGGCGGTCGGAGCCATCGGATCAAAAAACATATTCAGATGAGTTGCCGCCATCAGTATATACATCAGAGCCGTCAGACTCTCGATCTTGATATATCTCGATGAAATCGGGGTTTTGCAGTATCTGCACTTACCGCCCAGGAAGAGCCAGCTGAAGATCGGAACCAGATCGAGTGCGCCCAGCTCATGTCCACATGTCATGCACATCGAATGACCTTTAACGATCGTCCTGTGCTCGGGAATACGGTAGATACACACATTTGTAAAACTTCCGATTACCGCGCCGAACACTCCGGCCATGACTATATTCATTATTGCAAGTACTTCTTGGGGACCCATATATTCACGCTCCTGTTTATGTCTATAAATTAACATATTATAAAATACGAAATAATGCAATTATGACTTTGTCTTTCTATCAAACTTTTTTGTATATTTTCTACAAAATATCGAGAAAAGGTTGCAAAATCGCGCTTTCCCATGTATATTTATCTAAGAAAAACTGCGAGAAGTAGTAGTGGTATTTGGTTGATTGGTTACAACAAGTTGACAGTTTAACTTCTAAACAAAAGTGAGATTGTAATTTTTTGTTTATCAGAAAGACTATACAAACACCTCCGTTTGGGTGTACATTACTATTATCAGACTAGATATATAAATGGGCTTTTGCGCCCTGCATATGTTTAATCTAAAACGTGCATCAATTTGGGAGGGTATGATGAAACGATTAGGCGACATACTTATCGACAGCGGCTTTCTGTCACAGGCAGAACTTCAGGAGGCTCTCGAAGCACAACGAACCGCCGGTTCTAAGAAAAGACTTGGTGAGATCATCGTTGAGAAAGGCTTACTTACAGAACTTGATATTCTGAGAGCGATCTCCAGCCAGTATGAACTCCCGATTATTGATTTACAGCAGGTTGATATCGACCAGGAAGCAACCAAGGTCGTTACCGAGCAGTATTGCGAAGAGAACCTGATTATCCCGGTTGCATTTGATGAAGGAAAATTGGTCGTCGCCATCTACGACCCACTCAATATTCTTGTAACTGATGACTTGCGTTTCCGTACCGGTAACGACATCGTTACGCTTCTTGCTCCAAAGCAGCAGATCCTCACTGCCATCAAGATGAATTATGGTAGAGAAGTCGCTAAGCAGGCTTCTGATGACCTTGTTGCTGATCTGGACATCGAGGATATGCAAAAGCTCGGTGACGAGATCACGGATGAAGTAAACAACGCTCCTGTAGTTAAGCTCGTTAACTCCATGATCGACTTCGCTATCCGTGCGAACTCTTCCGATATTCATATCGAACCGATGGAAGATCGCGTTCGAGTCCGTATCCGTATCGATGGTGTGCTTTCCGAGATCATGACGAGCCCGGCAGCCGCTAGAGACGCGATCATCACACGTATTAAGATCCTCTCCGGCATGAATATCGCCGAGAAGCGTATTCCTCAGGACGGTCGTGTTCAGACCATGATCAACGGCAAACCGGTTGACATGCGTGTATCTGTACTCCCAACAGTACACGGTGAAAAAACCGTTATCCGTATCCTGGCCAAGAACGACGCCAACCTGAACCGTAAATTTCTTGGTATTAGTGAACACAACAATGAGATGATCGACAGGATCGTCAAAGTACCTCAGGGCGTATGCTTGATCTCCGGTCCTACCGGTTCCGGTAAAACAACTACGCTCTACACTCTTCTTTCTGAGAAAAACACACCGGAAACGAACATCGTTACCGTTGAGGACCCGGTAGAAATCCAGATCCCAGGTCTCAACCAGGTACAGGTTAACGTCAAAGCCGGTATGACATTCGCAAGTGGTCTTCGTTCTATCCTCCGTCAGGACCCGGACATCATCCTCGTCGGTGAGATCCGTGACGGTGAGACTGCTGAGATCGCGATGCGAGCTGCTATCACCGGTCACTTGGTTTTCAGTACTATCCATACAAACGATGCTGTTTCCTCTATTAACCGTCTGATCGATATGGGTATCGAGCCATTCATGGTTTCTACCGCTTTGATCGGCGTTGTAGCACAGCGTCTCGTTCGTCGTATTTGCACGAATTGCCGTGAAGAATATACTCCGGGACCGGATGAGGTCGAGCTTCTCCACCTTAAGCCGGGACAGAAACTGTACCGTGGTGCAGGTTGCTCGGAGTGTGGCGAAAAAGGATATAAAGGTCGTATCGCGATCCATGAGGTCGTTATCATGACCAAGCAGATGAGAGCGTTGCTCGAACGCCGAGCTTCGGAAGATGAGATGCGTCAGCTCGCAATCTCCGAAGGAACTTTAATGTTGGCTGATTCTGCTGCTCAGTTGGTACTGGAGGGTATCACAACTGTTGCAGAGATGAGTAAAGTAACATATTCCATTGACGGTTAAGGAGGAAAGAAAGTGGAAGAATTTACATTAAGTATGGATGCCATCCTTACAGAGGCAGTTCGCCGCCAGGCATCCGATACGCACATCACCGTCGGTCTGCCACCGATGATCCGCGTACACGGCGAGCTCATGCCTTTAAATTCCAACATTTTGACACAAAGCGATACGGAATATCTTTGCAAGTCTATGTTGGATAAATCAAGACAGCAGTACCTTAATGAGCGTGGTGAGATCGACTTCTCCTATGTTGTTAAGGATTACAGCCGTTTCCGTTGTAACGTATTTAAGCAGCGCGGAAGTTATACTCTGGCTGCCCGTACTATCACAACAGAAATCCCGACTTGTGAGCGTCTTGGTTTGCCTGAACTTTTCAAGGAGCTTGCTTTGAAGCCTCGTGGATTGATCCTCGTTACCGGTCCTACGGGTTCCGGTAAGTCTACTACTCTGGCTGCAATGGTCGGTCACATCAATGCAAACCGCCGCTGCCACGTCCTCACTCTTGAGGAGCCGATCGAGTATCTGCACCGTCACGGTGAGTCCATGATCAACCAGCGTGAAGTTCACGAAGATACCCTCTCTTTTGCAAATGCACTTCGTGCTGCACTTCGTGAAGATCCGGACGTTATCATGGTTGGTGAGATGCGTGACCTTGATACTATCAGTACCGCTATCACCGCTTCAGAAACCGGTCACTTGGTTATGTCCACACTCCACACCAGTGGTGCTGCCGACACGATCAACCGTATTATTGACGTATTCCCTCCTCACCAGCAGGATCAGATCCGTGTTCAGCTTGGTACAGTTCTCGTAGCAGTTATCTCCCAGACACTGTTGCCGCGTGCCGATGGCACAGGCCGTGTTGCTGCCTTCGAGATCCTGATCGCAAACGACGCGGTTCGTAACCTTATCCGTGAAGGAAAGACATACCAGATCGATAACACAATTGCTACAAACCTCAAGTTTGGCATGTGTTCTCTCGACTATTATCTGGCAGAGCTTACTAAGAAGGGCCTTATCACTCGTGAAACAGCAATCACCCGCTGCAAAGATCCGGATGAGTACCGTCGTTACCTCGCTGCAGCTGGATCAGCAAATTCTGTTTCCAATGGTCTTTTCAGTTCCTTGGATTACTAATACTACAAGTAGAAAATAAAAGAAGGAGGTTTGCTTCATGCCAAATTTCAAATATGAAGTAGTCGATGCAGCTGGTCGTTCAAGCAAGGGCATTATTGAAGCCGCAACATTAGCAGATGCTTCTAAGATGCTTCGTGCCGATGGCCGTTACATTGCTTCTCTTGAGCAGGATACCGGTTCCAGTATTCTTTCCATGAATATCGGAAGTCCGAAGCTCAAGACAAAAGATCTTATGCTTATCACCAGACAGCTGTCTTCACTTTTGAGTGCAGGTATCACAGTTATCCGTTCTCTGGATATGCTCTATCAGCAGCTTGAAAGTAAGAAGGCGAAAGCAGTTATCGGTTCTGTTTATGAATCGATTCAGGCAGGTAAAACTTTGTCTGAGGCTTTCCGTGAGCAGTCCAAGGCTCTCCCGACGATCATGATCACCATGATCTCCGCCGGTGAAGAATCTGGTCGTCTGGATGAAGTTATGGACCGTCTCGCCCAGCACTTCGAAAAAGAACAGAAATTGAAGAACAAGGTAGGTGCCGCATTGGTATATCCTATCATCCTCGCTGTTGTTACCCTCGGTATCACAGTCGGTTTGATGACCCTCGTTGTTCCGAGATTTGCTAAGACCCTTAAAGAACTGGGTGGTGATCTTCCGAAACTGACTAAGGCAGTTATGGCTTTCTCTAACAGCCTTATTCATTTCTGGTATATCTACCTTGCCGTTATCCTCGGTATCATCGTTGGATTCCGTCTCTTTAAGCATTCCGAGAGAGGATCCATGGCTTGGGCTAAGTTTATCCTGAAGGTACCGATCTTCGGTAAAGCACAGAAGGCTACTGCCGCTGCTCGTTTCACACGTACTATGGCTACACTGCTCCGAAGTGGTATCAGTGTTCTGGACTCTATGGAGATCACAAGCCATACACTGGGTAACAAGTACCTGGAAGCTCAGCTCTACGATTCCAGAAACGAAATCCGTAAAGGTGCTTCTGTTTCAAGATCTATCCGCGGTATCAAGGAATTCCCTCCGATGATCTACGCTATGACAGCTATCGGTGAAGAATCCGGTACTCTGGATAACATCCTTGATAAGGCCGCTGACTTCTTCGAAGACGAAGCAGACTCTGCTACAGCAAAGATGACGGCTGCTATGGAGCCGATCATGATCATCATCATGGCATTCATCGTATTGCTCGTAGTTGGTGCTTGCGGTCTGCCGGTACTTACAATGACAAAGAACATTCTGTGATGTATTTCGAAAGGAGATAAAATATGGCTTTAGGAAGTGGAAGCAGCAGAGAGATTTCAATTGACGTCTCCAGCTCAAACATGAAAATGGTTCTTGGCGGATACAACCGTAAGACCGGCACAGTCCAGGTCGAGAAGTTCGGTATCATCCCGCTCGAGTCCGACACAATTTCAGACGGTGTTATTGCTGACCAGTTTGGTGTAGTAATGGCTCTGAAGAACGCTCTGGCAAAGAGCAACATTCAGGACAAGCGTGCCGTCCTTACAGTAGAGGGCAGTTACCTGCACACAAGAGATTTGGAACTGCCGGCAGTTAAAGCTGATCAGCTCCGCGATATGGTTCGCTACGAGATCCTCGGTCAGGGAACCAACAATCGTGACATGATCGTAGAATACATCATTTACGATAAGGTTCTTGATGAAGAAACAAAGCAGCAGAAGTACAAAGTACGTGCTACAGCTATTCCGAAAGACGTCGCAGGCGACTTCCGTGAACTGATGAAGACAAGTGCTCTGCAGCCTGTTGCTCTTGATGTTAACCCGAATGCGATCCGTAAGCTTTTCAGAAGCGGTACGATCAACGGTACAACAAACATCGCATCCAATACCCTTCTTCTTATTGAATTGTCTTCTAAGACAACCAATATCACCGTTCTGGACAAGGGCTTCCCGGTTCTGACACGCCGCCTGCAGTTTGGTCACTCCAACATCCGTCAGGTAGCCGAGACCGTGAAGAAAGTTCAGGGCAGCTCTGCAAACAAGTCTTCTATCCTGACAAGACGTTTGCAGGTTGTTAAGGGCGAAGGCATTGCCACAGTTGATGTTTCCGACATCGATGTATGGCACGAGACAGTAAAAGACGAGCCGTCGCTGAACAGCGCCGTATCCGCTTACTTCAAGAGCTTGACGGATGCTATTTCCAGAACTGCTCAGTTCTCGATTTCCAAATTCCACCTCGACGCGATCAGCACATGCTTCCTCTATGGTAGTGGTGCGAAGTACCGCAAGATGGATAAGGAACTTTCCCGTCAGCTTGGTACACAGGTTGAAATCCTTGGTTCCCTCAACTCTGTTCAGGGTCCGAAAGATTTCATCTTATCTGATTATGTGAATGCGTGCGGTGCACTCATTCGTGACAATTGAAAGGAGGCGAAATCATGAGTTTTGCAAAGTCAAAAAATGAGTTTTCAAAAAGAGATATGAACTTCTTTTCTGAGTTCTCTTCTGCTGCTTCTCAACAGTTTTCGTCAGCATTCCCGTTCTTCCTTCTGACCGCTCTTGCCATTATCATCATTACATTGCTGGTATGGGTAATCTGCGGTATCCAGATCATGAACAAAACAAAAGAGATCAACAGTCTCAGAGAAACTATGGCATCTGCTGATTATCAGGCAAGACTGGCAGCGAAAGATGAGTCTCAGGCAGCCGTTGAAAAACTGCGTGAGTACTACTACGCTATCTCTACTCTCGATGCAGCTGTAACCGGAACAACAACATCTTCTGTTGAAACACTGGTTGGCGTTATTGACAGCTTGCCGAATGATACAGTTATTACAAAGTACGAAGATAAGGATGGCACTGTAACCATCCAGGGCTTCTCCCTTGATCGTACCAGCCCGGTTAATTTTGCTAACCTGCTCCGTTCCAAGGATCTTTTCAGCTTCGTAACTGATTCCATTAAGGCAGCTGATCCGAATGAACTTGGTCTGGACAACATGAGTATGATGTATTCTATGATGAAGTATCAGTTCGAATTCAAATGCACAATTAAGGGCCATTACACAGTATCCTGGGCATCCTTTGTTGATGGTACTTCACCGGCTGCTCTTTCTCAGCTTCGTACAATGACTTATAACGCAGGTTCTGATTTCTCGATTCCGGATATCGCAGTAATCGAAGATAATGGTGTAACATACAACCTCACCAATATCAGAATCAACGGTGTTGCCGTTTCTCAGACTGAGTTGGATGAAGCTGTTCGCAACAACCAGCTCACTGGTAAGGTATCGACTAATATGAACATTGAGTTCATTTATACTCCTGCAGCAGCTGAAGCAGCTCAGGGCTAATAATTTCGGAGGTGAATCCTGATGAAAACAACAGGTGGTAGAGACACATTCTTATTGTTCATTGTTCTCCTGATTGCTCTGGGTGCAGTTTGCTGGTTGCTCGTCATTCAGAAGAATATGAATAAACTCAAGGCAACCAACGTTGAACTTGAGCAGGTAAGACAGGAGAAGGCAGAAAAGGACGCTATTATCCAACAGGCTCAGGAACTGGATCAGCAGTGCGAAGATCTGAAGAACCAGCTCACGGAACTGGAAAAGAAGTTCCTGCCTGAACTGTACACAGATGCTATCCAGAGAAAGCTTTATAAGCACTTTGAAGATGCGGGTACACCGTATTATGTAGAAATCAGCAATACTCCTCTTGAGTATGAGTTGGCTCAGATGCCGGATGGTTCTACAAGCCGTAACCAGGTATTTTATTCCCGTTATACTGTAGCCGTTTCCGGTACAGACGGTTTCCTTCTTACACACGATGAAGGCGATGATATCCCGTATTCTGTTTACACAAATCAGCTTCTGATCGGAAACAATCCGGAAGTAGTTAACCCGGCGGCTGATGCAACAGGCGTAAATCCCTACGCTATTTCTTCTGAGTACATCGGCTACGAAGAGTTCATCGAAGCTCTTAAGAAGATCCAGGCAGATGCTCCGGATTATGTAAAGATTACAGATATTAAGATCGAAGATACACTTCAGGGCTTCTGCACATACAGCGCAACAGTAAATGTATATGCTTATGATCTCGTAGATCGTATTTCTAAGCCGAACTATGACATGAACTACATGAAGTGGGTTGGCGCTGAGAATATTACTACTGGTGGTCTGGTTGGTCTTCCGAGTTACTTCATGGTTAAGTTCGGTGGTGCAAACTACACTGTATCCCCGTCTTCTCCGCTGTACGGCAAGTTCATCTCTTTCGTAGACTATGACTTCCAGGTCAATCGTCCGTTCGCAGCATGGACTCACTGGGCATTTGAGTGGACTCTGCTCGATACTCTGCTCCAGGATGCTGCGAATATGGATCCTGAGATGCTCGAGATCAATATGCTCTATCAGCTCGGTATGATCACTCCTGAAGAGTATGCAGCACTCGTTGATGATTACAACCAGCGTCACGCTGACATGAATCAGCAGCCTACAATCTAATCTGTATATAATAAGTATTAGAGAAAAAAGGATCGGTTTTTAACCGGTCCTTTTTTTGTGTTCACATTTTGTCACAATTGAATCTTCCCTTCTTCTGATATAATTGTTAACGAAGTGCGACATGGATCCCGTTCCCCAGCAGGAGCCGAAATCGCCATTTAAAGCCTTCTCTGGCTGATTTGTGATCAGGATTCCGGTTTTTTTCAGGGCCTGAAAACATGGATATTGTGGGCGCATTTTGACAGCAAAAAATTATTTTTCACAAAAATGTGAAAAAAATTCAAAATTGGTATTGCATTTTTCAAATTCCCTGCTATAATGAAATTACAAACTCAATAAAACATTTAGGAGGAACTTATTATGAAGAAGATTCAGAAGAACAGAAAAGGTTTTACACTCGTTGAAATGGTACTCGTTATTGCTATCATCGTTATCCTGGCAGCAGTAGTATTCTTCTCCGTAGCTAGCTACATCAACGCAGCTAAGACAGCTACACAGAAGATCCAGTCTCACAACAGTGCTATTTCTCAGGTTAACCAGGCTATCTCTGCTGCTCTCTAATACAGAGATTCACTGACTGAGTGTACTAAGTAAATTGAATAGGGGGGATCACGGGTCCCCCCTATTTTTTCTTTTCCGGGATGGAAGATGGATCCTGGAGAAACACACAAATGATCCGCTTTTTCATTTATATTTTGTTTACAAATTCACGTCTTGTATCTTGGTTTTTTGGTGTTATAATATAGATGGTTATACTTGGAGGCAATTATGAAAAAGTTTAATAAGAACAAGCGAGGCTTCACCTTGGTTGAAATGGTGTTAGTCATTGCGATAATTGTTTTATTAGCTGCTGTTGTTGGCCTTTCGGTAAGCCAGTACATTACTATGGCCCGTTCTAATTCTGACAGGGTCGGTTCTCAAGTATCCGAATTTAAAGCCAATAACGCGCAGATTAATCAAAGTTTTGTTAATTTGGGTTATTAAGGAGGAATTCAGATGCTTTGCCGCAAAAAGATATCGCGCCGCGGTTTTACATTGCTCGAAACGATGTTGTCCGTAGCGTTACTGATGATCGTATCTCTTATCACCCTCGAAGGTTTCATGTCTACTCTGAGTTATGCAGCTGATACTGCGCTTGCTGAGCGTTTCAGTAATGTAAATGCCGGTAAGATTTATCAATCAATGGGTGCTACATCAAACTGTGGTGCTCAGGATCACCCCGGTGGATCTTCTACCACTGCGCTCTGCGTTTATGGCACTGGTTTTAAGAGTATTATCCAGGTAAATGTAATTAACGAGTCAAGCGGATCTTCCGGCTTCTCTTCTACTTCTCTGATGCAGGATGCCAACTTTAAGCAGACTGCTACAAGACATGGTTTTACATATCTTGCAAGAGGTGGCTGTTCCGCTCATCCTGATCTTGGTTTGCAGTATTTCGTAGAAACAAATGAGGATGGCGATAAGGTCATTATTGGTAAATGTCCTAACGCTTCCTGCGATTACTCTGTATTCGTAAGAAACTATCCCTCATTCACTGCTGCTTCATCAACTTGATTCGAGGTGATTGCTATGTTACGAGTTACAAAAAATAAGAAAAAAAGAGTTGGTTTTACCCTTCTTGAAATGGTTTTGGTACTTGCCATCCTCTGCATGACGATGGGCTATATCTACGGAACATTCGTTACTGTACAGATGAGTCATCTCCGTGTTGCAACAGTAAATGATATGCACGATTTTGCATCTCTCAATCTGATGGCAATTTCAAACAATCTCTGTAATGCTACAACGATTGGTAGCGACGGAACTGAAACAATTTCTTCAAACGGTACAAGAGTAACGCTGAATACTAATGATATTATTTCAAGTTATCAGCAGTATCATACTGGTGCCGGCACTGAAAAGTGGGGTGTTCAGCTTAAGTTTACAACAATACCCGGTTCCAAGAGCGTCAAAGTCTCGCTGAATCTTGTTGATATGGACAACCCGTCTTCCGGTGTTGCTTATCATGATGAGATCACAGTTTATTGTCCGTCTTGTAAAGATATGGCAGCGATGACTGATTCTGCTTCTATCACTTATAGCAAGGATCATACTTAATCCTTCATTCATTCGTAGTTTTTAAGTCCTGTCCCGGTTTTCGGGGCAGGACTTTTTTTATTTTCAAACTCCGTTTACGCCGCTTCTTCTCTACTTCTGTAGTTATTATATACTCACCCGCAGATGGCATATCTATTATTCCCGCCAGAGGCCTCGTATTTATTCGAGCTGCATTAATATGTATAAGTTCATTGCCAAACACTTTTTCAAGCTCCTGATCCGTATTCAAGCTGAATAAAACATATCCGACGGCAGCATGAAACACTCATCTAAAATGCTCATTTTATTCGCTATGCCAAATTTCGCGTTCTTTGGCACCATTTCGGAGTTTTATGCCGCAAATGATACTCATCTCATTTTTGTTGCGCGAGCGCATTTATACCGCGTTCTGGCGAGTCGTTTTTGCTTGCTCTCTTTTATTTTCTCCGAGATCTTTCCTTTACATATTTATCTATTTGTTATATGCATTCATTACACAAAAAAGATCCGGCTTGTACATTATCAGATGAAGCCGGATCTTTTTATTCTCATTCATTGCCGCAAATAATAAGGGGGGCTCTTTCGAGCCCCCCTGGAACAACTTTCTCCGTATTAGTTTGCCATCTTAGAAATAGATCAGTTGTTATTAGTAGTAGTACTGATAGTCTACCGGTGTATAGCTGGAAGTCAACGGCTTGTCGCTGTCATCGCCCTCTTGCGGTGACGGGCAATAGTAGATCTCCAGGTTATCGGAGTTACCCTGATCCATGAAAACGGATTCGTAACGTCCATAGAAGTTGCAGTTATCCTTGATACAAAGTTTACTTGCCTGTGTACCACGACCACCGAGGCAGATATAGCCTTCAATTGTGCAGGCACGACCACCCTCAAGGTAGTTATTGCCCATACCAAGGATGTAGCAAGCCGGCTTCTGACCAGGTGTCGCACGCAACGGTGAAGATGATACAAAATGTCCTGTAGAATCGTACTGCTGTACGAACTCAGCATCGTGCCAGTTTGTACGCTCAGGATTTGAGCAAGCAACGATACCACAAGTTCTAAGCGTATCTTTGCACGTATTGTCGCAATTATTAAATATCAGGGAAGCACCACTCTGAAGAATCACATACAGTTTGTAGTCAGAAGTGTTCGGTGCATAGATGTAATAATCTGTGAAAGTACATGTACCACTTACATTGATATAAATATCTCCGGAAGAAAGGTCACATGTCAGCACGCCAGCGGAATAAGCACCGGTCATGTTGTACGCACCACGGGAAATGGATGTTGTTCCATGCGGAACAGACGATGTACCCGGGTGAGTGTTGTAAGCAGCCATATCAGCGGATGTGGGAACCTGACGACCTGCAGCGGTAACAACCTCGGCACCACTTGCAACATATCCTGTACCTGTAGCATAAACACTTGCAAACTTCTCAACAAGAGCCGCATCTGTAAGCGCAGAACTAGCAACGGTATTGTCTCCACTACCAGTACCTGTACCTACTGTTACGATATTTGTGGATCCTGTCCAACCTCTGTTGATTTGAACGTTACTTCCGTTATCAGAGATAATCATCTTGTCAGCGCCATCATACGGCCAACTTGTGATCTGGCCTCTTGCATTATAGAAATAACAAGCATAAACATTCAGGTTCTTGTCAGAAAGACTTACTTCTGATCCTTGGTTATGGAAAGCATACTGCTGTCCGGTAGCCTCTTCATATGTAACGCCCAGGAAGTAAGCAGAACCCTGCCAATCGCCTACCGCTTCGATGGTAAGACCATTACCACCGGAACGAGCAACGTCAAGTCCTGCATTCGGACCATAGAAAATTACGTCGTTATAGAAGATCGTACCAGCGTTGCCAATCAGTTCACCTGTAAATACTGCAGTATTGTGGATGAAAGAACCGGATGTTGCAGCGATATAAGCTTCACCGTGGAATACTGTGAAAGATCTCGGATCCTGTACAAACATCTTCGGGGAGTTGTTTGTAACACCATCTTCACCTGTTGTTGTAAGGTTTGTGCAGATCGGCGGATCACCAGACGGCGGTGTGTACTCAAGGCGAACACGGAGATTCTCACTTGTTGCTGTTCCGCCTGTCGCTTTGATCTTTGTGCTGAAGTCCAGATAGATGTCTTTAGAAGTGCCACCTACTGCATGTACATGGCAATCCGTGTAGCTGTATGACTGACCAGCAAGACCAGGAGCGATATTCAGACCGTCACTAGCAACACCAGACTGGTCCATATTCGAATTCGTTGCACCTTGAACGTGCCAAGTTGTACCGGAACCGGCAGCCGCATGCTCGAGCTCTGCGTCTGTGATCTCCTGCGCTTCGATAGCATCGATCACGGCCTCAGCTGCGCACGACAGTGTCAGTCTTTCCTGGCTCGTCTCGGCATCAACGTAATAACGGTTACGGGTAGATACCGTAATCGAAATTGCAGATGAAATGAGAATAAGCGCTACAGCAAAGATGATCAAAACGAGAACCAGCATGCCGCCTCGTTTGTTGCTGTTCAGATGTCGCTTACTTGTCTGTAAAAACTTCATCTTGATTAGCCTCCAATTTCTGTCAATGTTTCAATTTGGTTAAGATTGGTTATTTTTGGTTATACTTAATTATCATTATATTTAGATAGTTGCAAAAATAAACCCTAAAACTTGGAAAGTTCACAATTGTTCACAATTACTCCTCATTATCGGGTGGGTTTGTGTCAATTTTAACTTTTTCTTTCAATTTCTGTTTTTCTTCCCATTTCTCTCGAACGTATCTCGCGGCGTTGCCATTTACAAAACGAAGCTGGCCGGCACCATAATATCCCTGCTGGGGTGTCTGCTTCGCACGGACCTTTGCCGACAGGGTACTGTGCTGTTCACATTGCCACAAAGACATCCATGTGTGTCCGCTTGAAAACCATCCGATCACTTCCTGAAGATCCGTGTCGCAGATCGGACAGCACATCTTTTCTGCAACAGCCAGGGCAAGCGCCTCTTTTTCCGTCTTGCAAACCGCACTCTTCCATTTTTTCTGTGTATTCAGATTCGGATTCGAAATATACTGCTTCAGAGTCGGAAACGGGTTTTTATTGTCCGAGGCCGGTTCTCTATTTCTCAGCACGAAATAATCCACCAGGGCTTCTTTCAGGATGCGGGCTTCATAGTACGCGTCTTTATCGGCACTATGGAAATCATCTGTCTGGTTGATCTTATAAAAATCTACCGCGTAAGCTACACTTCTCTGCTGCGTCGTATTTTCGGCAACACGTCCGAAGAACGGCTGGATATCGAGGAAGCGGTCGTTGATCTCCGCTGAAAGACCGTGGATCTTCAGATTCGATTTTAAAATCGAGATATCCGAGTCGCCCCATGCGCACAAAATAAAATCTTCGCCGCACCATCTGAGGAAATCGTCATACGCTTCGATAAACGACATGCCGCACTTGAGGTCGTCGGTACTTTTGTTGATGACGCGGGAGACCTGTTTGTTCATGATCCGGTAATACTGTGGACGGACCGTGATGGAGATCGGCTGGGAAAAAGTATATTCGGACTCGGAATACATCACGAGTTTGACCGCACCGATCTCGATGATCTCACCCGGGAGAAGCTTCGGATCAATGGGTGACGGAATATAAGGAATCGGCTGATTCCATTCCATATCGAAAACAACAAATGTTGTCGGGCTATGTAGTCCTTCTTTCTTCATCCCTGCTCCTCTTCCTGAGATTCGGATGCCACGGCAGCGTCCTCCCCTTTTCTTTTCTTCGCTTCTGCCTGCTTCTTCGCAGCGAAAGATGCAGAATACACGCAGATCATCATCAGAATCGATACCGGGGACAGCCACTGGCCTGTCGTAAATCCCTGCGGCATATATTTCATAGTAATAACGTGTTCTCCTTCGGTCAAGTGGATACCGAGGAAGGATTTGTTTGCGGCAAATACAGAAGTCTTTTCTCCGTCCACTTCAACGGTCCAGCCGGCATCATACGGGATAGAGAGCCAGAGATCTCCGGAAGATGGTGCCTGGATGTGTCCCTGAAGCTCTCCCGCGGATTCCTTCTCAACGATAAACGGAGATGCGGTCATGCGCTCGATGCAAAGGGACAGTTTCTCCTCATCGAGGACCGCCGCAGAAAAATGCACCGTTTCATTTTCCGGCTGGGACATGATCAGACGGACACGGATGGTATTTCCGGAATTCGGAGACGGATCGATACGAAGCATCTTGGACTGCACGGAGGTCACACGCTCGCGGCTGGACTCCAGACCGGCATCGGTGCAGTGCATGATCTCGGCGATGACCGGCTGCTCACTGTCACAGTATATATATATAGTATTATTATAAGAAGCTTCGAAAGAATATGTGATCGAAGAACTGACTTCCGCGTCGACTACGGCAAATGCACCGTCGCCCTTGTCGGAGATATTATCTTTTTCCACCACACTCGTTTCCAAAAGCTCGTACGGCTCGACGCCGGAAAACTGCAGCGCCAGTGCATTTTGATTGGCAAAAGGAGAATCGGACTTTCTGAAATCAGAGTAGATCTCATCCGTGCTCGTGAAGAATCCCAGCGCGTGGGCGCACTCGGCTCCCTTGGCTATCGGAGACATGAATCCTTCTGCTCGGGTAAGTTCGTGATTAAAGAGATAATCGGTGAAAACCGTGCCGCCGGAAAGAAGGATCGTTCCTTCCTTCGTCTCGGTCATGCCCAGATCGTGAAGGGCCTCGGAGAAAAGATACGGCGTGATATAGTAGTTCGAATTCAGCGTCGGAACACCGTAGATCAGACCGAAGTTTTCTTTTTCCGGTTCGTAATCCGAGAATCTTCCGGATATGGTACGTCTTTCCGAAACATCGCTCATGAGCGCATCTTCAGCCGGATCCGGCTTCTGATAAAGCACTTCCGAACTCAGTTCGTAGACCATCTTCTCTTCTTTTCCCAGCATTTCTTTTCGAGCCGTTCCGCTGATGCGCTGATTGAGTTTTGAATCGAGCACGGGATTTTTCATGGCGCGGACATAGTATTTCTCCTTGATCGGGCGGTAGAAAGAAAGACCGGTCTCCGCCACCATCAGGATACAGATCATCATAGCCCAGAAAGAAAATCTCTTCGTTCCGATCTCGTTGATCTTGTTTGCCATCGCGGTATAAAGCAGAAGGAGGATCAGCGCAACAAAGACTGCGTAGTCCGCATAGGAAAGCTCGGTATTGATGGCCGAGTTGATCACCATAAACACGACGATCATGGCAACCGCACCCTGGATATGGGTCTTCTTTTCAAAGAGCACACCTGTGCTCAGAAGTCTGCCGCTCATATACATCGCCATAAAAGTCAGAAGGATCGCCTGCGGATACGCGCCGGTGATCGGGAAATGCAGCCCATGCACAAGGAAATTGAACACGGTGCTCGACATCGTTACATAGATAAATACCATCGTGCAGTAGCAGTAGATTTTCTGGGCAAATCGCACTTTCGTGGAAAAACCATAGAGGATCACCAGGAAGACGACCAGGATACCGCAGTACAGGCTTGGGTAGGAGATGGCGTCGGAAGGGAAAGAAATCGCGGCGTCAAAAGAAAAGCGCTCCAGGATGTCCCATACCTTCAGGTCCATCGTCAGATCACGCGGGAACATCAGGGACTGATAGGATACCTCGGCACGCATCAGCGCCCGGATCACCGGAAGCCAGCAAATCGAGGAACCGCCGATTCCGAAGAACAGATAGAACAGCAGATCCTTCAGCGCGGTTTTAAACTTGACCGATCCGCCCTCGGAACGCATCTCCATAAAAAGAAGCGGGAACATGACCAAAGCAAAGAGCAGTGCATAGAATCCTGCCTGATATGACGTGGCCAGGATCAGAGCCAGACAGATGGAAAACTGCCAGGCACTTCTGCCCCGAACCAGTCGCGAAAGCGTAAGGATCAGAATCGGAAGCAGGATCACGGCATCGAGCATCCAGGGCTCCTGCGAGTAAGAAAGCATATAACCGGAAAGACCGTACGCAGTAGAAAGCGCCACAGTCAGGGGCGATACGAGATCTTCTTTTTTCCAGAACATCAAAAAGAGCGCAAGGGACGCAAGACATGCCTTGAGCAGGAAGATCAGTTCTGTCACCGCCGGGATCGACGATGCGGGAAAGCATAGATATAAAAGATTCAGCGGACTCATGCCGTAACAGCCGAGAAGTGCCCAGAAATTCATGCCGCCACCGCAGTTCCAGGTATAAAACAACGACTCACCTGTGCGGACTTTTCTATGGAATTCCGCAATGACCGGAAGATAGGTATCCTGCTGGGCACGCGTAACAAAGAAGTCCGATCCAAACGGAGCGAGTTTGAACTTATATGCCACGGCAAGAAGAAGCAGTGCCGGAAGCACGATCGCAACGATCAGGCACAGTTTTGTCTTGATATCCGAAAACTGGACTCGGTTTTGCTTATCTAAAGGCCTCATGTGTCCTCTTCTTTCACCGTGATCTGTTCCGCTGCATCCTCGTCCTGCGGGTCTTCCGGAAGATCCATCTGCATCTGTTCCGCAGAAGGCTGCAAAGCCTTCACCAGACGCTTATGCTCCAGTGCCTTTCGCACGAGAGTCAGGAAAATGAGAAATGCAAGAGACGCAACTGAAATCAGTGCGCAAAGTTTGAACTTCGCGGGGTAATACTCCAAAGAGATGCTGTGTCGGCCGGCGGTAAGCTCAAGTGCCATAAATGCATCGTCTACGGCCTTGATCTCCTGCTTCTTTCCGTCCACATATGCTGTCCAGCTCTCGTCGTACGGGATCGTCAGGAAAAGCACGCCGTCTTCGTTGGCTGTGACCGTTGCTTCCACGTGGGTGGAGTCGTAGCGCAGGACCTTCATCTGCTCATCGCTGAGTTTTTCGACCATCTCGTTATAGGCCGAATCCACGACCTCTGCGCACTGGATCCAGAAATTGCCGGTCAGGTTGCTGTCCGAAAAGTCCAGTGTGATCGTCGTATCGATGTCGGAATAGTAATAGCTGATATCGATGATCTGGTAGGTTCTGGCGGTCATACTGGTCTCGATGGTCGTGCCTTCATTTAAGTCCTTCTCATCGACCGTAACACGCGGCGCCTTGTTCGAAACAAGATACAGATACAGATGCGCACCTTCGTCCGCACCCTTCGTCTTCAGGACGATCTTCGCTTTCTTGTTGTTCGAGAAAGAGTATTTGTAGCCGGTACGCGGACTTCCGCCGCTTCCTGTGACACCCTCTTCTTCGAGGAACTCCAGGTCAACTTCGCGGTAGATATCTTCCGATACGCCCAGGCTCTTTACAAATGCACTGGTAGAGATAAACGGTACGGAAGTCTGATCCATGTGGTACTCGAGAACGGCCGGATCGACCATATAGCCCAGCGCGAGAGCATCCGGGTTAATAAACTGATGCACTTCACCGTGTTCATGGTCATGATCGTGTTCGGTTTCGTCGAAGCAGCACGGGATCGGCGAGTGATCGTACAGATCGTACATGTACCTTACACCGAACAGCGTACCGGTAACTTCCGTCAAACCGTAGTTACGCATACTGTTGATGCCGTTATTGTGGAAACCGAGATTCTTGACGAACGTGACAAAACTCTCTCTGGCCGTCGAAGTAAAGATCGAGATACCCTTCATGTTATAAAGAGCAGGCTGGTTGCAGATATACGCCGGGTAGATCTCCGAGCGTTCGAATCCGTAGGGGTTCTGCGCCTCTGCCGCCGCCATCTTGTCCTGTACTTCGTCGTAGTGGGATGCGTAGAAATCCCAGCCGGTAAAACCTTCGTTCATGGCAACCAAGCTGACCGTCGAGACCGTACTGGTAAAGATCTCCGCTACGAGTACGCAGAACAGCAGGATCTGCTGGAACATCGCACTCTTTTTCTGGTTAGCGATCACGCGGAGTACCGCGGTGTAGACGATCAGGAATACAAAGGAGATACCGATCGCAAGATAGCCCTCCTCACCTTCACCGATCTTTTCGTAAAGGATCAGGAACGCGATCATGGAAAGGCACGGCACCATCAGTTCCGTCTTTGAAAAACTCTTGAGGTTACGAAGGACCTTATAGCCCATGATCACCATCAGGAAGGAGATCAGGAATGCCTGGCGGTACGGGATCTGGTTCGGGAAATGGAATCCGTGCCAGATGTAGGTCATCATGCGGCTGCTGAGGCTGATGTACATGATCGCCAGTCCCACGCCATACGCAATCTTGTCGCGAAGACGGATCTTCTTACAGAGGAAGAACAACGGAACGAGGATCACGACGAAAAGTCCGCAGTAGACATTTGCCATACCATCACGGATATTCGGATTCGGCGCGATCAGGAAACGGCTGATGAAATCAAAGAAGTCGTTCATGACCGTGAATTCTTTCGGGAAAGTTCCGCCGGTTGCGGAAGACTTCTGAAGCGTGAAATACGTAGACAGTGTCAGGAACGCGGAAAGTCCGCCGCCGATTCCCGAGTAGACGGCAAAGCGCCATACGGCTGCCCAGAAGTTTTTCAGTGTGATCTTCTCGGTGATACTGACGTAGCAGATCGGCGCGTAGAAGATCAAAAAGAGACAGACAAAGTAGCCTGCATAGAAGTTCGAGATCAGGCAGACCGCAAGGGAGATGCAGTAAAGAAGCGGCTTTTTGTCGCGCATCATGTAGATCAGACCCAGTACGATCAGCGGCAGGAGCATCACGGCGTCATGCCACATGATGTTCCAGAAATAAGAGATGACCCATCCGCAAAGTGCGTAGATGGAAGAAAATGCAGAAAGGCAGAGATCCTTACGGCCCTTGTCCAGTTCTTTAAGAAGGAAGGACATGAAAAGACCGGTCAGGCCGCAGCGCAGGATCGCCAGAAAAGCGATGCAGTCGCCGATATATTTCGGCGGGAAAAAGATCGCCAGGAGGTTCAGAGGGCTTGCAGAGTAGTTGGCAAAGACCGCCCAGAAATTGGTGCCCATGCCGACGTTCCAGGAGAAAAAGAGACTCTCTCCGGACAGGAGCTTGTTACGCAGTTCGACAAGAAACGGCGCATACTGGTGGTAGCAGTCTACCGTAAGGATCATGTCCTCACCCGTGGCAAACGGATGGACCTGCAGGATCGTAAATGTGATCATCATGATCATCACGGGAATGAAAAAAGCATAGATATGGTATTGTTGTTCAAACACCTTGCTCAAAAAGCGTTTGTTAGACGGTCGCATGTCAGTTCCTCGGTTTCGATTCTTTTCTCGCAATCTGTATTAATAGGAATACAAATCTGCAAGCACCATTGTACCACATGGACACAAGTTACGCACGGGCACGAAAAAGCCCGGAAGGATCGCCCGATCTTCCGCCTGTTCCGAGCACTGTAACCTTACAGAAATGGAAATCACGGTTCGTTTGTGTTAGAGTATAGTGTGAATATTTGTAATATTTCGAGAGGATAATGATTTGGACAGAATCAAACTGAAAATCATCTTTAATCCGTCATCCGGCCGCCAGGCAAACGCTCTGGTCGTGGGCGACATCCTGCATTATCTTGCAGAGTCGGACTCCATCGCGCGCGCGGATATCTCCTACACAGGAGCTAAAGATGATGCCAAGAATTTTGCAGCCGCACTCAAGCCGGGCGAGTATGACGTCGTTATGGCCGTTGGCGGCGACGGAACCATCAACGAAGTCGTAAGCGGACTGATGATCGGCGGATCGAAGACGCCTCTGGCCGTTCTTTCGGGCGGAACCGTCAATGACTTTGCTACTGCTTTGAACCTGCCTACCAACCCGTCTGCTTTCGCCAGAATGCTTCTGGACGGAAAGAGAATGGACGTGGATGTCGGTCAGGCCGGTGATTCTTATTTTCTGAATGTACTCGCCGGTGGTCTGATGACGGATGTCGCCTACAAGGTGCCTTCCGCTGCCAAGACCTCTCTGGGCTCACTTGCCTACGTGATCGAAGGCGCCAAGGAAGCTCCGGGCAATCTCTTTAAGAGCATCCCGCTTTACTTCTCGACCCCCAGCGACGAATACAGAAAAGACGTACTGGTCTTCCTCGTGGCCAACAGCCGCAGCGTTGCCGGTATCAGAAAGCTGTTCCCGAAGGCGGAGCTCTCCGACGGACTTCTCGACGTGCTTGTTTTGAGCAAACTCGATGTCACGCAGATCCTGCCTTTGATCGGAAAATACATCGTAGGAGATCACATGTCGGATGACAGTGTTCTCTATTTCCAGACCGACCGTCTGGATATCGCACCGGTGGGAGATCAGGAGGTTCGCCTCGACCTCGACGGCGAAGAAGGTCCTCTGCTCCCGATCACGATCAAGTGCCTGCCTCAGGCATTGACACTGGTCGTACCGAAGGACGAAGACGAAGACTGACACGTCCTGATTCGTACGAAAGGTTGTATGGATTATGAAGAAAAACAAGAACGAAAAACCGCAGAACGAAGAGAATCAGGCACCGATCGAAAACGTGCCCGCTTCTGATGCTGCGGCAAATACAGATCCGGATCTGATCGATTCCGCGGAAAATGCACCGTCGGAAGCGCCCGAAGTTGCGTCTTTAGAGTCTGCGATCGAACAGGCTGTGGAGCCTGCCGCGGAAGAAATTACCGAGGCAGCAGAAGCGGTCGAAGCGGTCGAATCCGCAGAATCTGTCGCACCGGCAGAGGATATCGTATCCGAAGCGCAGTTCCGTGACATGGTCGATAACGTCGAAGTACTCGAAAGAATCGACGACATGGCATTTCCCGCAGACGAGAATGCGGACGAGTCGATCGTACCTACTGAAGAACCCGAAGAATCCTGGGAGATGATCGAGCCGCAGCCGATGGAGCTGGGTGCACACGAGATCAATTCTCTGGCCAACCCGGATGACCCGGATGCACCGGCATTCCAGGAAACATCGACACGCCGTGCGGACGCGGTTCCTTCCGGCAAGGGCAAGAAGATGAACTGGAAGCCGAAGTCTTTTATCATCATCCTTGCTGCGATCTGTCTCGTGATCGTCGTGCTTTTCGTGATCTCGATGGGAAGACTGAACGAACGTCTTGCCTCCCCGCTGACTGTCGGATCGCAGGAAGTTTCGAACGCCGAGTTCAGTTTCATGTATCATTATGTACTGCTTGAAAACGGTGTTGATATCTTTAAGCCGAACACCGAGCAGATGCTTTCCGGGCCGGGCGAAAACGGATTTGCCACTTACCGCGAATACTTCCTGGATATCACCGCTAAGGAGATCCAGAGCACCTACATGCTTTATGACGATGCCATCGCGCACGGCTACTCCATCTCCCCTGAGCATCACGAACGTGCCCAGGCCTACATCGACTGGCTCAAAGGCAAAGCCGATGCCCTGCACATCGATCTGAACACCTATATCAAAGGCGCATTTGGCGCGTACGTCACCAAGGATCTCATCCTCGATGTTCTTCCGAAAGTGTATTTCGCCGAGGACTATGCGGCCAACATGAAGCTCGACGAGTTAAAAGCGACACCGGAACAGGCCGAGCAGGCTTACCAGGATTCCAGAAACTCCTACGATCTGGTTTCTTTCCGCGTATTGCGCATGACTTTCGAAGCGCGTGAAGAAAACTACGTAACCACTGCAAATATCCATGCAGAAGAGATCATCGCGGCGATCGGTCACGACGAATCGAAGTTCGAATCCGTCGCGGCGCAGTATTTCTCCGGTGAAGCGCAGCAGCGTCTTCTGGTTCCGGATTCCACGCTCCATAAGCGTATCCGCTACTCGGAGATCGATGAGGCTCCGTGGAGAAACTGGCTCTTTGATCCGCTCCGCACATCCGGCGACTGCACGATCTTCCACGATGAGTACGGATTCCCGATCATCTTCTGTTTTGTCGAGCGCGTCCGACAGGAAGAACCGCTTCGTAACGTCCGTTTCTTCTATATTTATCAGGAAGATCCGGAACTCGGTATCCCCGGTGTTCCGAGCGCCGATATCATCCCGCTTTCGCAGTCGATCTTTGACAGCATCACGGATGAAGCCAGCATGATCACACTCGAGACTACCTACGCCGACGAACTGCTCGAAGGCTCGATGCGTGCCGTCCAGCAGACCGCGCTTTATCCCGGAAACAACCCGCAGAATATCGATGACTGGATCTTTGATCCGGCGCGAAAGAGCGGCGACAAGATCCTCTTCGACGAAGGCGATTCGCAGATCCTGATCCTCTTCTACGTAGAGGCTTCTCCGAATCCGGAGTGGTATGACCGTGTCAACAGCTTTATCCGCATGGATAACTACCAGGCATTTGTCAGTGAGCACATCGGAGACTACGCCTACACCTTCCACGAAGAAGGACTGAAGTATATCGAGGACGTACCGTCCTGATCCGCTTCCGCGCAAAATGAACGAAAACAAAAAGAACGGCCCAAAGCCGTTCTTTTCTTTTTTCTTTTTCTGTCTCTTGGCGCTTCCGGGCGTATCCGCAATCTCAGCGCATCTGGAGAATAATGGCGATCAAGACCAGAATCGAAGAAAGCATCATAAAAGAAAGTACCAGTGCCAGTACTCGTACCGGCATGCTATAACGGGATTTCTTCTGACTTGCTCTCATGATCGATCCTCCTGATCTTCGAAATGTAAACTAGTGTTAGTGTAACACGAAGGCGCAGTTTGTCAATGACACAAACAGGCGAAAGTGCATTTGCCAAAGCATCACAGATACTTCAGCAGCTCTTCTCTCACCTCATCCATGCGCGCATCCGAGATACCGAAATCCATGACCTTATAGTTCCATGCCGAGCGGCCGATACCGTAACGGACGAAGACCTCGTTGATCTTTTTGTACCAGGCAAGTGCGTCCTTTGGCGCGACACGGTCGATGACACCGTACTCACCGCAGTACAGAGCGACGTTTCTTTCTTCTGCCACGGAGATCGCCTCGGCGAAGATCTTTTCAAAATATGCCGAGCTCAGTGTGTCGGTCTCGGGGAAGCCTGCAAAACCGGTCGTCACCTGCTGCAGATACTTCTCGCTGTACTCGCCCATCTCTTTATAGGGCGCATCGATCGCGATACGGAAAGATGTGTCCATGGAGGGGATCCACGGCGCACCCTGATGGGTAAAGATCAAGGGCTCGTAGCAGTGGAAATTGTAGATGATATTCTCGTCATACGGCATCGCCAGGTCTTTTACCGAATCAACACTGTTGTTCCAGTAACCGCCCACGAGGATCTTGATCGTCGGAGCGATCTTACGGATACGGCGGATGCAGTTCTCGGAGATCTTGTTCCAGAGTTCGCAGTAGGACTTGTCGGTGACTTCGTTCAGAAGCTCGAAAGCCAGACGGTCCTCATACTTACTGAAACGCTCGGCGACTTTTTCCCACAGCTGATAAAAACGCTCCTGCAGCTTTTCACTTTCGAAAAAGCCTTCCTCGCCAAAGGCCGGATCAAAAGAATAGCCCATGGTCTTATGCAGATCCAGAATCATGTTGAGTCCGTACTTTCCGCACCAGTCGATCGCATCCTGGATGTGGGCGTAACCACTTTCCACCGGATTGCCATCCTTATCCTCGATCAGCTCATAGTCAAAGGGAAGGCGGACATGATCCATGCACCATCCCTTGATGATCTTGATGTCTTCTTCTTTTACAAATGTACTGTATGTTTCTTCGGTGTCATCGCACTGGGACAGCCATCCGCCCAGATTCACACCCTTCTGATACCCCTGCCAAGTCTTCATGAGCACGCACTCCTCGTCAAACATATAACATGCCCATTATAGCAGACGAAAGGGTGTCAGAATATCGTTATCGTGCTCTTTTTTACTTATTCCGAGATCAATTCGTAAGCGGAGACACGCTTGATCGAACCGGACATGATGTAGGTCATGGAGAATACCAGCACACCGATCACGACGATGGTCAGAAGGATCAGGACCGGGAATACCAGGAAGCTGACTTTTTCTGCACCAAAGCTGCTCAGGATCGCGGTAATCAGTGGATTGACCAGGAAGTATCCGACGAGTGAACCGATGACTGACGCCAGGATCGTGACCGGCAGAAGCGACAGAGAAAGCTGCAGTTTCAGCTGCTTGCTGGTAAAGCCCACTGCCTTTTTGATACCGAATTCTTTTTCCTTCTTGATGAAGATCGTCTTCAGAAGGATCTTGATGACCAGAAGGATGATCGCGATATTCAGTGCGATCAGGATCATGACCAGAAGCGATACGGCAGAGATCTCCACACCGTTTCCTAAATGCACTTCCTCGTACCAGTTCTCGGTGATCGTGCAACGGTCGCCGAGGTAATCTTTCATCTCAGAAAGAACCCGATCAACTTTTTCGACACTCGGATCGTCCATACGGAAACGGATGATCTCATAGTTCGTATCTACTCCTAAACGTTTGGCGCCTTCTTCACTGACGAAGATGCGTTCACCCAGAGAGTATACCGACTGCTGAAAACCGGTAATGATATACCGTGCCTTTTTTGTGCCGCACTTCACTTCGATCTCATCACCGATATGCACACCCATTCTTTCGGCAATGACTTTACCCATTACGCATTCGTTCTCTTCCTGGCACATGACGCCCTTATATACGCCACACTCCATGTATTCCGGCTTATCCGTGAACATGGCAAAGGTCTCACTTCCGTCGATGCTGACATTGGCAAAATTATAGCCATATACTTCTTTTACGCCATCAAAGTGGCTGAGTTCTTCCATGATCTGATGGGTCTCTTCCTCTTCCGTATTGACATGGATATAGCCGTCCGGATTATCGCCGTGAATAAGATGCATAAACTCGCTCGGGTCGACTTTGCTGTTATAAAACAGGATCCCCGAGAAAATGATCATGAAAGCGACCACGCTCATGACACCGAGAAGGATGATGTTCTGTCCCTGGCTCTGGAGCATGCTTTTTACGGCCAGAAGTCCGTTCAGTCCGCCATTTGTCTTTGCAAGCGGAAGGTGGTTCTTTTTGAAGCTGTTCGACTTCAGACCGAAACGCAGCGCGGTTGCAGGGTGAAGTTTTTTGAGCTTGATGGTCGAAAGAAATACTACCGCGATCATGGAGAGCGCGATACCGCCTAAGATTACGGTGGTGATCATGGGGCAGAAACGGCGTATCCAGAGCACACCGGTAATGGTCTGAAAGACCTTGTCGTCCAGGATCGGCATGACGATATAAGAGAGACCGCAGCCGATGATTCCGCCCCACAGACCGATGATCAGGTATTCCACTATCATGGCTGCACGAAGCTGGCCGATGGTATGACCTACTGCACGAAGCGCACCGATATTCTTAATATCTCTGTCGATATTGTTGTTGATCGTAAAGACGATCATGATCAGGCAGACCACCAGTACCACGACGGAAAATGCCGTTACCAGACCGGAGATGATGTTGGCCACTGCAACGTATCCTGCTTTTACCAGGGAACGGGCATAGGCAAAAGAATCCAAACCTGCTTTTGAGTACCTGTCATTTACTGCCTGAAGGGTGTCGTTCATGCTAAAGCCTTCTGCGCAGTGGATCTTCACCATCTTCCGGCTCGTTGCGATTCCTGTCATGGCAAATGAGGCATCGGAAGTTTTCAGCATCTCATCGAAGGTCTCCGCATCAAAAAGGATCGCCATCCAGCCGTAGGAATTACCGCCGATCATGGTTTCAAAGATGCCGCCTACCGAAAGATCCAGATCCCCTGTAGGGATGGAATGCATATGGACCTTATCCCCTACTTTGAGTCCCTTAAGCTGAGCATAATAGGAGTTGAGATAGATCTTCGGCCCGGCGATGGAATCATCCCGCTCAATGAAGTCGTATTCTTCGGCCACACCATATTCCCCAAGTCTCGTAAACGTACCGTCATCCAGGTCAGTTTTCTCCGTGGCGCCATTGACATACAACTCAACCGTACCGGGAAAGATCATGTCCTGAACAGAAAAATCGGAGATTTCTTTGACACCGGAGAGAGCCTGGGTGATCTCCTCCTCGGAGCCCACTACATAGCACATTACATCGGCTTCTTTTTTCAATTTCACCTTCTCATCATAGATGGAGCTGTACTGGCCGATAAAAAGACCGGTATGTAAAAGAAGTGAAGTCAGGATCAGTACTGCCAGAAAAGCCAGCAGTACATTTCTGTCTTTTCGCAAATTGGCTTTGATTAGCTTTACCATCCCATCTCCTCCAGAAAACCCTTGATCATCTGATGTCTCTTCTTGTCACCGCTTACGTACTTTCCCGGGTTGCACTCGCCCTTGATGCCGCCGTCCTCGAGATAGAGGATACGATTGGCACGTCTTGCGGACTTGATATCGTGAGTGACCATGACTACAGACTGACCTTCGTTATTGATGTCGGTCAGAACATTTAAAACGGACTCGACGCCCGCAGAGTTCAGCGCTCCTGTCGGCTCATCGGCAAAGACCACATCCGGGTCGTTGATGACTGCTCTAACCATCGCGGCGCGCTGGGCTTCACCACCACTGACCTGTGCCGGGAATTTCTCGGTCATCTCTTCACTGATGCCTACTCGTTCAAAAAGATCCGTCGCTTTTTTCTTCAGATCTTTCTGCTTCTGTCCGATCAGCATGCCTGTACTGATCGCGTTGTCCATGATACTCATACTGTCTACGAGATGGACCTGCTGGAACACAAATCCGCAGTGCTTTCTGCGGAAGACCGCAAGCTGATCATCGTTCATGTCCGTGATCTCTTCTCCCGCGTAACTGATATGTCCGAGGGACGGCTTGTCCATGCCGGAAAGCGCATAAAGGAGGGTAGATTTTCCGGCACCGGACGAGCCCATGATAACGGTAAAGTCGCCTTCGTAGATCTCAAGGTCGAGATTTTTGATGATATGATACTGTTTCCCGGAAACCGAGAAGCTCTTGCTTAACTTGTCTGTCTTGATGATTACTTTCTTATCCACTTGATGTCTCCTTTCGCCTTCTCCTACGAAAATGACCGCACAGATCATCTCTGTACGGTCTTAAGTATATTTCAAGTGTATCCTTAAAATCTTTGCCTGAATTTTAACTGTTCTTTAAATCGGGAAAATTGTTTTAATACCTTCCAACGATCAGAGAAGTCGCAGGCGCAGCGCAACGCAAAGTCCGCCGTCTTTATTGCTGCAGGTGATCTCTCCTCCCATCTTTTCCATCAGGTAACGAGAGATATAAAGGCCTAAGCCCGTGCCGTCTTTTCCCGAAGCATTGCTTCCTCTTTTAAACTTTCCGAAGATCATCTCGAGTTCTTCTTCCGGGACACCGCCGCCCTGGTCAGCGATTTCGATCAGAAGAAAACGCGCGTTATCGATTCCCTTTTCGACACTGCTTCGAACCGTCATCTTCGTATCGGCATATTTATAGGAATTGGAAAAGATATTGTTGATGACCTGGTTTAAGCGAAGCGGATCGGCCTGCACGACCGCATCCTCGATGGTAAATGCACCGCACTTCTTTTTATAGTCCGCTTCCGAAATAAAGTGCGCGATATCGATGGATGTGACTTCACCGAGTTTAACTTCCAGATGCTCAAGCTCTTCCAGCGTGGCGTGGAAAAGATTCGATACCAGGCTGTCGATCTGGTCGGCCTTGGCGTTGATGTTTCGGATCGTGTTTTTCTCTTCTTCGTTCTTTGCGGAAAGTTCCATCACGTCCGCCATCGCCTTGATGGAAGTAACCGGAGTTTTAATATCGTGGGAAAGCTGCGCCACCAGTTCCTTTCGCGCATTCACAGCCTCGGCCTCGCGAAGCTTACTGGCACGCAGTTCATCTCGCATGATGTCAAAGGCTCCGGTAAATGCACCGAAGACGTTTCCTCTGTCCATCTTCAGCGGAGCATCAAGATTACCGGCTGCGACCTCGGCTGCAAAATCCTGCATCTTGTTAAAAGGATCCACGACGCGTTTTTTGAGATAGAGAAAATAAAGAGAACTCACCACCAGCATCGCAAACAAGATCTCAGCCACGATAGTCGCGGTCTTGTGGTTTCTTGCGGTCTGCTTCTCTTTATAGTCGTTATGCACCAGAAGTTTTCCGACCACGTCTCCGTTCTCGTTCGTGATGTCACGGATGACGTCGTAGTTGGTGGTCGCGGAAGAAACTGAGGTAGAGATCCTGTCGTTTGTATAGATGAGAAGATTTCCTTCGTTATCGATGACCGAATATTCGAAAGGCTGGTCGTTTTCGATCTTGGCGCTGCTCAGCTGCTTCGTCTCTTCCCAGTTCTTTCCGATCGCGATGCTCAGGCGGTTGATCTCGGTCGGATAGGCCGTCACCTCACGAACTTCAAAGTTTGCGATGTGAAATGCGACCGCGACGATCACGGCCAGAAAGATCACGGCATAGATGAGATACGTCCTCAGTTTCACGGCTTATCCTCCAGAATAAATCCGGAACCCCAGACGGTCTTGATGTATTTCGGATTGCTGGCGTCCTCTTCGATCTTCTCACGCAGATGACGGATGTGCACGTTGAGCGTAACATCGCCGACGAACTCCGTATTCCAGATCTTTTCGAAGAATTCTTCTTTCTTGATGATTCGGTTTCGGTTGTTGAGCATATACACGAGGAGGCGGAATTCCATCGCTTTCAACAGGATCTTCTCCTCCCCTTTCATGACTACGGCTTTGGAAAGATCGATCGCCGTATTTCCAAGTTTCACGAGATTCTTCGTTTCGGCTTCGCTTTCGCTTTTGCCGGATTCCTCGTAGCGCTTCAGGGCAACCTTTACTTTCGCCAGAAGCACACCCAGCGAATAGGGCTTACAGATATAGTCGTCACCACCGATGGAAAGCGCCAGGAGCATGTCGTCCTCTGCCTGCCTTGCACTGATGAAAAAGATCGGTACGTTGATCTTCTCTCTGATCATCTGGCAAAGTTCAAACCCGGAATCCTTACCTAAGTTAATATCCAGAAGGATCAGCGAACAGGTATTTTCAGAAAAGAAATCCAGCGCCGCTTTCTGGTCGAGCGCAAACGCGGCCGAAACTCCCGACATATTAAAATACCGGCAGGTATACTCAGAAAGTTCCTGTTCGTCATCCACGATCAGAACGCTGTAGTGCATTTCAAAAATCCCCCAAATCCGGATCAGGCGTTCAGTGCCTGATCGATCTCTTCTGCGTAACGGACAGTTTCCATCGCATCTCGGCAATAACGGTCCGCGCCGATCTGATCGGCGTATTCCTGCGTCAGTACCGCGCCGCCGACACAAACCTTTGCCCAAGGCGCCTGCTCACGAAGAAGCTTGATCGTCTCTTCCATCGCCGGAACCGTCGTCGTCATAAGAGCCGACAGGCCTACGATCGGTGCGTGCAGACGGATGACTTCATCCACGACGTCCTGCTCCGGCACATCTTTTCCCAGATCCGAAACGGCAAATCCGTAGTTCTCCAGGATCAGTTTCACGATATTCTTTCCGATATCGTGGATGTCGCCGTGCACGGTCGCAAGAACGAACGAGCATCTTGTCGGACCGGCACCACCGGACTCCGCCATAAGTTTTTTTACTTCTTCAAATGCCGCCTTCGACGCTTCGGCAGCCATCAGAAGCTGCGGCAGATAAACCTTTTTCTTCTCGAAATCTTCGCCTACGATATTCAGCGCCGGGATAACTTCCTCCTGGATGATCTGCAGAGGCTGCTTTTCTTTCAGAAGGTCTTTTGTCAGCGCACCGGTCTTCTCCTTCAGTCCGCGGACGATCGCTTTTTGCAGTTCCGATGTCGGTCCGCCCGACGAAGATGCGTCTGCTGCGGGAGCGCCGGATGGTGCGGAACCTGCTGCCGGTGCAGCCATCGTCGGAGCCGGAAGATTCTGCGCATAGCTGATGTAATCCATGCAGTTTTCATCCATGTTATGGAGTGCGCGGAATGCAAAGTAGACATTCATCATCTCCTGTGAATACGGGTTCATGATCGCCGCAGACAAACCGTCCTGCAGACAGATCGCGAAGAATGTCGAGGTGATGATATTTCTGTTCGGAAGACCGAAAGAAACGTTTGAAATACCCAGTGAAGTGTTGACCTTCAGATCATGACGGATCCTGTGCACGGCCTGCATCGTTGCCAGCGCCGCGGTCGTATCCGCCGAGATCGTCATCGCCAGCGGGTCGAAGATCAGGTCTTTTTTCGCGATACCGTACTCGGCTGCGCGCTTGATGATCTTTTCTGCAATCGCCACACGTTCTTCCGCCGTATCCGGGATACCGCCTTCGTCGATCGTCAGTGCGACAACGAATCCGCCGTACTTGGCAACCAGCGGGAAGATCTCTTTCATGACTTCTTCTTTACCGTTGACGGAGTTGACCATCGCCTTCCCGTTATAGGCGCGAAGACCTGCTTCCATCGCGACCGGATCGGTCGTATCGAGCTGAAGCGGAAGGTCGGTTACAGCCTGCAGTTCTCGTACCGCGCGAAGCAGGAAAGCCGGTTCGTCGATCTCCGGAAGACCGACGTTGACGTCCAGAAGCTGTACGCCTGCATCCTGCTGTTTCAGTGCTTCATTTAAGATATAGTCGATATCGTTTTCGCGAAGTGCCTGCTGGAAACGCTTCTTACCTGTCGGGTTGATACGTTCACCGATGAGGATCGGACTTCCGCCGAACTCTACGGCATTCGTATAAGACGAAACCAGAGAGCGGTTCTTTTCTGTTACCGGAACCGGTGTGATGGACTTCGATTTTTCGACGACGGCGCGGATATAGTCCGGTGTCGTACCACAGCATCCACCTGCGATGCGGATACCTTTTTCCAGAAGTTTTCCGACCGACTCGGCAAACTCCGGCGGGAATACGTCGTAGACAGTCTTTCCGTTTTCACTTCTCGGAAGACCTGCGTTCGGCTTCAGCAGAACCGGAACCGATGCGTACTCGAGGTATTCTTCCATCACTCCGATAAGCTGATCCGGACCGAGTGAACAGTTCGCGCCGATCGCGTCGGCATGCATGCCTTCGAGCATCGCCACCATGGCGGCCGGCGAGGCCCCGGTCATCAGTTTTCCATCCGCGCCATATGCGTTGGAAACAAATACCGGAAGGTCAGAGTTTTCTTTTGCCGCCAAAAGTGCGGCCTTTGTATCGTAGCTGTCGTTCATGGTCTCGATGAAGATCAGATCTACACCTGCGGCAACACCGTACCGGATGGTCTTACTGTACATCGCGACCGCGTCTTCGAATTCATAATCGCCGTAAGGCTTGAGGAGTTTTCCCAAAGGACCGATATCGAGTGCGACGAATTTCTCCTGCGTGCCGCTGCTCTGGCGCGCTGCCTCACGCGAATTCTTTACTGCCGCGGTTACCAGTGTTTCCAGTTCTTCATCGTCGAACTTTAATCCGTTCGCGCCGAATGTGTTACTCAGAACTACATTGGAACCGGCGTCGTAATACGATTTCTGGATACGGATGATCTCCTCCGGACGAGAAACATTCCATCTTTCCGGAAGTTCTCCGGGCTGAAGCCCTGCTTCCTGAAGAAGCGTCCCCATGCCGCCGTCGAGGAACAGGAAATGGTCCTTCATATATTCGAGAATATTCATTCAAAACCCCGCTTGCGCCTCCTTCATTTCAGAGGCGATGATAATAGATATGTATGCGGTGATTTTACCATAAATGGCGGGAAGTTTGTATCAGATCGAGAAGATAACGATACCGCCGATGATCAGAAGCAGGGCCAGTGCCTTTTTCGCATTCAGCTTCTCATTGAAAAACAAAAGTCCCCAGATCGTGATAAAAATGTATCCGGTCGCTTCCAGGATCGGACCGAAGGAAAGCGGCAGACCCTTATAGGCATAGATCGACATGAACGTTGCCAGGACAAAAATACTGTACGCGATGATGACACGGGCATTGAGGTACTCACGGATCACCGACGTATACTTTTTATCCGCGGCTTTCTTTAGTATCACCTGCGAGATCGAACTGATAAACACACCAAACACCAAAACGGCAGCATATCCGAGACTACTCATCTTCCGTCGCCTCCTTCTCGGAAGCCTTCTCATCTATAGAAGCCGCCGCCTTTTTTTCTTCCTCTTTGGCTGACTCGATGGAATATATGACGATACCGGCCATGACGATCAGAGCTCCGATCGTCTTTTTGATCGTGATGCCTTCGTGGAAGATCACGATGCCCCAAAGCAGGCCCCATACTACCGTGACCGCTTTGTTTGCGTACGCCGTCGTCAACGGCATCCTCTTGATGATCTGCTGCCAGAAAATCGCGTATATACCCAGAAGAAATATGATTCCGCCATAGAAAAGGCAGAACCGCAGGCTCAGGAAAGCCTCCCCGGCCGCCTTCTTACTGAACACGCCGCTTAACGAATAAACGCCCAGCAGAAGATGTAACAGCAAAAGGATCTTCCATGTATGCTTCGTCTTACTCACTTTTTGCGCCTCTTCTCATATAAGTATCGATCGCGTCAAAAGAATCGGCGCACATGACAAAATATCCTTCACGGACGGAGCTGTCAGTAATATGACCTTCCGGAAGATGTACTTTATATTCTTCCACGATATATTCCGGATGCTCGCTTTTGATCTCGTTATAAAGCTCGATATCTTCTTTGCTGAAGAAATACCGGATTGCGCTGGCGCGGCTGAGACCACCTTCGAGTTGCGGTTCCTGTCCCAGTGCGACTTCGATTACAGCCCGGACGAAATCCACACCTGTCGACAAGCGGACCAGTGAACTTCCGATCAGGTCTCCGCCCATACGGCCACCGATCTCGATGATCTTGATATTTCCTTTTTCATCGATCTTTACTTCCGTGTGGGAAGCACCATAGCGGATCTGAAGACTGTCGAGCGCATGGTACGTGATGCTTCGGATCTTCTCACAGATTGGATCGTCTTTCAAAAATGCGGGTTCCATATGTCCCATCTCTACAAAAGACGGGCTGCCTGTGGTGAACTTTCTCGTGATTGCCAAAAGCGTATGCTTTCCTTCCCACGAGATGCACTCGACACTAAACTCTTCGCCCTCGGCAAATTCCTCGACCAGAACTTCGCCGGTAAAGCTTTCTTCTTTTGCGTAAGAAACGGCTTGCGGGATCTCCTTCAGATCTTCGATTTTCGTGATGCCACGGCTTCCGGAACGGTCGGCCGGTTTAACGATCAGCGGAAGCTGAAAAGAAGAAAGATCCAGCTTAGGATCATATTCCATGCTTTTCGGCGACGGATCGCCGTTTTCGGCAAAGCGCGTGCGCATGGCATGTTTATTGGATGCGTAAAATGAACTCTGGATACCGTTTCCGGTCAGGTCCATTTTCTCTGCAACATAGTTGACCGTGACGGCCGCCAGATCCGAGGCGATGCTCGTGATGCCGTCCACGCCGATCTTTTGGCACTGATCCAGGATCTGATCTTTTTCAACGATGCTGATCGGATAGAAATAGTCTGCTTCCGTTTCACCGACATCGTTTGCTTTCCATGCAAATACGTGGGTCTCGATCCCCATCTCCTTCGCGCGAAGGATCAGAGGAAGCTGCAGGTATGATGCACCGATGATCGCAAGTTTTTTCATTCTTCTTCACCTTCATCCTCGTCGGAAGATTCTTCGTCTTCGCTTTCCGGACCGTTTTTGATCTGACGGATCACGTAAAGCGGACGTCCCTTCGTCTGCATGAAGATATTGCCGACATAGGTTCCGACGATACCGTTACTCATCAAAAGAAGACCGCAGATCAGGCAGGATACGGCAATCGTACTGGTCCATCCCGGAGCGACCTGGATCGTGAAATACTGCACGACCAAAAAGATTACCGCCAGCAAAGAAAGAAGCGTGATCGCAAACCCCAGTTTCACCGTAAGACGGAGGATCTTATCCGACTGTGACGTCAGGATGTCGATCGCCATATTCATACGCTTTTTGAAGTTATAAGATGACTTTCCTTCGAAACGTTCGTTATGCTCAACATCTACATAAGCCTGACGGAAACCGAGCCATTTCAGATAGATGACATAGCTTCGGCTCTGCTCTCGCATCGAGCAGTAGTAGTCGATCACGCGGCGTCTCACCATACTGAAATTGCTGATCGTGCCATCGTAATCGGTATCTGAGGCATACTCGTAGAGCTTATAGAACATATTCGAAACGAAGACTTTCATCGCGCTGTCTTTTCGATTTGCACGTCTTGCAAATACGATATCGTTTCCTTCGCGGATCTTCGCGTACAGCTTCGGGATCTCTTCCGGGCGGTCCTGCAGATCGCAGTCCATGACGACGATATACTTTCCTGACGAATGATCCAGACCTGCCAGGATCGCTTTCATCTGACCGAAGTTTCTGGCCATCTCGATGCCGACCGCATGTTTATCCTCATCGCAGATCCGGCTGATCTCGCTCCAGGAGTCCTGCGGGCAGGCATCGTTCGAATATATGATCTCGTATTTGTCCGAGATACTCGAAAGTGACTCGCTCAAGCGGCGATGCAGTTCCGGGATCGCCTTTTTACACCCGTAGACCGGGATCACTACAGAGATCAGTATGTCTCTTTTCTTTCTACCAGCATTTGCCATCTTCCGCTCTCCAGTTCTTCCTTATAGTCTTCCATCATCTTTCGAAAATCCTTATACTGCGGAACAAATCCGAAATCTCTTTCGGCTTTCTCCATCGAATACAGATAGGATGGTGTGTTGTTCTTCTTTTCCGGACGATAGACGATCCGGCTTCCTTTGTCCTTGCCGAATACATCGATCACGGTCTGTGCCTGCGTTTCAAGATCCAGTCCCACACCGCTTGTCATGTTGTAAAGACCCAGAGCCTTGTCACTTCGGATCGCTTTCACATACGCGTCTGCCACATCCTTTACATAGATAATATCACGAGAAATATGCGGATCACCCCAAAGCTCGATATCTTTTCCGGATTCGGCATTGTCGATAAACGTCGCGATGCCGGATTTATAGGACTTGCCGTCCACCTTGATCGTGCCGTGCGGGCCGACGCCGTACACCGGTGGGAATCGGAACCAGGAACACTGCAGACCATGCTGCTCGTTATAGTACTGCATGACATCGTTGCATGCGTTCTTACTGATCACATAGACCGCGTGATCACCCGTAAACTTGAAGTTTCTCGGTTCATCTTCCGTGATCACACGACCCGTTCCCCATGCACCGGACACATCACTGTAACTGCAGCTGCCGACGACTTTACGGATGCCGTTCTTTCTGCAGTATTCCAGCACGTGGATCGCGCCGATGACATTTACTTCAAAATAGTCGGCGGCATTTTCATTTTCGACAAGATCCGCCGTGACATGCGCCGGTAGAAGTCCGGCCAGCAGGATAACGGCTTCGACACCTTCTGTCGGAAGCTTTTTGAAATCCTCTTCCTTTGTCAGGTCCAGCTCCAGATATTTGGCGCCAAGCTGCTCGACAAGCGTTCCGAGGCGGGCATTTCTTCCCGTTCCGATCACTTCATAGCCGGCTTTGACAAGCGCCTCGATCGTATAAAGTCCGATAAATCCAGTTCCACCAAAAACGATGACCATCCTTATCTCTCGCCTCCTTTATAGAAGCCGGCGAGTGTTTCGCAGATATATGTCACGTTCTCATCCGACAGATTATAGTGAAGCGGAAGACGGACCAGACGGTCACTCTCTTTTGTCGTATAACGGTCTTCCTGGAAAAACCGGCCGAACTTTCTTCCTGCCGGCGAAGAATGCAGCGGTACATAATGGAATACCGCATTGATATCTTTCTTTCTGAGATAGGCGATCAATTCGGAACGTTCCTCGAGATCGCGGCACTTGATATAAAACATATGCGCATTGTGCTCACATTCTTCCGGGATAAACGGAAGCTGGATATGTCCTTCTTTTTCCAGATCTGAAAGACCTTCCTTATAAAGATCCCAGACATGCATGCGCTTATTGAGGATCTCATCAGCCTGATCCAACTGTGCCCACAGGTAGGCAGCATTCAGTTCACTTGGAAGATAGGAACTTCCTGCGTCGACCCAGGTATATTTATCGATCTGACCACGGAAAAACTTGGCTCGGTTCGTACCTTTCTCACGGATGATTTCCGCACGCTCGATATATTCCGGTTCACGAAGAAGCATCGCACCACCTTCACCCATGCAGTAATTCTTCGTCTCATGGAAACTGAAACATCCGAAATCTCCGATCGCACCCAGTGCACGGCCTTTATAGAAAGCTTTCACCCCCTGCGCCGCATCTTCTACTACAAACAGGTTATGACGCTTGGCGATATCGAGGATCGTGTCCATCTCACAGGCCACACCGGCATAGTGTACGGGAACGATGGCTTTCGTCTTTTCCGTGATCGCCTCTTCGATCAGCTTCTCATCGATATTCATCGTATCCGGGCGGATATCCACGAATACGATCTTCGCCCCACGAAGTACAAACGCATCGGCCGTTGAACAGAAAGTATACGAAGGCATGATGACCTCATCACCTTCACGTATCTCACATAAAAGCGCAGCCATCTCCAGCGCGTGCGTACAGGAAGTCGTCAACAGTGCCTTTGACGCACTCGTATGTTCCTCCATCCAGGCGTTGCAGAGCTTGGTATACTTACCGTCACCGCTGAGTTTTTTGCAGGTCATGACTGCATCCGTGATATAATTCAGTTCCGTACCCAGCATCGGGGGTTCATTAAAGTTAATCATTATTCTCACTCCTCTCAGGGACATAGATTTTCCAGATCATAAATCCATCCACTTCTCCGACCTGTTCCAGCTGTGCTTCCGGACAGTAGTATTTCTGTACGTAGGCAAGTTTGACAGGGGAATAAAGTGAATCAACCAAATAGATATTATCCAGGGTCAGGTTTTTATACGGATTATCCGGATCGCAGCCGTTGGCTTTGAGCGCATCGCGTTCTCCAGGCTGATGCATGGCTACACTTCCGAAATAGGCATAGCTCTTAGAGAAAAGTCCCTGCTGCGGACGGATCCACGGATCGTAATCGAAATACAGAGACTGGATACCGGTAAAGAAATCGATGTAGTAAAAATGTTCCGAATCGTTCTCCATACGGTCGGTCAGTGCCAGAAATGGTTTCTTGTCAACAGACGGGAAAAGATATTTCTCCGGAAGATATTCACCGGAAGCAAGCATCGTGTTGTTGAAGCTTTCGAGATATTCTTCATGAGACATATTCTTATAGGTAGTATCCGGAAGAAGTCTCGAGATTCTTGTACACATGATGCCGAGAACCAGGACCATCACATACACACCGATCACAGGGCGTTCCTTGCCCATATAGTGTTTGCGGATCTTTGCCGGAGCCGATTCCTCGTTATATTCAAAACTGCTCAAAAGACATGCGACCGCACAGAAATATACGCCCCACTCGACTCGGTACATCGTGCGGCCTGTGTAGATAAACGCCATGAGCATCCCGACTGCCGCCAGAAGAAGCACCAGCGGATAGATACGGTCTTTACTGAGAAGCAGGCAAATCAGGATCAGCACATAAAGTCCGAGAGCCGACCAGTATAGCAGCGTGTTTCTCTGGATCAGAAGATCGATCACATAGTTTACGGAATGCGTCTGATCCACGCTGGCCTGCTTATGGATCTTCGCGACTTCCTCCAGAAGCTCGTCTGAATACACTTCCCGATCCACGAAGTTCCATGTTGCCAGCATGTAGTAATCGATCTTATCGAGTCCGAGTGCCGCATATTCATCGGCGATCTCCTCGTAATCCGGAGTGATGACATCCGTGATGCTGCTTCGGATATCGTGGAACTTGTTAAATTCCCGATGTCCTTCGTCACGATTGGCGATCCATTTACCGAGATACTGCAGTCCGAAAAGAAAACCGATCAGAAGCACGCAGGCGAGAAATCTTTTTCCTATGCCCTTCAGTTCATCTTTCGAGATCTTAGCCTCTTTCGAAGCGCTATCTGAAGACTGCTTATTAAGCAGAAGCGGCAGTGCATTTCGAAGGAAAGCAATCACGAGGAAGAATGCGAACAGGTAGATCGTCGTAAAACGCACCATCGCACCAAATACGGCGAGGATCGTACCCAGAACGATCAGACGGATCTTGTGCGGTTCTTCTTTTTCCCATAATCCACGAAGGACTAAAAGACCTCCGGCAATACCTGCTGCCGCAGAAACTTTTGTAAACTGCACCAGAATATAAAGGTCATCCGCGAAGAAAAACAGGAACAGCATCGCCATGCCGATCGTCACCGCGTTCGTCTTTTTCTTAAAAATCAGATATAGGACCGTCGTTGCGGAGACAAATCCGAGAACGACTAAAAGTACAAAATAGAAACTGATGTTCGGGATCAGTTTATAGAGGAATACGAGCATGTGGCCCAGGATCGGATTCCCGAAAAGAAGGATCGGATCGTAGCCGCTTCCAAAAGCACCGGACAAAAGTGCGTCCGTCATGTAGTCATCCGAAACTTCATACTTGATGTTGAAGAAAATGATCCTGATGAGAAATGCCAGCAGATTCAGGGAAAAAGCCATGAACAGCGGATTTTGACCTAGTTTACCTACGATGTCTTTGCACTTGTCGAAAGATGCATTCTCTTTCTTGATACTGTCTGCTTCACGCATATCCGAAATTCCTACCCACCCTCATATGTAAATATACCTTTACTATACTAGCACAGAAGGCTCTTAAAATCCATTGATAAGGGGTTTTGAAAGGGCGTTTCTCACTCGATGCCGATAATTGCCGTAACGCTTTTGCTGGGCGCCATCAGGCAGGATTGCGAAAGTGTGATGCCGAGACGTCTTTCCGCGTCGAGAAGCGGCAGAAATTCTCTTTGGGCTTCGATCGGAAGATCTCCGTACCCCGGTGAATAGCGGCGACGTGTCGCAGTTCCGATCGAGTCAGAAGCTGCGTCTACTTCCGCATTAAAAAGATCGCATAAGGATTCCACACGCTCCGCGCCAAGACCCTGCATAAGAAGACCCAGCTGCGGATCAGCTTTCTCGTATCTTCGGATCAGACGGTCCACACCGGATCCGATCGTCGCCGCAAAAAGCACGGCGTACCGGCAGCCTTCGATCGTCTTTCGGAGTTTTTCGGATTTCTGTGCAAAGGGAAGGATCGGAAATCCTTCTTGATCCCAGACCAGCGGCGTCGCAAGAAAACCGACACGGAACACACACTCCTTTGAGATCAGCGAAAGTGCCTTTGCCATCGAGGCGGTAAACTTCGGATCTTCTTTTACGATGGCATGGTCACGTGTCGGAATGCAGGCATACCGCAGCCACTCCGATTCGTTCAGCGGAACGTCCTCGTAGGTAAAATACTGAGGTATGGTCTGCTTTCGCGCAGTCAGTGCATCGATGATCTGGTCAACATGTTCCATGGTTCGTTTTTTACTTTATACCGTAATCCTTCCAGAGAATGTTGGAGAGGTTGTTCATGATCGCCTCGGCCACATCCGGCTTGTTCATGGAATACACATGAACATTCGTAACGCCGTTGGCATAAAGGTCGATGATTTGATCGGTTGCATAAGCGATACCGGCCTGCTTCATAGACTCCGGATCCTGTCCGAAATAATCCACGATCGCCTTAAAACGCTGGGGCATGAAAGAACCGCTGAGTTTGATGGCCTTTTCTACCTGGATCGCGTTCGTGATCGGCATGATGCCCGGAACGACCGGAACCGTGATACCTGCCTCTCTGATCTTGTAGAGGAAGTTATAGAAAAGATTGTTGTCGAAGACCATCTGGCTGACCAGGAAATCTGCGCCGGCCTCGACTTTCTCTTTCAGATGCTTGATATCTTCGTGCTGGTTTGGGCTTTCCGGGTGGATCTCCGGATAGCATGCACCGCCTATGCAGAAGTCATAACCGCTCTCTTTGATCTCGCGGATGAGATCTACCGCATGACGGTAGTCCCATGTCGAACGGTCGGTCTGCTCGAGTTCAGGAGTCAGGTCGCCGCGAAGCGCCATGATATTCTGAATACCTAAGTTATGGATCTCTTCGATCTTGTCGTGGATCGTCGCTCTGGAGCTGGATACGCAGGTCAGGTGCGCCATCGTCGGCACACCGTGCTTTTCTTCGATCGCTTTGGCGATATCGAGTGTATAGCGGCTCGTTCCGCCACCGGCACCATACGTAACGCTCATGAACGCAGGATTGCTCTCCGCGATCTTCTCCGTGGTCTCTTTTACAGATTCAAAGCTGGCTTCTTTCTTCGGCGGGAATACCTCGAAAGAAAGCGACATGCTCTTTTTATTCAGAATATCGATGATCTTCATATCGGAAACCCTTTCCCTCTTTCGTGGGTACATTATAACACACAAAAAGACGTAGATTTATTCCCTTCACATCTCCACGGTTTTCGTGGCCATTTTTTCCCGAAAACGCACATCATGCTCCACGATCAGCATGGTCGGTTCATAAGTCGAGATAAGCTTTTCGAGCTGCATTCTCGAGAACACATCCACGTAATTCAAAGGCTCATCCCAGATATAAAGATGCGCCGGCGTAAGAAGGCTCGTCGCGATGAGGACTTTCTTCTTCTGTCCCTCGGAAAACTCCTCGATCTTTTTGTCGAACTGCGCCTGCTCGAGCGCGAGGTGTCGGAGCACCGCCAGGAACTGACTGTAGTCCACTCCGTTTTCAAAAGCATGCATCCGAAGATCGCCATGAAGGTGCGAGGTGTCCTGGTTGATGTAGGAGATCTTCAAGTGCGGCGCCGTCAGAAGTGTTCCTTCCGTGGTAAATGCACTGTCGCCCTTACCATTCTCGTCGGCCGAAGCCAGGATCGCCTTTATGAGGCTGGTCTTCCCGCAGCCGTTTTTGCCCTGAAGGAATACTCTTTCTCCGTTTCGGATCTCAAACGTCAAACCCGAGAATACCGGCATCTCTGAATCCTTATACCGAAGCGAAAGATCTCTTGTTTCCACCACTCTTTCTCTGAAATGTTCCATCGGAGAAAGCCGAAGATCTCTGACCTGTTCGATATCGTTAAGGAGACCTTCCTTCTCCGCGATCTGCTTTTCCATGCGCTGCTCGAAAACTTTCACACGGGACTCCATCTTTTTCGTCTTCGAACTGATATAGGTTCGTGCGTTCTTCGTGCGGTCATGTTCTTTCAGCGGGTCATACCCGATCTTCGTATTCTCGCCTTTCGTCGCCCAGCGCTGGCTCTGATCCATCGCTCCTTTGAGGCGCCCGATCTCCTTGATGTGCTTCTCGTTTTCCGCCTTGGCAAATGCATCGGCGCGTTCTTTGTTATCCCACCAGGAACTGAAGTTTCCGCTTTGCACGTCGATACTCGAGCGCTGCAGTACCAGTACGTGATCCACGCATGCATCAAGAAGATCTCGATCGTGCGAAACGAGAATAAAACGTTTCTTTCCGGCCAGATATTTTTTGACGATGTCGCGCGCATCTTTATCGAGATGATTCGTCGGCTCGTCGATCAGAAGAAAGTCATTTTCCCCTGCAAAAAGCACGGCCAGCATGACCTTCGTTCTTTCGCCGAAACTCAGTGTGCGGATCGGTCGATAGAGAAGTTCCGGATCTACTTGGAGCTCGGAAAGCTCACACATCACGCGCCAGTTTTCGACGCCCGGCTTCCAGGATTCCATCAGTTCATCCGCCGTTTTCTCTTCGTCTTCCTTTGCGATCTTATACGGAAAATAGTCGCACTTTACGTCCGCGCTGATACTTCCGCTGTATTCATATTTCCCGAGAAGGAGATTTAAAAATGTCGTTTTTCCTTTTCCGTTTCTTCCGATAAATCCCAGTTTCCACGATGTATCCACCGTAAATGAAACGTGTTCAAAGATCGGATCGAAGCTGCTTTCGTAGGAGAAAGTGAGATCGTTTACTTTAATTTGTGCCATTGTCTGCCTCTTTCTGCCTGAAAGAAAAAGCCCGTTCCTGCACACGCAAAAACAGACTCATACGATCCACCTTATCTACTAAGAAAGCCGGTAAAACTTCGCGATGATTCCATGAAAGCGCACACAAGAAGACCCTTTCCCAGGTCTTTTCCATAATATGTGTTTCCTTCCTGTATCATCACTTTCTCATTGGTCCACCCAAATCGCGTTGCCGCGCTCTTTCTTTAGAATATAGCCGCTTCAGTAAATGCACTTTCGCCCGCCATCTGTTTTGATACTACCACGCGCATTTTCCCTTTGCAAGAGATGTATACCAGCAGGCGAATCAGCATCCCAGACATCTCATAAAATACAAAATCAAAATGTGCAGCGGATAGAACACATAGAAGAACCACTTGTGAAACGGTTTCTTGCTTCCGGGTTCTCTGTTGTAGAAATAGATAAATACGATCGGCACCAGAACGACACCCAGCTGGAACAACTGACTTAATCCGGACATCAGGCAGGCCAGCACCACTTCGATGACTGCCACAATAGCAAAAGAGATCCATTTCTTCTTTTCGTTATCACGGTAGATGTAGCAGAACAGCGCCCACAAAACGGCAAAGATACACCAGTCACCTAAAAGGGAGAGTATACAGAAAATCACTACGAGGAAGATCTTTAACGGCTTCTTCCCTTTTATGGAATCCCACATCCATACCGTCACAAAAGCCAGGAACAATGTCCAGATCACACCGAACATATCCATGCCGATATAGGGAAAACGGTTGTAGTTAAAAAGCGAACACGGCGCCCAGGACAGCAATGCGAAAATAAGAAGACGGATGGCATATTTTTTCTTACTTCTCGTATACTGATAACCTTCCGCAAGAAGCACAGCCATACCCGGTCCGGTCAGTCTTCCGATGAAATGCATGATCTGCCCGAGTACGCTCACCGTCGGAACATACCGCCAAGCGAGGTGGTCGATCAGCATCGCGATGATCAGCAGATATTTCAGTTGATTTCGGTTGAGTTTGAATCCTTCCTGTTTCGTCAGCTGCGGTGTATAGTCATCCATGTTGTCGATCTCTTCTTTCTGTCAGCGAATCTGAACTTTGCCGGTACACTCCATCACGGTATCGCCCGATATGATCTCCCCGACTTCATCACAAGTGATTATACCACTCTTCGGATTTTTCACCGATTCGATCCGTCCACGAACATCCGCCTCCACTTCCGAATACTCGAAAGAAAGGTCGCAGCCCTCCATCGTGCAGTTTACAAGCTTTAGATTCTTGCAGTAGCAGAAAGGCTGCGTACCGATGATCCTGCAGTTGATCAGCGTGACGTTTTCCGAAAACCATCCGAGGTATTCGCCCTTGACCACACTGTCTTTTACCACCACATTTTTACTGTGCCAGAATGCATCCTTCGTATCGAGTTCACACGACTCGATCGTAAGTCCGTCCACATACTGGAACGAATACTTGCCCTTCATGTCGACATGCGAAAGGGAAACATTTTTACTGTCAAAGAAGATATACTCCGATGTGATCGTGACATTTTCCAGCGAAAGACCGATGCATTTCCAGCCGAATTCGACCGAATCGATCGTGCTGTTTTTGATCTTGATATCCTCGCATTCGCGCACGGCTTTCACACCGCGGATGTCGCAGTTTTCGAGCACGCCGTGCCTTGCATACCATATCGGCGCGCGGCACGTTTCTTCCATCGTGATGCTGTCCACCGAATAGTCGATGACATGCCAAAGCGGATAGCGCAGGGCAAACGTACAGTTACTTACCTTGATGTCACGTGCTTCTTTCAGCGCCGACTCCCCGTCTGCGGGTCCTGCAAATGTGCAGGAGTCCACGTCCGCGTGCTGCACATGGTATAGCGCTCTTTCTTCGTCAAAATTCTGATATTGTATTTTTGTCCTGTTCATGCGTCCTTACATCTTGATCGTAATCGAGATCAAGTCTTCTTCCTTACTGCTGTGACCGGCATAGAGGATGAATTCACCCGGTTCGACCACTTTCTCGCACTTCTTATTGATCAGCGCGAAGTCGTCTTTCTTCAGCTGGATCTGCACCTCTTTGGATTCGCCCGCGCCAAGTGTTACCTGAGTAAATGCGATCAGTCGGCGCACCGGTGTCAGCACGCTCGAAACGCAGTCATTCTGGTAGATCTGCACGGTCTCTGTGCCTTCCACTTTACCTACGTTCTTAACGGTAACGGAAACCTGAAGGTCACTTCCGCACGTTAAGTTTTCGTATTCAAATGCACTGTAGCCCATACCTTCTCCGAAAGCGAACAACGGAGTCTTCGGCATGTCGTTATATTTTCCGCCATGCCAGCCGGGCATCTGGTTGTAGTAGACCGGGATCTGTCCCGAGTGATGCGGGAAGGAGATCGGAAGTCTTCCGCTCGGATTGATCTTACCGAAGATCGCTTCCGCCAGAGCCTGACCTGCGAACATACCGCCGTTAAATCCGCAGACAACTGCGTCTGCCTGCTCTGCGGTAATGCCCATGCAAAGCGGCTTCGAGGAGATCAGCACAGTACAGATCGGCTTGCCGGTGGCTTTCAGAAGTTCGAACAGTTCATACTGCTTGCCGGAAAGATTCAGATCTGCACGGTCGGAGAATTCACCGAACTGCGGGATCACGTCACCGACTGCATAGATGATCGCATCGGCATCTTTTGCGATGCGGACTGCTTCCTCAAGATCGTCTTCGCCCTTCGGGATGACTGCGCAGCCTTTTGCATAGGAAGCTTCGATACCCTCCTGGTCACAGATCTCTTTCACACCTTCCCAAAGTGTCACATACGGACGATGCGCCGGGCGGGAATTCGTCGGATCCGGTACCGGATGCGTGAAGTATGTCCAGTCGCCATATTGTGCACGGACATTATCCGCATTCTCACCGATCACGGCGATCTTCTTTATGCCATTTCCAAGAGGCAGCATACCGTTATTACGGAGCAATGTGACACTCTTTCTTGCGGCATCTCTTGCTGCGTCAAGATGCTCTTCTTTACCAAAGCAACCGGGCTCACCCTTCTTCTCCGGCTTATCGAAAAGCTCCATCTCATATTTGATCGTCAGGATATGAAGGACTGCCTCATCGACAACAGAGATATCGACCTTTCCTTCTTTCAGCGCATTGAGCATTCCTTCGTAGAAACCCTTCGTGGTCATGATCATGTCATTACCGGCAGAGGCGGCCATAACGGATGCTTCGGAGATGTCCGCGGCGATATGCTGCAGCCATACCAGGCTCTGTGTATTATCCCAGTCCGTGATAACAAATCCATCGAAATTCAGTTCGTCACGAAGAATGTCATGCATGATGTGACGGTCTGCCGTAAGAGGCGTACCATCGGTAAAACCATAAGCCGTCATGATGGTGGCGCATCCTGCTTCTACCGCTTTCTGGAACGGCGGCAGGAACACTTCACGGACCTTTCTTTCGGTCACTTCCGTATCGTATGCGTCACGTCCGCCGGTAGCTTCACCGTATGCGAGATAGTGCTTCGCGCATGCCAGGATATGTTCATCGTCAGAAAGGTCATCACCCTGATAGCCTTTGATGATCGCGGCACCCAGTTCACCTGCCAGATACGGATCCTCACCGAAGGTCTCATTTACACGGCCCCATCGAGTATCTCTTGCCAGACAGAGTACCGGCGAGAATGTCCAGTGCAGGCCATCCGTAGCAACTTCTCTGGCGGAAACCTCACCCATAACGCGGGCCACTTCCGGATTCCAGCTGCAGGCACAGGTCAACTGCGAAGGAAAGATCGTCGCACTTGTATTCAGACCATGGCCATGGATACAGTCGATACCGAAGATCACCGGGATTCCCAGGCGTGTCTTCATGGCTTCTCTCTGCAGTTCTCTGGCGTCGTCACCTAATACATGGAGAAATGAACCTGCACCCATTTTTGCCCACTTCAGTGCTTCCTCTCGGCCACCATCCGTATAGGTAACCTGGATCATCTGCGCAACCTTTTCTTCCGTGGTCATCTTCTCAAGAAGTTCTTTTGCTTTCTCAACAGCCAACTGTCTTTTCATGGTGCAAGTCCTCCCGAATCTAAATATTCACATGCGCCCCATCGCGCATAGTATCCAATTATAATCATTATATCAAAGGACGCCCTCAGAATCTCTCACTATTTCATCTGAATCTCTCGCAAAAAGATCAAAAAGAGATTCCTCGCACGGCAAGGTCGCGTAAGCAACTGTTCGCAGCCGAAGAGGAATCTCTTTCTTTACTTATTCAGTTGTATTGATCCGTCAGATCTCTCCGCGCTCGATACCATACTGGTTGCAGATATCCTGGAATTCAGGACATCCGGCAAATGCCTTCATGACATCGTTTCTGTCTGCTCCACCATTGAGCATGCCGAGCCAGTAGTTATATCCTTCAACCTCCGGCTCTCTTCCCATGAAAGTGGTATACAGTCTCTTCAGATACTCCTCGTTCGTTGTCTTAAGACCGACAAACTCAGGAAGTGTGAAGAACAGACTTGCAGCCTGGTAGCCTGTCGCATCCAGATTCGTCAGCGCCAGTGCCCAGTAGTTGAGTCCATCTTCTTCCGGATCTCTTCCGAGGCAGCATGTGTAAAGTCTTGTTGCAAACTTCACTGCATTTTTCGAAGGTACGGTAGCCTTGTGATACACTGCTCCGGACTTAACACCATATGTCGCACAGATGTTGCACCACTCTACGGATTCGATAAAGTCATTTACAAGATCCGCTTTCGGAGAACCGGAAGCGAGGCGGCCAAGCCAATATGCCTTTCCATCCGGTTCAGACTCGCGTCCGAAGAATGTCTGATAAAGTGTTTCGACAAACTGTTCATCAGTAAGATTTCTGCCAAGGAATTCCGGTGCATCGAGAAGGAAGAATCTCGCGCAGTCTGCGCCGGTGAAACCCTTCTTTTCTACCTGATGGACCCAGAATGCTTTTCCTTCTTCTTCGGAAGGACGTCCGAGTGCAACGGTATAGAGTCTCTCTACAAAATCCGCAAAAGACGGTTCCGGAGAAACCGGCTGTGGCTCCGGGGATACCGGCTGCGGTTCCGGTGTTACGGTCTTATCTTTCCAGAGGAACTTGATCGTAACATCTTTGGTAAAGGTGTACTTGGAATTGAGTTCATATCTCACTCCATCGATTTCATATGCATCGAATTCTTTTCCTTCCGGAGCCGTAACGAAATCTTCACCGAGATCAGAAAGAATGAGTGTTTTTCCTTCTTCGATCTGGAATCCGTCCAGCCACTTGCTGCCCTTTGTTCCGCCATTGGCATCGTACTTGATATCAAGCTTCATCGGACCATCTTTGATCCACAGATATTTAATTGTAGTATCTTTCGTAAAGACATAATGGTCGCCAACTTCATATCTCACGCCATCGACCTCATAGGCATCAAACTTCATGCCTCTCGGGGCGACAACGATTTCGGCTGTCACCGGCTCAAATTGGTAATCCATTCCGTATGTCACGAGAATCGGGTCTTTCGGGAAATTCGGGCCCTTGGTTCCGCCGTTCAAATCGAAGCTGACCTGTACATCCTCGAACAGCTTGGCTTTCCAGCAGTAAACGATCGATGTCGGGCCAGAAATGATGATCTCTTCTCCTTTTGCAACCTTTTCTCCATTAACTTCGAAATGGCTGAATTCCTTACCTTCCGGTGGAGTTACATAATCTTCACCGATTCTGTCGAGTTTGATCGTCGTGCCTGCATCGAGGGTTTCGGATGCCACCCACTTTTCTCCGGGCGTACCACCATTTGCATCCCACTGCACGTTGCACTGCATCACTTTCCATAGGAGTTTTATGCACACGTCCTCCGTAACTGTGTACGTTTCGCCGGGCCCATAGCGTTTTCCGTCAACTTCGTAGCCATCGAATACGCATCCAAGCGGCGGCATCCAGAATGATGTGGGCGGTGCATATACCGTATCCGTAAAAGGTACTTCCAGCTCGACTTTGTCTTTCCAACCATCTCCCTTCATACCACCATTTGCATCCCAGTACACGATGGCCTGGGTAGCCTTCCAAAGGAGTTTTATGCCCGTGTCCTCCGTAACTGTGAACGTTTCGCCGTCCCCATAGCGTTTTCCGCCGATTTCGAAACCATCGAATACGCATCCACTTGGCGGCGTGCAGAATGGTGTGGGCGGAGCATATACCGTATCCGTATAAGGTGCTTCCAGCTCGACTTGGTCTTTCCAACCCTCTCCTGGTGTACCACCATTTGCATCCCAGTACACGATGGCCCGGGTAAACTTCCAAAGGAATTTTACGCCCGTGTCCTCCGTAAGTGTGAACGCTTCGCCGACCCCATAGCGTTTTCCGCCGATTTCGAAACCATCGAATACGCATCTACTTGGCGGCGTGCAGAATGATGTGGGCGGAGCATATACCGTATCCGTATAAGGCGCTTCCTGCTCGACTTGGTCTCTCCAAGCCTCTCCCGGTGTACCACCATTCGCGTCGAAGGTAATAACCAGTGTCGTGTTACCCGCAAACACGTTCGTCTTAAATCCCGGCATGATGCCGATCAACATTATGATCGCAAGCAACATGCTCAGTATTTGTACATTACTTTTTCTCATGTCATTTCTCCTCTCCAATAATCTGTCTATGAAATTATATCATGAATATTTGAAGAATAAAAAAGAGGAATCATCCTTTCGGCTGCGAACAGTTGCTTACGCAAACTTGCCGTGCAGGATGATTCCTCTTTTTAGTAGTTAGTTGTTATGTGCGAAGGATCAGATCTCGCCTCGCACGATGCCGTAAGAATTGCAGATCTCCTGGAATTCGGGACAGGCTGCAAATGCTTTCATGACTTCGTTTCTGTCCTTGCCGCCGGATAAGAGTCCGAGCCAATAGTTGAATCCATCTGTCTCCGGTTCTCTTCCCATGAATGTCTTATAAAGACGTGTCAGATATTCTTCGTTCGTGGTTTTCAGTCCTGTGAACTCCGGCAGCGTGAAGAACAAGCTTGCCGCCTGATAACCTGTAGCATCGAGATTCGTCAGAGCAAGTGACCAGTATGTGAGACCTTCTGCTTCGGGGTCTCTTCCGAGACAGCAGGTGTAAAGACGTGTCGCAAACTTCGTAGCATTTTTCGAAGCAACGGTAGCTTTATGGCTTTTCGCTCCGGACTTGACGCCGTAGGTTGCGCAGGTGTTGCACCACTCGACAGACTCGATCAGTTCATTTACCATATCGGTCTTCGTCGTTCCGGAAGAAAGACGTCCCAGCCAGTATGTTTTTCCATCCGCTTCCGGTGCACGGCCGAAAAGGGTCTGATACAGTACTTCAACAAACTGATCGTTCGGGAGATCACGGTTCATGAATTCAGGCGAATTCAGAAGGAAGAAACGAACACAGTCCGCACCTGTGAGGCCCTTCTTTATGACCTGTTCTTCCCAGTATGCTTTGCCGTCCGCTTCCGAAGCACGACCGAGTGCGATCGTGTACAACCGCTCGACAAAATCAGAGAATGTCGGGTCGGAAACCGGAGCCGGAGTGGCCGGCTCCGGCTGTGGTGTGGAGGGTTCCGGAGCGACCGGCTTCGGAGGTTCTTTATCTGTGACAAGCGTCGCGGTTGAGTTGAAATAGATGAAACAGTGAAGCGGCTGTCCGTCTTTTTCAAAATCGAATTCACTGTAAAGATATTCTGTACCCGTATACGGATTCACTTCGCGCTGAAGCGGGCTCACCTTCATCAGATCAAGCATGATCGGGCAGTCAAAAAGATACAGATCCGTAAGCGGGTTTTCCGCAAGACTTACGATGTGAAGATCCGCGTGGTGGCTCAGATCGATAGTCGTAAGGCTACCGCCATAACACCAGAATTCCTGAAGTTTCGGATTCTTACTTACATCTACGGATTCGATCGGATTATATCCGCAACTGAGAATTTCCAGTTTCGGATTGTTTGTGGTATCCAGTTCTTTCAGACGATTGCCGTAGCAATTGATCGAAAGCAGTTCTGTATTCTTTGAAATATCCAGATCCGTGATCAGGTTCTCGTAGCACTCGACCTGCTTTAACTTCGTGTTGGATGAAAGATCCAGCTTCGTCAGTTTGTTGTCCGAGCAGCAAAGATATTCCAGTTCCGGATTTCCGGAAAGATCCAGTGATGTCAGTTTTGTATCGTAGCAGTCCAGGCTCTTGAGCTTTGTATTGCTGCTGATATCGATCTCGCGAAGTGTATTGAAACCGCACTGCAGTTCCTCGAGCTCAGTGAGGTATTCGATACCGGTAATGTCATAGATCTTGCATCCCAGACAGTTGAGCGTCTTGGCCTCTTCGATCTCTTTTTCACTTAAGATCCCATCCTGATCCGTATCGAACTCCTGTCCGATGACCGCTCGGAATTCTTCGTCCGGGAAATGATCTTCATCGATCTTGATGTCCTCTTCCGTGTCGGTCAAAGTCACGCCGTTTTCATCTGCACGGACCAGAAATTCTCCCAAACCGGGCACGGTGGTACACACCATGCCTGCGGCAAGAAGTGCCGCACACATCGCATTCATTCTTTTCATTTTCTTTCCTCCTATGGTTACTTTATTTCTCAGGCCGGAACCTGTGTGGAATCCCGCATTTGCAGCATCGGGTCAAACTGTTTCATATACTCTTCGTATTCTTCGCCGAATCTTTCCCATCCTTCCGGGAGCCACGCGGCAAACTGTTCAAATACATCGTCGGATGTTGCTTCTTTGATGACTCGGATGATCATGTCGGTCCTGGCTTCTTCGTATGTAAACTCAAGTGAGATCCGACACATCTTGTCGAAGACTTCGACTCCATAAGTTTCTACGAGAAATGTCACGAATCTGATGCCGTACTGGTATTCCCAGTCGTTATGTCCGCCGTCGATTTCCGTGTCGTGCATGAACGTTCCCACGGGGTCGGTGTAGATCAAAGACTCATCGTAGATAGACGGATTTCTGCGGTCTGTGAGATACCCCGCCGTATCCCAGGCCGGACGGTTTTCCCGGATACACATCTGGTATTCGGCATAAGCTGCGATACCTTCCGCGAGGACTCGTCCGAAAGGACTTGCCTGTCGCAGCTGAAGCACATGGGCCAGTTCGTGATACGCTGTTTCCAGATCGTGCTCCGGATCAAATACGTCTTCTTCAAAAAGTACTGCCACGTTTTCTCCCGCCCACTCGATCGCGCCGTCGCCCGGGTTCTTGATGATCAGGATATTTACTTTCGCAAGGTCTCTGTTTACATCGGTAAATGCATTATCGAAGTACAGATATCTCCAGTTGATATCACTGTTCACCGGGTCTCTTTCGTAGGAGAGCTGGAGCAGATCTTCCAGTCCGTACATGATACGGTCCAGATGCTCCGCTACGTCACCGCGGATCTTCACGCCGTTTTGAAAGAAGATGAAGAATCGCTCACCTTCGTAGAAGCAGTCTTCCTGGATTTCGATGATCTCATCGGGGTCGCCGCTCAAAGTGATCGACGGCCACTGACTGATCGTCATTCCGTTTTCATCGACCTGCGGCGCGAGGTCCTTCAAGGCATCTTTTCTTCTTGTCGGCTCCGGCTCATCGTCGGAAAGAACGATCTTCGGAGGCGCCGGCTGCTCAAATACCGGAAGATTGATCGATGGATCAGAAGATGTGTTTTCTGATGTTTTTTCGCGGTTACAGGCCGCACAAAGACTAGCCATGGTGCTAAGCACCATCAGCAGGCACAAGATTTTCTTTTTCATTTTTCGGGTTCCTTTCAGCTTCTGTTCTTCCAGATATATCCAGACTTGATCACGGTCTCGATATGGTAACTGGCATCACCGAGTGTGGCACGAAGCTTCTTAACATGTGTATCCACGGCACGGTCATATCCTTCAAAATCCGCACCCCAGACTTTGTCCAGGATGATGTCTCGACTCAGTACCCGATCCTTGTTCTCGATAAAGAACATCATCAGATCATATTCTTTCGGTGCCAGGTCGATCCGTTTTCCGTCAACCGACACCGCGCGTCTTGCCGGTTCGATCACGATCTCATCGATCACGATTTTTCCGTCTTTTACCAGAAGGCCTCTGTAACGGTTGATCAGTGCATTGACCTTCATCAGAAGAAGTTTTGTCGAGAATGGTTTGGTAACATATTCATCCGCTCCGATCTCATATCCTTCCACGATATCTTTTTCCGCACCGAGCGCCGTCAGAAAGATCACCGGCACATCGTATTTGTTTCGGATGTATTTACATACTTCCCTTCCGTCTTTTCCTGGCATCATGATGTCCAGTATGATCGCGTCGTAGCGGAACTTGTCTACATAGGTGCAGGCATCGATTCCGTTATCGACGACGTCCACTTCAAAGCCGTTCTTCGAAAGGCAAAGAGAGACCATATTCTGAAGTGCTTTTTCATCTTCTGCAAGAAGTACTCGAAACTTATTGTCCATCTTCCTCCGCCTTTCTCATCTCGAACCAGAATGTGGTTCCGCTTTCATCGCTTCTGCATCCGTATTTCGCTTTATGCTGCTCAAGGATGCTCTTGTTTACGGCAAGTCCCACTCCGCTGCTTCCCAGACGGCCGGTCCTTGCTTTGTCCGTCTTATAGAACGGATCCCAGATCTTCTTGATCTCTTTTTTACCGATCGGTGTACCATCGTTGGTCACCGAGAATAAGATATTCTTTCCGCTTTCCGAAAGCCGGATGCGGATCTTCTTTTCACCATACTTGACCGCATTGGAAAGGAAGTTTCCGATCGCGATCTTGAGAAGTTCGAGATCACCCTCTACCAGGTATTCTCCGTCTTCTTTGTCCGTTTCGAACTGCACGTCCAGATGTCGTTCCTGCGCAAGCGGTTCCATCCTTCGAAAGACTGTTCGTGAGAGGCTGTATAGCTCCACTTCTTCCATCTTCAGCTCACGGTTTCCGGCATCGAGGTTCGAAAGATCGAGAAGCGTATTGACCATCTTCGTCATGTGATCCACTTCCGAATTAATATTCTCCGCGGTCTCGGGACGGTCATTCTCATCGATATATTCCCAGTTCTCGACATAGGCTTTCGTTACCGCAAGCGGTGTCTTCAGATCGTGCGCGATGCTTCTTGTCAGCTGCTGGCTTCTCAGCTCGTATTTCTTTCTTTCCTGATACATCTTTCGGGCTACGATCGCAACCATCGCTTCCAGGATCAGAAGGACCACGGCAAAGAGAATATAAACATGCGCATTTTCTGCCATCACGATCGAGAACGGATGGAAAACATACACACCGTAAAGTCCCAGCGGTACCGTGATGTTCATATCCGAAGTAAAGTAGGAGATGTAGTAGGAAGAAAACCAGCCTTCTTTCGACATCTTCATGGATTCCCCATTTTCCTGACTCTTTTTGAATCGGGAAAGGATCTCTTTCGCTTCTTTGTTCAGCGCCGCCTCGCCCTTGGTCTTGGCCATCCGGATGTATTCGCCGTAGAGCTTATCATGACTCCACTCTGCTACATCGATCTCGCCAAATCCGAGGTCCACCGAAGATCTTCTGATCTTATATGTCTTTACTTCTTCTTCGCTGTTGATCCGATAATCGATCAGACCTTCCGTAACAAAGACATTGTCACTTAGTCCGCGCAGTTCGATGTCCCATAGTTCTCTGCTGTCCGGATCTCCTTCGAAATCGTCCCCTACCAGGATGATACGGAACTGATTGTAATCGACCCGATCATTGTCTTTGGAGTATACCCATATGAAATCACTCGAAGGAATCGTCATTCTTTCTCCATCGTCCCAGAAATACTCTCCGGAAAATCCGATGTCAGTCCCTGTATAGATCACCGCCGAACGCCACGCCTGACTGTATGTCTGCTTGATCGAAATCTCCAGGTCATAGCCGTTTTTTTCGTCCCAGAGGACCTGGGCACGCGAATTCTGCGCACACTTGTCGATGTATTCGTCGTTGATGTTCTGGATCTGCACATACGTAAAGAAAAAGCCGCCGAGAATGAATGCCACCAGGATCAGGGCACCCACCAGTATCGCCATTCTTACGTAATGCTTCTTCATGTCATCCTCACTTCGTGTATTTGTTTTTCAAACTGCGGTCAGTCAAGCATTTCCTTGCTTCACTGTGCCCAGTATAGAGTATTGTTGTGTATTCTTTATGTACATTTTCGAAGTGTAAAAGATCACAGGACCTTGGCCAGGAATGTCTTCAGTCGGTCATTCTGCGGATGATCGAAGATCTCTTCCGGTGTACCTTCTTCGATGATCTTTCCTTCATCCATGAAGATCACGCGGGAACCGACCTCACGGGCAAATCCCATCTCGTGGGTAACGACCGCCATGGTCATGCCGGTCTTTGCCAGGTCCTTCATTACATCGAGTACTTCACCGACCATCTCCGGGTCGAGTGCGGATGTCGGCTCATCGAAAAGCAGTACATCCGGAGACATGCAGAGTGCGCGGACGATCGCGATACGCTGTTTCTGTCCGCCGGAAAGCTGGCTCGGATACGCGTCCGCACGATCTTCCAGTGCAACCTTTGCCAGAAGTTCACGGGCTTTTGTCTCGGCATCGACCTTGTTCATTTTCAGAAGTTTTCTCGGTGCCAGTGTCATGTTATCGATGATCGTCAGATGCGGGAAAAGATTAAAGTGCTGGAACACCATACCCATTTTCTGACGGTATTTGTTGATATCATTTTCCGGAGAAGTGATATCGATTCCTTCGAACGTGATATGGCCGCTTGTCGGACGCTCGAGAAGGTTCAGGGAACGAAGGAAAGTGGATTTACCGGAACCGGACGGTCCGATGATGACCACGACTTCTCCCTTTTTGATATCGGTGGAGATCCCGTCGAGTGCGCGGATATCTCCTTTATAGTGCTTGCAAAGGTCGCGGACCGAGATCAGCACGTCAGAATGATTGTTATTAGAATTATCAGCGCTCACTGTTTCTCAGCCTCCTTTCCAGAATAGATACCATCTTACTGAAGAATACGACGATGATCAGGTAGATACCTGCTACGGCAAGAAGCGGCATGAAGGCCACGAATGTACGGCTTCGGATGACGTCGCCGCCGCGGGTCAGATCCTGGATACCGACGTAACCGGAAACGGATGTCTCCTTGATCAGGACGATGAATTCGTTCGCCAGAGCCGGCAGGACATTCTTAAATGCCTGCGGGATGATGATGTAGATCATGGTCTGGATGTAGTTGAAACCAAGAGAACGGCCGGCCTCAAACTGACCGTTATCGATACTCATGATACCGGATCGGATGATCTCCGCAACGTAAGCACCGGAGTTGATACCGAAGGCCAGCACCGCGACAAGCAGCGTATTCGTCGATGACGCGAATATGATGTAGTAGGTGATCATGAGCTGAACGACTACCGGAGTACCGCGGATGACAGTCAGATAGAGCTTGACCAGTGCATTTAAAACGATAAGAAGGCCCTTGCCGAAACCGGGACGCATCTCCTCGATGGTTTTGTCGTGTGTACTTCTGATAATCGCCGCGATGACGCCCAGCGCGATACCCAGAAGGACTGCGAAGAACGTGATCTTCAAGGTCATCCACAGACCTTTGACCAGATATTTATAGCGGTCCTCTGCGACGAAGTTGATATAGAATTCATCTTTCAGCTTGGCAAGCCAGGCCGGCAGCGCAAGGCAGACGCGATGCGCCAGTATGCTGTTATACATGATGGTTCCCCCTCCATGGATCCAATTCATTTCGAGATTCTATTGTAAAAGAAACAAAGACGGAAATAAAGTCATTTTCCGTCTTTGTCGTTGTTTTTATGGTCTATTTAAACGGATCAGCCGTTGCTCGGGATATACTTTTCGATGATCGCAGCGATCGTGCCATCCTCTGTGAGCTCTGCGAGAGCCTTGTTGATCTCGTTAAGAAGTTCAGTGTTGTTTTTGTTGATGCACATAGCGTAATCTTCTACTGCATACGGTGTTTCCAGGATCTTCAGGCCTTCGTTTGCAGCAACGAAAGACTTCGCCGGCTCGTTATCGATAACGACTGCGTCAACCTTACCTGTGGAAAGAGCCAGAACGGCATCGTTACCCTTGGAGAAACGAACGACACGCTCGTCGCCGACTTCATCGGTGATGTAGATATCACCGGTTGTACCTGTCTGTACGCCGACCTTATAGTCGCCGCCGATCATGGTATCGATATCTGTGATCGGAGAATCCTCCGCAACGATGATCGCCTGGATACCTGTAGCATATGTGGAAGAGAAGTTAACTGCCTGCTTACGCTCTTCAGTAACTGTCATGCCTGCCATACCGATATCGTACTTATTGCTCTGTACACCTGCAATAATGGAATCGAATTCTACGTCCTGGATCTCCAGCTCCAGACCGAGCTTCTTGGCAACGGCTTCCGCGATCTCGGCATCGATACCGACGATCTTGGTTCCCTCATAGTACTCATACGGCGGGAAGTAGGCATTTGTCGCCATAACCAGTTTCCCCTTGTTTACCGTAAGGCTCTTCTTTGTCGCACAGCTTGCCAGCGCACCCATCATGCTGGCAATCAGAGCGACAGATACGATCTTCGTAAATAACTTTTTCATAACTATCCTCCTCATGACAATATATTGTCCCCTATAGTATATAGCCACTTTCCCCTGCTGTCATGTGATTTCAGCAATTTCCTGTATAAACATATTTTAGGCTTTCGCGTGCTACTTCCGCCAGACGATAGACGGTAGAGACCGCCGTGGCGCTTTTTTCCTGCATATGAAACCTCGGAAAGAACCTTGATACGTGAAGCGGGATCGTCTCTCCGATGACCTTTCCGTCCTTATCTTTCAGGCCGCAGATCCACTTCGTCATCTCCCGGATCTCCTCCGGATCGTCGTTTTCGCCCGGCACGATCAGGGTCGTCAGTTCCACGTGGCAGGATTTTACCGACTCTTCGATACAGTCCATCACGACTTTTCTGTTTCCGCCCAGGACTTTCTCGTAGTAGCGGTCCGTAAAGCCTTTGAGGTCGATATTCATGGCATCGATATAGGGAAGAAGCTCTCGAAGGATCGGAAGTTCCACGGTCCCGTTCGTCACCAGGACATTCTTCAGGCCGTACTTTTGCGAAAGTTTTGCGGTATCTCTTACGAATTCATAGCTGATAAACGGCTCGTTATAGGTAAATGCCACGCCGATGTTGCCTTCGTCTTTTTCCCGAAGTGCCACACGTACCAGATCGTCCGGGGTAACTTCCTGTACCATCGCCATCCGCCCCGATGTTGCGTTCTGATCTTTTTGAAACATCGCGACTTCCTCGCCCCAGGAGATCTCGCTGTTCTGGCAGAACGGGCATCGGAGATTACAGCCATAGCTTCCGACCGAGAGGATCTTTGATCCGGGGAAGAATCTCGCAAGAGGCTTTTTCTCGATGGGATCGAGCGCGCAGGAAGTGATGCGGCCGTAGTTTTCAGAAACGACTCGGCCGTTTTTGCAGGTTCGGGCGCCGCAGAATCCGAGGGCGCCTTCTTTGATCTCACAATGCCGGAAACAGACTTCGCACTTTGCCATAAGCATTACCAGTGGCGGACCACTTCAAACCGCTGCAGGAAATAGTCCTCATGCGGCTGGATCCCGCCCTTGCTCATCGCGATCGCGACCTGCTGTTCTTCGTCGTCCACGCCGTCGATATCCGGAAGCAGAAGACCTCTTCTTCCGTCCCGGGTACTGACGATGACGCCGTAGCACTTGACGTTCAGATCACTGATCGAATCGATATCTTCCGGTTCACCGAGCACATCGACGTTGATCTCGAGCCACGGAAGTTCTTCGGGACGGATCGGGTCAAAACGAGGATCACGGGTCGCGGCACTTACCGCATTCTGCGCGATCTCTTTGGCAAGGTTTTGCGCAGTGGGGCTGATCGTTCCGATACAGCCGCGAAGTTTTCCCTGTTTATGTATGGATACAAATGCACCGGCTCGTTCGAGCAGGAGCTCATCGGGGATAAATCCTCCGGATTCAAGTTTTTTCAGATCCTCCGGGATACGGATCCTGTATCCTTCGCGGACATATGTCTCAAGCGAAAGACGCGCGAGCTGGACATAGACATCCGAGGAGTCCTTCTGTTTTTGAAGCGCTTCTTCTTTTTCGGAAAGGTACTTCTTTAGAAACCGTCTTTCAGGCAGAAGTGCATTTTCCGCATCGGGATAGAAAGTACAGATACCGTATCCGACACCGGTCACATCCTGATGACTCAGGCGTGTCGCGCGAACATTTCTGCCGTCCCAGGCACCGGCCATGATGACGAAAGAGCGGTGACCGCATTCTGCCGCTTTATCGCAGAAGGCCTCGTCGAAATCGAAGAGTTCGCCAAATGCCGCGCGCCCCATCACGTCCATGATGCGGTCGTCGTATTCGGGGCCTTCTTTTGTAAATCCGTATGGACCGCTCTCCTGAAGTTTGTGCGAAAGATCGCCGCTGGCAACGAAGACGACGCGGCGTCCGGTCTGTTCGACGGCACGGGCGATGAATGTGCCGAGCTTATAGTGGTCTACAAGCGGGAGCCCCGAAAGGCCGATACGGACCAGTTTGAAATCTTTGTAGTATTTTTCGATGAAATAAAGGGGCACCATCGTGCCGTGATCGAGCTCGGGTTCGCGGTCGCCCATCGTTCCGGCGGGCAGGCCTTCCTTATAGGCGATATCGCTGATGGCATCGACCAGATCCTCGTCGTAGTCCTGATGGAACTTTACGTTCGGCGCGCGGAACATCGCAAAGGAACCCTTCGCGTTCTTTCCGGGAGAAATATGGAAATAGTCGGAATAGAGTATCGCATGGGGACTCGTGATGATGATGGTCTCGGGCGCAAGTTTTGCGATCTGCTGACCTACCTGATCGTAGGAACGGATCGTCTCGCTGACCTGCGTTTCCCTTCCTCCTCCGATATCGGGGACGATCAGTGGCGGATGCGGGACCATAAAAGAAGCTAGAATCGGCATACGATCACTCCTTTCCTTTTTTCTCGGCACGCTCCTTCATCCTTGGCAGGATAGGCTTTCCGGGCGGCGGCAGGATCGAGCGCTTGTCCCGGAGTGACCCGCGTTCCGAGTCATAGTAGAAATATTTCACTTCGCCTTCGATCTCATAGCGGATCTCCACGCGCTCATCTTTCAGCGCATATCCCAGCGGATTTCCCAGTTTAAAAAGCACCAGTGCTTCTTCGAGGATCTTCTTCTGTTTTTCGTTATAACGTCCCACCAGATCCGAAGTCAGAAACAGCGAACCGAACAGTGCATTGAGACGGGTCAGAGCGGATCTTCTCGTAAAGCTCATCTTGTTGTTGTCGTCTCTGAGCATGAAAACATCGGGGTCGTTTAAGAAGACCTTTCCGTCCAGAGGACTTCGGTAGATCGTATTGAGGATCGTATTTTTCGTCGACACGCGCTCCGGATGCAGGATCCGCATATGCGGGATATCGTCAAAGGTAAGCGAAACATCCGGTCCGATGCGGCAATAATCAAATCTGGAAAATGCATTTGAAAGCGTCGCACCGCAGCCCAGGATCAGCTTGTCGCCAAGCGTATCGCGAAGAAGCCGGTACGCGAACTCTGATGTCTCGGATCTTGTCTTTCCGGTAAGCGGTTTCAGATTGACGGCATAAAGGAAATCGAGCTTAAAGAAATCAAAACCCATCGTCACGTAATGCGAAAGTGCATTTCGAATATACTCGACGACTTCCGGATGGTTCAGATCCAGTACGCAGCTTCCGCTCCAGACATAGCCGGCCGAGATGCGGGTTCCTTTTGCGTCTTTTGCGATCCAGTCGGGATGCTCTTTGACGAGTTTCGATTCTTCTTCCGCGACAAACGGAGCCAGCCAGATACCGGCCTTGAGGTTTTTCGCGTGGATCTTTTCCAGTATCGGAGAAAGACCCTGCGGGAATTTTACCGGATCGACATCCAGCCAGTCACCGACGAAAGACTCGTAGCCGTCGTCGATCTGAAAGAGATCAAAACGCGGATCGGCTGCGTCCAGCGCCTCGTTCAGAATGCTCTCATTTATATTCTGATAGTGGTTATACCAGGAGGTATAACCGAAAAGTTTCGTTGATGTTCTCGGACGGAATCTCGAGAAATATTCATGCGGGGAAGCCTCGATCATGTAGTCGAAGACCACGAAGCTCTCGCCTTCTTTCAGGACCTTTCCTTCGATGTCGCTCTGCAGGCGGATGCGGTCGAATTTCTCTTCGAAATAGATCAGCAGATATGCATTTTTATAGTTATCGCTTCCGATGAAGAACGGTTCTTTTCCCGAGATCCAGGAAAAGTCGAAGCCCAGATGTCCGCCGGACGGCTCTTTCCAGAATGCCTGGGAGCCGAATGCACGCAGGTGATACTTATCGACCACCATCTTGGGCAGTTTGGAAAGATCGTTGCTGTACTCGCCCAGGAAGAACTCTCTGGTTCTTGTCCAGGACTGATAGCCGTTCGCCATCACGAGATCATCCAGATGGTAGGAATGCGGAAGCACGATCTGTGCATCCCGAAGTTCGAGGTCGCAGCACGCGGTCACGACCACTTTGCGCCGGCCTGATTTTTTCTGGTCGTCGATACGGATATAGTCATCCGTACATTCTGTCTTATACTCGACGCCTTCCACTAGATAGGTAATTTCCATAAGCGGCCCTCATTTAACCCTAATCCCCCGCTTCGGTCCTTGCCCGAAGTCACGTCATGTTCCGATCGGCTCTCCTTTTCCGTTAAAGAGCGGGATCGTCCCGATAAACTTGATATCCTGTCTTTTTGCCGCGTCACCTTCTGCCAGGACACATACCCGGCCGGTCACGGTGCCGCCGCACATATTGACCATCTCCTCCATCGCACGGAGGGATCCGCCTGTGGAGATGACATCGTCAACAAGAAGGATCCTCTTGCCCTTGATCATCTCGGCATCGTCACGTCCGAGATAGAGTTTCTGCGCGCCCTTCGTCGTGATGGAGTGATCCTCCACCGAGATCGGATCGGGCATATAGTTCTTCGCACCTTTTCGGGCAACAAAATACTTTTCGGCTTTGCTCAGTCTGGCCATCTCATGTGCCAGCGGGATGCCTTTTGCTTCCGCGGTGAAGATATAGTCATAGTCATCGCGGGAAACCAGTTTGAGGAGTTCTTCGGCACATGCCGTCGTGATCTCCGCATCGCCGAAACAGATGAACGCGGCGATATAAAGGTCATCCGCTATCTGACAAAGCGGAAGGTCTCTTTCCAAGCCTGCAATTTTCATAGTATATTTCATCTTTGCACCCTCCATCGATAAGAGTATTCTACATCAAGTTGCCCCTGCCGCGCCACACGCGCGTGTCGCCCCGTGCAAGATGGGACGGGCTTATCTTGTGAACTTCGAGATAAACTTCCAGGCCTCTTCCACACTGTGCTGACGGCACTCGTGGATCTGATTGTCGACGCTGGCCAGTGCGGTTCTGCACACACCGTCTTCACTGTCGAAGTAGTGGACTGTCAGGTTCGCGTCACGGGAATCGTCGTGGACCTTTTCGATGCGGTCTCCCGGCACACCCCAGATCGGATCTTCCCAGGAATCTTTCTCATCGAACTTCAGAGACTTGAAATCCTTCTTCAGCTTATTGACCTCAGAGAGGTACTGGACACGCTCCAGAGAAGAATCCGCCTGGAACGGAAGTTCCGGAAGATGGGACTTTTCTCCGCCGGAATAGAATACCGGAACCGGTACGGTCTTGTTCAGTTTCTCGGTGACCGGCTTTCCGAAGAATGTGGTATAAACCGGGAAGAGTGCGCTGCAGGGCATCACGCCGGCAAAGACGTCCGGGTATTCCTGGAAGAGATCCCAGGTCTTGCCGGATCCCATCGAAAAGCCTGTCGCATAGATGCGGTGCGGATCGATGTTGTAGCGCTTCTTTAAGCCTTCGATCACTTCGATGGCTTCTGTTGCGGTGACGAACTGGTGATTCTCGATCGATACGAAAAGGAATCCGTACTTATGCGCGACTTCCCACCAGCCCGCAACAAATGTCAGGTACATGGAGGAGTCACCGCCGCCGTGGCAGCCGAACACCAGCGGCACCGGACCGTTGTCGAAAATATCGTTGTTGTAATAAGCGAAGTAACCGACCTTGTGCTCCGGCGCTTTTACCGGGAGGAACTGATTGTCGGGAGAAGTCTTGACCAGAACGGAACCGACATCCTCTGTCATGCCCAGTGCCGGGAAGTCCGGTTCGATCTCGATATGACCGCACCACATCTTGAACTTCTTTACAAATGCATCGAAGTCTTTTTCGTATTCTGCGGTCTCTTTGATGAGAAGATTTTCGCATCCGGCAAATGCACTGTTCACCTCTTCGGTGTTTCCGACACTCAGGATCGCGATATCTTTTCTGTTTACGTTTGGAACAACGGAAAGCTTTTCCATCGAGCACATCGCCGGCGTGATCTCGCCCGGACCCCAGAGATACTGGCCCTGAAGTGTCGTAAGAAGATTCTTGGCAACATAGTCGGCCGATGCGCCGTAGCTGTAGATGTCGGCACGGAAGATCGCGCCGCGGGCGAAGAAGCCCTCAAATGTCTGGGTAAAGAAATTGAAGTTTTCGACGATTCCGTCTTTATAGACCGGGATCATCTTGATCTCAGCGATCACGGATGCATAGAAGCTTGCGTCTGCGCCGGCCCATCCGCCTTCTGCCTTCGGATAAACGAAAAGCACGCTCGAGTCCACGCGGGAAGCGATATTGCTGAGTCCTGTTTCTTTGGCGAAACGGATCGCGCTGTCCATATCCTGCTTTGTCTCTTCGAAAACGAGAAGCAGCGGTGCGCGGAATGTATAGTTATTGGTCTGTCCGTCGATCTGCGTATCCGGAACAAACACCTTCATGTAAAAATCTGAAAACTCGTGCTCCCAGCACTTTCCTCCGGCAGCTTCCTTCACGGCCGGTCTTTCCATCATCGCCATACGTCATTCCTCCAAAGAAAAATAGTCATAGATATACTATACCATTTCCAAAGAGTTATTTCGTGGGTGATTTTATAGTACTTTTCGGGAAGATTTGCAGTTTTTAAGGCTTCATCCGAAGATCAGGCGGAACAGTATAAAGACGGCCAGAGCCAGCGCTCCGGCGCCGATGGCCAGGAGGATCTTCTGATATGGACGCTTCGCTTTTTCGGCGATCTTTTCGTCCTTTCCCAGTTCATTTCCCTCGAGATAGGCCACGATCTCCTTATAGGTCTGGATGTCGTTTTCTTTCTTCAGCGCTTCCACACGGAAAGCCAGAACAAGAAGGGCCACCCAGTACAGTAGAAAGATCAGAAGGCCCCACCACTTGAAGAAATGCACCAGCGGATAGGGGATGAGAATGCCGATCACAAATCCGGCGGCATAGATATTCGACCACTTTTTAAATTCGCGGATGGATTCACTGCTGATCTCTTTTTTCATCTCGACCACGTCTCCTTTGATGAGGTCATCGAGGCTCACTTCGAAGATCTCGCTCATGAGAAGGAGGCTCTTGATATCCGGGTAACTCTTGTCGTTTTCCCATGCGCTGACCGTCTGGCGGGACACATAGGTCTTCTCTGCGAAGACTTCCTGATTCCAGCCGCGGCTTGTGCGAAGCTCCTTGATGCGCTTTCCGATCTCCATAAAAACCTCGATGCGTTAGACTTGTCGGATGACAAGTCCATTTAAACACGACATCAGGTTCTTGGCAAACCGCCGTTCTTTTTTGCTTCTTTTCTCGCACGGTATGCTTCGGCTGCCTCTTTTCTTCTCTCGGCGTCCTCGGCCATCATGCGCTCGACCTCGAGCTCGTCCTCGGTTTTTTCTCCGGTGATCGATTCATATGCTTCTACGATCGCAGCCTTGACTGCCCACTTGATTACGAAATATCCCGTCACCAGACAAATGATCAATGTGCCTCCGTTGATTCCTAAATCTTTTAACATTTTCCTGTCCTCCATTTTCGATTTTTTCTCCCCTTTTTCGGGGACGGCCTGCGGATCATCTTCGTGCTCCGCCTTACACTTCGGATTATGCCCGCCCCCTCCCGCCTCGTCTATCGAAAGGACTTTACATCACGTAAAAAAGCGATGTAAAGTTGACTTTACATCGCTGATATTACTGGCTTTGCGGGTTTTGCCCGTTTGAACGGATTTTGTCTTTTTCTATGTGAAATGCACTATCGCGCTGAACCATCCGTCTAGAAGTTTCAGTTCCAGTTTATATCCCAGGGCACGTAGATTACTGTCCACGATCGAAAGACCCAGACCGGTTCCGTTCTCACCTCGGGACGCATCACCTTTCACGAATGGCTTTTTCAAATCCTCGACATCCGAAACCGAAACGGAGGTCTTGTTTTTGAAACTCAGCTGCTCGTAAAAAAGATCGATCTCGATCGTACTTCCCGGGTCGGAATACTTGGCACAGTTCGATACCAGGTTCTCGACGCTCTGCTTGAAAAGCTCCGCGTCGGTTTTCAGGAAGCAAGGTGCTCCGTCTGCCGCCCGACCTTTTCGCTCCAGCTTCAGTTCTTTTTCCGCAAAGAGCTTTTCGAAGCGGGCAAGGCTTTCATTTAGAAGTTTTGTAACATCCACATCCGAGATGGTGATCCGGTTCACACCGGCGTCCGTTCTGGAAAAGTCGAGGATATTTTCCAGCATGCGGTTCATCTCGGAAACATTCTCCCGGATCCTCCTTGCCTGCTCTGCCGAACCCGCGGATGCGCCCTGTCCTTCCAGACCTTCTTCCAGGCTTTCCGCATAAGCCGAGATCGTCGCAAGCGGAGTCTTGAGGTCATGGGCCATCGCTTCCGTCGTCTTTCTTCTGTACTCAAATGTATTCCAGAGCGTCTTTTTCTTATGGTAAACGATCACCGCGACCAGAAGACCGAGCAGAAGACCGCTGCCAATCGCACCGAAGAAGCAGACTCTCGTCGTGACAGGAAGGATCTCCCATACCGAATATGCCTCCGGATTGACATAGCTTACACGAACGCTCCAAGAACAGGTCCATGCATCCTCCGGCGGGATATAGACATCCGGATCCGGATCCACAAACGTACTTTGGTCCTCACCGATCCAGTAGTTCACGTCTTTTCCCGTATCTTCTGTATAAGAGAAAACCAGAAGACGCAGATCATATCTTTCAAGATGCGTATATCCGGTCGTATCCGACGGCGTGCAGTCGATCCGAACAGTGGAGGAACCATCCAGTTCTGCCACACCTTCTGTCATAGTAAACTTTTCAACCTTTCCCATTCCGGGAACAAAGCGGTGCGTCTGCTGATCGATATATACATCTTCAAAATCCAGCGAATAGAACTTTTCTCCGAAGACAAGCGCGAGCATGCTCAGCGGGTCGTAGTTATATTTCTGCGCTTTGGCGAGATTCTCGGCAAGGTCGTATTTCCCGTTTTTATATTCCTGGACCGGCTTTAGATAAGAGGCATCTTTCAGGATATAAAAGTCAGAAAGTTTCCCATCTTCGCCCTGGGTCCCAAACACCGCGGAAATACCGCTTACGCTTTCCATGATCATCTCATCGCCGTCGTAGACCGCGGCATACCGTCCTGTCGCAAAAGTAAACATATTCAAGGAAAACTCCAGACGGTTATAGACATAACTATACGAGGGATCGCTCTCATCGAGCGCGAAGAATTCTTTGGCATTCTCCTGAAGATTATCAGTATAGCTTTCGAAAGTCCTATAGATCTCATCTTCAGCGTCCTTCTTTACGCGAAACAGGATCTGCCAGGAGACAAAGCTCGTGATCAGAAGAAAGATCAGGCTCCATTTCAGAAATTCGGTCAAGAACTTCGGTTTCTTCACCTTTTGTATTTTCGGGGTACGGTTTCCCGGTTTCAGTTTATTCTTATTCATAAGATCCTCCTTTCGGCAAGACCTTTCACGGCACGATCTTATATCCGCCGCCGATCACTGTCTTGATGGCGTCCCCGTATTCGCCCAGGCTCTTTCTGAGTTTTTTAATGTGGCTGTCCACCACACGGTCCGAGCCGATAAAATCCGCACCCCAGACCAGATCCAGAAGCCTTTGCCTTCCGAGGACATGTCCCTGGTTCTCCATGAGAACCTTCAGGAGGAAATATTCTTTCGGTGCCAGTTCCCGTTCCGTATCTCCTGCAAAAACCTGCATCCGCAACGGATAGATACGGACCGCGCCGCACTGCAGGATCTTCTCTTTTTCCGCCGAAGCACTTTCTCCCGCCGCTCTTGCAAGAAGCGCCAGACACTTGGCATAGAGGACCTTGAGCGAAAACGGCTTGACCATATACTCGTCCGCTCCGATCTCATAACCTTTGAGGATATTCTCCTCGGTGCCCAGTGCCGTCAAAAACACGATGGGGCAATTGCTTCGGCATCGTAAGATCTTACAGATATCGAACCCGGAAGGACCCGGAAGCATGATGTCCAGGATCGCGATGTCATACTGCTCTTTCTCGATCAGACGGAGTGCTTCAAATCCATCCGCTGCTTCATCTACGTCAAAAGCACCGTTTTTTCTGAAGTAATCCGCCACGAGTTTACGAAGCTGCGCGGCATCTTCTACGATCAAGATTCTGGCCATCTGTTCTTTCCTCCATGACCTTATGGTAGGTTACCCATGTGTCCTTCATGTGTCCGACATATGCTCTTTATGTGCTTTTTTGAAGATACAGTTCGCCCATATAGTACTGTTCCTGAAAACTGATCGCGTGAAGGACCGATTCTCTGTCCATCGTTTTTCCGTCCGGAGTTGCGATCCACTTATCTTCGCAGTCGTTGAGGCGGTGTACTACGCCGATGACCGAGGCTGAAAACTTTTCCAGCGGCTGATCTGTTCCGAGAAGATACACGTCCTGTTCTTCTCCATCTTGCGCGAAAACCCCATCCACATATCCGTAGTTTACGGGATAGATCATGTCCGGATGATCGGGATGGGCGGAACCCAAAGGCCGGTCGATCGTACCTTCGATCTTTCTTCCGAGCACTTCGCTATAGTCTTTTTCCTCGATCTTCATGCGGTAAATGCGGGATAGGTCGCCCCATTCATTTTCCATACTTATCCAGTACGTAAAGCCGTACTTTTCGTAAAGACCTTCCTCCTCCGTAGAGATATAAAGGAACGGATATCCGTCTTTTTTGGCGAGCAGATATACATGTTCGAGAAGTTTTCCCATGCGGCGCGCGCCTCGGAACTCCGGGAAAGTATAGACGAATCCGGACCAGGGTTTCAGATCCGGATCCGGGATCTCATCATGCTCGGCATAGGTGCAGAACGCGATCAGTTTCTTTCCTTCCACCAGAAGCAAAACCTGCGCATTCTTTCCATACGCTTGCGCGAACTTTTCGGTGTCGATGATCTCACTTAGGTACTTGGCCGCACGCCAGTCTCCTTTTTCGATTTCTTTGCGCCAGTATTCCTTCTCAGTTGTTTCAAAGTAATTCTCTATCTGCATGTATCGGTATATCTTCCCTTTCTTATGCTCTCGGCATAACCAGACAGGAATCGTCGATGTCACTTACCTTAGAAAATCCGGTGCAGCTCATCACGAAACGAAGCTCGTCGTTGACGCCCTGGAAGAAAGATCCGACACCGTCGACGCCGCCGTCTTCCAAAGAAGGCAGCATGGATCTTCCGACTGCCGCCGCATCGGCGCCGAGTGCCAGACACTTATATACATCCGCACCGGAACTGATACCGCAGTCCACGATGATCTTTACGTCTTTTCCCGAAAGCGCGGCCTTGATCTCCGGCAGGATCTGAAGCGGAGGAACCGCATACGGAAGTCTTCCGTGATGGTGGCTTACGAGGATCGCCTTGGCACCGAGGTCGGCACACTTGAGCGCGTCGTCTGCGGAAAGCACGCCTTTAACGAAGAACGGAAGCTTTGTCGATTCGATATAGGATCGAAGCATATCCGATGTCTGCACATCCATCTTTTCACCGATGACGACGTCGAGTCCCTGATTTCCGAAGATGTGGTCGATATCCATACCGATGCCCCATGCGCCCACGGATTCTGCGAACTGCATCTGGTCGCGGACTTTCCCGTTATCGGCATACGGCTTGACGATACGTACCGTCTTAGCACCCGTGGCCATGATCTTTTCGAACATATCGTTTTCCATCATGCCGACAAAATTCAGCATGCCGTGATCTTTGGCTGCTACGGAATACTCTTCCAGACCCGTAAGCTCTCTTCCCTTAAACTGTACCAGATGGGAAAATGCCGGAGTCATGACCGGGCTTTGAAATGTTTCTCCCAAAAACTCGATACTCGTATCGGCCACGACCGAATCGATCAGTCTCTGCTTGATCAGGATGCTGTCGAGGTAACGTGCGGTGATCTCATTTGCGTCGGAAACTCTGTTATATGCCATGAAGCACCTCCTGCAGGTATTTAAGATATGTAAGATATTCTTCGTCTGTATTCAGATGCTCGAGGATGACCGGCATGTCCGGATCGATGGCGTGCATCTTCTCCACATAGTATCGAAGCGGGAACTCGCCTTTTCCGGGTGCGCACTCTTCGAGCTGGAAGGTATATTCTTCTTTCAGATGCGCATCCTTGATATGGCAGCTGCGGATCTTATTTCCGAGAAGTGCCGCGCAACGGTCGATGAATTCTTCCTGTGCAAAGTACCGTTCTGCGGAATTGGTCATGTTGATGATGTCCATATGTACCGCGAATCTTTCCCGGTCGACTTCTTCGAGAAGACGGACATAGTCCTCCGGTCCGGTCGGCACCATCCACGGCATGGGCTCAAGAGTGAAATAGGTATTTTTCACCTGTGCCCGGTCGATGATCTCCCGTACCATCTCCACGATCTCTTTTCTCGTTTCCTTTGTGAAATTCTCCCGATAATGCCCATCCCATCTCGGGCCGAGCGCGCCTGCGACATTGACGGCACAGCGTGCACCGATCCTGTCCGCAAGCTGAAGCTGGGCGACACAGTAGTCCCGGTTCTTTTTCCTTTCAACCGGGTTTGGATCCATGGCATTTCTCCAGATACCGACTTCCGCGATCAGAAGACCGTGGGCTTTGGCCGCCTCGGTATATTCCCGGATCTTTTCTTCCGGGTCAGAAGATGACAGCGGAAAAACCACCGCACGGCATCCCAGCGTTTCCTGGTTTTTTGCCCATTCCTCTGCACTGCTGTGTGCCAGAGGCGAAGATGTTCCTAATCGCATACGCCCTCCTTATTTTTTGAAGCGGATGTGATCGCCTCGATCCGTGACCACCTGATAACCTACTTTCTGCACACGCATCGTCATGCAGCGGATGCACTCCGCCGCCTCGTCTCCGGTACAGATCTTATTGTCATAAAGAAGATATTTTCCTCGAACCGCAGAAGGAGAAAGATTCGGCATCACGACATTGGCTCCGGCAAGGATTCCCTTTTCGCGGCCCATCGGATCGATCGTCCCCAGTGCGGTCGTCGCAGGAAGAAGCACCTGTGGAAGAAGAAGCCGGATCACGGAAAGAAGGCGGAGTGTCATATCGACCGTGCCTGCTTTCTGATCTTTATATTCCGTATCGTGATGCGGGATAAATGGGCCGATGCCGACCATCTCCGGTTGGAGGTCCTGGAGGAATCGGAGGTCCTCGATCAGGTGCGCCGTAGTCTGACATGGAGAACCGATCATCATGCCGGCTCCCACCTGATAGCCGATCTCTTTTAAGTCGCGAAGACACTGCATGCGATGTTCAAAAGACATCTCCTTCGGATGCAGGATCTCGTAGTGCGCTTTGTCTGCAGTCTCATGGCGAAGCAGATAGCGGTCCGCGCCTGCCTCGAAAAGTTTTCGGTAACTTTCTTTTTCGCGCTCGCCGATCGAAAGCGTGATCGCACAGTCCGGATGATTCTCTTTTATCTTTCGGATCAGCGGGACCAGTCTTTCGTCTGTAAAGTGCGGATCTTCTCCGCCCTGAAGTACGAATGTACGAAAGCCCAGCTCGTATCCCATATCGCAGCATGAGAGGATCTCCTCTTCGCTTAAGCGATAGCGCTGCGCATTCTTGTTATCTCTTCGGATCCCGCAATATTTACAGTTGTTTTTACAGAAGTTGGAAAACTCGACCAGGCCACGAAGATAGACCTCTTTTCCATAGATCCCTTCGCGGACTTTTCTTGCCCGTGCAGATAGTTCCCCGGAAAATGCCGGGTCTTCGCAAAGAAGCACCTTTTCAAATTCTTCATCTGTCAGATCTCTCGTCGTTTCGAGTTTATCGATCAGACGGAGCATCTCTTCTAAATCGCTGTTCATGTAACTTTCATTTTCCCCTTATACATATCCGCGGCGCGGATCATTTCTTCCCCAGTTTACCATATTCATCACGTAAATACGTCAGGTGTTTCAACGCGTTGGGATTCCACGGGATGAGTTTGGTAACATTCTCGCAGGGAAAGAGTTCACAAAGTCCGCAGATCGCCACGCCATGGTCATGTGCACAGGCATGGATCCGGCAGCGTCCGGACTCTTTCCATTCCGGAACGACTCCGTCTGCCTCGATGCATCCCGGGCATCTTCCGTCCTTTTTCTTTTCACAGCGCGTGCAGGTTTCTCCACATGCCGTGATCTTTGAAAAGTCGATCTTCTGATAGGCCTTCTCTACATGTGCCAGCTCTTCTTTTTTCAGAAGTGTCTTTCCTTCGAAAACCAATTCGATCACATAAGGCATCCAGTTGCAGATACGATAAAAATCTTCAAGTCCGAATGTAGGATCAAAGTAATTCAGGATCGTACTGAGTGCCGTTCCGTGTGTACCGATCACGACGGTCTTTCCGGAGTATTTTTCGAGCACTTCAAAAAGCGCTTCCATATTTCTTTCCTGCACAGAAGAAAGCGTCTCGCCCCCTTCTTCTGCGGCGGAAAAATCGGCCCATCTTTTTTCGCGGAAATCGTAGCTGTGGGATCCGAATTTTCTTTCGCGGAAACGCTCATCGGTCGTAATCTCCAAGTTCCTTTCCTTCGCCAGAGGAGATATCGTATCGATACTTCTTTTAAACGGACTGCTCACAAATGCGTCGATGCGGCGGTCTTTCAAAACTTCCGACACGACACTCCGATCGAGAAGTCCTGCTTCAGTCAGAGGACGTGTGCGGTCATCGCTGAAAGGATGCAGCGACTGCGCGTGCCGTACGAAAAGAATAGTTGTGATCGGGTCTTTCATTACTTCACTCCTTGCTCGTTTAATCAGTGACTTCCGGGTCACCCGCATTTTCGTATCCGAGATACATCGGAGTGGACTTTCCTTCAAAAAGATTCATGATCGGGCGGCGCAGTTTGGAAGGATAAAGTGGCGCACGATTGAGTGTCTCGATCGGAAGCCACTCGACACCGACCTGATTCGTATCGAGATGTTTTTCTCCTTCTGCCTGTCCGATATAGTCACAAAGAAAAACCACGTCCACTCTATGATGCGGTTCTCCTTCCAGTCCCTCGATGATGAAGACGGCTTCTTTTGCTTTCACGCGGATCCCGGTCTCTTCGGCCACTTCTCTTTCCGCAGCGTCAGGAAGAAGCTCTCCGGCCTGCTGTCCGCCGCCGGGCATGATGAAGAAATCTCCGTCGCTGTCATGCAGCTTGATGGCTAATACACAGCCGTCTTTTATGACCAGTGCCTTTGCCGAGGTGCGTACACTTCTTTCCATGTTTAGTCCTCCATCTCGATTCTATCTGTCTCATTCTACCATTTTCTGTTTTGTTACATATAATGTTGACGCAAGTTTTTTTCCGTGTACAATTATGAATCAAGAGGACAATGAAGATGAATCAGGGAGATCATCGGGCAGCGCGCAGGCCCGGTCGATGTTCCTGTTTTTTCTTTTTTTTGTTTCTCAGAGGTGGAAATATGAATAATGAAAGGAAGGCTTACTATGCTTGTTTTTAAGGAAGCAGCGGCCGCGGTTCTGACGTTATTTTCTATTTCTTCAACCGCGACGGCACCCCCATTCCAAACAACAGAATTGTATTATTTCTGAATCTGACATCAAAGAATGCATCAGACTGAAATGCGTGCGTTCAGTCATAGTATTTACAGAAGGAGACAATTTATGAAAACATCTATTATCAAAAGAGCCGCCGTCGTACTCATGGCTTGTACCGTGATCGGAACTTCGGCGTTTGCAGCAAAAGCACCAAAGGAAAAAGATTGTCATGAGGATCACATCTGCACATGCGAACTATCCGTCATGAGCAACGCGCACAATTGCGGTTATTATCGCAGTTACAGAACCAGCGGATGGGTATCTGCCGGGTCAGACTGGTGGGGTCTCACCGTGGCATATTTCAAGACCGAGTACAGAAAGAGAACGACCGAAGTGTATTGTTCCGGATGCGGAAAAGTTCTTTCCAGAAGCACAGAATACCAATGCCGAAACTACGCGTTGGGCGTAAAGCAAATGGACGATTGGCATTACTGCAGTGCTCCGTAAAACGCAAAAGCAAAAGCACATTTGGATGGAGGCATGCCGCAAGGTGTGCCTCTTTTTATATCGTTTGCTTTGTTATCCATCTTATCTTTTCAAAATCCTCATAAATAAATGCTCATCATCTTCGCCAACCTTATAGGCTCCGTTATTTAGCATTACCTTTTGGGATGCGATATTATCCTTGTTGACGCGCAGGTAGATTTCATCTTCAGGCACGATCTCTTTTGCCTTTAAAAGAGTTAATCTAAGCCCTTCCGTTCCATATCCCTTGCCACGATACTCCTTTGAAATGCTATATCCTATGTGACCCGCGCCTTCACGAAGAGCGTCGGTAAGGTGATGTCTTATCCTAAACTCACCAATTAGTTTATCTTCATCCCATAAGTAGTAATAGGTTTCAGG
>JAGCVX010000013.1 GCA_017962145.1 Clostridiales bacterium | reverse complement strand
GATACGATTCGCGAAGACTCAAAAGACGCGCTGACCGAGATGGGCAATCTCGGGATCACGAAAGTGATGCTGACCGGAGATAACGAAAAAGCCGCAGAGGCCATCCCGGTAAGATCGCTTCTCGACCGCGTTGTTGCCAATATCCTTCCCGACAGAAAAGCGGGGGAAGTGAAGAAGCTTCAGCGCGACGGGAAGGTCATCATGGTGGGCGACGGCATCAACGACGCGCCGGCTTTAAAGACCGCGGATATCGGGGTTGCGATCGGTGCGGGAACGGATGTTGCGATCGACAGTGCCGACGTCGTTTTGGTCAATAACTCGATCCGCGATGTGGCCGCGGCGATCCGTCTGAGCCGCAAGACCATGAAGAATATTTACGAGAATCTGTTCTGGGCATTTTTCTATAACGTCATCTGCATTCCGATCGCGGCCGGCGTTCTGCCCTGGAAGATGAATCCGATGATCGGCGCCGCAGCCATGAGCATCTCGAGCTTTACGGTGTGCATGAATGCGCTGCGCCTGAACCTTTTTAACATGCACGATGCGTCCCGCGACAAAGCGCCGCGTAAGACCCATCCCGCAAATAAAAATATTCCGGAACCGGAAAGAAGGAGTAGTACTATGAAAAAGACACTTAAGATCGAAGGCATGATGTGTGAGCATTGCGAGGCTTCCGTGAAAAAGGCACTGGAGGCGCTGCCGTTTATCGCTACCGCCATCCCGAACCACAACACCAATTCCTGCGCCGTCGAGCTTTCTGATGAAAGCGCCTGGGACGAAGCACTCGTGAAGGCAACGATCGAAGGAAAAGACTATAAGTACTTAGGCGAAGCGTGATCCGCGCCTGTTCGGCAAGCCTTTTTCATCATTTGCGCTTACCATCTTGATTTCTTCGTTCTCATCTAGTATAATTTCGAAGTCATCAAAAACGGGTGGTTAGCTCAGCTGGTTAGAGTACTTGCTTGACATGCAAGGGGTCGTTGGTTCAAGTCCAATACTACCCACCAAGGGAGACAGTCCGACTCGGGCTGTCTTTTTTGCATATAGGAGAATATTCGCGCGAAGCGAAAGAAAGGATCGAAGATGGATCTTCCGGCAGGATTAAAAGAAGCGATGGAAAAGGCCCTCGAAGGCGAAAAGCCCCAGGACCTCAAAAAAGTGTCTTCCGAGATCACACGACGCTATAAAAACGAGAGCGGCCAGAACCGCCACCTGATCGACCGTGAGCTCGAAGCAAAGGTCTACGCGGCGGTGCGCATGCCTGCGACATTTTCCGCCGTCAGCGACGCGATGGAATATTCTTTCTCCGATCTTTCCGACTCCATCGAGACCGTCCTTGACATCGGTGACGGTTCGGGCGCCGCGACCTGGGCCGCCGAAGTAAACTTTGCGCCGAAAAAGATCATGTGCCTCGAAAGAGAAGAAGTGATGCGAAAGACCGGCGCGCTTTTGATGCAGACGGATCCGGATCTTGCCGAAAAGACCACGTGGCAGGAATTTGACCTTCTGAAGGATTCTCTATCAGATGTGCAGAGCGAAAAGTCCGATCTGATCATATCTTCCTATGTTTTAAATGAACTGTCGCCGAAGGATCGTGCGTCGGTTGTCGATGCGCTCTGGAACGCGGCAGGAAAATATCTTCTTATCGTCGAACCCGGTACAAAAGAGGGATTTTCTGTGATCGCACAGATCCGAAATCAGCTGCTTTCGAAGGGCGCGCATCTTCTGGCGCCTTGCCCGCATGACGGTCCCTGCGCGATGAGTTCGGATGACTGGTGCCACTTCGCCTGCCGTGTGCAGCGAAGCCGCCTGCATAAGATGTTAAAAGACGCAGACGTGCCATACGAAGACGAAAAATACAGCTACGTTGCATTTGCCAAGGAAGCGCCCGAAAAGCCTGATGCCGACGAAGCTCCGTGCGCCCGCGTGCTGCGCCACCCGTACGTCAGCAAAGGCCAGATCGATCTTGTGCTTTGTACAAAAGACGGAATCGAAAAGAAAACCGTCCGAAAAAGAGACGGAGAAGCCTTTAAACGCGCGAGAAAATGCAAGCAGGGCGATGCTTTCTGAATCCTTTCTGCCTTGATTTGCACCGCCTGTCGTTGTAAACTAGGTATGTTCTAAGGAAGGAGAAGGGATATGCAGTTTTTTCAAAGTCGGCGATTTGTGATTCGCACGATGATTATTTCCGTTTGCGTGATCCTTCTTCTTGTCGTTTTTCTCTCGTGGCACGAGATGCGGATCAAAAAGATTTCCCTTGATGAATATGAATGGGCCGACGAAGAACTCGTTTCGTTTGCGATCGACGAGATCTCGACGGAATCGATCGTCGATGATAAATCATTGACGGTCAAGGGCTGGTGCGTTCTGGAAAAAGTACCGACGCGTCCGGTCACGATCTATGTCGTGCTTCACGATCCGAATACGGATGATTCCTACAAGCTTCCGACGACGGTGGTCAAGCGCCACGACGTATCGGAATTCTTCAACGATGGTACATACTACGACTACAGCGGATTTTCCACGGACATGATCTATACCGGTAAAGGTTTGCCGGATGGGATCTACGATGTCTACCTGCTTTATACCGCAGGTGAGGAAGATCCCGTTTTGGTCGATCTGGAACGGGTGGTGGCCATCTGATGGATAAGAAGAAACTTTTTAAATCCGAAGAGCAGAAGAAGAGTGAGTTGCTGTTTATCACGGTCAGCATCCTCTTTGGTCTGTGCTTTTTCTTCTTCCGCATCGGTAACGACGACCTGACCCGCCGCGTCTACTACGAGGATTCCCTGATGGACGGCTGGAACTGGGTCTGGGGCATGGTCTCCGACTGGAGTTCCCGATTGATCATCAACTTCATCTGGATGGTGGTCGGCCGTTACAATAAGCCGTCCCTGATGCTTTATTCTGCGGTCAGCATGTATGCCTATTTAAAGGCACTGTATCTCCTGAGTGGTAAAAAGGATGACTTTAAGCTGTCGCTTTTCATCACGGGTGTCGCGATGAGTTTTCCGTTTGCGATCTTAAGCACTTCCGGCTGGGCGACCGCGACGACTTCGTACTTCGGACCTACGGCCTGCATGCTTCTGGCACTCGTTCCGCTTCGTAAATTCTACGATGGCGAGAAGATCCCGCTTTGGGCGGACATCATCTACATCCTTTCGATGATCTATTCGGCCAATGCCGAGCAGAACGTTATCGTATTGATCGCGGTCTATGCAGTGGGAATCGTGTATTTTCTGGTCAAGAGAAAAAAGTGCAGCTTCCGTCTGATCCTGCACCTGCTCCTTGCTATCGCAGGACTTACATTTACGCTGACATGCCGCGGAAACTGGATTCGAAAAACCCAGGAAGTCAAAGACTGGTTTCCGACTTATAACATGCTTGATACCGTCGATAAGATCGAGCTTGGTCTTTCGACGACACTGCACTGGATGTTCTGTGACGGACAGATCCTGATGATCCTTCTTTGCGCCGTCATGATGGCTCTGGTATGGAAAAAATACCAGGATCTTTTGTACCGCATCCTCTCGGCCGTACCGGTACTTGCCGTGCTCCTTCTCGGACCGCTTCGTCCGATCCTTCTTGCGATCTCCCCGATCACCTCGACACTGGTGAGCGAGATCAACAGCAACGGTGCATTTAACGTAGCGCAGCAGGGAAGAGGCGCAGGTCCTCTGCAGGTGGGTGTGTATCTCTGCCTGATCGTCTGCCTCGGCATCGAGATCTTCCTGATCAATGATACGCCGGAGGGCTGCATCTGGGATTTCCTCATGGCAGTACTCGGCGTCGGAACGCGTGTCATGATGGGCCTTTCGCCGACGATCCACGCGTCTTCTACGAGAACGTATACCGCATTTTTATTCTGCATCAGCGCACTGGTCGTGCACGATTATTCGATCTTCCTGAAAGAATTCGGAAAGACTTCGAAAAAACAGGTGATGCCGTATCTGAGCGTCGGATTGATCGTGCTCGGCTTCATCAGCCTTCTTTCGGCACTGCTTACGATGTTTTACTGATCAGGAAGGAGAGTCGCGATGGAAAAGATTCACAGCCGACGTTTTATAGTGGGATTCCTGATCGTGGCGGTCTGTGTGATTTTGTTTCTTTCCGCATTTATGTCGTGGCATGAGATGCGCATAAAACGCATCGATATCCGTGACTACGGATTTACCGCGCCGTCGATCGTATATTCGAACATGGATGAGATCAAGACCGAGTCCGTCGCCGATGAGCATATCCTGTCGCTTTCCGGATGGTGTGTGATCAAAAAGTTCCAGACATGTCCGATCGAAATGCATGTGGTCCTGCATGATCCGAAGTCCGACGAAGCGTATGTCCTTCCGACGACCGTGGTCAAGCGCCACGACGTGACCGAGTTTTTCAGCGACGCGGTGAACTATGACTACAGTGGTTTTAAGACGAAACTGAGTTATGACAGTTCGGATTTCCCGGGCGGGATCTATAACATCTATCTGCTTTATAAAGTGGAAGAGCAGACGGTCCTTGTTGACCTTCAGAGGGTGGTGGCCATCTGATGGACGCAAAGAAGTTTTTTAAAAGAAAAGAGAGCACGAAGATCGAGATGCTGTTTTTTATCGTCAGCGTCCTGTTCGGTCTGTCTTTTCTTTTTGCGCATATGGGTGCTGACGACGTATCCACACAGCAGTATTTCGAGAAGTCTTTCATGCAGGGCGTCAAATGGATCATGGACGTTATCGTGACGTGGAGTTCGCGTCTTTTGATCAACATGGTCTTCATGATCGTTCGAAGATACTATAACCCCCTGATCTATCTTTACGCGGCGGGCAGTATGTATGTTATCCAGAAGTCGCTTTATCTTCTGATCGGAAAAAGAGAAGACTTTCATCTCGCTCTTTTTATCTCCTCGGTCTCGCTTTCGTTTCCGTTTGTGATCTTAAGTACATCCGGATGGATCATGGGCACGACGTCCTACTACGGGCCTGCGTGCTGCATGCTTGCGGCGATGGTCCCGATCCGAAAGACCTACGACGGCGAAAAACTCAAGCTCTGGGAAGAACTTTTATATGTATTGATCGTGATCTATGCGGCAAATGGTGAGCAGAATGTCGTTGTGCTTTTAGGTATCTACACTGTCGCGTTCGTGTATTTTCTTCTGAAAAAGAACCTTCGCGCGCGCATCGTGATCTTGTGGATCCTTACGGGTTTCAGTTTCGCCTACATGCTTTTATGCCCCGGAAACTATGCCCGAAGCGAGGCCAACGAAGCCTACTGGTTCCCGGCTTACGGCATGCTCGATCCGATCGATAAATTTGATATCGGACTTTCGACGACGCTCCGCTATATCTTCTGCGAGAGCGAGCTTCTGATCCTTATCTGCCTTTTCGTCATGATGCTTTTTATCTGGAGAAAGTATTCGGATTTTCTATTCCGCGTGATCTCCGTCGTGCCGTTTGCGGCCGCTGTTCTTTTAGGACCGCTTCGTACTGTTTTAACAGTGATCTCGCCGGCGGCAACTGTCCTTTATGCGCAGATCGACTATCACGGTGCGTACAATGCCGCGTCGATGGCGCGTGGTTCGGGCCCTTTGCAGTTTGTGATCTTCCTGATCCTCATCGCATGCATCTGCGCCGAGATCTTCCTGATAAATGACACGCCGGAGGGCATCGTCTGCGATCTTTCTCTCGCCGTGATGGGTGTCGGATCGCGCGTGATGCTGGGCTTTTCACCGACGATCTACGCGTCTTCGACGAGAACCTACACCGCAATGCTGATGTGCTTTTCGGCGATCGCGGTGCACGACTATGCAAATTACAGAAAACAGTTCGGCACGATCGGCAAACGCACCCGCATGCTCTACGTCTGCGGCGCGCTCCTGGTCTACGGATTCCTCGTCCTGATCAGCGGATTTGCCGGTATGTTTGTATAAATGAGGAGAGGAAAATGAGTAAATACGATCTGGTGATTTTTGATTTCGACGGCACGCTCGCGGACACGCGAAACATCATCGTGGCCGCCAAGCAGGAGACGATCCGCCGCCACGGCCTTCCTTTCCGGGACGAGGCCGCCTGTGCCGCGACGATCGGCCTTTCCGCGACCGCCGGTTTTCTGGTGCTCTACGAAGATATGGACGAGGCTACGGCCGAAGAACTCACGAAAGAGTACCGCGCGCTTTTCGAAGAATACAGAACGAAGATGCCGCCGGAGATCTTCCCGCATGTCGAGGAGACCCTTCAAAAGCTTTCCGAAGCAGGTGTATTCCTGACGGTCGCGTCTTCTCGAAATACTCCGTCGCTTCTGGGTTTTCTGCGCACGATGGATCTGATGAAGTATTTTTCTTTGGTCCTCGGAAGTGACGACACGAAGCTTCTAAAGCCCGAACCCGAACCGGTCCTTGAAACTTTCCGAAGGATGGAAGGTCTTTCCAAAAACGGAGGTTCGCAGTATCATGATCTTCGTCGGGTCTTGTGCGGCGAAAGAGCATTTCCCGCGGCAAATGCACTGGTCGTGGGCGATATGCCTTTTGATATCAAGATGGGGAAAAACGCGGGTGCCGACGCGGTCGGTGTGACATATGGTAATGCATCGCAGAAGGAGCTTTTAGAGTCCGGCGCGGACTATATTATCGACGATATGGCAGATCTATATAAGATCGTGATGGAGGGTTGAGGTATGGAGAAACTTTCGAATCAGGAGAAACTTCGTCCCTGGATGGGATTTGTGGTACAGGCCGGATTTCTGATCTTGTTTGTGTCGGTCGGCGCGCATATGCAGCGCACCTGGGGCATCCCGGGATTGATCGCGTCGGAGCTGATGTTCGCCGTCGTTTCCGTGATCTACTGCCTTGGTAGAAAAGTCAAGTTCAAAGAGATGTTTCCGATCAAGCCGATCACTTTGAAAGATTTCTTCGGTACCGTGTTCCTTGGTATCGCGGGTTTCATGTTCAGCATGGTCGGCATCGGTATCGCACTGACTGTCCTTCCGAAGTCTTTCCGAAGTGAAGCGGTGGGCCTTTCGGATATGCTCTACGGCACGATGCCGTATCTGGTCCTGGTCTTTGTGGCTGCACTCCTTCCTGCGATCTGCGAAGAAACGATGGAGCGTGGCTGCGTGCTGTCGCATTTCCGCGGCGTCGAAAAGGAATGGGTGGTCGTTTTGCTCATGGGCCTTTTCTTCGGCATCATGCACATGTCGCCGCTTCGCTTTTTGAGCACCGCGACACTCGGCGCGATCCTTTCTTATCTGATGGTAAAGAAGAATAATATCCTGCTTCCGATGATATTGCATTTTGCGAATAATTTCGTTGCGGCGTCGATCGGTATCCTGGGCTCCGGCACGTCTTCGGCGCAGGCGGCTTCGGATTCGATCATGGAGGTAAGCGGTCTGATGAGCCTCGGCGTCTACCTGTTTGTTGCCTGTGGCGCACCGATCTTCCTGGTTCTGGGTATGATGCTCATCGACAGCGACAACCATAAAGCCAAGCGATTTTTGTATGCGGGAATCATCTCTGCCGCGATGTTCTTCCTCGGCTTGGCGCTTCTTTATATCACGGTCATGAGTGAACCGGAATTTGACAGAATTTATGACCAGGTGGTGCAGGAACGTTCCGCGATCGTTTGGTATAATGGTAAAAGCGATATAGATACGAGGTGGCTGACCTATGACCAAAGCAGATAAATATCTGGTAGAAGATATCCGCAATATCCTGGAAAACGGCTATAAAGACGTCGATCCGCGTCCGAAGTACGAAGACGGCACACCGGCGCACACGATCAGCGTCAATCACGTAACGAGAAAATACGATCTTTCCCGCGGGGAATTCCCGATCTGCACGCTTCGCAAGCAGGCCTGGAAAACCGGCATCCGCGAGATCTTTACGATCTATAAGAATCCGACAAATAAACTTTCCGAGATGGAGGAGATGGGCGTGACCTGGTGGACCCCGTGGGACATCGGCGACGGCACGATCGGCCAGCGCTACGGCGCGACGGTCAAGCGCTACGATATGGTCCATAACCTCATCGACAACATCAAAAAGGATCCGTACGGAAGAAGAAAGATCATGTCGCTCTGGCAGGAGACCGACCTTCGCGAGACGCCCGGTCTTGCGCCCTGCGCGTTCCTTACGATCTGGAATGTCCGCGGCGAATATCTCGACATGTGCATGGTCCAGCGTTCCGGCGATATGCTCACGGCTTCCGGCGCCGGCGGCATCAACGAGATCCAGTACGCCGCGCTCCTTCTGATGATCTCCCGCGCGACCGGTTACAAAGCCGGCGTGTTCACGCATTTTGTGGCAAATGAGCAGATCTACGACCGTCATATTGATAACGCCCACGAGCTTCTTCGTCGTGCGGAAAATGCACTGTCGCCCGATGCGGAGAGCGCCCCTTCTCCGATGCTGGTCCTTCATAAGGATCCGGGCTGCAACATCGAAGATATCAAGGTTGAAGACTTCGAGATGCTTAACTACGAGCCGCAGCAGCCGCAGCTGAAATTCGAGCTTGGTATCTGACGGCGCGCTCGTGTGGCCGACGCTTTTCAACGCGGCCTCGCGAATCGAATACTCACATTTTCCCCTGTTTTTCCTTCACTTTTTCGGGTGTCGGAAGACAGGGTTTTTCTTTATGCTGGAAGCAGAGGATTCAAAACGGGAGGAAAACAACATGGGAAATGACAGAGCATGTAAAGAAGAATACAGAAAGATCCGCGCGGGTTTGAAAAATGCAAAGAAGATCGCCGGAAGGGGACTGGCGATCGGCGCTTGTGCCGCTCTTTCGCTGAGCGCGGTCAGCTGCAAGACCGGTGATTATAAACATGGAAAAAAGGGATATTATTCCCAGGTAGATAACGGCATCCAGACCGAAGTCCGGGACCAGGGCGGAAAGGGCAACTGCTGGGCGCACGCTACGGACGACTCGCTTCGCACATATTATCAGATCCACTTCGGAAAGGACGTTCCGTTCACAGTCGATGACGTCGTTTCCGCGACGTATGGTCCCGATAAAGAAGAGGGTCTGATCGTCGCCAGCCCCGGCCAGGAAAACAATGTCGGCGGCTCGGCGGAATGGGCCGTATGGTCCCTTTCAAATGGTTACAATGGCTATGTACTGACCGAGGCGATGGTCTTTTACGATGCCATCGACGGGGAGCAGGAGCATGAAGCCTACATAAAGCCGCGTGTTTCCCGCCAGCAGATCCAGGAAGTGATCAAAAACGTGGGCGCCGTGACATGTCTTGTCGATGCAAGTGCCGGTCAATGCTCGTCGCACGGCTACATGACGATCTACGACAACGAATTTGCCGATCAGGGCGAGGACGTCCTTTTCCCGGCCGGGTATTTCGGGCACGAAGCGGTCATCGTCGGTTGGGACGACCATTTCCCGAAGGAGTATTTCGGAAAGGAATACGGAAAAGAGCCGACGAAGGCAGACGGCGCATGGCTGATGAAAGACAGCGATGGTACAAATGCGGGAAATGACGGATATTTCTGGGTCTCCTATGAGTCCGCGATCCTTCCGACCATGGTGCTGGGTATTTCGGATCAGTACTCGGAAGTTCTTAGTTACGAAGGCGGCTGCCCGGTAGGTGTCCGTACCGGCGAGGTTACGACAGTTGCAAATGTATTCCATCACGAGGGCACGCTTTCTGCGGTGGGTACATATGTCGGTATGGATGCAGATATCTTCTGCAGTTTCCCGTTCGGCACGATGGACGATACGCATATTCATATCGAGATCCGCGATGCTTCGATGGAGAAGGTTCTGGCGACAAAAGAGGTCTCTTTCGACTACGAAGGATATTATGTCGTCGAGCTCGACGAGCCGATCGAAGTCAGTGATTTTTCTGTCGTGATCTCTTATAACGCGACGGCGCCGATCGAAGCGGTCGATCCGGATGATCTCGAAGAAGAAGGCCACGGTGGACATCGTGTCAATTACATCTCCGGCATCGAACCGGGTCAGTCATTTATTTACCTCAGCGGCCAGTGGATGGATCTGGCAGATGAGAAGACGCAGCAGGCACTGGGTCTTTTGTATCCGACAAATAACTGCTGTATCAAGGCGCTTTTTGCGAAGTGATCGGAGCGTGCTATAATAAACGCGGGGAAATTTTCGTGGCCAGGAGAAAGACATGGAAACGATCACTGCGTTTGGGGATTCTGTTTTAAAGGGCGTCATCTACGAAGATGATCACTATAAGATCTCGGATGCTTCTTTTCAGAAGATCTGCGAGGAATCTTTCGGAATCACGATCGAAAACAGGGCAAAATTCGGAAGCACGATTACCAAGGGCGAGACGATCTTTGAGCGTAATCTCGACATGATCCGTAATTCTTCCGGTCCTTATGTTGTGCTCGAATTCGGCGGAAATGACTGCGATTTCAACTGGAAAGAAGTTTCGGAAGACCCTGACGCGGAACACCTTCCGATGAGCACGATCGAAAACTTTACCTCAACTTATACCTGCATCATCCAGGAGATCAAAAAGCTGGGCAAGACCCCTGTCCTTCTGTCTCTGCCGCCGATCGATTCGGCCCGGTATTTCAGGCATATCAGCAAGGGCCTTTCGGGCGATAATATCATGCGCTGGATGCGAAATGACCGCCAGTATATCACGAACTGGCACGAGCGCTATAATATCGAGATCTTCAAGCTCGCGATCGCAAATGAAGTCCCGGTGGTCGATATCACGTCGATCTTCCTGGAGAAGAAGAATTATTCGTATTATCTTTGCGAGGACGGCATCCATCCGAACGTGAAGGGACATAAACTGATCGCGGAGGCGATCAAGACTCACGCCAAGAAAAACAATATTTCCTTTCCTGGACAAAATTCGTAAATAATTGGATAAAAGTACGACATTTTTCGCCTTTCCTTCATCATACAATGAAATTAGATGGTTGTGTGACTGAAACATACCGTTGCGCCCTGCGATAGTGCATTTGGCGCGGAAACGGCTGATTTCAGGTAGGAGGGAATATTTCGATGAGTATCGATCTGGCTAAGATGCCGAAACTGGGTTTCGGTTTGATGCGTCTTCCTGAAAAAGACGGAAATATTGATATCGATCATGTCTGTCGCATGGTGGATAAGTATATGCAGGCCGGTATGAATTATTTCGACACCGCATATGTTTATCACGGCGGAAAGTCGGAAGTGGCAGCAAGAGAAGCGCTTGTTAAGCGTTATCCCAGAGAGTCCTTCATGATCGCGACCAAACTTCCTGCGTGGGAATTAAAAGAAGAAGCCGATATCGAAAAGGTTTTCAACGAGCAGCTCGAGCGCGCCGGTGTGGACTATTTCGACCTTTATCTTCTGCACTCGGTAGAAGACGGCAGCAACTATGAGACCTACGTGAAGTATGACTGCTTTTCCTGGGGCGTGCAGAAGAAAGCGGAAGGCAAGATCAAGCACTTCGGCTTCTCGTATCACGGCAGCCCCGAGCTTCTGGAAGAGATCCTAAACGCCCATCCGGAAGTGGAATTTGTGCAGATCCAGCTGAATTATCTGGATCGCAGTAACCCGGTCGTTCGCTCGGAAGAGCTCTACAATATCCTAGCCCAAAGAAAACTTCCAATCATCGTAATGGAGCCCATTCGCGGCGGTATGCTTGCTTCAGTCGCCCCCGAACTCGAAGCCAAGTTCCGTGCCGTGCGTCCGGATAAATCCGTCGCGTCATGGGCTCTGCGATTTGTAGGGACTCTTCCGGGTGTAATGACGATCCTTTCGGGAATGTCATCGGAAGAACAGATGGACGACAACATCGGTACATTTACGAACTTCGAACCGCTCTCTTCTGAAGAGCAGGCGGTTGTTGATGAGGTGACCAAAGAGATCCTCAAAGTTCCGCAGATCGGCTGTACCGCTTGTAAGTACTGCGTCGACGGCTGCCCGATGAATATCAGCATCCCCGATGTATTCCGTACGATCAATACTCTTCGACGCTATCCGGACGACTGGCGTTCGAAGAATTTCTATTCCGGCGTGATCTCCCGCCACGGCAAAGCATCCGACTGCATCTCCTGCGGTCAGTGCGAGAGCGTGTGCCCGCAGCATCTGCCGATCATCGATCTTCTGAAGGAGGCTTCGGAGATCCTCGAAAAGTGATCCTTACAAGAAAAAATAAGAGAAACGGAAATACCCGCATCGGTCAGCCAAACTCAACCGAAGCGGGTATTTTCTTTTTCGTGTGTGGGCGCCGCGCGGGGCGGCTGCGGCTTTTGCTCGGACGGCTGCGTTACGGGAGAAGCCGGAATTCCATCATGACCGGATCGTGGTCGGAAAACGCGTAGCCGAGATTGAGCGATTCGTAATAGACGACCTCGATGTTGTCCGACACGATGAATCCATCCGCGAGTACGGTAAAAGACGTGTGCGGGTCAAATGCCTGATTGGCGTCGCGGCAGCTGTTGTGGCCGATGTGGATCTCTGCTTCGGGGCTTCCTGGGGAAGCAAATCCAAATGCAAAGTGCTCGGGAAGTGCGTCCGTCGGGAACGGCTGCGCCCACCCCGGTGCATTTTCCGAAGCAACACCGCGAAGGTCGTGGTTAAAGTCGCCGCCGCAGATGATGTAGTTTCCGGCCTCGTATTCCTTGATGAGATCCTCGGTGAGCATCGCAAGCTGCGCCTGACGGACTTCTTCGGTCGAATAGGCAGACAGGTGAACGTTGATGAGGATCAGTTCCTTTTCTCCGGCATACTTGCCCGAAAGCGGGATGCGCGAGATGGAGTAGCCGCGGTCATAGTCGACGATCTTACTTACGGAGTCGGCAACCGGAAGGCTTCTTCGGAGCGCCGAAGAAATGCGCGCATCTGAAAGCGTCAGAAGACCGGATTTGTTGGCGCCGTGGGGCTCGAGGAGCGGCCAGAAAAGAAACGGCGAGTCGAAGTTTCTTGCGTAGACAAATTGATATGTATAGGCTCCGGTCATGTAGTTGATCTCGTTGACGTGGTAAGTGCGGGTGCCGTCTTCGTCGACTTCCTGAAGAAGCGTGAAGTCCGGGTGATAATCCATGATGAACTGACCGATGTTGACGAGGTTTTCCTTCAGGGCGTCTTCGCTTTTTGCCCAGGAGGATTTGCCGCCGTCCATGAAGAAGCTGTAGTCCGGCGTATATGCACCGAATCCGATGTTGTAGGTCATGATGGTGTACGTTTTCCCTCCCGGGATGACCTCGATCGGCTGGGGCGGGACGCGGTCCATCTTGGCGTAGGTCAGAAGGTCCGGCTTTACCTCGAGGACCTGATTGTCGGGGATGCGGTGGTAGCTGGCAAATACGTAGATCAGATAGCCACCGATGATCAGAAGGATCGCGCCAAGTGTACAAAGTACGATGCGAAGAGCCAGGCGTTTCTTCGTGAGTTTCTTCTTCGGCTTTTTCTCTTTTACTTTATTCTCGATGGATTCGCTCATGATTTCGCCTCCGTGATCAGATGGAAAGCACGACTTCGGCGAGCTTTTCCGCAAGCGTCTGATGCGCGTCTTCGGTCAGGTGCAGCGAGTCTTCTTTTGAAGGGGAGATCACGGCTGCGGCGTCAAAGAAGATGCATCCTTTTTCGTCGGAGACGGCTTTATAGTTCGGTGCGAACAGCTTCGATTCTTCGATCGCGCGCGGTGCGAAGGACCGGTTAAATACACTATTGGGCATATCTTCTCCGATCAGAGGCGGGGAGACGAGAATGATCTTCGGGACAAAGCCCTGTTTTTCTTTTGTGAATTCTTTGATCGTATCGACAAGGATGCCGGCATTTGCGGCGATCTCCTTTGCGGTCAGGTGGAAGATCTCTTTTAGATCGTTTGTGCCGAGCATCAGGATCACGATGTCAACGGGCTTATGGGAATTCAAGCAGGGCTTGAGATAATCCAGGCCGTTCTTCCAGCCTTCGACAGGATCGTCGGTGACGGTGGTTCGGCCGTTACAGCCTTCTTCGATCACGACAAAAGAATCGGAAGCGGAATCAGGCGCACCGGGGTTACTTGCGACAGTGCATTTACTGTCGAGGACGTCTTGAAGGTGGCCCGTCCAGCGGATGGCTTTTGAGTAGCGCATGCCCGTTTTCGGGTCGTAGCCGTATGTGTTGGAATCGCCGTAGCAAAGAATCGTTTTCATGATGCATCCCCCCCGCTTGTTTCTCATTCTATTATAATTCACGCGCGCGTGATACTGTACTGTTTTGGAAGAAGTGGTACAATATTTATTGTGTGTAAAATTAATTTGCGAAAGAGTGGGACAAGGAATGGAAAAATATACATCTGAGGAAGTTTTGGAATCAGTTTGCGAACTGGGGGACATCGAGCCTTCGAAGACTCTGGAATATGATATCGTGGTCGTCGGCGCGGGCGCGGCAGGTGTGCCGGCTGCGGGCTGGGCGGCAGAACTGGGCGCGAAGGTTGCGCTTTTGCAGAAGAGTTCGGGTGTTGTTTCGCAGGGCAACTGCGGATCGGCGATCATCAAGTCGCGTTCTACGGAGGCGGGTATCGCGAAGTGGATCCACCACACGAACAGCCTTTGCGACTGGCGCGCGGATACCAAGCAGCTTCGGGCGTATGCGGATTATTCGGAAGAGGCGATGATCTGGTTTTGGAACCGGGCGGGCTTTACGAAGGAGACCGAGTACGGCGACGGCAGCAAGGTGGACGATAACGCAAGATCTGCGGAGCTTTTGAACGATGGCGAGATGCTGTGTGCGTTCCGCAGTACGAGCGGCGACTTTACGGGCACTTGGCGCGATCGTGACAATATCTATGACTATGGCGATGACCACTGCTATTTCTGGGCGCCGTGGGTGGGCCCGAAGCCGCTGAATGTGGGTCATGCGCTTCGTAAGATCGTGGACCGTATGGCGGATGAGCATCCGAATTTTCAGGTATTTTACTCGACGCCGGCGGTGAAGCTGATCACGGATGCGTCGGGAAAGCGCGTGTGCGGCGTGATCGGTAAGAGTGAAGACGGGGAGTATATCCTTTTTAAGGCTGCAAAAGCCGTTATCCTGGCAACAGGTGACTATACGAATAACCGTGCGATGGTCGAGCGCTGGTGCCCGGATATCGCGCCTTTTGACAAGAAGCAGCATGGCAAGACCGGTGACGGTCATATCCTGGCGATGAGCGCGGGAGCGGTGATGGAGAATCAGGGGCATACCAAGATGATGCACGATTTCGATTCGGCGCTGATGTTCGAGGAGCCGTTCCTTTTCGTCAATATGGAAGGCAAGCGTTTTACAAACGAATATACGGCATTCGTAAACATGGGCAATATCCTGAAGTATCAGCCGTCGTTCAAGGGTTCGATGCTGGATAAGGAACATGCGGAGACAGGCTCGAAGGGCTGGTACTGCGCGATCTATGATGACGACTATATGAACTGGCCGCGCGATGAGTTCGTGGAGGGTCCGGTGCCGCCGCAGGTAATGGAGAAGTTTATCCCGGGATTCGTCGAGGATCCGAAGGGCGTGTTTAAGAATCTGATCGATCTGCACCGCTGCGATACGCTCGAGGAGCTGGCGGCGGAACTTGAGGTGCCGTATGAGGCGCTGAAGGCTTCGGTCGACCGTTATAACGAGCTTTGCGAGAAGGGCGAGGACGTGGATTTCGGTAAGCCCGGAAAGTTTATGCATAAGATCGTGAAAGCACCGTTCTGGGGCGCACGTAAGCACATCCGTGTGTCGGCGTCGGTTTCGGGCGTGATCACGAATGAGAATGCTCAGGCGCTGGATGCGGACGGCAATGTGATCGAGGGGCTGTACTGCGCAGGAAACCTCGGCGGTGCATTTTACGGAGGAGCGGATTATCCGTTCCATCAGACGGGATTGTCGCTGGGCCGCTGCTATACTTTCGGTATGATCGCGGCGCGGCATGCGCTCGGGAAGCTGTGAGGACAGGCGGCCGCCGGGCGGTCGGACGGGCGTGAGTTTTGGAGGGGCGAGATGAGCACGGAAGAAATCAGGCAGATGCTTTTTGACAAGCAGGACAAGGCGTATCGGGATTTTCAGGTGAAGCTGATCCCGGGGATGGATGTGGATTCCATGATCGGAGTGCGCACGCCGGATCTTCGCAAGATGGCCAAAGAGCTCGCCAAATGCCCCGACATCAGTGCATTTTTAGAGGAATTGCCTCACAAGTATTTCGATGAGAACCAGCTGCACGCGTTTATCATCTCGGAGATCCGCGACTACGACTTGTGCATGGAGCGGGTGTGCGCGTTTTTGCCGTATGTGGACAACTGGGCGACGTGTGACCAGATGTCGCCGAAAGCGTTCGGGAAGGGCAAGGCGTTCGAGGCGCGGTGCGACGAGTTTTTGGAGCAGATCCGGGCGTGGATGGCGTCGGGCGAGACGTATACGGTGCGGTTTGGCATCGGGATGCTGATGAGCCATTTTCTCGATGCGCGGTTCGAGCCGAAGTTTTTGGCGATGGTGGCGAAGGTGCGTTCGGAGGAGTACTACGTCAATATGATGATCGCGTGGTATTTTGCGACGGCGCTGGCGAAACAGTATGAGGCGGCGGTGGTTTTTCTGGAGAAGAAGAAGCTCGCGCCATGGGTGCACAATAAGTCGATCCAGAAAGCGGTGGAGAGTTATCGTGTGACGCCGGAGCGGAAGGAGTATCTGCGGTCGCTGAAGGTGGCGGTGAAGAAGTGAGGGCCGGCCGGGGCTGGCTGCGCGGGGACAGTGCATTTCGCGCGGCGAGAATTTGACTTGCGCCGGATAGGATTCTGTAGTTTAATGAAAGCACCCGAGACAGGGTGCTTTATTGTTTTATATTATATTTCCCTTTTATTTTGTTGATATGGATGGCGCGAGCGTGGGTGGTTGTGCGCTTATGACCCATTGGAGCTTTTTGATGCGAATAGGTCATACGTTGTCAAGCTCAGTTATGACCCATCGGAGTTTTTTGATGCGAATAGGTCATACGTTGTCAAGCTCAGTTATGACCCATCGGAGTTTTTTGATGCGAATAGGTCATAAGGTGCTCAGTGAAGTTATGACCCATTGGGGCTCTTTGATGTGAATAGGTCATAAGGTTGTCAGCAAAGCTATGACCCATTGAAGCTTTTTGATGCGAATGGGTCATAATCCGATAGCAAGGAGGAAAACAAGAGATGAAATCTTGGCAGGAGTGGCTGAATAAGAGAAGAGAATTCCTCAGAAAGGTGAAGAAGATGGCTGAAAATGATCTGGACAAAATGCCAGAAGGGAAACTGCGTGTTTCAACGAGCAAGAAACAGGTGCGTTTCTATCAGATTGTTGTCCGAAACGGGCAGGGAGGAATGTATCTTCCAAGTGAAAATCAGGAGAGTATCAAGCAACTTGCCCAAAAGGATTACATTCTTGATCTTATAAAAGCTGCGACCGCGGAGATCCGCAAAATCAATTCCATGATGAAGTGTTATCCCACCAAAACCGTGGAGGATGTGTACGCTCGCCTCCACAAAGCGCGCAAGCCCCTCGTCACGCCCTACGCCGTCGACGACAAGACATACGCCGAGCTGTGGCTGGCGAAGACGTACGCGGAGAATCCGTATCTGCCGGAGGAGCGCAAGTTCGCGACCAAGCGCGGCGAGCTGGTGCGCTCGAAGTCCGAGGCCATGATCGCCGACGCGTACTACGACCTGGGCATCCCGTACAAATACGACTATCCCGTGGATGTTGGAAATGGCCGCGTGAAGTACGTCGATTTCGCGCTGCTCGACGTCGCGCGCCGCACGATCATTTACCACGAGCATCTGGGCATGCTCGACCACCCCGAGTACCTCGCCAAAAACATGCAGAAGCTCCAGGACTACCAGAAAGTCGGCATTTTCGTCGGCAAGAATCTGCTGCTGACGCACGAGATCGACGGGTTCCCGCTCAACATGAACTATTTCCGAAAAAATATCGCGGAGCTGTTTGGCAAAGCGTAGCCCGCCGCGCCTGCTCGAAATGCACTGTCCCGCGCGGCCCCCTTCGCCCCTGCACACCCGGGTCCCTCGCCACCATAGTCTGATTTTCCAGAAAGTGGTAAAATACTCAAGGAACGAGTTTGAAAAGGGGACAGCGAATGAACGAATCCGAAAAAGCGAAGAAACGCGTGAAAGAACGCCGCCTTTGGATCATACCGCTTATTGTATTCGGGATATGTACCGCATTTCGCATCGCGGCCTGGATCGACCTGTCGGATCTCGATGAGATCTTCGCCGTGGTGATCCGAGACGAGATCGCCATCACGCCGCTTACGATCAACCGCGTCTGTGCCTATATCAGCTATGCCGCACTCGCCACGATCCCCTTCATGATCTGCATTTCAACCAAAAAAGAACGAAGAAGCGGGATGTTTTACGCACTCACGGCGATCGCGACCGTAGTGCTTTGCTCGATCCTGTTTTTCGTCTTTTCCGTCGATCAGCTTTTCACCATGCGCGAAACACACGAAGTCTGGCAGACCTCGAAAAATCCGATCATTTACGGCGAAACCTACGATCTGCTCGGAAATGAAACCGGCATGCATATCTTCTACAAATCAGATAGATTCACATACAAAAATTACCTTCTCGCGCCGACGCTCTCATCGAACTACTCCGAAGAATATTATGATTTCAAACTTAAGGGCGATGGAGTATTGGTCACGAAAAAGGTTATAATACATTATGACGGTACGGAAACCTATCTGGCGGACTTAAGTGATCTCGTCGGCTGGAAATCCAGTTCCGTCGATTATGGTGCACGCTATGTCTACCGTAACGGAACCTATTATGTTGAATACGAAGATTAATAAGAAAACAGATAAGGAGATTTGAACTATGGAAAGTATCGAAAGAGCAGCAAAGTTTTTGAAAGACGCCGGAACATACTATCTGGCAACGGTCGAGGGTGATCAGCCGCGCGTACGCCCGTTTGGCACCGCGAACATTTTCGACGGCAAACTGTACATCCAGACCGGCAAGATCAAGCCGACATCCAAGCAGCTTCACGCGAACCCGAAGGCAGAGATCTGCGCATTCATGAACGGTGAGTGGATCCGCATCGCCTGCGAACTGATCGCCGACGAGCGCCGTGAAGCCAAGACCGCGATGCTCGACGCATACCCGAATCTGCGCGGCATGTATAACGAAGACGACGGCAACACCGAGGTATTCTACCTGCAGAATGCAACGGCGACCTATTCTTCTTTCACAAAAGCACCGGAAGTCGAGACGTTCTAATTCATGTGGTTTGAAGAATCAGTATTTTATCAGATATACCCGCTGGGTTTTTGCGGCGCGCCATTTGAAAATGCACCGGCCGAGTACAACGATCAGGGGGTAGCGGTTTTCTGCGCCTCCGACAAATCCTGCTCGAAAAGCACCGGCGCCGCGGCATCCCCGATCCGAAAAGTGATCGACTGGATCCCGCACTACAAAAAGCTCGGCATCAGCGCCATCTATTTTTCACCGGTCTTTGAATCGGATACGCATGGCTATAATACCCGAGACTACGGCCTGATCGACCGAAGACTCGGCACGAACGAAGATTTTAAAGAAGTCGTTGAAAAGTTTCACGAAGCGGGCATCCGCGTCGTGCTCGACGGCGTATTTAACCACGTCGGACGAGGCTTCTGGGCATTTCACGACGTACAGGAGAAAAAATGGGACTCGCCATACAAAGACTGGTTCCATATTTCATTTGACGGCAACTCGAACTATAACGACGGATTCTGGTACGAAGGATGGGAAGGATGCTTTGACCTGGTCAAGCTCAACCTGCGAAATGACGCGGTCATCAATCACATCTTCGACAAGATCCGCTACTGGGTCGACTACTTTGGAATCGACGGACTGCGCCTCGATGTAGCGTACTGCCTGGACCGGGATTTCTTAAAGCGCCTGAGAAGTTTCACAGAAAGCCTGAAGCCGGAATTCCTGCTTCTCGGCGAGCTTTTGCACGGCGAATATAAGATGTGGGTCAACCCCGAGATGTGCCACTCGTGCACGAACTACGCGTGCTATAAGGGCCTGTTCAGCAGCTTCAACTGCATGAATATGTTCGAGGTCGTCCACACGCTCACGCAGCAGTTCGGACCGGAAAACTGGAGCTGGTTCCGCGGCCTGCACCTGATGAGTTTTGTCGATAACCACGACGTCACGAGGATCGCCTCGAATTTAAATAACCCCGCGCACCTGCCGCTGATCTATACACTTGCATTTGGCATGCCAGGTTTCCCTTGCGTGTACTACGGATCTGAGTGGGGCGCGACCGCAAGAAAAGAAGAAGGCGATCCGGCGCTTCGTCCTTGCTTTGAAAAGCCCGAGTGGACGAACCTGACCGAACACATCGCGAAACTTTCCGAGATCAAAACGGAAAGCCCCGCGCTGAACTACGGATCCTTCCGGTCTGTCTTACTGACGAATCACCAGTGCATTTTCGAACGACGCTGGGACGGAGACGGTGCAGGAACAGACGGATGCCGAAAAGAGAAAAACTACGAGAGAATCCTTGTCGCGATCAATGCCGCGGACTACGAATATACCGCGCATTTTGATGCGGGATGCGGACAGGCGGTCGATCTTCTGACCGGAAAGATCCACGATTTCGGAGGAGGCTCCGTGCTGCCGCCGTACTCGTGCGCGATCTGGAAGATGGAGAACTGATGCCGCATGCGGCGCGCGTTGCAAGTGAATGCGCGGCGCGGATCATTCGCGCGAAAGGCGAGCGAAATCTTTTCTTGGAAGTATTCACAGATTCATTAATTTGCTATAATCCAAAATGACATGGGTACGATAGGACACCCCTTCGTACCCATGATCATTATTTCTTCGAAGCGGGGAAAAAAGGATGTTGAAGGTTTTTTTAGTCGAGGATGAATATGTCGTCCGCGAAGGCATCAAGAATAATATCGACTGGCGCGCGCATGGATATGATTTCTGCGGCGAGGCCGGCGATGGCGAAGTCGCCTATTCGATGATCCAGAAAGAAAAACCGGACATCGTGATCACGGACATCAAGATGCCGTTCATGGACGGCCTGCAGCTGAGCCGCATGATCAAGTCGGAGTTCCCGTGGATCGAGATCATCATATTAACGGGATACGAAGATTTCCAGTTCGCAAGAGATGCGATCAAGATCGGCGTTTCGTGCTATCTTTTAAAGCCTGTAAACGGCGAAAATCTCATCAAAGAAGTTGACGCGCTTTCGGAAAAGATCCGCGAGAAAAAAGAAGAGCGGGAAGCCGCAAAGCGCTACGAAGAAGAGATGCGCGAGCGCACCGAGCTCGATAAGCGTGACTTTTTCAATACGCTCATCAAGGGCGGAAAACATACGTCGGAACTGATCGAAGAAGCGAAAAATCTCGACATCGATCTGACCGGTCTTCGCTATAACATCGTGCTTTTAAAGATCTGGTCTGAAAAGCACGACATCGGCGAATATTCGAACAGCGTTTTGAAAGTCGAGGACGGCGTGCGCGCGATCGCAGATGAATGCGGCGCGATCTTTTTCGACTTTAAAGTAGAAGGCACCGCGCTTCTTTTTAAGGGCGACGACGACAACGATATCCAGAAGAAGATCGACCGCGCGCTCGCAAAGATGAAAGCTCTTTTTGAAGGCTATAAGCACATCCGCTACTTTGGCGCGATCGGCCAGACCGTCGGCCGCATCACCGAGATCCACACGTCATTTGACTGGGCCAGCCGTGCGTACGCGCACCTGTATCTGACTTCGGAAAATGCATTTTTAGTGGGATCGAAAGAAGGCCTTCGTCCGGAAAACAATGTCGACATCCCGTCGGAGATCAACCCGCAGCATATCGACCGCCGCCTCATGAAGCGATTCCTTCGTGCCGGCGAGCCGTCCGAGATCCCGTTCTTCCTGGAAGAATATCTCAACAACATCGGCGACAACGCGCTGAAATCGACGATGCTCCGTCAGTATATCGCGATGGATGTATATTTCTGTGTCGCGGATTTCGTGGTAAATGAACTGGGCCTTTCCAAAGAGGAGATGGAAGAAAAGATCGAGTTCCCGGGACACGAAGTGCTTGCCGAAGAAGAAAAAACGAAAGAGTATCTGCTGTCGGTCCTAGAGCTTGCACTGTCGCTTCGTGAAGATCACACGCTGGGCCGTTATCACGACGTCATCAAGAGCGCGATCGCATATATCTATGAACACTACTCCGATGAAGACCTGTCGCTGAACACACTCGCGGCGCAAGTGAATTTCTCACCGAATCACTTAAGCGCGATCTTTAAGCAGGAGACAGGCCAGCCGTTCATCAAGTACCTGACGGATTACCGTATGAATATGGCTAAAGAGATGCTTCGAAGATCGTCGAAGAAGAGTAATGAGATCGGTATCCTCGTGGGATATAAAGATCCGCATTATTTTTCATATCTGTTTAAAAAGACACAGGGCATCACGCCGACGCAGTACCGTAACCGAGGACAGAAAGACAGCGAGGAAACATGAGCCGATCGAGATCCGGAAAACAGCGGTCCCGTCTTGCGACGCAGATCCGTATATCCTACATCGTGCTGCTTTTACCGAGCCTGGCATTCATCGCGTATGCCTTTTATAACATGTGGTATATCAACGAGCGCAACAATAAGATGACCAGCTCCGTTGTTGCCGCAAGTGAATTCAGTTTGGAGTTTAAGGAAGACTTCGATTACGAGACATATCTTCTGATCGTCGGTAACGTCCGTCCGGAAGACTCGATCTTGTCGGAAGAACTCGATAAAGCGCGCCAGGTCGTTACAAGCCTGAAGGTCTATACGAACACGGAAGATAATCTCCAGAGACTGCAGTACGCGGAAAAATATCTCAACAACTTAGAGACGTATGTGGCGCAGATCACGGAGAATCTCGGATACGAAAATAAGTACGAAGACAACATGCTCATCTGGGAAAACGACGTGCAGATCGTAACGTCGCTTTTGCAGGAAACGATCAACGAATATATCTATTACGAGACGCAGCAGATCCAGATCACGCAGGCGCAGAACAATGCGCTTTTCGTCAACATCGTCGAGATCTCTGCGGCCCTTCTTGCATTTGGTCTGGTCACGATGGTCGTTATCTCGTATCTCGGCCCGATCTGGATCACCAGACCGATCGAGGAGCAGGTAAAAGCGGAGCAGAAGCGCCTTCGAAAATCCGAGTTCGATCTTCTGCAGTCGCAGATCAATCCGCACTTTTTATATAACACGCTCGACGCGATCGTGTGGTCCGCCGAAGCGGGCAATCAGAAGCAGGTCGTAAGCATGGTCGGAAACCTTTCGGACTTTTTCCGTCTTTCTCTGAACAAGGGTAAAGAGACGGTTCTGATCCGCGAGGAACTGCAGCACGTCCGAAGCTATCTTGAGATCCAGCACATCCGTTACCAGGACATCTTAAGCTTTGAGATCGACGTGCCGGAGAACTTAAACGAGTTCCGTATTCCGAAGCTTTCTGTCCAGCCTGTCGTGGAAAATGCACTGTACCACGGCATTAAGAATAAGCGTGGCGGCGGTAAGATCACGATCCGCGGCGAAGAGAAAAAAGATTACTTCACCATCGTGGTGGAAGACGACGGAAAGGGTATGTCGCAGGACCGACTTCGTGAGGTACGTAAAGCGATCCGTGAAGGTACGCCCGAAAAAGATGTCGTATATGGTCTATATAATGTAAATGAGCGAATCCGCCTGACATATGGCGAAGAATACGGTGTGCACATTGAGAGTATTCTCGATAAAGGAACACGTGTTTCGATCCGTCTGCCGAAAAAATCAACCGAAATCGTAGAAAATTCAAACGAATAAAACAAGGGATAAAAAATCCAAACACGTTTCCTTTTTTTCTCAATGGTCTTTTTTCATGTGAATCCTAAAATGTAGTCAGATGACGGGGGAAGACCCCGAATTGTGATGACTTAGGAGGTTTCAAAATGAAAAAAGTATTAGCTGTTATTATGGCTTCTATCATGGCTTTCGGTCTCGTTGCATGTTCTTCTTCCGGAAGCACAACGACTGCAGGCGCAGGCGGATCTTCCGCGGCGAATAACGATGCCGGCAACGGTGGTGACGACGGCGGAAACGGTGGCGGAGGATCTTCTTCCGGTGAACTGATCAAAGTCGGTATCATCAACAACGACCCGAACGAGTCCGGTTATCGTACAGCAAACGATGCAGACCTGCAGGCTATGTTCACCAAAGAGAACGGATACGATGCATCTTTCTTCTACAGCTTGAAGAACGATGAGCAGATCCAGCAGGCTCAGACATTCATCCAGAACGAAGTAGATTATCTCCTTCTTTCCGCTGCAGACGTAGCAGGTTGGGATACAGTACTTCAGGATGCAAAGGACGCCGGCGTTAAGGTTATCCTCTTCGATAGAACCATCGATGCAGATCCGAGCCTTTACGAAGCTTCTATCGTTTCCGATATGGCTAAAGAAGGTCAGACCGCTGTAGAGTGGCTCGCAGGCCAGAATCTTTCCGAATACAACATCATCCACATTCAGGGTGCGATGGGTTCTGCTGCTCAGCAGGGCAGAAGCGGCGCTCTGGAAGAGAAAGTAAACGCTGAAGCAAACTGGAATATCGTTATGCAGCAGACCGGTGGCTGGAGTGCTTCCGATGCACAGCAGATCGTTCAGTCCGTTATCGACTCCGGTGCTTCTTTCAACGTAATCTACGCGGAAAACGACGATATGGCGAAGGGCGCTGTAGCTGCTCTTGACGCTGCAGGTATCTCTCACGGTGTAGGCAAAGACGTTATCATCATGGGCTTTGACTGCAACAAGTGGGCTCTCGAAGAACTGCTGAAGCAGAACTGGAACTATGACGGTCAGTGCAACCCGTTCCAGGCTTCTTACATCGACGCGATCATCAAGGATATCGAAGCCGGTAAGACACCTGAAAAGACCATCATCATGGAAGAAAAGGGATTCGACGCTGCTACAATCAAGCAGGAAGACGTAGATAAGTACGGTATCTGATTTAACTTTAGGCACCCTATACATAACCATATATCCTGAGGCGCGGTGCGGCTTGATCCGTAAGGAGCAGCCGCACTGCGTCTTTCCAAAAAAGTAAAGAAGGTTAACCCATGGAAAATAATAGAATGCTTGAGATGCGAGGCATCGATAAATCTTTTCCGGGCGTACGTGCTTTGCAGAAAGTCGACTTCTCTCTGAATAAGGGTGAGATCCACGCTCTTATGGGAGAAAACGGAGCCGGAAAATCGACACTGATCAAGGTACTGACAGGTGTATATTCGAAGGATTCAGGCGTCATCCGTCTTGACGGAAAAGAAGTGCAGATCCATTCCCCACAGGACGCGCAGAACCTGGGTATCAGTACGGTTTATCAGGAGATCACATTGTGTCCGAATCTGACAGTTGCCGAGAACATGTATATCGGCCGCGGCAAAGCCAAGATCACGAACTGGAGAAAGATGAACGCGGATGCGGACGCGCTTCTTTCGAAACTGGATATTCCTGCAAAGGCGACGCAGCAGCTGGCAAGCTGTTCGATCGCGGTACAGCAGATGGTCGCCATCGCGCGTGCCGTAGACATGGAGTGCAAGGTGTTGATCTTAGATGAACCGACATCTTCACTGGATGAACAGGAAGTCGAAAAACTCTTCGGACTGATGCGCGATCTGAAAGCAACAGGCGTAGGCATTATTTTCGTCACACACTTCCTCGATCAGGTATACGAAGTATGCGATAAGATCACCGTACTTCGTGACGGTCAGCTGGTGGGTGAATATGAGATCGCAGATCTTCCGCGAGTCAAACTCGTTGCGAAGATGCTCGGTAAAGAAATGGACGATCTTTCCGATATCAAAGGCGAGATGGAACCCTATCAGGGAAAAGATGCAGATGAGAAGATCTACGAAGCATCGCAGCTTTTCAGTAACGCCGGTATCAAGCCCTTCGATTTCTTTATCAGAAAAGGTGAAGTCAATGGTTTCACAGGTCTTCTGGGTTCCGGACGAAGTGAGTGCGTAAGAGCGATCTTCGGTGCGGACAGAGTCCTCGGCGGAACCGTTAAACGAAACGGAAAAGAGGTTAAGATCAGAACCCCTCGTGCGGCGATGAAAAACGGTATCGCGTATCTTCCGGAAGATAGAAAGAACGACGGTATCATCGGTGACCTTTCCGTTAGAGAGAATATCATCCTCGCACTGCAGGTGCTGAAAGGATTCTTCAAGCCCTTCAGTAAAGCCCAGGCAAATGCATTTGCCGAGGAATATATTAAGAAACTCAGCATCAAGACCGCGTCTGCGGATACACCGATCAAGTCTTTGTCCGGCGGTAACCAGCAGAAGGTCATCCTGGCCAGATGGCTCCTGATGCATCCGGAATATCTCATCCTTGACGAGCCGACAAGAGGTATCGACGTCGGTACGAAGGTAGATATTCAGAAACTGGTACTTGAGCTTGCGTCTGAAGGAATGAGCGTTACGTTTATTTCTTCCGAGACGGATGAGATGCTCCGTACCTGCTCCCGCATGGTCGTCATGCGCGACCGTAAAGTCGTCGGTGAACTTTCCGGCGAAGACCTTACACAAAGTAAGATCATGAGTACCATTGCAGGAGGGGAATAAGACATGGAGAAGTCATTATTTAAGAAAATAACCGGCAATCAGATGTTCATCCCGCTGATGGCGCTTCTGCTTCTCGTGGTGATCAATCTGGTCGTGGATCCCGGGTTCTTTAAGGTAACTCTGGGAACCAACAATGCAGGCAATCCGGTTTTGTCCGGTTACCTGATCACGATATTGGACTATGGCTCGGAACTGGCGATCCTGGCGATCGGTATGACGCTGGTAACAGCGGCTTCCGGAGGACAGGATATCTCCGTCGGTGCGACGATTGCCATCTGTGGCTCGGTCATGCTGCGCGTCCTCTGCGGCACGAATCCGAGACCCGACGCGATACAGGCGCCCATTCTTGTAGCTTTCCTCGTTGCCTGTGTCGTAGGCATGCTCTGCGGTGCTTTCAATGGTGCATTAGTCTCCTTTTTCAAAATCCAGCCCATGATAGCTACCCTCATACTGTTTACCGCAGGGCGTTCGATCGCAGCATGGGTGAACAACAACATGCTGCCAATCGTACCGGATCCGAAATTTGCCTATTTCGGCGGATTTATCCCCGGGATCCCGGTTCCGACCACAGTCTTCATCGTGATCATCTGCATCGTGATCACCATACTTCTTCTGAAGTTTACCAACCTCGGCCTTTATACCCAGGCCGTCGGTATCAACGAAAAGTCCGCAAGACTGAATGGTATCAACCCGACCTTCATGAAGTTCCTCGCATTCGTTATCCTGGGACTTTGCGTGGCGGTCGCCGCACTCATCAAGGTCAGCCGTATCTCGACGATCAACTATTCCGTTATCGCAAAGGACATCGAGATGGACGCGATCCTCGCGGTCGCACTTGGCGGCAACTCGCTGTCCGGTGGTAAGTTCAACATGTGGGCTTCGATCGTCGGCGCATACGTTATCCAGTTCCTGACGACGACACTTTACAAGTTCAGCGTCCGTTCCGACGCACTTGCAGCTTATAAGGCCGTAGTTGTTATCCTGCTGGTCGTTTTCTCCGCACCGAAGGTACGTGAGGCAGTCGGTTCTTTTGCAAAGAAGCTTACTTCTAAAAATGCACTGAAGGAGGAAGCATGATGGATCAGAATCAGAAACAGCTGAAACTTAAGGGCGGTATCTTCAGCCGCATCAGTGACACCAATCTTCTCCTTACGATCACGATCGTGATCTTCCTTCTGATGTATACCGGTGCCATTATCTTCCAGGGACAGGGTTTCACCAAGCCCCAGATGTTCTTTAATATCTTAAACGCCAATGCCGCGCTGATCATCACGGCATGCGGCATGAGTATCGTCATGATCTCCGGCGGTATCGATATCTCCGTCGGTGGTGTTGTAGCTCTCGTTTCGATGTGCTGCGCGGTCTATCTGGACCACCATAACGGAAGTATCTTAGGATCGATCCTGATCGCGCTCGGCATCGGCCTGGCGTATGGTATCGTACAGGGTACACTGGTTGCGTACTTTGACATCCAGCCGTTTATCGTATCGCTCGCGGGTATGTTCTTCGCAAGAGGTATGACGACGATCGTAAACACCGCTCCGTTTAACGTAGCGGATCCGGAATTTACGAAACTGAAGCAGACGAGAATCAAGATCCCGGGCATGGGTTCAGTGAATAAAAAAGGCATGTACATACCCGCCTATATCGAGATCGGTGTAGTGGTCGCTTTGGTACTTGTGGTAATATTATTCTTGGTACTGCGTTATACAAAGCTCGGACGATCTTTCTACGCAGTCGGCGGAAACAAACAGAGCGCACTCATGCTGGGCGTGAACGTAAAGAGAACCAAATTCATCTCTCACGTGATCTGCAGCATGATGGCCGGCATCGGCGGATATGTTTACTTCCTGCATGTCGGTTCGGGTTCCGCCTCCCACGCGATGGGCATGGAAATGAACGCCATCGCATCTTCGATCATCGGCGGCACGATGCTCTCCGGTGGTGTCGGAAATATCGTGGGAACCCTCTTTGGTGTACTGTCTCTGAGTACGATCCAGAACATCGTTGCTTCGGCGGGTCTCGACGAAGCGTGGTGGACAGGTATCACCATCGCATCGATGCTTTGTGTCTTCCTTCTGATCCAGAGTATCGTTATCCGTCAGAAGAAAAGAGCGCTCAAGAGCTAAGGAGCTTATGTCATGAAAAAGACGGTCAATCTGACAGCGATTCTACTCCTGCTGGCAACTTTACTGGTTGCCTGCAGGAGTACTGCGGTTTCTTCGCAGTCGTCTTCCGAGAGCACAGAAGGGAAGAAGACCATCACGGTCGGCTTTTCCCAGCTTGGTGCGGAGTCCGACTGGAGAAGCACGAATACCGAGTCGATGCTGACGGCATTGTCCGAAGAAAACGGATATACCCTGATCTATAAAAACGGGCAGCAGAAACAGGCGAACCAGATCACGGCACTTCGTATGTTCATCCAGCAGGATGTCGACTATATCGTCCTTGCACCGGAAACGGAGACCGGATGGGATTTCGTACTGCAGGAAGCAAAGGATGCCGGCATCCCGGTCATTATCGTAGACCGCCGTGTCGATGTCACGGACCGCTCGCTTTATACATGCTGGGTAGGCTCGGATTTTGAACTCGAAGGCCAGAAGATGGCGGCATGGATCCACGACTATACGACGATGCAGAACATCGCGCCGGAGGATATCCATATCGTGCATATCCAGGGTACGCTCGGATCGACCGCACAGCTCGGAAGAACGCGCGGCCTGACCAATGCCGTACGAGAATACGGATGGGATCTTCTTGCGCAGGAAAGTGGTGATTTTACCGAAGTCCGCGGTAAAGAAGTCATGGCGGAATTCCTGCGTCAGTACGATAACATCAACATCGTCTACTGTGAAAACGATAACGAAGCGATCGGCGCCATCGAGGCGATCGAAGCGGCCGGCAAAAAAGTCGGAAGCAATATCGCAGCGGGTGAGATCATGGTCGTATCTTTTGACGGTATCAACGAAAAAGCGATGGATTATCTAAAAGAAGGAAAGATCTCCTGCATCGCCGAGTGTAATCCTTTGCACGGACCTCGTGTCCAGGATCTCATCGAGATGATCGAAGCAGGCGAAACCCCTGCCAAATACAACTACGTGAACGAGACGCTTTTCAGTTCCGTTTCCGAGATCAAGCAGGTCACGGTCGACGGCAAATCCTATGAGGTCACACTCGTCAACTGAAAATGCACCTTCGCATCTAAAGCTGAATTCGATTTCGAAAATACCGCATCGATTTTCTTCTGAGGTGCGGTATAATTATTTTATTGAAAAAGGCATTTTGTATAGCGAGGTGATTAACTATGGCAAATCCGAATAAGTACTCCGGTACGCAGACCGAAAAGAATCTGGAAGCTGCTTTTGCAGGCGAATCCCAGGCAAGAAACAAGTATACATATTTCGCATCGGTAGCTAAGAAAGAAGGCTACGAGCAGATGTCCGCGATCTTCCTTAAGACCGCCGAGAATGAAAAAGAGCATGCCAAGATGTGGTTTAAAGAATTGAAGGGCATCGGAAACACAGCCGAGAATCTTCAGGCTGCCGCTGACGGCGAGAACTACGAGTGGACCGACATGTACGAAGGCTTTGCCAAGACCGCCGAGGAAGAGGGCTTCCCGGAGCTTGCAGCGAAGTTCCGTCTGGTCGCCGAGATCGAAAAGCATCACGAAGAGCGCTATCGTGCACTTCTTAAGAATATCGAGACGGCTCAGGTATTTGAAAAGAGTGAAGTCAAGGTATGGGAGTGCAGAAACTGCGGTCATATCGTAGTCGGAACAAAAGCTCCGGAAGTTTGCCCGACATGCAACCACCCGCAGTCTTACTTCGAGGTCAACGCAGAGAATTATTGATCCGGTGTTTCATGAAATTGAAACGGGAAAGAAGGTCCATCCGAAAAAGGGTGGACCTTTTTGCAACAGATCGAAAGAAGCAATCGTCTAATAGTTGAAGTGCATTTGCAGAAGAATTATGCAGCAAGAGATTTCTAGATGAGTTGAAGAGGTGGACAGTATGGATTCGGGGTCTAAGAATTTGAAACTGATTTTTGCGATCATTTATATTTTCCTTCTGATCGTTATCGATATGGCGGCGTACGCTATTCTTTCCAACGACAATTTTAAGATGATCACATATAACGATGTAGTCGAGGACGATTGTTATGCGGTCAGAGTAGATGTCGCGTATGCGATCGACGCGGGAGTGTCTCCCGTGACGACGGAAAAGAAAGAGAATAAAGAGAATAAAGGATTCCTCGATATGATCGTCGGAGAAAACGGTTCAGATGAAAGAGTCACATTCCTTGCGATCTCGGTTTTAGACGCGATGCTGCTTGTCGTCATTCTCCTTTTGTATGGTGTAGTTGTAAATATCATGGACGGACGCCGCGAATATGTGCCGCGCTTCGGTGCATTTCTCGGAATCTTCCTTGCCTTATGTGTTTTTGTCGGCGTGGTCTTCTTTCTTTCGATCACAAAAGAGCCCCCGCAACCTAAGATCCGCTCGCATGCCCCGATCATCTACATGTATGACGAAAACGAGCGCGAAGTTTCTGTGAAACTTGCTTTAAACGGCGATCTGACATGCACATATCCTTCCTATAACGAGGACACCGGATGGGTCGTAAAGACTTCCGAAGACGGCACGCTGACCGATCGTTCCGGCCGTCAGTATGAATATCTTTTCTGGGAAGCAGATCTCTATTTTGAGCCGGATCTGAGCCGTGGATTCTGCGTTCGCGGAGAAGATGCCGCCGCATTTTTGGAAGACGCGCTTTCGCAGCTGGGCCTTTCGGATACCGAGGCAAATGCATTTATCATGTACTGGCTCCCGAAACTTGAAGCGAATGCGTATAACGTGATCAGCTTCCAGACAGAGAACTTCGAAGACGCTGCCGTCCTTGATCTTTCGGTGACACCGGACACGGTCGTTCGTGTAAATATGCTTTTCTATGCATCTGATGAGTATGTAGAGATGATCCCGCAGGATCTTTCAAATATGAATCCTTCTTTGGATGAAAGACATGGGTTTGTACTGGTCGAGTGGGGTGGCGAGCAGATCTGATCGCCGCCGCCTTACCGCCTTTTACACATCAGTCGCAGGCATTCTGCGGATCCGGGATCGAAAGGGCGTAGCAAAGATCGGTAAGCTGCTTTCTGCTTGCTTCGTCCGGCTCTCCCTTGAATGAAAACTTGATCGTCACGATGGACTTTCCTTCGAGGTACATGATGTAGTAATCGTAATCGGTCGCCCCGGTGATCCCTACTGCCGCGATGCACTCGACTTCGAGAACACGCGCATCGGAATAGGTCTTCGTTCCGTGCGGATAGTATTCGCCGTTCGGAAGAAGATCCGTAGCACACTCCGTCTGATAGAAGATCTCGCGCGCGTGATTATGCGAATCGAAATGCACTGACGTGATGTCAAGTACCCAAACGGTCGATCCGGAATCGTCACGCTTTACATTACGGAAATAAAAAGAGTGGGTGCCTTCGTCGAGGTCTTCGGCGCGGACATCCTCATCGACTTTACGACGTTCCTGAAGGTTGTTGACGACCAAAAAAGCATTTTCTTCCTCGGCCAGTTCAAGCATCGAATTAACCTGCTTGGCGTGAAACTGCTTTCTTACGGTATCCATCAGTTTTCTTTCCGCAGGAACCGAGAAGAAGATGATCAGGCCAAGTAAAACTGCGACCAGAATCGCTTCACATGTAAATACAAATGCCCACTGTCCACGGGAAAATCCCGAATATTTCGACTCTTTCGTCATATACCCTCACAAATCGTCATTGATATCCTCACTATTATACATCAAGAGAGAAAAAGACGCAGAATCTCAGATCCTTTGGCTCAGACGCCCGCGGCTTTGCATGTCATATCGATGCAGCGGATGCTCTCCGGCCAGGTCGGATGCGCGATGGAATAGACGTGGTGCATCACGCGGTCTTCCGCGGATTCGGCGCAGTAGTAGTCGACCGGGATACCGATCGCGGTGAGCTTTTTCAAAAGACGAAGATTCTGCTTCAACATCATGTCCGTATCGCCGGTGGTCATGACGGTCGGCGGGCAGCCGTAAAGCTTGGCGGCCTCGGTGAGGTCATAGATAAAGGACGGCATCTCCTTTTTCGGATCGAAGTAGATGCCCGCGAACTTTCTGGGCGTCTCTTTATGGTCGCCGCAGATCGGAGACGTGCTCGGGCAGGAGATCTCATAAGAAAGATCCTCGATGCCGCAAGCCTTTCTTGCTTCTTTCGAGTTGATCAGGATCGCGACCAGAAGGCACAGATATCCGCCGGCCGAGTCGCCGATCGTGTGAAATCTCTTATATCCCATCTTGCACAGAAATTCGATCGCATAGAAGATATCCTGAAGCTGGCCCTTAAGGTCGGTCGACGGCATAAGACGGTAGTTGACATTGGCCACCGCGATCTTCGAACGAAGCGAAAGGTGCATGCCGAATTCCTTATCGAGTTCTTTACATCCATATACAAATGCACCGCCGTGGATCAGAAGGAAGATCTCTTCGGCTTTTGCGTTTTCGGGAGTGTAGATGTCGAGCGTTCTGTCGGAACAGCAGAATGCCATGCCTTCCGCGGCCGAGTCAACGGCAAGCGGCGCGGGCAGTGCATTTCCCTCCGCGTAAGGAAGATCCGACTTCACATCCAGGCCTTCCGGATAGACCGTTGCTTCCATTCGGGGCGTGTCCGCTTCGATGCAGTTCTTTAAAAAGAACTTTCTGTTTTCATCTGCTACGCGTGCAAGAATGCCTGGCTTTTCCATATTTCTTACCTCCCGAAATACACTGGAAAATCTACTTCTTTCAAGGTAACACACCGCCATAGAAAATTCAATTGAGTGCTAGGTGCAAAGGGAGGGAAGAGTGCGTTGAAATTTTTTTCATGTGTACATAAAGAGTACACAACTTTTTTCTATGATGTGTTCATAGCAAAGAACACATGGTTGCGAAAGTCATAGGTGGAGGACAAGATCATGTTTGAAGTTGAAAAGAAAAAATTAACAGAGCAGGAGCGCGTAGAGCAGACAAACCTTCGTGAGAATTGTGTGATCGCAGGAAGAAGAATCAAGATCATCTTCTGGGCAAGCATCGCAAATATCGTACTGAACAACTTATCTACATTCGGTTTACTGGGTGCATCCGGTTCGATGTCAGCTAAGATCGTAAGCGGCATCTGCGCAGGAATCGGTATTCTGATCGCGATCGTCCTGCTTTCACTGGGAAGATTTAACAGTTATTTCAGATATGCAGGCGGCGCGTGCCTTCTGGCGCAGTTTTTAAACTACGCGACAGCCAGCCTTCCGGAAGGCGGGATCGGCTCCATGTTGTCGGTTCTGGCGATGGTTGCTACCGCTGTTTATATTCTTGCACTTTGCTCCGGTATGAATGAGACCGTAAACGAAGTCGACGGCTATATCGCCGATTCCTGGATCTCTTTCAAAAAGACATATATCGTCGTAGCTGCAGGACTTTTGATCAGCATGGTTATGGTGCTTCTTCCGGCACTGTCCGGACTGGCCATGCTCGGTGTACTTGTATTCTCCATTGTAGCGATCGTTCTTTCGATCTGGGAACTGGTTTTACTATTCCGTTCCGGAAAGGCAATGACTTCTTTTGCAAAGACACCTATCGAAGAATGATTCTCCAACTCCACCTCTGGAGAATAGAGAAATCCCGAAAGTTTCCGTTTGGAGCTTTCGGGATTCTTTCTTTGGGTTATCGGGTTGTCTGTGCCTTTCTGTTCTTTTCACTGATGATCCATGCTACAAATGCACTGAAGATCATCGATACGCCGAGTCCGTACCAGAAGCTCGGTAGATTCAGTTTCTGATGCAATATCAATACCTGACAGATATATAGCACGAGCGGAGTAAAAAGTTCGATGATGATCGTCAGTACGATAAAAAGCGGGCGGAAGATCCGAAACCAGTTTGTTTCTGACTTGAGATTGTCTAAATATGTTCTTGCCATGCTGTCACCTCTCTTATGCTTGTTCGTTTGCCATTGCTTTATGACTTTATCCTATCGGGATAAGGTAAAAACATCGTCAATCGAAAGTAAAGAAAGAGTTAAGTCACATTAAGACTTCAAAACCGCGGATCCGGGTCAACGAGTGTAGTCGTTAAGAGCTCGTCCCAGTACATGTTTTTGATGTCCTCGGCTTCTTTT
>JAGCVX010000001.1 GCA_017962145.1 Clostridiales bacterium | reverse complement strand
CGGAAGATACCGTGGAAGATACTCGACGGGTACTTCGCGAAGTCCTTAAAACGGAACATGATAACCATCACGTAGCCGGAACCCACGATCCAGACACAGGTGGCCGCCGCCGCGTTCATGATCGCGATCATGAATAGGGAGGCCGTCAGGAGGAACAGCACCAGTTTCGCGATCAGAAGGGGCGTAACGGGGATACCGATGTGGACCCATGCATAGATCAGTGTGCCCACACCGAAAGCGAGCTGCCCCAGTCCTTTTACATCGAAGACTTCCGACATGAAATAAAAGAACACGTTGATGGGGCGGAAACAGTACTTGATGAAGTCACCGCTCTGCACCTGGAATCTGAGGTTCCAGTTGTTGTCGAAGAAGCACTGCACAGGTGTCAGCGCAACCAGCGAGAATCCATACAGAAACAGCATGTGGTGGTAATCCCAGCCGTTGATGCTCGGGAAGTTCTTAAAGAGGATCAGGAAGGTCACAAAGCCCGAAAGATTCGTCATGATCATGCCGATTGTGGAGATGATGAAGTCCGCACGATAGCTCATCTTGCTCTTTAGATCCTGAACCAGGATCTTCCTGTATATCCTGGCATAGAAGCCGAAGCCTCTTCTGCCCTTTGGTTTTGTCATCGTATTTTCACTCATAGGTCAGCCTCCGTTGACTGTGATTTTTCTGACGGAATAGTTCCAGAAAAGTGTACCGGCCAGTGTCAAAACGAGCGCCCATGCAAGCTGCAGGCCGAACATCGGCAGCAGTCCCTCGATCGTATCCGTCCCGTTTTTTTCCAAAAGGATGGTCAGCGGGATGTCATATACGGCTCGAAATGGCAGGAACCCGACGATTTTTCTTGCCGTTTCCGGGAAGAACGCCAGCGGGATCGAAGCGCCCGAAAGCAGCAGAACGATGGTCTCTTTAACAATGTTAATGCCCCATGTGGACTCGGTGTAGAGGCAGATCGTAGAAACGATCATCTCCATACTGAAGTTGACGATCAGGGCCAGGACTGTCGCTACGGCAAAGTACAAAAGGTTCAGTCCGATCGGGATCGCGCCGTGGGTTACGATCATGACGACGATGAAGGTCGGAACGAATGTCAGCGCAAAAAGTACGACGTGCGATCCGGAGTAGCTCCAGAATGTGTACTCACGAAAGTTCATGGGCTTTAGAAGGTCGAGTATGATCTTTCCCGACTGGATCGACCGGCTCATATCCCAGACGACGAACATCTCGAGGAAGTTAAAAAGCGCGGTGGCCAGGATCAGGTAGATCATGGTGTCCGTAAAGGACATGCCGTTGACGACATCGGTGCCGGCTGAGGCGTAGATCGCCTTCCAGAGGAAATATACCAGCACCAGGTAGATCAGGTTGGCAAAGAGCGTGACCGCGGTTCCGAGGCGGTACTGGAGCGATTCCATCACGCCCGCACGGGTCAGCGCCAGATGTCTTTTAATATTCATGGCGTCAGTTTCCTCCTTCGTAGATCTTCTTGATGACCTCTTCCGTTGAGATCTCCTGGAGCTGGATGTCCTTGATCTTCTGCTCCTTCTGCTTCTTCATGATGATGTCCATGACGTCTTCTTTCGACTCATCGATCACGCGCTCTTCCCAGGTGTCGTCGGAAAGGCGCATGCGGAGCGTTCTGTACGATCCGAAGTAGGTCTTTAAGTGATCGATATCGTTGTCGTAGATCTTCTTTCCTTCGTCGATGATGACGATTCTTTTACAAAGTGCATCGACGTCGCCCATATCGTGGGTCGTCAGGATAACGGTCGTGTTCTTCTCCGCGTTGAGACCCTGGATCAGGGAACGGATCTTCGCCTTCATGGAGACGTCCAGACCGATCGTCGGCTCATCGAGGAATACGATCGCCGGGTTGTGTAAAAATGCCGAGAGGATATCGCTTAAGGTTCTTTGGCCGAGGGACATCTGACGGACCGGCTTATGCAGGATCGGCTCGATGTCGACAAGCGAGCGGTAAAGCTCGATCATCTCTTCGTATTCCTTCTTCGGTACCATATAGATGTCTCGCAGAAGGCGGAAAGATTCGATGAGCGGCAGCGACCACCACAGCTGGCTTCTCTGTCCGAAAACAACACCGATGTGCTCGGAGTTCTTCGTTCTTTCCTTATACGGCACGACGCCGTTAACAAGGATGTCGCCGGACGTCGGTTCGAGGACACCGGTCATCATCTTGATCGTGGTCGACTTGCCCGCACCGTTCGGTCCGAGGTATCCGATGATCTCGCCGTGCGCGATCTCGAGCGATACGTCTTTTACTGCCGAGATCGTCTTATAATCTCTCGAGAAAAGATCGCGGATACTGCCCTTGAGACCTTCATGACGGTTCAGGATCTTAAAGTCCTTGCAGACATTCTTCATTACGATTGCATTTTCCATGTTGTGTTTTCTCTCCTATTTATTTGTGTTTCGCCGGTTACTTTTGAAAAAAGAAGTGACCGCATAACGCGGCCACCTTTTCGTGTCTACGTTATAACTGTTTTTCCATATAGCCGCATGTGAACGGGAAGAAATCGAATTTCTTCGTTCCGATATGCAGGAATCCTTTTGACTCGTACCACGCGCGGAGGCGCTTATTCTCTTCGACGATGCCGATATTGAGTTTTTTGCCGCCCAGCTCTTTCACTCTGGCAAAAGCATCCTGTAGCAGTTTATCGCCGATGCCCTCATGGCGGTGCTCCGGAAGGACACAGAGGTTATTTAATTCCCACTCCGTCTCGCTCTGTTTAGAAAGGGAATAATATCCCAAGATCTCGTCGTTGGAGGAGTAAACATACATCGGTCGTTTCTCAACTTCAGCCTGATAAAAAAGTCGTTCGTCCGTAGTTGCATAAGCGGTAAAACGCGGTGCATTCTCTTCCGTGAATCCCAGTTCCTCGGCCACAGTCATAAAGCTGCTTCGGATCACGCGTACGCATGCTGGGATCTCTTCTTTATTCATCTCTCGGATCATGTTTTTCTCCTCCTTTTTCTCATTATTCTAAAGCAACGGCGCTCCGTCTGGTAATCATTTTGGAAGATCCCTTCGAGGGGGTTGCTTTTCTTTGTAATTGCAAGTATATTGTAAGAAGAAGTGCATTTCTACCCGAAAAATGCGACAATTTTATAACAATCTTCTACGCTTTTGGAAGATAGTTATAATTCCGTGGAAGATGAGGTAAGTTATGAACCGCGACATCATGGGCATCATCGTAAAACGAGAAGATGGTTCGGAGATCGTAAACTACGACGACCCCCAGTTTCCTTCTTATGTATTTGAAGGATGGGTCAAGCCGAACGTTACCTGGGCGCATGTGCCGCATTTTCATGAGGATATCGAGATGTGCACCATAACGCAGGGCAAGATGGCGTATTCCGTTAACGGTAAGACCGTCATGCTCCACGAAGGCGACACGATCTTCATCAACTCCAATCAGATCCACTATAGTATGTGCATCGATGATGAAGGTGCGCGATATGTTATCGCCGTTTTTCACCCGGAGATCCTGAATTCTTCCGTCGCCGTGGAGATGCAGGCCATCCGTCCCATTATCGAAAACAAAGACCTTCCTTATTTACGGTTCCGTGATATCGACGAGATGACGGAAGCAGTGGAGCAACTGATGCGATCCCTTCTTCCGATCCGTCATTGCGCTTTTGAACTGACGAAGCAGTATTTCCAGATCTGGGATCTGGTGATCAAGAGATCGGAGATCATCGGCGCACTCGCTCCGGAAGAAACCCCGGACGCGCGCATGCATACCTTTAAGACCATGATGGGATTTATCTCCAATAACTATCAGCGCACTCTCACGCTTGAAGAGATCGCGGGATCTGCCAACATCAGCAAGTCGCTTTGCAATCTGCTGTTTAAGCAGTATGTGGACGAATCACCGATCAATTACCTGATGCATCTTCGTGCGAGAAAAGTCGCCGAGTACCTTCGCTCGAGCTCCTTGAGCATGACTGAGATCGCCGCGCAGACGGGCTTTTCCGGGATCAGTTATATGAGCGAGACCTTTAAGAAATGCTTTGAAATTTCACCAAGAGAATATAGAAAACAATGGGCCGATATCACGCGGCAGGAACAGGAAAGAATCGCTAAAAAAGGAAAAGGTGCATAACACCTTTGCCTTTTCTCATCCGTAAGAAAATCCACTTGGGCGGATCGCCTCAGATCTCGCCTCGATCGATACCGTACTGATTACAGATCTGCTGGAATTCCGGACATCCGGCAAACGCTCTCATGGCCTCGTTACGGTCCATGCCGCCGTTTAAAAGTCCGAGCCAGTAATTAAATCCTTCTGCCTCCGGCTCACGTCCCATAAACGTTCGGTAAAGTCGTGTGAGGTATTCTTCGTTCGTCGTTTTCAGACCCACGAATTCAGGAAGGGTAAAGAACAGACTGGCTGCCTGGTATCCGGTCGCCTGTGCATTTGTCAGCGCCATCGCCCAGTACATCATGCCTTCGTACTCCGGATAACGTGCCAGACACTTGGTATAAAGTCTAGCCGCAAAGCGCACGGAATTGTTCGACGGGATCGTTGACTGGTGATAGAGCGCACCGGATTTGACTCCGTATGTCGCGCAGATATTGCACCACTCGACGGACTCGATAAACTCGTTTACCAGCTCTGTCTTCGTCGAACCTGAAGAAAGACGTCCCAGCCAGTATGCCTTGCCTTCCGGCTCGGATGCACGGCCGAAGAACGTCAGATAAAGTGTTTCGACGAACTGATCGTCCGGGAGATTTCTGTTCATGAATTCCGGTGCATCCAGAAGGAAGAATCTGGCGCAGTCCGCACCGGTCAGTCCGTTCTTTCCGACCTGCTCCATCCAATATGCTTTTCCATCCGGCTCCGACGCACGGTCGAGTGCGACTGTATAAAGACGTTCGATGAATTCAGCAAATGACGGTTCTCCTCCTTCCAAATGAAGGATTGCGAAAAGATCGTATGTCAGGGATTTCTCATCCGCATCCGCCATCTTGACAACGTGCAGATAAGCATAGTATTCCGGGAAATCGAGAAGCTGACGCGTTTCATTTTTCACCAGCCAGAGAAGTTGCGGACACTTGTGGATATAAAGGTCATTGATCTGGTTGTGATGACACTTCAGTGTTTCCAGGTACGGATTGTCTGCCACAACCAGTTCCGTCAGTGCATTGTCATTACAGATCAGCTCGGTAAGTGAATCATTATTGCTTACATCCAGTTTTGTAAGATTATTGAAACTGCAATCCAGCTTGCGAAGATATGGGAATATACTCACATCCAGGCTGGTCAGACCAAGGTGCGAACAGGACAAAACACTCAAATTCAGATTATTGGAAATATCCAGTGAAGTGATCTTGGTACTGTCGACATGCAGTATATTCAAAAAGTCATTCTGGCTGAGATCCAACTTCGAGATCTGTGTCGACATACAGGACAGTTCACAAAGGTTATAGTTCTTCGTAACATCCAGTTCCGTGATGGGATTCTCATCGCAATCCAAAGCCACGAGTTTCGGTCCCTTTGTTACATCTAAAGAAGGAATCTGATTTCCGGAACAGCAAACAACATAGATTTTCGGATTCATACTGAGATCAAGAGATGTAAGTTTATTCTTTGAGCACAGAATATAGCCGAGTTCCGGATTCTTCGATACATCCAAAGACGCGATCTGATTCTCCTCACAATAAAAGATCGAAAGTTTCGTGTTGAGACTGATATCCAAAGAAGAAAGCCGGTTCTTATCACAGTTGAGTACTTCCAGTTCCGTGTTTTTCGATACATCGAGAGATGAGATCTGATTATCATCACAGTGCAGATCCGTAAGTTTCGGAAGCATCGATACGTCCAGAGCCGAGATCTGATTCCTGCCGCATTCCAGATCGGTCAGATTAGTATTTGCGGACACATCCAGCACGGAAATCTGATTGTCTGCACAATTGAGTTCCTCGAGATATATATGTATCGAAACATCCAGCGCAGTCAGATTATTCGAGTTGCATCGCACAACATTGAGATATGGATTGTGGGACAGATCCAGACTCGTCAACTGATTCCACCTGCAACAAAGCTCAGTCAGACCGTTGCAGTTCGACAGATCCAGCGACGTGAGGGCATTATCTGCGCATTCCAGACTCGACAGTGAATATGCTTTCGAAAGATCCAGACTCGTCAGCTGGTTTTTGGAGCAATTCAGGTAATGCAGATCCGATAATTCCGAAGTGTCCAGAGAAGTCAGTTTGTTATCGTAGCAATTCAGCTGCATAAGCGTAGTGTACGAGTTCGAACTGATCTTCAGCTCCGTCAGTTCATTTTCAGAACAATTCAACAAGCCGAGAATGATGTCATTTGAAAGATCCAGAGAAGTAAGGCAGTTTGAAGAACAGTCCAGTTCTATCAGCTGATCGCTCACTTTCAGGCTCGTAAGTTCATTTCCGTTACAGTAAAGAGCTGCCATCCTCGTATTCTTACTGACATCTAATTCGGTAAGATCGTTGTATTTACAATACAGAAAAGCAAGCTCTGTGAAATACTCTATCCCGGCCAGTGACTCGATTCCTTGCGAGTTTGCCTCGATCTTTGTTATCGCATCGATCTCCGAAGAAGAAAGGATCCCGTCTTTGTTGGTATCGTATTTCGAATCACTCAGCACAGCACGAAATCTCTCATCCGGGAAATGCGCACTGTCGATCGGCACATCACCTGATGCCAGAACCGTCTTTTGAGGCTGCAAAAGCATGCTCGCCGAGCACGCCATCGCAAGGCTCAGCATCCCTGCCAGAATACGTTTTTTCTGTATCATGTTCGTCCCTCCCACTTTCTTTAGCGCGCGTATCAGATCTCGCCGCGCTCGATGCCGTACCGGTTACAGATCTCCTGGAACTCGGGGCATCCTGCAAAAGCCTTCATGGCCTCGTTACGATCCATACCGCCGTTTAAAAGCCCGAGCCAGTAGTTGAATCCTTCTGTTTCCGGCTCACGTCCCATAAACGTTCTGTAAAGTCTTGTGAGGTATTCCTCATTCGTGGTTTTCAGACCCACGAATTCAGGAAGCGTAAAGAATGAACTTGCTGCCTGATATCCCGTTGCTTCGAGATTGGTCAGTGACATAGACCAGTAGTCCAGACCCGAGTAATCCGGGAAGCGGTTCAGGCACTTGGTATAAAGTCTCGCGGCAAAACGGACCGCGTTGTTGGAAGGTTTCGTGGACTGATGGTAGACCGCGCCGGACTTAACTCCGTATGTCGCGCAGATATCACACCACTCCGTAGATTCGATAAAGTCATTTACCAGTTCCGCCTTTGTCGAACCCGAAGCCAGACGGCCCAGCCAGTATGCCTTTCCGTCTGCTTCCGAAGCACGTCCGAAGAATGTCTTATAAAGTGTTTCAACAAACTCGTCATCCGGAAGATTTCTGTTCATGAATTCCGGAGAATCCAGAAGGAAGAATCTGGCACAGTCCGCGCCGGTCAGACCCTTCTTTCCAACCTGCTCCATCCAGTATGCTTTTCCTTCCGCTTCCGAAGCACGTCCGAGGGCGACCGTATAAAGACGCTCGACAAAATCTCCGAACGAGGGCTCCGTTGCTTCCGTGTGAAGGATCGTAAAGATGTCGTAGACCAGCAATAAACTTTCTTCCTCGTTTATGATCGCATGGGAATAATACTCCATGCCGTCTTCATCTGCACAAAGCTCGCGATTCTTCCTGCTGACAAGATCAAGCAGGATCGGATTGGTGTTGATGTACAGATCTTCGATCTGACTGCCCATGCATTCGAGCCAATGCAGTTTCGGATTATGACTGACATCCAGGCTGGTGATCAGCGAACCATTTGTAACAAGCTGGCTCATCTCCGGATTTTTGCTGACATCCAGACTGGTAATATTCGTATATCCGCAGTCCAGACCATACAGTTTCGGATTATGACTGACATCCAGACTTGAATAAGGATTGATACCGATATCCGCAAAAGTCAGTTCCGGATTATGACTCAGATCCAGACTGGTGATTTCGTTGACCGCACAGTACACCTCCTCCAGTTTTTCGCAATGGCTCAGATCCAGACTGGTCAGTTTATTCATCGCACAGTGGATGATCTCCAGGTTTACGCATTTACTGACATCGATAGACTGAGTATTGCACACATTACACCAAAGCACACGAAGATTCGGGCAAGGGCGAAGATCGAGTGTCGCGATATTGTTGAAGCCGCAATGCAGATAGCCCATTAACGGATTGTTCGAAAGATCCAGACTCGTCAGATTGCAGTTTTCACACATCAATGTGCAAAGCGCCGGATTCTTACTGATATCCAGGCTGGAAATGGGATTATTGGAGCAGCATAGACAGTTCAGCTCCTTACATCCACTCAGATCAAGGCTCGTGACAAGGTTATCATTCAGAAACAGTTCTTGCAGCTCCGCGTTTTTACTGACATCCAGACTCTTCAGCCCGTTACTGTCCAGGGCCAGCGATACAAGTTTCGTATTCTTACTTACATCGATGCTCGAAATCGCGTTTTCGATGCAACGAAAGTTTTCCAGATTCGTCAGATACTCCAGTCCTGCTACGGAAGCGATGCCCTTTTCACTGACATCGAGGTACGTAAGTTTTGCGATCTCAGTATCGTCGAAAGATCCATCCTGATTGGTATCATACTTAGATTGCTTAAGGATCTCCCGGAACTTTTCATCCGGGAAATGCACTGCATCGATCGGAACCGCGTCATTTGCCAGAATCACTTTCCCCGGCAAAAGTGCAAAGGTCGCAGAGATGACCATCGCCGAACTGAGTATACCTGCCAGAACTTTCTTTACGTAAACCATAAAGCCATTTCCTCCGTTATATGTATGCTGAAAGTTTTATTCGATCAGATCTCGCCTCGATCGATACCATACTGATTACAGATCTGCTGGAATTCCGGACATCCGGCAAAAGCACGCATAGCATCGTTTCTGGTCGTGCCGCCCTTAAGCAGTCCGAGCCAGTAGTTAAAACCATCGGTATCCGGCTCACGTCCCATGAAGGTCCGATACAGTCTTGTAAGGTATTCTTCATCTGTGGTATTCAGTCCGACAAACTCAGGAAGCGTGAAGAAAAGACTTGCCGCCTGATAACCGGTTGCCTCTGCATTCGTCAGAGCCATCGACCAGTACTCAAGTCCGCCATACTCAGCATAGCGAGCCAGACACTTGGTATACAGTCTTCCGGAAAAGCGGACCGCGTTATTCGACGGGAATGTAGACTTGTGATACAGTGCACCGGATTTGACTCCGTATGTCGCACAGATATTGCACCACTCTGTAGACTCGATAAAGTCATTTACCAGTTCAGCCTTGGTCGATCCCGAAGAAAGACGTCCCAGCCAGTATGCCTTGCCTTCCGGCTCGGAAGCACGGCCGAAGAATGTCTGATACAGTGTCTCGACGAACTGATCGTCCGGAAGATTTCTGTTCATAAATTCAGGTGCATCCAGAAGGAAGAATCTTGCACAGTCCGCGCCGGTCAGACCGTTCTTTCCGACCTGCTCCATCCAGTACGCTTTTCCGTCCGGCTCCGATGCACGGTCAAGTGCGACGGTATAAAGACGCTCGATGAATTCCGCAAAAGAAGGTTCCGTTGAAGTGGTATGAACGATCGTTGCCAGATCGTAGGCCAGTACATCCTCCCTTTCCGGATCATCTTCTTTCGGAAGACTATAAGAATAATAGCCTCCCACTCCGACGACTTCTCGTTTCGCTTCTTTCGTCAGTTTGATCAGAAGCGGACAGGTCTGGATATAAAGCTCATCGATTTGGTTAAACTCACACGTGAGGGTCGTAAGCGCAGGATTATTCGTCAGGTCGAGAGTGGTCAGGTAGTTGCATTCACAGCAAAGGGTTTCGAGTTTAGTATTCTTTGAAACATCCAGAGAAGTCAGATCACACTCGTAGCATCTCAGATCTTTTAATTCAGCATTCTTCGACACATCCAGTGAAATCAATTTGTTTTCACTGCAGTAAAGTCTCTCAAGTTTCGTGTTCTTCGAAACATCAATTTTCGTCAGATTCGCATTTTCACATCCCAGATACTTAAGTTTCAGGTTTTGACTGACATCGACGCTGCCCAGAACATTGTTTCCGCATTCCAGGAAAGTCAGTTCCGAGTTCTTACTTACATCAACACTTGTTATCTTGTTTCCACTCACATTCAGGGTTTCCAGTTTCAGATTCTTACTGACATCTATACTCGTCAGCGAATTATTAATGCACAAAAGCAACTTCAGATTCGTATTCTTACTGACGTCAAGTGAAGTCAGCGGGTTTTCTCCACAGACCAAAAACTCAAGATCCGTATTTTTCGAAACGTCAATAGAAGTCAGTTTATTTTCTGCAACATCCAGATCTCTCAGTAACGGATTATTCGAAACATCAATAGCGGTCAGCTGATTTTCGCGGATTAAAAGCATATCGAGATTTGAATTCTTTGAAACATCCACGGAAGTCAGTTTGTTTCCTTCAATATCCAAAAAAGAAAGATTTGCAAGCATACTTACATCGATCTGCGGGAGCTGGTTATAATCGGCAGACAGATTCTGAATTTTCAGATTTTTCGATACATCCAAAGATGTCAACTGGTTATTCGAGCACGAAAGCCATGTCAGATCCGGAAGCATGCTCACATCAAGCTGTGTCAGTGCATTTTTGTCTATCGAAAGATCTTCCAGTTTCGTATTGTGCGATAGATCGATGCTGGTCAGATTCGTTCCAGAACAATTCAGGGACGTAAGCTCTGTATTCTTAGAAATGTCCAGCGAAGAAAGCTTATTGCCTGAGCAAGCATAAGTCTTCAACACTGTATTTGCCGTCACAGACAACTCGGTGAGCTGGTTGAAGTCACACACAAGAATCTCCAGATCCGGAAGCATCGAAACATCCAGAGAAGTCAGTTTATTATAGCTGCAATACACATATTCCAGATTCACATTCTTGGAAAGATCCAGTGAAGTTATAAGATTTTCGCAGCACGACAAAGATATCAGCTGCGGCATAGACGAAATATCAAGAGTCTGAAGCTGGTTCATGTCACATGACAGATTGTACAAGTCCTTATTCTTCGACAGATCCAGACTCGTCAGCATATTATTGTTGCAGTTGAGCTGCATAAGTTTCGTATTCTTCTGCAGGTCCAGACTTGTTATTTTGTTCTTCGCACAATCCAATGTCTGAAGCTCTGTGAAATACTCGATTCCGGCAAGCGAACTGATCCAGGATTCCTCCAGATTCAGCATGTAGATTCCATCGATCTCATCTTCAGTAAAGACGCCGTCACCGTCATCATATGTTGCCTTCAAAATCTTTCGGAACTGTTCATCCGGAAAATGCGCTTCATCGATCGGAATATCTTCCGCCGCAAAAACCGCCGTCTTCGGCTGCAAGAGCACGAATGCCGAGCACGCCATAGATACACTCAAAAAAACTGCCAAAAACCTCTTCGCTTTCAACATAGCCATTCCCTCCACCGGCCGAAACCGGACCTAAATTGTAGATGTGAATCATCTGCGCCAACAAAACAACCAATATACCGTCATTATAAAGGAATTCTGCTAAATATGAAACACCGGAAAATATGTTGAAAGACTTTATTTCTATTTTTTCATCGGAGCATCACTTTTGCTGCAATACTCTCTGCACATCCGCTTCAAGATATGGCCGCATATGCGGGATCAGTCCGGAAAGTTTCAGCATCTCCGAAAGATCGTATCCGATATCGTCCGCGATCGACACGATGCGGTCTTTGTAGTTCGGTCGGTTCGGGTGATACTTCGTATCCTCCCAGGCTTCCATGTTGCAGGAAAGACCCGCCAGTTCCGAAAGTCTTCCGGACAGTTCTCCCGCTTCGTCGAGCTTTGTAAGCGACCGATATGTCCACTTATAGTAAGGCGGATAGACACGTTTCAGAAGGAAGAAAAGTTCCATCGCCGCTTCGAGTCCCTTGACCTTGCAGATCTCCGCCGCAACCTTGTCCCCGCGCGTCATGCAGCGCGCATAGTTGACCTGAAGCGATGCCGAATAGTTATGCATCTGTTCCGCGATGCGGATCCGCCAGACCCGATCCGGATAGTATCCCAGAAGAAGGTTTCGGAATGCGGTAAATGCACCGAGGTCGTCGCGATAGACTTCCCCGTTTACCGCGGTCGCCAGGCACGCATGATCCAGCGTCATCCACTGCCTCTCGGACATCGTGCACCCGTTTGTATCACAGTCGATGCGAAGGATATTGGAATAAAAATCATGGATGGTCATCACGCCACGACGTTCCTCGAGTCTTTCAGTGTAAAATGCTCTGTCCTTTTCTTCTACCAGCGCGCGGTATGCCCGGTCGAGCTCTCTTCCGTATACATCCATATCTTCGCTTGGGATCCAAAGGCACACACCTGTTCCGAAATCGTGATCTCTGGAGATGGCATCGTCAAAACCGAAACAGTCCGAGCCTTCTCCGGAAAGACCCACCGCGATCCGGGATTCATATTCCCCGAAATTCTCGTGGATCAGAGAAGCCACATGCTCGTCGTAGAATCTTCTGTTTTTCATTCTGACATCGTCGTTTTGCATTCCCATATCCTGTCCTTTATCTTTCTTCCTATATACTTTCAGATACATCTATTCTATCTTATTTCCAGAGGGAAAACCTCGTTTCGGAAGAAATGGACAAATTTGTTTTTTCGTAGATATGTGAGAAAATGCAATCCTGAATCGTTTTATGTGTGAGATCTCAAAAACCCACAGGAGGTTAGGAAGTTGAAAAACGATGACGTAATCGGATTATTCGATGCATATGCAGATGATCTGTATCGGTTTGCCGTATCCTACGTCGGAACCAAACATGACGCAGAAGACATCGTGCAGGACGTATTCGTGAAACTGCTTAGCAAGCATGTACTCTTTTTCGATAAGAAGAGCGAGAAATCATATCTGATGTCGATGATCGCGAATCAGTGCAAAGATTTTCTGAAAGCCTCCGCGAGAAAAACCAGTGTCGATCTCGAATCGGCAGAATGGCAGCTGGTCGGAAGCGACGAGTTTTCTGAAAGAGACCGGGATGTTTTTGACGAACTCATGCGACTGGATCACACCTATCGCACACCGATTTTCCTTCACTACTATGAAGGATACTCCTATAAGGAGATCAGCAAGATCCTGAAGATCTCCGAGTCAGCCGCCGCCATGCGAATCAAGCGAGGCAAAGAACAATTACGATTCAGACTGGAGGAAGAAACATGAAAGAGACTTTCGATAAAATTGTGATGGATGAAGAAAAGAAAGCTGAGATGCGTTACGCACTCTCTACGAAAAAAGCAAAAAGAAAGGTATGGCTGGCACCGGTGCTGGGTCTTGCCGCAGCAGCGATCCTGCTGATGGCTATTCCCACAACGAGAACAGCGATCGTAAGTGCCGCGGAGCGTCTCCTGCGCACGCAGTATAACTCGAAGAGCGGACTTCAGCTCAATTTCTATGCAGACGATGAGACTGAAGATCCAAACGAAAATGTCAGCGTTAACGGGATGGACACTTTCAAAGATCTGATCGAGGTAAAAGGAGACCGCATGTATCTTGTCGTTGATAATCAGCTGATCGATGTGACCGATCTTTGCAGCGAAGACGACTATTACCTCTATGAATGCACTGACGCAGACGGCACCAGACATATGATCTATGTCGGCGGAACGCTTGAAAATCATGGCTGGCTCGAGTACATCTATCCTGCCAATGACGATTCCATGATCTGCATCACCAGCAATGTCGGCTCGCAGGTTCAGCAGCCCTGGAAAGCCAAAGTGTATACGGATCGAGGAGAAGCGTAAGCAAACAGCTGAGCTTTCACTTGATTAGATCCCGGTTCATCTGCTCGATTCTATAACCCACATCTTCAGGACTATGCGCATCCGAAGAGGTTACGATCCGAACATCGTGCTTCTTCAGGATGCGTATCAGTTCTTCATCCATGCCGAGCGACGCCGTATCCGGACATCTTCTCTGCGCGCCGCTGTTCTGGTCGGCGTACATGTTATTCTTTTTAAGTTCCAAAGCCAGCGCTTCGTAATACTCCGTCAGGGAAAAGGACGGCTTGTGCCCGAAGAGCTTGATCGTATCCGGATGGCCGATCCCGTCGAAGATCCCGCTTCTTGCAAGAAGCACCGAATCCTCGAAATACCGTCTGTACATGGTATCCAAATCGACCCCTTCCCAGAGTTCGGCGGTATGGTCGAAAGCAAAACCATCCACAAAATGCATGCTTCCGAGAAGGAAATCGAATCCTCGATCTTTGACCAGGCCGGATGTAAAGTCTTCAAAGTCTTTGAAATAGCAGATCTCCAGACCAAAGTTGATCTTTACGGGGAAGTCTTCTTTTCTGACGTCCTCGATGAGTCTTTGGTACTCGTCATAACTTTTCTTTCCCGCTTTTCTTTTAAACCACGAATCGACAAAGTCGCTCTTTTTACGCACTGCATCGTACATCGGCGCGAACTCGGGAAACATGTAACAATGTTCCAAAAGGCCGATCTCGTCGATGTTCATCTCCACGGCGCGGTCGACAAACTGCCGGATCCAGTCCACCGTATACTCTCCGCGTTCGATATGAATATGACCATCTATCATGGGATTCTAAGGACCGTCCTTTAATTGTTTTTCACGCTGAGATTTCTGGAACCGCAATACGGGCAGAAAGTCAGGTTCTGAGCGGATGCAAAATCGAGGACCGCAGCACATCCCGGGCACTGCACGGAAACGGGACGAGGTTTTACTTCCTGCCCGGTCGTGTCCTTCGGTCCTTTTCGTGAATCGAGATAATCCAGGAAGATCTTCATGGCCTGACGCTCTTCATCGGAGACACCGTTTGATGTCTCACCGATATCGCGCATATCTGCCTTGAATTGTGCCAGGACCTCCGGATCAACACGGTTCGCATATCTTCTCAGTCCTGCAAAGCTCTTGCTTCGATCCGCCAGGATGATGCGAAGTTCCGCACGCATATCATTACTAGTATTCGGGTCATCGATGAATCTTTCACACATCGCATCGATCTTCGCCTGCTCGTCTTCCGTGACGCCATCTGCCTTAGCCATAAAATAGCAAAGCGCGATGCGTACCAGTTCGATATAAGTCTGATCCTGAACCGTCGGAAGCTTCGGCGTTAAGACGGTGTCATTTCCGTATGTCGGGCGACTCGAAGCTGTCGTAGTAGCGGAATTCATCCCGAGCAATTTATCATTTAAGATGGGATTCGTAAGCTGTCTATATTCTCTGCTCATCTCAGATTGTGCCGATATGGAGTCGTAAACTACATCCGTGATCTGTTCAAACAATTTGTAAAACATCGTTTTCTCCTTCTTCCGCGCACTTTGTGTTTTCGTCGTCCGCGATCTGATATGAATTATTATAGATGACTTTTCTGTCATTATCTACGTTTTGAGATTGCATATAATCAAACTATATTAGTGGGTTTTGCGTATTAGGAAAGGATCGAGGTTATGGGTAGTTCAGATGCCGGAAATGTTGTTGCGTTAAAAGAGTCTCAAAGACGTGGTTTTATGAACCGCAACATGATCAAATACCTGGTCATCGTCTTCATGGTCATGGACCATATCGCCGATTGTTTCGGGGGCTATATGCCCGGTCTTACATATAATTCCCTGCGTTTCTTCGGAAGACTCGTCGCGCCGACGATGGCCTTTTTCATCGCCGAAGGATATATGCACACAAGAGATGTGAAGAAGTACAGAAGACGTATCGGTATCCTCGCGCTGATCTCGTGGCTCCCCTGCATTTTCTGTTTCATGGGCATCGAGGTGATCAAAAAAGCACCTTACCTGCTCGTTGCCCAGAGCATCATCGCATCTTTTTATCTGGGCCTCGTCGCGCTGTCAGTGTGGTATAGCGACAAGTTCAAAAAGGGCATGAAGATCTTCTTCATCGTGCTTTTGTGTATCGCTTCGATCATCACCGATATGCCGGTCGTAGGCGTTCTGGCACCGCTCTTCCACGTCACATTTAAAGACCATCGCGTCAAGCGCTATATCGCGGTCGCCATCCCGTATATATTCTTCTTCTCACTGATGTGCACATCGTCGTGGTGGTACTGCCTCGGCCTCTTCCTGACGCCGTTACTGCTCATCTTCTGCTACAACGGTGAAAGCGGCAGAAAAAGTGCATTTCACAAATGGTTCTTCTACGTATTTTACCCGTCGCACCTGGTCATCCTGGGCATCATCAAGTGGTTCATCGTGAAGTGATTTCGTCCTTCGCCATATCCTGGGCTCTCTTATGGAACACCAGCGTGATCTTCGTGCCTTTTCCGGGCTCGCTTTCGAGCTTGACGGTCGCGCCGTGATGCGATGCACCGTGCTTGACGATGGAAAGACCGAGTCCCGTGCCGCCGATCTCTTTGGAGTGGCTCTTATCGACTCGGTAGAATCTTTCAAATACTCTCTTTTGATGATCCGCCGGGATTCCGATTCCCGTATCGGAAACGGACAGTAAGACCTCGTCATCCTTGGAAGAAACATCGACCGTCACACTTCCGCCCGGGGTATTGTACTTGACTGCGTTGTCGCAGAGGTTGTAGACCATCTCATTCAGCAGCTGGTAGATGCCGTAGACTTTGTTCGGACTGCCCGTCAGTTTCAGCGTGATACCCTGCTTGTTGGCAACCGGACGAAGCGTATCGAGCACTTCACCGGAAAGATCGTAAAGATCCACGTTTTCCCACTCCGGCTCATCCGCGCCTTCATCGAGACGCGACAGCTTGATGATGTCATCGATCAGTGCGATCAGACGCTGCGATTCTTTGTAGATATCTTTGGAGAATTCCTGCACTTTCGCTTCCTCGACAACACCTTCCGACATCAGTTCGGCAAATCCGGAGATTGAAGTTAAAGGTGTCTTTAGTTCGTGCGAGACATTGGCCGAGAATTCTCTTCTCATCTGTTCTCTCGAGGCCACTTCTTCCTGGATCGTCAGTTTCTGCTCCTGGATCTTTCCGATCAGCGGCGAAAGTTCCGGATATTTGCACGCTTCCGGGTGATCCAGATCGATATCGTTGATCGGATTCATGATCTGTTTTGCGATACGGAAAGAAAGTACGCCGGAGATGACCAGAACCAGGACCAGGACCCAGAAAATCGGGATGACAACCAGAAATGCTTCTCGTACGCCACTGAGCGGACGGCTCAGACGAAGGACCGTTCCGTCTTCGCATTTTCTGGCGTAGTACACGGTGGATTCACCGCTGCTTTCCGAAGTGCGGATTCCTTTTCCCTCACCTTTTTTCAGTGCGGCAGAAACCTCCGGACAATCCAGTTCATTGTCCTGCGTATCCGGGAAATGGCTGTCGTAGAGCACATCACCGTTTGCGTCGATCCAGGTTATACGGTTCACATCACCCAACGTTTTCAGATAGGAAACACCGCCTACGAGCATCCCCTGCTCTGCGTAGACCGTTTCCTGCTGAAGGGCGTTGTAGGTAACGTCCTTTGTCTGCGTATACTGTATGCCGAAGAACAGGATGGCACATAAAATCAGTACCGATACACCTACCAGAAATGTGTTTCGAAAGATCGTTTTAGTCATGTATTTTCCTCCACAAGCCGATATCCGATTCCGCGGACTGTATGGATCAAATGCCCGGCCGGTCCGAGCTTGGCTCGAAGTGTACGGATGTGCACATCGAGCGTGCGGTTTTCTCTTTCCGTGCCCAGTCCCCAGATCTTATCCAGGAGGACTTCACGGGTCATAACAATGCCGAGATTTTCCACCAGAAGACGAAGCAGCATGAACTCTTTATACGTCAGCGTGATCTCTTCTCCGTTTACGCGGGTCTCATGCCGTTCCGGGCAGATAAAAAGCGGACCGACCGTATACTCGGAAAGTGTCGGGCCTTTTGCCTGTCTTCGCAGTACCGCGCGCACGCGCGCCGCCAGTTCCATAATGCCGAATGGTTTGGAAATATAATCGTCCGCACCGGCATCCAGACCTTCTACTCTGTCGTATTCCGTGTTCTTTGCGGTGAGCATGATCACGGGTATATCGGCGGTCTCTGCCTTTCTGCGGATGCGTTTCAAGATCGTGATGCCGTCTTCTCCGGGGAGCATGATGTCAAGCAGGATCAGCTCAGGGATCTTTCGATCCATAGCCGCCCAGAACTGTTCCTGGTTTTCAAAGCCTTCGGTCTCGTAGTCCTGACTTTTCAGCGCATAGACAACCAGTTTTCGTATGCTTTCATCGTCTTCCAGAAGATAGATCACGTCGTTCACCTCGTTGTCATCTTAACATATCGGCCACTTCAGTGAACAGTTTTCGGTCAGAATTTAACCTAGATTTAACGTCAATTTGGTCTTGCATTTAACAAAGCCGTCCTATATTGTATACTGAGGATTAAGGAGGTGCGCGCTATGAGTGTAACCGAAATTGCGAGCCTGTTTACCGGAGTTGCTTTATTTCTCTTCGGTATGTCATTGATGGGCGATGGTCTCAAGAGAGTATCCGGCAACAAGCTGGAACCGATCCTGTTCCGTCTTACCGGAACCCCGCTTCGCGGAATCGTTTTGGGAGCAGGCGTTACCGCCGTTATCCAGTCTTCTTCCGCAACCTCCGTTATGGTCGTCGGTTTCGTCAACTCGAAGATGATGAAAGTGCGACAGGCCATCTCCGTTATCCTTGGCGCGATCCTCGGCACCAGCATCACAGGCTGGGTCGTCTGCTTAAGTTACATGAACGGCGCCAAAGGTATCACCAGTCTTTTTTCCACAACAACACTTACCGGCATCATCGCCGTGAGCGGCATCCTCTGCCGTATGTTCAGCAAGAATCAGACACGCCGCCACGTAGGTGACATCATGCTCGGTTTCGCCGTACTCATGGTCGGCATGAGCTCGATGAGCGGCTCGGTCAGCAGCCTCGGTGAACAGCCGTGGTTTACGGACCTTCTCACTTCGATGACCTACCCGATCCTCGGTATCCTCGTCGGTCTTCTCTTCTCTGCCGTACTGCAGTCCGCTTCCGCGGCCGTCGGTATCGTGCAGGCGCTTTCTTTTACCGGCGTTATGACACTCGGTTCTTCGCTTCCGCTCCTGATGGGTATCGCGATCGGTGCCTCGGTACCGGTACTTCTGACCGCACTCGGCGCAAGCACTGACGGAAAGCGCACCGCGGTCAGCTACCTCGTCGCATCCTTCATGGGTGTCATGGCTCTGGCCTCGATCTTCTATATCTCCGATGCGATCTTCCATTTCTCATTCCTCAACCGCATCGTCAATCCGATGACTCTGGCGCTGGTCAATACGATCCTTCGTTTCTTGATGCTCTGCGTTCTGGCACCGTTCACGGATGTACTGGAAGCCGTCGCTTCCCTGATCATAAAGAGAAAGGCAAACGAGCAGATCGAGTCGGTACGCCTTGAGGAACGCTTCCTTGCGCACCCCGCACTGGCTATCGAGCAGATCCGTCTGACGATCGGCGACATGGCCACCAAGGCAGAAGAATCGATCACGACAAGCTTAGGACTTCTGCATCACTATAACGAATCCACATTCTATCAGGTATGCGAGCTGGAAACACTCGGTGACCGCTACGAAGATGCACTGGGTTCTTATCTGATGCGTCTCACCGGTCAGGAGCTGACAGAAGTTCAGGGCCGCGCGGCGTCCCTGTATCTGCATACACTGTCGGATTTTGAGCGTATTTCGGACCATGCGCAGAATATCGCGCACAACTACCAGGAAGTACATCAGAAGCAGATCCGTTTCTCGGATGAAGCGATGCGCGAGCTCGATGTCATGACCAGAGCGATCAAGGAGATCCTCCGTCTGACCACCGAAGCATTTATCACGGCGGACCCGAAACTGGCCGCACGCGTTGAGCCGCTCGAAGAAGTCATCGATGATCTTTGCGAGAAGATGAAGCTCCACCACGTCGACCGTCTGCAGAAAGGTCAGTGCACCATTTCCCAGGGCTTCGTATTCAACGATCTGTCCACCAACTTCGACCGCGTTTCCGACCACTGCTCCAACATCGCTGTTGCGATCATCGAGATGGAAGCAGATGAGTTTGACACACACAAATACCTCGGCAAGATCAAAGAAAAACAGTCTCCGGAATTCCAGAAACTGTTTGAAAGCTATACTAAAGAATATGCCATCGACTGATTATTTTGCGGATTCTTCTTCGAGTTTTTTTCGCTCCTCGATAAACTGCTGATAAAGGTCGATCGCCTGCTGTTCGTTCTCCGTGATACCGCCCGTCGTCTCGGCGATCTGGATAGCATCGTTTTTGAACTCTTCGAGGGTCGTAGTGTCGATGCGGTTGAGATAGCGCTTGACGTTTTCAAACTTCGTTCCTTTGTCGGCCAGGATCATGCGTAATTCCGCTCGGAACTCAGATCCTCCCCGAGGGTCGTCCAGAAGTCCTTCGATCATGCCGTCGAGGATCTCCTGTTCATCATCGGAAACACCATCGAGCTTGGCAATATAGTAGCAGAGTGCGATGCGAACCAGTTCGACATATGCCGGATTCTGAATATGCGTCATAAGACCCTTCGGCAATCTGTCATCATAGGATCCCTGGGCCCTTTGTTTTTTCACCCATTCGGAATAATCATCAGAAACATTCTGTCTGTATACATGATAAAAGGAATGCAAGATTCCGTTATGAATTCGAAACTCCATGATGTCCCTCCTTTGCTGTCAGGAACATTATACCAGATAGTTATGGGCCTGCCGATCGAACATCTCTCTATAGCGTCCGTTGATCGCCATGAGTTCATCATGCGTGCCCTGCTCGACGATCTTTCCATGCTCAAAAAGATAGATCCGGTCCGCCATGCGCGTCGTTGAAAGACGGTGCGAGATAAAGATGACGGTATTGTCGCCGGCATTTTCGATCAGGTTTTTATTCAGCTTATATTCCGATACCGGGTCGAGCGCCGAAGACGGTTCATCGAGGATCGATACCGCGCGGTCGTCGTTTCGAAGGAATACTCGCGAGATCGCGATCTTCTGTCCTTCACCGCCTGACAGGTTTACGCCGTTGTCGTCAAATTCACGAGTCAAAGGTGTATTGATTCCATCCGGAAGCGAATCGAGTTTTCTTCCGAAATCTGCTTTTCTCAGCGCGTGCAGAACATCCTCTTCATCCTCCGGCTTCATCTTGCGAAGCAGTACATTTTCCGCAAGCGTGGCCGCATAGATGTTGTAGTCCTGGAAGACCGCGCTGATCTTTTTTCTGTATTCACGAGTGTTATATTCACGGATATCGTGATCACCGTAGCAGATGCTGCCGTCCGTGACATCATAAAGACGCATCAGGAGTTTTACAAAGGTGGTCTTTCCCGCGCCGTTCTCACCTACGATCGCGATCTTCTCACCCGGATGGATCTCGATGGAGATATCCGAAAGTGTATCCTTCTCGGTATTCGGATAGCGGAAAGAAACATGCGAAAGACGAAGCGGCTCCGATCCTTTTTCCGGAGTCAGACCGTCCGCGACTTCGATGTTCGGCTCATACTCGAGAAGCTTGATGAGCTTGTCACCATAGGTTCCGATCACCTGGAAATCAACAAGGCAGTAGTTGATCTCGTTGAGGTTACGTCTTACGTAGTTCGCCGCGTTATTTGCCGAAGCAACTTCACCCAGGGCGATGGACTTGACGACCAACGCCAGGTAGCCGAGGTATGCCGGGATCGCAAAGAACGAGAAGACCGTAAATACGGAGATCCAGTTTACAAGCGAGACCCATGTCAGCGGCGGACCATAGATACGTCCTTCTTCGGCCGCTTCATCGAGCGCTTCGTCAAACTGCTGACGCAAAGGCGCGCGGACATCGGTGAGCTTACATTCTTTTGCGAACTCAGGCTGATAGAAAACGCGCTTACTGTATTCCGCTTTGCGGAGCTTCTTTCTGTATTCGACCCACCATGTATGGTTGATCAGCTCGATCTTAAAACGAGTCAGAAGATTGACGATGAATCCGGCGATCGGGAAGATAGCCAGGACCGGATCGATAGTCATGATCATGGCTGCGGCAACAAAAAGTGCCACTGCACCGCCGATGATCTTACTTACGACCGTGACCGCATCCGCGATAAGTTCATCCGCGCGCTGGGAGACCATCGCATAGGTGTCGTAGTTTTCCGGATCGTCATAGAAGATCAGATCTTTCAGGCTGTTCTTTTCGGCAAGGTCACGCTGGATCCTTCCGGAAAGCGGGATGAGCTTGGCCTTCGCCCACTCGTTCAGAAGCTGATGGATCCACTCGAGGAAGACCACCAGTACGAGCGAGATCAGAAGGAGCACCATGATGTTTTTAAATGCCATATTCCCGGTAAGACCGTTGATGATCATCTTCAGGATAAAGGTGTCATTTGCCGCCATACCGCTCAGGAGCAGTATGTTCAGCACCATGATCTTTACGATCAGGGGACGGTCGTATTTGCCGGCGTAACGGATCAGGTACATGACATTGCGGATCATCTGCCGGATCGTGATCTTCTCTTTTTTCTCTTTATCTTTTCTTCTTGTATCCACTTTCTTACTCATAGAATGCCTCCGCTCCCTTCAGCATTTCTTCCGGCAGGCTGTCCTGATAGTTCTCCGCCTGGAGCATGAACATCTCGTGGTAGTGCTGTTTCTGCTGCATCAGTTCTTCGTGCGTGCCGTGCTCGACGACCTGGCCGTCCTTCATCATGAAGATCTTGTCGGCCATTCTCGCCGAAGACAGACGGTGCGAGATGAAGACGACGCCTCGTCCTTCCGACAGGCGCATCATGTTGTTATACATGTTGTACTCCGCGAGCGGGTCGAGCGCCGAGGAGGGTTCGTCGAGGATAACCATATCCGGCTGCTGGGCAAAGACTCGCGCGATGGCGATCTTCTGTGCCTGACCTCCGGACGGGATGAATCCGGTCTCATCAAATTCGCGGCTGACGATGGTATCGAGGCCCTTGACCAGGCCCGGATGCTTGACATCGAACTGGGCGTCCGTCAGTGCCTTTTCCGCCTTCTCGTAATCCTTCTGTCCGTCAGGACGGCGCATCAGGACGTTCTCGATCAGCGGCATGGCAAATACCTGCAGATCCTGGAACACCGTACCGAATCTCTTTCGATAGGCATCGCCGTCGATCTCGTTGATGTTTGTTCCATTTACGAGGATCTGGCCGGACGTGACCGGATAAAGGCCCATGATCAGCTTGATCAAGGTGGTCTTTCCGGCACCGTTATAGCCGACGATCGCGAGCTTTTCACCCTTGTTCCAGGAGATGCTCACATCGTGGATCGTACTTGTTTTGGCACCCGGATACGTAAAGGAAACATTCTGCAGTTCGATGCTTCGGATCTCGCCGATATCGGGCTTCTTCTCCTCTTTCGGTCGTGGGGTCTCCAGAAATTCCTGAAGGTTTTTGAAAAGGCGCGACTCGTTGTTGAGGAAGATACGGTTTTCGACCGCGTGCTTGAGCTGGTCTGTGGAAAATGCCATCGCCGTGATCATGGCAACATAGCTCGAGATGTCCGAGACCTGCCCGTGCTTGATTCGAAATGCTACATAGAAATACGCGGCGATACCGGCCAGAACGGAGTAGCTTCCCTTCATGAGGAAGGAATAAAATGCCGACTTCATGCGGTATTTCAAGGAGACTTCGCCCATCTTCTCGACCGCCTTTTCCTGCTTGTCGAGCATGATCGAGTTGATGTCGAAAAGACGGATCTCCGATGCGTACTTTTTCTCGTAATACACGCGCTTGACGTAATCCGCGGTACGCTTGTCACGGGTGATCGCTTTTTCTCGGTCGTAGTTGCATTTCCCGTTTTTCTTACCGAAATAGAGACTGACGACCATCGGGATGACCATGAAGATCAGAAGCACCGGATCGACCATCAGGACGATGACCAGTGACATGATCGTCGCGCCGACATTTCCGATATACACACCGGTCTGGATCGAAAGATCGATCGCGGACTCCGCGCAGCGGTCGAGTGCCCGCGCGTAGCGGTCGTAAAATTCCGGGGATTCGTAATCCGAAAGCTTGATCGTATCCGAGATATCCATCACGCGATGAAAGATATGGCGGTACACTTCCGGCATCTTGATCTTTCTATAGGTCTCATACCATCCGCAGATAAAGTGGACACAGACGTGACCGAGACACGCGATGATCAGGAAGCGGAAAAGCTTGCTGTATTCGATGTTTCGCTCGATACAGTTGAAGATATACTTGGTCAGATATACGAAGAAGAAAACATAGAAGATCTGCTCGACGGAGTTTTTAAACAGCGTAAAAGGGAGCAGGAGCCTGTCGGCATCCCACACTTGTTTCAGCGCATATCGAAGCTGTTTGTTTGAATTATCTTTCTTCTTTGAACTCATAAAAGTCGCCCCCCGTTTGCGATGTAACCTATACTACCACTATTTCCCGCCGAAAAGCAGTGGTTTATACCGCAAGGATAATCGCAAAGGGCGAAATTTATTTATTCACAGGACGAACATATCCGCACTCGTTACAGAACGCAGTATCACCGTCGATCTCCATCTGCGCACCACACACGCCGCAGATGATGATGGGCTTTTCCGTTTCTGTTGCTACAGAAGCCTCTACCGGCACTTCTTCCTTTGGTTTCTCTCCGACGACTTTCTTTCTTTCGTCGACGAATTCCTGGAACATATTGATCGCGTTTCTTTCATTTTCCGTGATGCCGTCAGTCGTATCCGCGATCTGGATCATGTCATCTTTAAATGCTTCGAGAACATCCGGTTCGATGCGGACGAGGTAGCGCTTCAGGCTCTCAAAGTCCGTGCCTCTGTCAGAAAGGATCATGTTCAGTTCCACACGGAACTGCGAGCCGCCGTTCGGATTATTGAGAAGTTCCCGGCACATTTCATCGATGATCTGCATCTCATCTTCCGAGACGCCGTCGACTTTGGCGATATGATAACAAAGGGCGATACGGACAAGTTCCAGATAGGACGGATCCTTGATCGCAACGAGCGGTCTTTTTGCGATATCCTCTTCATGGTTTGCGTAACCTCTGCGCTTTTCGAAAAGGCTGGTCGCCGATTGAAAATTTCCATAAAGCAGTGCATTTCGAATAGATCCGGGCATTCCGCCGCTACCAATCATGATGTCATCCTCCGTCCTTGTCTCGCGCCGGGGCGCATTAAGTCAAAACAAAAAAACTTCCAGGAACCATTATAGTGCTTTTTTCGCCTGAAAGTAAAGAAAACCCGATTCCTCTCGGAACCGGGTCTCCTGAAGTATATTGAGTTTGTATAGAGTGATTTACATGCGGGTAACCATATTTCTTCCATTATGCTTCGATGCATACATGGCTTTATCGATTCGGTCAAATGCACCCTTGAGGTCATCACCCTTCTGAAGTTCCGTAACACCGATAGATACGGTGATGTGATAGATCTCCGGGAAAGCATACTCCTCTACTTTTTTGCGGATGGATTCTGCCAGGGCAAATGCATCGTCTCCGTTTTTGTCTCGGCAGACGATCACGAATTCCTCACCGCCCCAGCGGCCTACGATCACTCTCTCTTCTGCTGCACATTCCATCAGGATCTTCGAGAAATGCTTCAGCGTCGTATCGCCAACGGAATGACCGTATGTATCGTTTACGTTCTTAAACATGTCGAGGTCCAGAAGCATAACGGAAGAAGGTTCTTCGTTACTCTGACGATGAGTGATCGCACTGTTGAGCTGCATCTCTACTTCACCGTGGTTAAATACACCTGTAAGCGGATCTTTGGTCGCTTTCTCTTCGTACTTCTGAAGAGTGGACATCAGTTCCATCGAGTTATCGTGGATATCCTGAACCATGAATACGAATCTGTAATCGTCCTCGTTAAATGTCTGTGCACGGCTGAAGATCAGCTTGACCCAGATATATTTTCCTTCGAGGTTACGCATCATGCAGTCATACGAAGAAGTACGTCCGGGCTTGAAATTCTTCTTCAGATATTCCGGATCCGTACGGCGCAGGAACTGCTCCTGATCTTCCGGCCAGATCATGTTGACGATCATCATTCTCCAGTCGGAATACTTCAGGTTATAGTTAACGACATCGTCGGAGATCTCCGTAACGTTGATGCTGCTGGTCGTATCGGCGACCAGATCGATATACATCGAGAACAGGTATGTCTCCTGGATCGTATTGATCTTCTTTGTGGTGAGAGATTCCTGCAGCGATTCGTTATCGTCAAATTCATCGAGGATGAAAATATATTTCTTTTCTTTCTCAAAAGGATAGACCGTCAGCTGTACAAGATGCGGTACGTCTTCATCCTTGAGAGCCAGTTTGAGACGGCGGCTGTATTTGCCTTTGAAAATGCCGGTCGCATCCGCAAAGATCTGGTAATCACCGGATACTTTTTCAGCCGTTCCGTTGAAATGGAACCACAGATCCAGGATCAGATCGTGGTAACTTCCGGACTCGTCCAGAAACTTTTCGAAAATACCACGACGGACGATCGACTTATATGTATCGATCGAAGAATCTACGACAACCACCGCATCAACATTCTCGAAAAACAGTTCTGCAAGATCATTAATGTTGTAATCAGTTAAATTCTTATCTTTCATAAACAGCCCCCATGAAAACTTGCCAATACTTTCAGATTCCAAAAATCTAAATTATGATTTACACGACAAGTAAATTATAGAACGCAGAAAAAAAGATAATATTATCTAAATGAAAACAAAATGTTTCGAAGTGCACCGGCAAAACCCGTGACCTCTGACCCTGCATGATGGAAAAAGAGTGAAACTATTCAGTCAGATTTTGATACTATGTCATTCACCTGTGTAGTATTATTGTTACTTGGAAATACATGAATGCCTCAAAAAAGGCACTAGAGGATATCGAATGGACAAGAAAAGCACAGTCATCATAGACGAAAAGACACCGCTGCTGGTTCTGGCAGGACCGATGTTTCTTGAGCTTTTCCTCAATACGATGGTCAATAACGTAGACACGGTGATGCTCAGTCACTACGACGAGTTCGCCGTCGGCGCGGTCGGTAACGCCAACACCATCATGTTCATGATGAATATCCTTTTTAACGTCATCGCCACGGCCACGAGCGTCGTAGTCGCCCAGTATCTGGGAGCCAAGCGCTATGACAAGATGAACATGATCTATACCCTCGCCGTCACCGTAAACCTCGTGATCGGCGTGGTTCTCAGCGGTGCATTTTGCGCGGCAAATCCTTTTATCATGGATTTCCTGCACGTCTCTTCCGAGATGCGCCCCTACTCCATGATCTATATCTATATCGTCGGAGGCGGCGGATTCCTCATGGCGGTATTTAACGTCATGCTCCAGATCCTGAGGTGTAACGGACACCCGAAGATCGGCATGTGGATCACGCTTGCCATCAACGTCGTAAACATCATCGGAAACTACCTGTTCCTGTACGGACCGCTTTCTTACCTGCACATGGGCGTGGCCGGTGTCGCCATCTCGACCGTTGTCGCCCGAACCGTCGCCGTCGTCGCGGTATTTATCTTCTTCTTCGTAAGAAGAATCGGAAAGATCTCCCCGCGCTATCTCAATCCTTTCCCCAAAAAGCTCCTGAGTAAGATGATCAAGATCGGTCTTCCGACCGCGGGCGAGAACCTGACCTATAACCTTTACCAGACCACTCTTCTTTCCTTTGTAAATGCTATGGGAAATGACGCGGTCAGCGCGAGAGCCTACTGCAATACCCTGATCGCTTTTGCGATCATCTTCTCGAACGCCTGTGCCATGTCGACCCAGATCATCACCGGGCACCTCGTCGGAGCCGGAAAAACGGAAGAAGCATATAAACGTGTATTTAAGACCCTTCGCACCTCGATGCCGATCACGATCGCGCTGGTTATTACAAATGCTGTTTTTTGCAGATTCACCCTGCAGATCTTTACGGATAACCAGAACATCATCGCACTCGGTCAGATGATCATGCTGGTAGATATCCTGATCGAGATCGGCCGATGCCTGAACATGACCTTCGTCAGCAGCCTCAAGGCTGCCGGTGCCTATATCTTCCCTCTCCTCATGGGAATCCTTTGTAACTGGGGCTTAGGCCTTACGACAGGATACATCGCCGGTGTGGTCCTGGGATTCGGCGTCGCCGGAATCTTTGTCGGCACCGCCGCTGACGAGTGCATCCGAGGTCTCATCGTCATGTACTACTGGTACAAGAAGAAATGGGTCGGAAAGTCCGTCGTCGACAAGAGAAATAAAATCGACATAGAAGAAGAGCCAAGCCCGAACTGAGCTTGGCTCTGTCCTTCTTTTGAGGGGCCTTGCCCGATATGGGATCCGGAAACGATTTTCAAAAACTCGTTTGATTTTTGAATCAGTATTTACAATGTATTCATTTATTTTTTCTGCAAAGGGCGTATACTTAGGTTGAAGGAAGTATGTTCACCTTTTTTTCGTTGGGGTTTAAAAGAGAGGTGCTGAACATGAGGCAAGGAAAGAATTATTATGCGGATAAACGCAGAGAATTGTATGTAAATGTTGATGTAAAGCTGTCCAAAGAGCCGGCTCACTGCCACCTGTACTACAAAGGTGAACTGGTCGGATGCTACCTGCTGGAAGACGAAACCAAGAATAAAATTTTCAAGAGCGTATACGAAAACAAATTCCTGAGTCTGTTTAAGAAAACAGAAATCCGACAGCAGTTCGATTTCATCTCGGAAATCGCAGCCGACAAACTGGACCGCCTGATCGACCGCTATCAGCAGGACTGCTTCAAGCATGCCCATCTCGGATCAGAGATCAAAGATGAAGATACTCTGATGATCGAAGTTGCCAAAAAATTCGTTATAGAGAATGCAGATGCACTCATTGAAGAGCAGGCCAATCTATAACTCCCCTTCTATATTATTACGGTGTGAGATGAGCCGGATCCCGAAGGATCCGGCTTTTTCTTTCCCCCTTGCTTTCAGTCGGATTACAAAACCGTCATCTGCAAATGACTCGCCTGTCATTTTTTCTTGAGTTTGCCTATTTATAATGGATGTAGAAACAGCGAAAAAAAGGGGACTTCCGTCATGAAAAAAACGATCAGGAGCGTATCTGCGCTCATTCTTTGCTTCAGTATAATCCTGTCTTCTGCCGCATGCTCGAAGAAAAAAGCGAAAAAAGCAGAAAAAGTAGTACAGGAGACAGATACATACTATCGAGCAGAGAGCATCACGCTCGAGCTTCCGAACATCGATTCGGAACTGGAGTTAATGTCGGGGATGATCGGAAACAGTTATGTCTTAGGCTCGGCAGTCGTGGCAAGTTACGCGTTCGAGTATGTGATGCCGCAGGAACTCGCGGATAAGTATCAAAGTTATATCATGAATCCGATGACATTCAACGACGAGGATGTGCCCGCGCTTCTGGAAGAAGTCAACCGCTATTCTCAGTCCGGCCTGGTCGTATATAACCTCGACGGAAGTGTACGCTGTAATATTCCGGATGGAGAGCCCGGGAGTTCGACGATTGCAAAAGTTTTCGAAGGAAACAACGGAGAGATCCTGGCCCTGCGCGAAGATTTCGGCGAGGATCCGACCTGGATCATGACGTATTCGGTTCTAAAGATCACCGATTCCGGAGAACTGGTCGATCCCATCGATCTCGAATGCGAAAATACCATGTTCCATGAAATCAGCATGACGGAAGACGGCGGTTTCGTCTGCACCGGCTATCAGGAAGTCGTGTTCTTTGACGCAAACGGAAAATTGCTTGCAGAAGATAAGAATACTTACGACAACTCAATCCTGCAGAATGTGTTCCATCAGAACGGAAACTACTACGGCTTGTTCGCAGACTTCACCTCTATCGAATCTTCCGAATCCTGTATTCGAAAATTGGATACTGCTACCGGTGAATTCTCTCCGGAACAAACGCAGCTGCGCACCCTGGGATTTGTACAGGGAAATGACGGCGTGTATTTTCTTGAAGGAAATAACGTCGAGAAGATCGATCTGGAATCCTGTCAGACAGAGAAAGTACTTTTTTCCTGGAACGATGTGGACGTGAACAGAAAATCGATCAGTTCTTTCTATCTCCACTCGGATGATGAGATCTATTTCATCTCGGAGCACATGACCGCGGCCGATCCGTATTTTGATATGAACTGGATCCCGCAGATTGTCCTGGTCAAACTCACGAAGGAAGAAAAGAATCCGCATGCGGGACAGAGCATTATCGAGATCGCTTCGTACAGAAACTATTCCATGATCCCGGATGTCATCCTGGATCGGATCGTCGAGTACAATCTGGATCCGGAGAATAAGACACGTATCCAGTTCGTCGACTACAGTTCGATCTCCACTCCGTTCCCTCCGATGGATACGGATGAGGAAGCGCTGAGCGCTCAGACCGTAGACAAGATCTACCTGGATCTTATGGCCGGAGCCGGCCCGGATATCCTTCTGGGATTCGGTGAGTTCAGCCAGCTCGATAATGGGAAGATCCTTGTCGATCTGAACACCATGATCGACGGAGAAAACGGACTCAACCGCGAAGAATACTTCGACAATGTTCTGCGCGCCTGCGAAAAGGACGGCCATCTTTATCAGTTCCCGATCAACTTCATCGCATCCGGTATGGCTGCGAATTCGAAATATACGAACGGAAAAACATCGTGGAGTTATGACGATTTCCAGTCGATCATATCTTCTCTTCCGAACGATATGAGCATGATCCCCGAGACAAACTGGAGCGATGTACTTTCGGCATTCCTTTATGGAGAAGGAAGAAAGTTTATCGACTACGAAAACAAGGCAGTGCATTTCGATGATCCGGAATTTCTGAAGATCCTCGAGATCGCAAAACAGATCGGTTCTATGCGCACAGCGGAAGAAATCACGGAAAGTGATCTTGAAAACTATTATATGGGCACGAACTTGGGTCCATACTACCTCGACCAGGGGATGTGCGCGTCGTCATTCTGCCGTCTGATCCATATCCTCGAGTTCGCTCAGTATGAATCCGCGTGCAATAATGGAGTGTCGTTTATCGGGTATCCCGGAAATGAAAACGGCGGTCTTTCCGCTGAATATAACCTGAGCATCGCTATCTCAAGCAATTCTTCTTATCAGAAAGAAGCGTGGGAATTCACCCGTTTCCTTCTCGATAAGGATACCCAGGTCGAATGCATACATCTGGTCGATGGTTTCCCGATCAGAAAAGACGCCTGCGAAACCGTGCTTCTTGAACAGGTGGAAAGATACGAGAAGGCAAAAGCCACCGCGAATATCGGATACATCCGCGATCTCCTTGAATCATACCCGGTACTCGATAAAGACACCGTAGCACGTGCGATGACGATGCTCGAGAATATCCACTCGGTACGCTCTTTCGACAAGACCGTATTCCTGCTGATCAAAGAAGAAGCAGAAGGATATATCCTCGGATCACGTTCGGCCGAAGATGTAGCGAAGAACATCCAGAATCGAACTGCAACCGTGATTACCGAACGAGGCTAACACGATTCATCCCCTCTTGATCTCCGCACAACAAAAAACCCGATAACTTTTGAAGTTACCGGGTTTGTGTATTAGTGCTAATTCCGATATATAGCGTATTAGGAAGGGGACGAACGGTAACGCGCTTTATTTTATAAATCTGAGTAGAAAATCTGTAATACCGATGATAGTATAGCCATTCTCATCCCGTGTTTCTTTTATCGGTTTGTTTATAACAATTATCTTCTGAACCTGATCACGCAGCAAAGCATATGGTCGGATCTCTCTTTCCTTCGTCTTATCATTTGTTATGTCTGCTGACACTTGGATATAATAGGCTCTTGTTCCTTTAGTTGCATAGAAATCAACTTCGTTGGTTTTCCTTATGGATTTGCCTAGCTTATTCTTTTCCACATTTTCAAAAGACCCGACACTGACAGAATAGCCGTTATAACAGAGTTCGTTATATACGATATTCTCAAGTAACTGACCTTCATCAGGAAAAGCAAAATTCAATCTGGCATTACGAAGTCCGGTATCAGTAAAGTAGTATTTTCGCAGGGCACCTATCTCTCTTCTTCCTTTAATATCGTATCGTCTGGCTTCAGAGAGAAGAAAGGCATCTTTAAAATATCCTATGTAGTTTTCTATCGTTGTCTTATCGATATCTGATCTACAAACGCTTTTATATGTATTGGCTATCTTCTCAGCATTCAAAAGTTCTCCTGTTGAAGTGCTCACGATATTGCACAATTCATCAAGTGCTTCGCCACGACGCAGTCGGTTATGTTCTATTATGTCCTTGAAATATGTGGTCTCAAATAGCCCCTTGAGATATTCTTTCTTTTCCTCATCAGATTTCAGGACGGCCAGCGGCATTCCGCCATACTGCATATACTCGAATATTGCCTCTGTTTCATATCCACCGATATATGTATAAAACTCCTCAAAAGATAACGGAGAAAGATGGATATTGGTTGCCTTATCTCTGAATTCGGTAATTATGTCGGTAGAAAGCATCTTCGAATTGGAACCCGTTACATACAGATCAATATTCTTTTCTCGAGATAATCCCAGGATCACATCAACAAAAGTTACTATATCCGCATCATACTTCTTGGCAGGCACATGTTTTCCATCAGTCAGATTAGGATTAATTATCGGATATACCTTCTGTATCTCATCAAGAAATACATAATTCATAGCGGAACTGCTGCAGATCTCACGAACATGACTTCCCAGTTTGATCGGATCTCTGTATTCAATATTTCTGTCATCATCAAGTTCGATAACATGTATATTCGTTTCAACGACGTTCTCAGAAAGCAGGTACTGCCTGTATATTTCTTTCAGCAGATAGGATTTACCACATCTTCTGATCCCGGTTATTACTTTTGGAAAACCGTTCTCTTTGGCATCGATCAGTTGCTTAAGGTATTTATCTCTTCTGATCATTCTAATCTCCTAATCTGTAGAATTCTACACTTTTTATGAGTAGATGATAACATTTATCGTGGTTTTATTCAACAAAAATGTAGAATTCTACATTTTTCTATAATATATGTTCAAATCACCTTCAACTCATCTTGTTGATGTTTGCATCGAGGTCAAAATTATTGACCTCGATAGTATTCCTGCCCACTCCAAAACTATCTGAAATTAGAAGCCTTTCGGAAACTTGAGGTCGCAATTTGTGACTTCACGAGATCCACCGCTTTGTAAACACAACAAAGCAGGAAATGTGTTCGAGCGGCATATGAACTATGTTCACTTGATTACCTGTCACATCAACAGTGTTGTGCGGGAACTCTTTGAAAACCAGACACCTTTTGAACTGATGAGTCAGACAGAAGAACGCAAAAAACTGCTGAATATCCTAGCACTTCAATATGTTCCACCAGACGAAGTGTTTCTTAAACCAGCATTGCTGAAACGAAAGAAATAACATTTGAGCGGTCAGACAGCCATCTCATATTTCCTTCCAGGCGAGGGTCCAATTTACTTTTTCAAACAAATGGACCTTGGTCTGTTTGCTATGCAACAAAACATGGAATACTCAACAGTTTTATGCCATTATACTCCCATTTTAAGCTCCGTAACAGCACAAATTACGAACGATTACAAGTCGAGAATACTCCAACACTAATTTAGTTTTTCATTTAAGTTAAAAATCAGCAACAAAAACCCGTAAACACTAAGTCTACGGGTCTTGTGTATTAGTTCAATATCCGATATATAGCGTGTTTAGAGGGGTCGAACGGTCACGCACTATCTTGAGGTCAAGTTTTTTGACCTCAAGATTCCACCGCTTCAAAAACACAGCAAAACAGGAAATGTTTTCGAGTAGCATATGAGCTATCATAAACTTGTTGCAGCTGCAAGAAATTGAGAAAGGAGGTACCAAAGTGTATAAGGACTGTATCCAGAAAACATTGGATAAGATCGAAGCGAATCTTAAGGATGAGATCGATGCTGAGATGCTCTCTCAGGAAGCG
>JAGCVX010000012.1 GCA_017962145.1 Clostridiales bacterium | reverse complement strand
GAAAGAATGCGTGTTATCATTCTATACTGCGTTACAATGGGTAGGGCTATTCTACCCTTTTTGACGTCAAAAGCCGCCGAACCCTCGGGTCAGGGGCTTTGGGGATCTATAGGAAGGTGCGCGGGAGAACTTTTCGCGTACACGTAAACGAAACGTTTGCGAAGTCGTGAGGTGATGTGTAATGGTGCGTCCCATCAAGCAGGGAAGAGCAGAGAGAATGTCCTATTCTCATATCGACGAAGTCATTGAGGTACCGGATCTCATAGAAGTTCAGAAGAATTCCTATCAGTGGTTCCTCGACGAAGGACTCATGGAAGTACTTGAAGAAGTATCTCCGATCAAAGACTTTTCAGGCGATATGGAATTATCTTTCATTGGTAAAGAGTTCGATATCGACAATCCACAGAACACCATTGAGCAGTGCAAGGAAAAAGATTGCAACTACGCTGCTCCGCTGAAGGTCATGGTACGTCTGGTCAACAAGCGTACAGGTAAGGTAGAGGATCAGCCGGTATTTATCGGTGATTTCCCGATCATGACCGAACATGGTACATTTATTATCAATGGTGCGGAGCGTGTTATTATCAGTCAGCTCGTTCGTTCCCCGGGTGCGTACTTCGGATCGATCCACGATAAGTCCGATACATTCCTTTATACCTCCCAGGTTATCCCGAACCGTGGTGCATGGCTGGAATATGAAACTGACGTAAACGGCGTGATCTTCGTACGTGTAGACCGTGCCCGTAAGTTCCCGTTGACGGTATTCCTCCGTTCTCTGGGTATCGGCTCCGATGAAGAGCTCCGTGAGCTTTTCGGTGACGAGCACTGCCTGAACGAGACGATCGCAAAGGATCCGTCCCACTCCCGTGAAGAAGGTCTGGCTGAACTGTATCACAAGCTCCGTCCGGGTGAGCCGACATCTCTTGAAGGTGCTGAGTCTCTCCTCAACGGCATGTTCTTTGATCCGAAGCGCTATGACCTGGCTCGCGTAGGTATTTATAAGTTAAATAAGAAGCTGTCCCTGGCAGCTCGTATCAAGGGCCACAAGTCCGTTTCCGACATCGTATCCGAAGACGGTGAGCTCCTGCTGAAGGCAGGCGAGATCATCACCTCTGCGAAGGCGCAGGAGATCCAGGATGCCGGTATTAACGAAGTATATGTATATCCGATCACTAAGATCGGTGATGCGGACAAGATCTCCGATAAGCCGTTCAAGGTTATCGGTAATGCCCGTGTTGACTGCGACAAGTACATCCGTGCAAGCTTCTCCGAGAAGGAGCTCAAGGGATTCGATATCGCTGCAACTCCGGTTAACGAGATGGTTAGAACGACCATCCTGCGTAACATCATCGAGGAAGTCCGTTCGACATCCAAGAAGGCTGATATCGCCGAGAACCTGATGAACGCTCTGCGTGCTCAGGTTGCCGAGCTGATGCCGAAGCACCTCATCCGTGAGGATATCGTTGCTTCCGTAAGCTACCTGCTCGGTCTGGAATACGGCGTAGGCTTCCAGGATAACATCGACCACCTCGGAAACCGTCGTATCCGTTCTGTTGGTGAACTCCTCCAGAACCAGATCCGCATCGGCTTCTCCCGTATGGAGAGAAACATCCGTGAGCGCATGAACGCTGTATCCGACGAAGAGCCGGCTCATCCGAACCAGCTCGTAAATACTCGTCCGGTAAGTGCTGCTGTTAAGGAGTTCTTCGGATCTTCCCAGCTGTCCCAGTTCATGGATCAGCCGAACCCGCTTGCTGAACTTACACATAAGCGTCGTCTGTCCGCACTTGGTCCTGGCGGTCTTTCCCGTGACCGTGCGAACTTCGAAGTTCGAGACGTTCACTCCTCTCACTACGGCCGTATGTGCCCGATCGAGACACCTGAAGGTCCGAACATCGGTCTTATCAACTCCCTGGCTACATATGCCAAGGTCAACCACTATGGTTTCGTCGAGACACCTTACCGTGTTTACGATAAGGAGAAGGGCGTAGTTACCAACGAAGTTGTTTACATGACAGCTGACCGTGAGGATAACTTCAATATCGCTCAGGCAAATGAGCCGATCGACGAGCAGGGACATTTCACAAGCAAGAAGGTCGTATGCCGTCACCTCGACCAGTTCATCGAAGTAGATCCGTCCGGTGTTGATTACATGGACGTATCCCCGAAGCAGCTGGTATCTGTTGCGACATCCCTTATCCCGTTCCTCGGAAACGATGACGCGAACCGTGCTCTCATGGGTTCCAACATGCAGCGTCAGGCTGTACCGCTCATCAAGCCGGAAGCTCCGATCATCGGTACCGGTATGGAGTATCGCGCAGCGAAAGACTCCGGTGTCTGCAAGGTTGCTAAGGAAGACGGTCAGGTTACATTCGTATCCGCAGACCGCATCGTAGTTACTTCCGCAGACGGTAAGGAACATGAATATCGTCTGACCAAGTATCAGCGCTCCAACCAGAGCACATGCATCAACCAGCGTCCGATCGTAAGAATGGGCGAAGAAGTCAAGAAGGGCGACGTTATCGCGGATGGTCCTTCCACTGAAAACGGTGAGCTGGCTCTCGGTAAGAACGTTCTCATCGGCTTTATGACCTGGGAAGGTTACAACTACGAGGACGCCGTTCTCATCAACGAGCGTATGGTACGTGATGATGTTTATACATCCATCCATATTGAAGAGTATGAGTGTGAAGCTCGTGACACCAAGCTCGGTGCCGAGGAGATCACTCGTGAGATCCCGAACGTCAGTGACGATGCTCTGAAGGAGCTCGACGAGAACGGTGTTATCCGTATCGGTGCTGAGGTTCGTGCAGGTGATATCCTTGTTGGTAAGGTTACTCCGAAGGGTGAGACTGAGCTCACACCGGAAGAGCGTCTCTACCGCGCGATCTTCGGTGAGAAGATCCGTGAGGTACGTGATACTTCCGTACGTGTTCCGCACGGTGAGTCCGGTATCGTCGTTGACGTTAAGACATTCACCAAGGAAGACGAGAATGTCTTGAAGGGCAGCGTGAACAAGCTCGTTCGTGTATACATCGCCCAGAAGAGAAAGCTCTCCGTTGGTGATAAGATGGCCGGTCGTCATGGTAACAAGGGTGTTGTTTCCAGAATCCTGCCTGAAGAAGATATGCCGTTCCTGCCGGATGGTACTCCGCTGGATATCGTACTGAATCCGCTCGGCGTTCCGTCCCGTATGAATATCGGTCAGCTCCTCGAGGTACACCTCGGTCGTGCTGCCCGTGCCCTGAACTGGAAAGTTGCGACACCGGTATTTGATGGTGCGAACGAGAGTGACATCATCAAGGCATTCCAGCTTGCCGGTATCGATGAAGATGGTAAGACGATCCTCTACGACGGACGTACAGGTGAGCCTTTTGAGAACCGTATCACCGTTGGTGTTATGTACTACCTCAAGCTCCATCACCTGGTTGATGATAAGATCCATGCCCGTTCCATCGGTCCATACTCTCTCGTTACACAGCAGCCTCTCGGTGGTAAAGCACAGTTTGGTGGTCAGCGTTTCGGTGAGATGGAAGTTTGGGCCCTCGAGGCTTATGGTGCGGCTCATACACTGCAGGAGATCCTGACAGTCAAGTCGGATGATATCACCGGCCGTACGAAGACATACGAAGCGATCGTGAAGGGCCAGAGCGTTCCGGAAGCAGGTATTCCGGAGTCCTTCAAGGTACTTGTCCGCGAATTGCAGTCTTTGGCACTGGATGTACGTATCTACTCCGGCGACGAAGAGTACAAGCTCAAGGATTCTGCAGAAGAAGAGAACCTGCCTGAGGCAGATCAGGAGACGATGAAGAAGTTCGATTTCCAGGATGAGAGCATGATGGCTGCTGCCGGTTTCTCCGAGGTCGGAGAAGACGGTGAGCTTATCGATGATTCGGATTCCGCTTTTGACGAAGAACCAAGTCTCGATGATCTGGCTTCTGTAGAAGAAGATATGTAAGTAGGGAAGGAGATTGCAATTATATGTTTGAAATGAATCATTTCGAATCCATCGGAATTCGCCTGGCATCTCCGGAGACCATCAATAGCTGGTCCCACGGTGAGGTTAAAAAGCCGGAGACGATCAACTATCGTACTCTGAAGCCGGAGCGTGATGGTCTTTTCTGCGAGCGTATCTTTGGACCACAGAAAGACTGGGAGTGCCACTGCGGTAAGTATAAGAAGATCCGTTATAAGGGTATCATCTGCGACCGCTGCGGTGTTGAAGTAACCCGTTCCAAGGTTCGTCGTGAGCGTCTTGGTCACATCGAACTGGCAGCTCCGGTATCCCATATCTGGTATTTCCGTGGCACACCGAGCCGCATGAGCCTGCTTCTGGATGTTTCTCCGAAGCAGCTGGAAAGAGTTCTGTACTTCGGTGCTTACATCGTTGTAGATCCGGGTACGACACAGCTTCCTAAGTGCGCGATCATCGATGAGCAGGAATATCAGGAGAACGTCGAGAAGTACGGCAAGTCTGCATTTAAGGCTATGATGGGTGCAGAGGCTGTTAAGATCCTCCTTCAGGAACTCGACATCGATGCTCTGACAGAGCAGCTCCACGAGGACTATCAGTCCGCAACAGGCCAGAAGAAGGCAAGAATCATCAAGAGACTCGAGGTTCTGGAATCTTTCAAGAAGTCCGGAAACAAGCCTGAGTGGATGATCCTGGATGTACTCCCGGTACTTCCGCCGGAGCTCCGTCCTATGGTTCAGCTCGATGGTGGCCGTTTCGCTACATCTGACCTCAACGATCTGTATCGTCGTGTTATCAACAGAAATAACCGTCTCAGCAAGCTCCTCCAGCTGGGTGCTCCTGAGATCATCGTAAGAAACGAGAAGAGAATGCTTCAGGAAGCAGTTGACGCCCTGATCGACAATGGTCGTCGTGGCCGTCCGGTTACCGGTGCTTCTTCCAGAGCTCTCAAGTCCCTGTCCGACATGCTCAAAGGTAAGCAGGGCCGTTTCCGTCAGAACCTCCTCGGTAAGCGTGTTGACTATTCCGGTCGTTCCGTTATCGTTGTAGGACCTGAACTGAGAATGCACCAGTGCGGTCTCCCGAAGGAGATGGCACTCGAGCTCTTCAAGCCTTTCGTAATGAAGAGACTCGTTCTCGAAGGACATGCACAGCACATCAAGACCGCAAAGCGTATGGTAGAGCGTGCTGCTGACGTCGTATGGGATATCCTCGAAGACGTTATCAAGGATCACCCGGTTATGCTTAACCGTGCTCCTACGCTCCACAGACTCGGTATCCAGGCTTTCGAGCCGGTACTCGTTGAAGGTCGTGCTATCAAGCTCCATCCGCTCGTTTGTACCGCGTTCAACGCTGACTTCGACGGTGACCAGATGGCTGTTCACGTACCGCTTTCTGCAGAAGCACAGGCTGAGGCAAGATTCCTCATGCTTTCCACAAACAACCTCCTGAAGCCTCAGGATGGTAACCCGGTTACCGTTCCGACTCAGGATATGATCCTCGGCTGCTACTATCTGACGATCACCAAGCCGGATGAGAAGGGTGAAGGCATGGTCTTCTCCTCCATCGACGAAGCTATCATGGCTTATGGCGATCATCATCTCGAGCTGCATGCTCCGATCTCCATCCGTGTTACCCGTGATTTCAACGGTGCACCGATGACAAGAATCGTTAAGTCCACACTGGGCCGTTTCATCTTCAACGAGATCATCCCGCAGGACCTCGGTTACGTAGATCGTACGAAGGAAGGCAACGAGCTCGTTCTCGAGTGCGACTTCGTAGTAGGTAAGAAGCAGCTCGCTGACGTGATCTCCCGCTCCATCCGTGTACACGGTATCGGCGAGACCGCGAAGCTCCTCGACAACATCAAGGCTATGGGTTATAAGTACTCCACACGCGGTGGTATTTCCATCGGTATCGAGGACATGATCGTGCCGGATGTTAAGGAGAAGATGGTTCACGAAGCAGAAGAGAAGGTTGAGTACGTCAACAAGATGTATAAGAGAGGTCTTCTCGATGAGGACGGCCGTTATACTTCCGTCGTTAAGATCTGGTCTTCGACCACAGACGCGATCACAAAAGCACTTATCGATTCTCTCGGTGAGTACAACCCGATCAAGATGATGGCTGACTCCGGTGCCCGTGGTTCCTCCCAGCAGATCAAGCAGCTGGCCGGTATGCGTGGTAACATGGCGGATACATCCGGTAAGACAATCGAAATCCCGATCAAGTCCAACCTCCGTGAAGGTATGAACGTGCTCGAGTTCTTCATCTCTTCCCACGGTGCTCGTAAGGCTCTGTCCGATACAGCTCTTAAGACAGCTGACTCCGGTTACCTTACACGTCGTCTCGTAGACGTTGCTCAGGACGTTATCGTTACTGAGGAAGACTGCGGTACGGATGACTTCACATGGGTCAAGGAGATTGCTACCATCGCAGGTACGAAGAAGGATGTCGTTAAGTCCCTCGCTGACCGTCTCACAGGCCGTTATGCTGCTGAGGACATCTACGACCTCAAGAATAAGAAGAAGCTCATCGTTGCAAGAAACGATCTTATTACAGCAGACCTTGCTAAGAAGATCGAAGAGTGCGGCTATGAGAAAGTAAAGATCCGTTCCGTATTTGACTGCCGCGCCCGTCACGGTGTCTGCAGCAAGTGCTATGGTCTCAACCTGGCTTCCGGCCAGCCGACCATCGGCGGTGAGGCAGTCGGTATCATGGCTGCTCAGTCCATCGGTGAGCCTGGTACACAGCTGACCATGAGAACGTTCCATACCGGTGGTATCGCTTCCGGTGATGACATCACACAGGGTCTCCCGCGTGTTGAGGAGCTCTTCGAGGCTAGAAAGCCGAAGGGCCAGGCTATCATCTCCGAGATCGACGGTATCGTAAAGATCACCGAAGACGCGAAGCACAAGAAGCTCATCGTTGTTACACCGGCGACACCGGAAGGTGAGGCAGTTACTGTTAATCCGAATCCGGACAGCGAGATCGAGATCGAAGAGAAGCACTACGCGATCCCGTACTCCGCAACCCTCAAGGTTAAGGACGGCGAGTTCGTTGAGGCAGGCGATCTGCTGACAGATGGTACGGTCAGCCCGCAGGAGATCATGAAGATCAAGGGCGTTCGTGGCGTACAGAAGTACATCGTCAGCGAAGTTATCAAGGTTTATAAGAGCGGTGGTGTTACCATCAACGACAAGCATATCGAAGTTATCACACGTCAGATGATGCGTAAGGTAAGAATCGACGATCCGGGTGATACGGATCTCATGACCGGTTCCACCGTCGACATGTTCGATTTCGAAGATGCAAACGTCAAGGCAGAGGCTGAGGGCAAAGAGCCGGCAAAGGGCAAGAGAGTCCTGCTCGGTATCACCAAGGCATCTCTGGCAACCGACTCCTTCCTGTCCGCTGCATCCTTCCAGGAGACCACACGTGTTCTCACAGATGCTGCAGTTAAGGGTAAGGTCGATCCGCTCTACGGTCTTAAGGAGAACGTTATCATCGGTAAGCTGATCCCGGCCGGTACAGGAATGCCGCGTTATAGAAATATCTCTGCGGTTCCGGTACTTCCGGAGAACAATGAGCTCCTCGGCAAAGAGCCGGTAGTGATCTCCAGCGCAGTTACGGTTGAGTAATTTCTCAAAAGGAATCTGTAAGTAATTCAAGAAAGCCCCGAGAGTTTCTTTCGGAGCTTTCTTTTTGCCTGTTTTTCGGGGTTTTTCACTTTGAGTACACGGGATTGTAAAATAACAGAAATGTCACTTTTTTTGACTATAGGCCTTTTCTAGAGTAAAATAACATGTAATGCTGGATAATCGGCATGCTATATAAGATGAATCGATGCGCGTTCACGGAAAGTCTGTGACGCACGGAGGATATATACGATGCGGCAACGCTCAAAACAGCACAATTCAAGACTGGCTGTGGTCGCCATAGCAATATGCGCGATGATAACTTTCCCTATCCTGATGATCCCGGTAGGTCTTCGCGAGAGCACCCCTGCAGGTGTTCTGGTCGGCCGCGCCTATGCAGCTGCATACCCGGATGCCGATCAGCAGGACGTTCTGGAAGAGGACTGGGCGATCAAGGCCGAAGACATGGTGATCACACAGGATCAGGTCGGAGATCAGGACTTAGATCCGAACGCTGACCCGGATTCAGGCACAGAGCCGGCACCGGAAGACAACGGTCTGACGATCGATCCGGAAACAGGCTTGATCATCCTCGGTGAAGGCCAGATGGTCGGTGAGACCTACTTTGATGATTCTCAGCATATCGAGCAGAAATACAGCGACATCATGACTGCGATGGTCGTACAGACCTATGACTCGGCCAATCTCCCGATCGAGCTTCTCGATACCAGAGCATTTACACCGACAGAGCAGGACTTCTATATTTCTACGAGCAATACGATACTGAAGGAAGAACCGAACATGGATTCCATCACGGTTGCGTCGATCGCGCGTTCTACCAAGGTTACGCAGATCGCGATCGGTGATACATGGTCCCTCATCCGTACCGCAGAAGGTATCGAGGGTTACGTTCTGACAGGATCCCTTTCCTATGAGATGGTATTTAACGATATCGACCGTACAGTATGGGTCGATGCAAGCGGCCTTAAGCTTCGTGCCAGCCCGTCTACCGACGCGGAGGTCATCAAGGAACTCGGCCGCTGGACAAGACTGCACTGTTCCGGTATCGCCAATAACCAGTGGTACCGTGTTACTCTGGACGATGGTACGGCAGGTTACGTATACGTTTCTTATACGACACAGAAACCACCGCCGACACCTACCCCGAAGCCGACACCGAAGCCGAAGTCCGGCGGAAAGAAAGGTGGCGGAAGCGGCGGAGGAGGCGGAAACAATAACCCGCCGCCGGATATTTCCGGACAGAACGGTGAGAGTATCGTAAACATCGCCAAGTCCATGCTGGGTACTCCGTATGTGTGGTGCGGTGAGAGTAAGAGCGGTGTTGACTGCTCGGGTCTCGTAGTTTACTGCTACAGACAGATCGGTATCTCCGTGCCTCACCAGTCGAACAAGATACGATCCGTCGGTACCGGCGTTTCGCGATCGGAGATCAAGCTGGGAGACGTAATCGTATATGACCTCAAGGGCTCAGATGGTGTCGCGGACCACGTAGCGATCTATGCCGGTAACGGACAGGTCATCCATGCATCCTCGAGTAGAGATGCCGTGGTATGGGGCAACATGGATATGGGTACGATCTTGACGATCAGGCGTTTCGTAGGATAATGATTTTATAAACATATAGGGGGTGTATATATATGTTGTGGAATATTATCATCGGTTTAATCATTGGTGGTCTGGCAGGCTTTGTTGCCGGCAAGATCATGAAGACAGAGACGGGCAGCGTCCTTTTGAATATTATCCTGGGTGTTGTCGGCGGCTTTGTAGCAGGTCTGATCTTCGGTATTTTGAATATCGGTGCAGGTGGATACATCGGAACCTTTGTGATCTCCGTGCTTGGTGCCTGCGGTCTGATCTATCTTTGGAAGAATGTACTGAAGAAGTAAGATACGTTCTTTCGACAAAAGCGTAAAGTAACTCCCTGGTGCAGCATGCCGCCGGGGAGTTTTTCTTTTGGAAATGAGATGAAAAAAAGGTGTTGACTTATAAAGTGGTCGTTGTATAATGAAGTTAGTCAAAGAAAGTCAAAGTCAAATGTCAAAAGACAAATGATTTGATCATGAAATACGAAACAGCGCTTTTGAGGGCGTGGCGGTATGCCGGCCAAAAGGAGATGAGAGGGATATGGCAAGATTAGTCGATGTGATCGAGATGATGATCAAAGAGATGCTCGATGAGAATAACGGCGCAGCGGTGATCAACCGAAGCGACCTGGCTGAGCGGGTAAACTGTGTCCCGTCCCAGATCACCTACGTCATCTCGACCCGTTTTACGAACGGTCAGGGATATATCGTAGAAAGCCGTCGAGGCGGTGGCGGTCAGATCCGTATCTCACGAGTCCAGAGGATGCCGGGTACGAACTACCTGATGCATACGATCAATTCCCTGGGAGATACTCTTTCCCAGCAGCAGGCGGAGATCTTCCTTCTGAACTTTATCGATTATGGTGTTATCGACCAGGATACGGCAAGGCTCATCAAGGCGGCGATCTCCGATCGGGCACTTTCGGGAATCGATGCAGATAAGAAGGCGATGGTCCGTATGGATATTTTCAAGAACATGCTGATCAGCCTGATCACGAAATAGGAAAAAGAAACGAAAAAGGAGTGTTCCGGGAAGGGCCCGGAGAGACGGAATAAAAGGGGGCATGCATATGAAATGTCAACGTTGTAAGGAAAGAGAAGCAAATGTAAAGATCATGAAGCAGACTTCGGGCAAAGCGCCGCAGATGCTCATGCTCTGTGATGAATGTGCCAGAGAGCTCGGCATCGCGATGCCGGGTAACCTCATGAACGGCGGGATCTTCGGAAGAGGACTCGGCGCCGGTCTGGGTGGTCTGGAAAATATCACCAGCCCGCTCGATATATTGGCCAGTGCATTTGAAGCACCATTCGGACTCGGACTCGAAGGGATCGGCGAGACGGCAGAGGCTGTGACATGTCCGACCTGCGGGATCACGCAGAGCCAGTTTACCAAGAGCGGTTTTCTGGGATGCCCGGACTGCTACAAGGTATTTTCCGAGTGGATCGATCCGGTGTTCCTGAGAACGCAGATGGGCTCGAAGCACGTCGGCAGAAAGCCCGGCGATTCCGGAAGCATCAATGTTCCGGCCGGACAGGAGATCGAGGCGCCGACATTTAAGCAGGTGGAGACAAAAGCGGATTCGCTCGAAGAACTTCCTGCCGAAGAGAAAGCCAAACGTCTCCTGATCATGGAGAAAGAACATTTCCTGCAGCAGGCCGTAAGAGAAGAGAATTATACAGAAGCCGCCAAGCTCCGTGACGAGATCTCGGCATTGAAAGGGGAGGAGGGAAAGAAATGAGTTGGTATTTAGAAGCCGGTAACGACAGCGATATCGTTCTTTCCAGCCGTATCCGACTGGCCCGTAATCTCAAGGGGATGCCGTTTCCGAACCGCATGAATGACACGAGCCGCCATAAGGCACTCGAGCAGATCGCAGAAGCGCTTTTGAAGTATCAGGGAAATGCACTGATGCGTATGGATATCGCCCAGCTTCCGGAGACGGACAGACGGGCCCTGATCGAAAAGCACCTGATCTCCGAAGAGCTGGCAAAGGGTCTGGAAGGCCAGAGTGTATTTATCTCGAAGGACGAGAATGTGAGCGTGATGGTCAACGAAGAAGACCATATCCGACTCCAGGTGATGGCACCGGGATTCGCTCTCGAGAATACTTACAAGCAGGCGGAAGACCTGGCGATCTATCTGGAAAAAGCACTGCCGGTCGCATTTTCCGAGAAGTACGGATTCCTGACGGCGTACCCAAGTAATACCGGTACCGGCCTTCGCGCTTCCGTGATGGTACATCTTCCGGTGATCACGAGTATCGGACGGATGACGGCCCTGACGGATTCCCTTTCGAAGGCGGGTTACACCGTACGAGGCGTATATGGCGAGAAGAGCCAGCCGGCGGGCAATATCTATCAGATCTCCAATACCATCACACTGGGTATCTCGGAGAACCGTACACTGCAGAATTTCGTGAAGATGATCAACGAGGTCATCTCTCTCGAAAGAAAGCTGAGAAAAGATTATTATGAGAAGAATAAGGACCGTCTGGAAGACCGGACGTACCGCTCCCTGGGAGAACTGACCTATGCAAGGCTCCTGACTTCCGGAGAGGCCATGAACCGCTTAAGCGACCTGCGACTGGGCGTGGCCTGCGGATTCCTCAAGGAAGTGGACGAAAGACAGCTGATGCTGCTTTTGAACACCATCGGAAATGCATCGGTACAGAAGAGATGCGGAGATGTCCTGACACAGAAAGATATCGATTTTAAACGGGCAGAATTCGTAAGAGAAGTACTGCTTTCCAATCAGAAGTAAGGGGGGATGACCTATGAATATATCGAAAAGAACGATGGAGATGCTGTCCCGTGCGCATATGTACGCAGTATCTTTTAACCTCAACTTTATCGGAACCGAGCATATCCTTCTGGCTCTTTCCGATTCAAACATGACACCGGTCGATGAGATCCTGGAAAAGTACGGCGTCAGCCAGAACGATGTCATGGAAGAGATCGTGAAGATCTCCGGCCGCGAGCCCAGTGCATTTGCAGAAAGAGAAGGCGATCCGAACGAGATCTTTACCCACTGCACGAACCGTACGAAGAGACTTCTTTACCTGGCAGAATTCCTGACCAAGAAGACCGGTAAGAATGTAGTGGAACCGGAGCATGTGCTCCTGGCAATCCTGAAGGATGGTCAGTGTACGGCATTCCGTATCCTGGCGTACCACGACTTTGACGCCAAGGAAGCCGCGACGGAACTGATCGATATCCTGCGCGAGCGTGCCAAGGAAGAAAATACCGAATTTGAAGGTGACGATGACCGCGACGAAGAGGGCGGCGATGAGGATGAGGAGTCCGAGGAGACAACGGACGATCCGGTAGCGCGTTTCTTCGGCGGTGAGGCGGCCGCGGCAAGAAAATCCAGAAGCGGCAAGAAGTCCGCAGGAAAAGACGGCAAGACCAAGGTTCTCGATAAGTTCTGCAAAGACCTTACCGCGGAGGCAAAAGAAGGCCGTATCGATCCGGTGATCGGACGTGAGGAGGAGATCTCCCGTGTCATGCAGATCCTGGTAAGAAGAACGAAGAACAACCCGTGTCTCATCGGTGAACCGGGTGTAGGTAAGACTGCGATCGCAGAAGGCCTGGCACAGAAGATCGTCAATAACGACGTGCCGGATCTTCTTGCCGGAAAGCGTGTCCTGTCTCTCGATCTGGCGTCGATGGTTGCCGGAACCAAGTACCGTGGTGATTTCGAAGAGAGATTCAAGAAGGGTCTCGAGGAAGCAACCACTGCCGGTGACGTGATCCTCTTTATCGATGAGCTGCACACCATCATGGGCGCAGGTAATGCAGATGGCGCGATGGATGCGGCCAATATGCTCAAGCCGCTTCTGGCGCGTGGTGACCTGCATGTGATCGGTGCGACGACTCTGGATGAATACAGAAAGCATATCGAGAAGGATTCCGCGCTCGAGCGTCGTTTCCAGCAGGTTCTGGTCAAGGAACCGAGCACGACGGATACGATCCTGATCTTGAAGGGTATCCGCAGCAAGTTCGAAGAGCATCACGGTATCAAGATCCCGGACGATGCGATCGACCAGGCAGTCATTCTCAGCAGCCGTTATATCACGGACCGTTTCCTGCCGGATAAGGCGATCGACCTGATCGACGAGGCGGCATCGAGACTTCGTATCAAGTCTTCCACCGAGCCGGAGGAGACCAAGAAGATCGGTGAGCGCATCAACGAGATCATGCGTCTGAAGCAGGAGGCCGTAAACAATCAGGACTTCGAGACCGCCCAGAAGCTTCGTGATGAAGAGACACTTCTGGAAGAAAAACTCAGTACACTGCGTCAGCAGGTCGTAAGCTCCAAGGATAAGCAGGAGCTGGCGCTGACACCGGATGACATCGCCGATATTGTGGCCAACTGGACAGGTATCCCGGTAAAGAAGATCACCGAGAGCGATGCCGAGCGTCTGAAGACTCTCGAAGAGGAACTCAAGAAGCGTGTTATCGGTCAGGACGAAGCGGTCACCGCGATCGCCAAGGCCATCCGCAGAAGCCGTCTGGGCTTGAAAGACCCGAAGCGTCCGTCCGGATCCTTTATCTTCCTCGGTACTACCGGTGTTGGTAAAACGGAACTGGCAAAGGCACTGGCAGAGGTCATGTTCGGTAATGAAAATGCACTGATCCGTGTCGATATGTCCGAGTATATGGAGAAACACGATGCGGCCAAGCTCATCGGTTCGCCGCCGGGTTATGTCGGCTACGACGAGGGTGGACAGCTTACTGAGAAGGTACGCCGTCAGCCGTATTCGGTAGTGCTTTTCGATGAGATCGAAAAAGCGCATCCGGAGATCTTCAACTCCATGCTGCAGATCCTCGACGACGGTCGTCTGACAGATGGTCAGGGTCGTGTCGTAGACTTTAAGAATACGATCATCATCATGACATCGAACATCGGTGCCCGTATGCTGACTACATCCGCAGGCCGTCACATCGGATTCTCCATCCCGTCAGAGAAGAAGGACGATCCGTTCGTAGATGAGGCCGATACAGAGAGACTTTATGGCGGCAAGTCCTACAGCGAAGCTAAGGACGTCGTTATGGAAGAGCTCAAGAAGGCATTCAATCCGGAGTTCATCAACCGTGTCGATGAGATCATCTTCTTCCGTATGCTCGGCAAGCAGTCGATCCTCAAGATCGTCGATCTGCTGACTTCCGGACTCAGCAAGAGAGTCAAGGAACTCGGTATCGATATCGAGCTGACCGATGCGGCAAGAGAGCTTCTGGCGAAGAAGGGCTACGATCCGCAATATGGTGCAAGACCGCTCAAGAGAGTGATCCAGTCTATGGTAGAGGATAAGTTCTCCGAAGCACTTCTCGACCGTATCGTCGAGTCCGGTTCCACGGCGATCGTGGATGCGGAAGGCGAGGAGATCGTCATCCGAAAGAAGGAGACGAAGTCACTGGCTGTCAATGAAGCAGAAGAGTGATCACAGCTTCCGAATGTTTTGTTGAATAATGAAAAGACCTCGTTCCCGAATCATCGGGAATGAGGTCTTTTTAGGTTATGGTTTCGTTTTAGATCCTGGCCGGATCGGGAGACATCCTTCAGCCGATCTTCTTGACCGGTACGAGCTCGATGTAGCCTCTTTCTCCGCGGGGCTCGAGCTGGATACGGGGATTTTTCTTATCCCATTCATATCCGATGAAGGCCGGGTCGTATTTCTTTTCCGCGTCCCAGATCTCGGTGATAGCTTTCTCGTAGTTCTCTTCGGCAAAAGGTTCGCCGCGGAACAGCAGGTAGGTAGCTGCCGGCAGATCGATGACCTCGAAGCCTTCCGGGATCGTGCCCTGATAGTCCGGTTCGACTTCTACACCCTGGACGTATTCATTGGTAACCGGTTTTCTCAGATGCTCAGGGAGCCACAGGCAGACCGGCTCGCCGCTTATGGACTTGATGCTCGTAAGCAGACCCCATACATCACAGCCTACTTCCTCACAATAACTCCAGTATTCCGTGGCCTTTACGCCTCTCTTAATGATGACTTTTCTTTGTGGCTTTTCAATAACCTGAATAAATACGTTTCTGATCTCACTCATAATATCTGCATTCCTTTCTGTATCGATGATTAACGAAGGAGTGAAGAGCCAGATGGGGACCGGACTTGTGGAGTACTCTTTCGGATTACAGCCGAATTCACGTCTGAATGCGCGCTGGTATCCGTCGACACTTCCGAATCCCATGTCGGTGGCGACATCAAGGACAGATATGTTTTCATCTCTCAGTCTCAAGGCTGACTTCGACAGTTTCAGACGTCGGATATAGACTGCCGGGGTCATGTTCAGGTGCTCAGTAAAGAGCCGCCTTGCGTACCAGGGAGAGAAAGATGAAGCCTTTGCAAGATCCGCTGGCGTGATCTCTTCGTTAATATGCTCACGGATGTGATCCTGCATGGCTCTAACTGCTTCTTTGTGTTCGTCCACCGTGCTTTCCTCCTTTGTGAGCTCATCTTAACGCAAGAGGTCTTTTGAAATCTCGACTATTTTTGCACACATGTTTAGTTGATCTTCTGATCGAGTATGTCAATTATCTCATAAATGCATGGTTTCATGTCCGCAGATAATGAAATCTATAACACTCTTTATTGTCCCATAAATAGGATTGACAAAACAAACGTTCGGAATTAAAATGGGCGCATACAAACAAAAACGAACATAAATTCGTGAAGAAAAGGAGGCGCCTGATATGAAAAATGATCTGGAATATATCTACGACGGGACATTTGAAGGCTTTTTATGCTGCATTTACCAGAGCCTGGCACGCAAAGAGATACCGAAACATATCTTTGTGGAAGAGGGGCTTCCGCTTCTGGGAGAGACCGCGACCTGGATCGCTACCGACTGGGATCAGGCGCAGAAAGTCTATGTCTCGTTAAGCCGGCAGATCGGTATCGAAGCTCAGGATATCGTCAAAGATGCATTTCTTACGCATATGGTGAACCGGGAGATGATCCTTTACCAGTACATCCTTCTGGGATACCGTCTGGGGCGTACCGTGCTTTCGGATGAGGACTGGCCGGAGGTGGTGCCGGGGCAGACGATGTTTCCCGATGTGTATCAGAGACGACTGATCCTTCTGGTGCTCAGCGAAGTGAGAAAATACCGTGCCGAGGTCAAAAATATCGAGGGCAGGATGCATTTCCGGTCGTATTCGGATGTCCTGATCTCCTGTATCACGCCGATCAACCGGGTGCTTCCGGCGCTGGCGAATTTCTTCGAGAGCCGTTTTCGGGACAGCAATTTCCTGGTATACGATAAGACCCACCAGATGGCTGCCGTGCACCGCGAAGAGGGCACGATGGTGACCTCGATGCAGCATATCCGGCTGCCGATGCTCTACGATGAGGCGAACGTATATGAGAACTTATGGAAATCCTGGTACGACAGAATGCATATCGAGGTTCCGGAGAATCCTCGATATGCAATCAACGCGATGCGGACACCACTATGGTGTGAAGTGAAAGAGGAGTGAGTATCAGCCCTCAGACAGCTTCAGATCGATCTTTTCGTAGATGTCGTAGTACTCATGTTCACCGCCGCGGATGAAGTAGAAACATCCGTCAGAATCTGAGAAGAAATCCGGACACTGGATCACGATATACTCGACGCCGTCGATCGTGACGAGCGGATAGTCTTCGCCGTTATAGGAGAAGGAATCGTAGATGACATCGTAAGTGGAGTTGAATACCGGAAGTCCCTCGGCAGGAACGAGGAAGATCGGGCTTCTCAGGCCGTCATAATATTCGCAGGCAGGAAGTCCGTAATCGGAATACGATCCGTGCTTTCTGTAGATGATGTCGAGTGTTCTTCCGTCGTATTCTGCTGTCTCGTTTTTCGAATCGATCTTGATGTATTTTCCATCAGAAAAAGCGGCGTAGCAGGTCGTGACATATAGCGAGAAGTCATCTTTTCCGCTGTAGTAGAAACTGGCCAGAACATTGACGTGGAGCAGATCATTTTCTGCAATCGGGATCGAATAGCCACAGTATGTATAGGGCACGGCAGTAGCGAGCTCTTCGCCATTTGCATCCAGGATCTTCATATCTACGTTATGGATCGAGGAGTAAGGGATATCGTCAAAGCGGATCTGTGTGCAGGTTTCACCGACGATCAGTTCGCGCAGATGCAGAGTCTGATCCCCGACAGCAAGATCGCGATCCAGAGTGAAGGTCTTAACAGGCGTGAGATCGACATCACGGAACTCGAAGTGGTAATCCTCGAGAACACGTTCGGTATAGTCTTCGTAGCATTTTACCAAAGATACGTCGATGTCGAAGTTGGAGCAGGCATTTTCCCAGTAGATCTGACCGTAGGAGAGTTCGCCGGACTTTTCGAAGTTAGCGGGATCGTCTACGATATAGAGTTCTTCACCGGTATCGGCATTGGTGATCGTGCAGTCCTGCAGATAGTAACTTACATCGGACTCGAAATCGCCTTCAAGTGTTGCAAAATAACAGAAGGCAAGAGGATCTGCCAGATACGAATCCAGTGTCAGCGTGAAAGAAGAGTCTTCGCCTTCTTTGACGATATCCACTTCGTGGAGACGACCGTTGTTGATCGTTGCGATCAGATCCGTGTGGTAATTGAGTGCCTCACGAAGTTCCGGGCGGTCCTGCATGTAGTTGTGTGTTGTCGGAGCAGGTTCGGTCGGTTCTTCTGTTTCGAAAGTGGACGGAGGTGTCGAGTCAGCCGCAGCCTGTTCGGAAGGACCGGTGGATTTGGTAAGGGCGGTGCCCTCGGTGACTTCCTGGGCGCATCCGAAGCATGCCGGGATGGTCAGGGCCAGTGTCAGGATAATGGATGTGATCTTCTTTTTCATGGTTGGTTCTCCTTTGTTTTTTATGGATTTTTAAGTGATTTTGGGTATACGAATCCCAGGGTCGTGAATCGACCCCGCCTGCCGGAGGATGGTATAGCGGTTTTTTAGGATAGATCGACTTCGAATTCTTCGTTTTGAGGATAGTCAGCAGGAGCAGTACCTCGGAGGAAGTAGTAGCACCCGTCCGGATCGTTGACGAAGAATGTCGGACACTGGATTACAAAGTAATCGATGTTGTCGATGGTGACTTGCGGGTACTCACAGCAGTAACTGTACGTCGAAGTCACGGGGTGATATACAGAGTTCAGCTTTGGAAGTCCGTCTGACGGAATCAGGAAAAGGACGCTGCTGGTCGAATCCAGATACTCATTTTTCGGAAGTCCGTAATCCGCATAAGAGGCACCGGACGAGTGTACCTCGATGGGGATCTCTCTTCCCTGGAAGGTGGCCACCTGCGTGCCCGGATCGATCCGGACATACTCCAGGTCAGAAAAGCTGCAGTATGCATTTTCTACACAGATCTTTATGGTAGAGACATCCGCATAGTAGAAGGAAGAAAGGATGTGATGACGGATATCCATATAGTTATATTCACAGACACCCGGAAGACCTTTCGAAAGTTCATTTCCATCGAGATCGCGGATCACGAAGGAGAGGACATCCAGCTGGAAATCGGAGGGGATGTCGTAGGTGATGATGGTGCCGCTTTCGGAGATGAGAAGCTCCAGAAGGTGGACATCGTAGCCTTCTACATTGACATCGCGGTCCAGTTTAATGTGTCTGGCCGGCGTGATGTCGATGTCGTGCAGTTCGAAGTGATAGGATTCTATGACGGAATGAGTGTAGGTACCGAATTTGGTCATGATCAGGTCGAAATCCATGGATACGTTTTCAGCCGGATGATTCCAGTAGAAACGGTCCAGATAGAGTTTTCCGTTATTTTCGAAGAAACGCAGTTCTTCGATGATATCCAGGACCTCGCCGCTGTCGAGATCGGTGAGGACGAAGTTACCGAGTTCGTAGTAGCCTTCGTCGCCGAAGATGCCGTCAAGCTTGAAGAAGCCGCTCAGTGCGATCTCGTCTGCGAGGAAGGAATCGAATGTGAGTGTCAGATCGGTGTTTTGTCCCGGAGCCACGAGAGAGACTTCGTTGAGACGGCCGTTGTTGATGGGATCTTCGAGATCCTGATGTTCCAGGATGGCTTCCTTGATGTCCGGACGTACGATCATGAGACGGGAATAATTTCCGATGATCGGGATATCCGATACGGTCTTGGCAAATACAACGGAAGAGTTGACGCCGATCGCGAGCGCTGCCGAGAAGGCGACAAAAATGGTGGCGGCGACCTTGGCGACCGTTCCGATAACACGGATGGTCGAGCGTCTTTTTACACGACGCTTGATGCGGTCCATATTCATTTCCTGCGGCATCTCTTTCGTCTCAGATGCGAGTGCCTGTAATCTTTCTTCTATATTCATGATTCGTCTCCTCCCAGTTCATCCTTCAGGAGGGCCAGTGCCTTTCTGACACGTGTGCCGACTGTGCCCATCGGGATGTTCAGCATATCCGCGATCTCGGCGGTCGAGTATTCACCAAAATACTTCAGCGAGATCACTTTCCTGTAGTCATCCGGAAGATGCGAAACAGCATCGATCAGTTCCATTCGTTCAGTAGAAAATTCGGAGGAAGGTTCGTGGTCGACGACATATTCTTCGAAGCTTCTGTGGCGCTTCGCTTTCTTATAGTGCGTGCAGCAAAGATTCATCAGAATACGGATCATCCACGTCTCAAAGTAGGCCTCTTCTTTCAGCGACTTCTTTTTGAGATAGCCTTTGTACACGGCCTCGTCCACCATGTCCACCGCCATGCTCTCACTGTAAAAGTAAGAGTATGCGATCGCATACATCTTGCCGCGGATCTTCTCTATTCGGTTGAAGAATACTTCGTCTTTCACTGCTTCCTGTCCAATCGTTGGTTTCAATAGTTAGACATTCGAACACGAAGATTTTTTTCGAGGGAAGAAAAAATTTTTTCTCAAGATGGGAAAATCTAATAACCGACCCATCTATTGTACCTTGAAATGCACTGGGATGACTATTCTTTTATCTGCTGTGAGGCGAGTTTTCCTTTGGAAAGGGCATAGAGGAAATGAAGCGCGAACGGAAGACTGGTCGCGCATGTCAGAAGATCGCAGACCGGATAGATCGCCTCGATGCCGTGGATCCCGAAAAGACGGGGCAGGATAAAGATGCAGGGCAAAAAGTAAATGCCCTGACGAAGGCAGGATAAGAATGACGCTTTAAAGCGCTCGCCGATCGACTGGAAGGTCATGTTGCACATGACGTTGACGGTGAGAAGCGGAAGGATGAATGCTTCCAGATGCAGAGCGCGCGTACCGATGCGGATGACTTCCTCATCGTCGATAAAGCGTTCCATGATCCAGGGAGCTTTGAAGAAAAGCGGGATCGCGAATACCAGCATGATGGCGGTACCGAATACCCAGGTAAAGATAAACGCGGTCTTCATGCGCTTCCATTTCTTCGCGCCGAAGTTATAGCCCAGTACAGGCTGGTAGCCCTGGCCGATACCGAGCAGGATACAGAAGATCAGCATGGTGATCTTGGAAAAGATACCCATGGCAGAAAGGGCCGAGTCGCCGGCGAGGCTCTTGCCCTGAAGGTTCAAAAAAATCGTGGAAAGACTGGCCAGACCCTGACGAAGGAGAGACGGTAAACCCGTAAACCAGATATTTCCGTGAAGGGAAAGATCCTTCGAGAACAGGGAGAACTTCAGCTGGGAGATGTTCTTCTTCAGAAGGACCGGGATCAGAAGAAGGATGAAGGAGATGGACTGGCTAAGAAGTGTTGCCAGTGCGGCACCCTTTACACCCATATTGAGTACGTTGATGAAAAGCGGATCGAGGAAGATATTCAGCACGCCGCCCAGACCGATACCGATCATGGAGAAGACGGCTTTTCCTTCCCATCTCCAGAGGTTATTTAACACATAGGTACCCATCATGATCGGGGCGCCCAGAAGGATATAGCGTGCGTAGATCTTGGCGTAGGGAAGCGCGGTCGGTGTGGAACCGAGCATGTTCATGATCGGCTCAAGAAAGATAAGACCGAAGAATGTGATCAGGATACCGATCCCCAGTGCCGAGAAAAAACCGGTGGAAAAAGTTTTGCTGGCGGAGTCTTTATCCTTGGCACCGAGCGCACGGGCGATGATGCTTCCGGAACCCATGCCGAGCGTAAAGCCGACGGCCTGGATCAGGGCCATCAGGGAAAATACGACACTGACGGCAGCGGAAGCACTCTTTCCAAGCTGGGATACGAAGTAGGTATCCGCGGTGTTATAGATACCGGTGACCAGCATGCTGACCGTAGTCGGAACTGCCAGTTTCAGGATCAAGGGGCAGACCGGAGATTCTGTCATTTTCTTATATTGTTTTTGGTCGTGTGTTTTTTCAGCCATGATCGATTCCCTGTGAGATATTCTGTCGCAAAACTATAGTGCATTTCAAGCAGACTCCATTATAGCAATTGAAAAGATAGGGGAGAATACGGCATTTGCACGAAAAAAAGAGAAAACGTCTATTTAGTATCTGAAACAGTATAAAATACGGGGATTACTGTTATACTATTAATATAGCGATGCGAAAGCGCGCCGGCATATTTTGGTAGAGGGGGGAGAAAACTTGCTCAAGAAGATGATCGTCCTTATCGGAATGCCGGGCAGCGGCAAAACTACAGTCGGGCGGATCCTGGCCCAGCATCTGAAGGTCCCCTTTGTTGATACCGATCAGCTTATCCGAGATCGAGAAAAAAAGCCCCTTGCCCAGATTCAGAAGGAACAGGGCATGCAGGCATTTCTTGCGATCGAGCAGCAGGCGCTGCTTTCTCTTGACGATACACCGAAGATCGTAGCGACCGGCGGAAGCGCCGTCCTTTGTGAAGACGCGATGACCTACCTGAGTATGGTGGGCGTGGTGGTCTATCTGGATGTCGATCTGATCATGCTGAAAAAGCGCATGGGCGATCCGAGGGAACGGGGCGTGGTACTCGGACCGAACCAGACCATCGCCAGTGTATTTTTCGAAAGAAGACCTTTGTACCAGCGCTACGCAAATATACGCATCCGTGCGAGAAATACGTGGCCGAGAAAAGTGGCTATACAGATCCTGCAGATTCTGGTGAAAAAGGGTCTGGCGGAAGCGCCGGAAATTGACAAAGAGAAGAAACCGCAATAAATTGAATATGTGAACAGGCGTTCACGCAAGAAAAGAAAAGGAGACCTGGTATGGACGAGACACTGTACGATCTGGCGGATCTGTTCAAAGTATTTGGCGATTCGACGCGTATCCGTATCCTCTATGAACTCTTCGATGGCCCACGCTGTGTAGGTGATCTGGCGGAATCCCTGGAGATGAATCAGTCTGCGGTATCCCATCAGCTGAAGATCCTAAAGCAGAACAAACTGGTGAAGAATACCCGTTCGGGGAAATCCATCAATTATGCATTGGCGGACGAACATGTAAAGCAGATCCTGGCGATCGGAAAAGAGCATATCGAAGAGCTCTGATGGAGTAAGTTTCTATGGCAACGCTTTGTAAGAATTGCAATCACGCGCTGGTCTATGATCCGGCGGTGAGAAAGGTGGCCTGCGCATTCTGCGGCAGCCTTTTCGAAGCAGAAGAAGTGGAATCCCAGGCGAAGAAATATCGCGAAACGGAAAGAGTGCTTTCCAAAGAAGAAGTATTCGGCAATGACGAAGCCGCGGAAGAATTCCTGGAAGGTTATGTGTATACCTGCAGTGAGTGCGGCGGCGAGATCGTGCTGCACGGCTCCGAATCGTCCACCAAATGTGTCTACTGCGGCAATCCGAATGTCGTATTTTCCCGTATGTCCAAAGAGATGCTTCCGGACTATATCATCCCGTTCACGGTAACACGTGATCAGGCACTTTCGTCTATCCGCGAAGTGGTCAAAAACTCCATCTTCCTTCCCAAAGAAGTCAAGCAGCTTAAAGTTGACGATGTACGCGGGATCTATCTTCCGTACTGGATCGTAAACGCGAACCACGAAGAGACCGCGGTCGTGCAGATCAAGTCAACAAACGGTATCACGAAGTATCAGTATACGGGAAGAACAGGTGCGATGTGCCTGAGTAATTTCACCGTTGACGGCTGTCAGCTTCTTTCTGATGAGAGCAGTACGAGACTCGAGCCTTTCGATCTTTCTCAGCTGCGTCCTTTCGATGAAGATTATCTTTTAGGGTTTTATTCCAACTCTTCAGATATCACGTACGAGGATATGTATCTGGCGGTAGAACGAAGAGGTAAAGAGATCTTCGAACAAAATGCAATCAACGACACACCCGGAAAGAATCAGAAGATCGTCGGAGAAGTGCACGAGACCGCCATCTTAAATGACTATAAATATGCATTGCTTCCTGTTTGGTTTGTGACCTTTATGTGTGAAGGAAAACATCATACCGTCCTGGTAAACGGCCAGACCGGAAAGATCGTGTGCGGTCTTCCGTGGGATAAGAAAAAGTTCTGGATCACGACTTCTGTTTGCGGGATTCTGCTCTTCCTTTTGAGCGTTCTGCTTCTGACCGTATTCTTTGAAATATGCGGAATACGTACCGAGAACGTTTACGGAGAGTACACGTCCATCAATATGACGGAACGGTTTATCGCCAGCTTCGGGTTTATGGCATTTGCCGTATGGGGACTTTTCGGCTGGACGAAACTGTCGAAGATCAATAAACAGATCAAGCTGACCCGTTCCGATAAGACATTTAAATTCGTGAAAAAGAGACAGGGGTGAGGAGCATGACAGGATTACAATTTATTACGATCCTTATGGGTCCGGCAGCGGGTTTTGCGCTGGCGTTGTGGATCTTTTCGACCCTTCTGGAAAAGAAAAATAATCTCGGCGACAGCCACGGAGATCCGCACTTTTATTCGAATGGCATGTATATTACTGACCGTTCCGAAAGAATGTATCCGAAGATCGAAAACGTCACCCGGTATATCGATCAGCATACTCCGAAAAAACCGACTTATCCGCTGGCGCCGAATACCAAGGATAAAGTCCGCTGTCTGAAAAAACGGTAGTATAATGAAGTAGAATCCGGAGAAGGAGGGCAACGAAGTCATGCCTTTTCGAATCGTTTTAGGTAATATTACGAAACTGAACGTGGATGCCATCGTAAACGCGGCGAACAAGTCGCTGCTCGGCGGTGGAGGTGTCGATGGTGCGATCCATCGCGCTGCCGGTCCGCGCCTTCTGGAAGAATGCAAAACGCTCAACGGCTGTGAGACCGGTGAGGCGAAGATCACGGGCGGATATGATCTGCCTGCGAGATATGTCATCCATACCGTCGGTCCGATCTGGACCGGAGGAAGACGCGGCGAGCCGCAGAAACTCATGGAGGCATACCAGAATTCCCTGAATCTTGCTCTTGAAAACAACTGCGAAAGTATCGCATTTCCTCTGATCTCTTCCGGCGCTTACGGTTATCCGCTCGACGGCGCGCTGGAGATCGCGGTGCGTACGATCCGTCATTTCCTGGAAGAGCACGAGATGGATGTTATCCTGGTGATCTTCGATAAAAACACCTTCCGCATGAGTCAGGGACTCTGGTCGGATGTTTCCGCTTATGTGAAAAATAATTGTGAGCAGGAAGAACGAAAAGGATCGTTCCTGGGAGATATCGCAAAGTCTATCTCATTTGGCGGAGTATCGGGAAGCAGACGTTCTGTATTTGCAAAAGAAAAGAAAGCGTCCGACGCGTGCGTCGATGAGGAAGCACCGTCTTTGGACGAAGAGGCACCTCGCTGTGCGATGAGTCTTCAGGCAGAGCCGAAGGCTTTGGCGATGGCCGGCTCGGCGGTGAACAGCGGCTTGAAGGAAGCGCTGGAGAATCTGGATGAGAGCTTTTCACAGGCGCTGCTTCGCATGATCGATGAGCGCGGCATGAAGGATTCCGACTGCTATAAGAAAGCCAACATCGACAGAAAACTTTTCTCGAAGATCCGAAGTGATATCCATTACCGTCCGAGCAAACAGACCGCGCTGGCGCTGGCTGTTGCACTGGAACTGGATCTTCCCGAGACGGAAGCATTTTTAAAGAAAGCCGGATTTGCACTTTCACATGCAAATAAGGCGGACGTGATCGTGGAGTATTTCATCACGAACAAAAACTACGATATGTACAGCATCAACGAAGCGCTTTTCGCGTTTGACCAGAATCTTCTGGGCGCGTGACAGGGCGCGGTGCTGGGAATATAAAAACTGAATAAAACATTTTCAGGAGGAAGAACCATGACAAAGACGTTAGAGGACATCCGTAAACTGATCGACGAATTAAAGATCGAGATGATCGATTTTAAGCTGACCGATATCGACGGCAGATGGAGACATCTGGCCATCCCGGCAGAGCGACTTACAGAAAGCACGATGGAGCAGGGAATCGGATTCGATGGCAGTAACTACGGATACGCGCCGGTAGAAAACAGCGACATGGTCTTCATTCCTGTACTGGATTCGGCAGTTGTGGACCGCTACTGCGGTGTGCCGACTCTTTCCATGATCGGTGATGTTCGTGTCATCGCCCTTCCCGAGAATAAGCCTTTTGACCAGTATCCGAGAAATGTCGCGATCCGTGCGCTGGAGTACATGAAGGAGACAGGTGTCGCGGATCAGATGATCATCGGACCGGAATACGAATTCTATATCTTCGACGACGTGCGTTACAAGACGGATTACTACGATATGTCCGCGAGCATCTATACCTCGCAGGCACACTATGCGTCCGGCGACGATACGAACAATAACGGCTACCAGGTCATGGCCGGTGCCGGTTACCATAACAGCCTTCCGACGGATATCCGAAACGATCTGAGAAGCTCGATGTGCCTTTCCATGAAGGAGTGGGGCATCGGTGTGAAGTATCACCATCCGGAGGTCGGCGGTTCCGGTCAGATGGAGATCGAAGTTGAGCTCGGCGATATGCTGAAACTTGCCGACGATACGATGTCCGCCAAGTATGTTATCAAGAACGAAGCGATGCTCGAAGGCGCGACCGCGACCTTTATGCCAAAGCCCTTGGCAGAAGAAGCAGGTTCCGGTATGCATGTTCATATGCTCCTTATGAAGGACGGCAAACCGGTCTTCTACGATAAGGACGGATACGCACAGTTAAGTGAGACCGCGCACTGGTTTATGGGCGGACTTTTAAAGCACGCAAGATCCATCTGTGCGATCACGAATCCTTCGACGAATTCCTATAAGCGTCTGATCCCGGGCTACGAAGCGCCGGTCACGATCGGATATGCGATGAGTAACCGTTCTGCGGTCATCCGTATTCCGGCTTATGCAAAGACACCGGAGACCAAGCGTTTCGAACTTCGTAATCCGGATGCGACATGCAACCCGTACTATGCGTATGCCGCGATCCTGATGGCGGGTCTGGACGGCATCAAGAACAAGATCGATCCGCATGCTAACGGATGGGGTCCGTATGACTGCAATCTCTATACACTTTCCGATGAAGAAAAAGCAAAACTTACCGGTCTTCCGGCATCTCTGGATGAAGCGATCCGCGCACTTGAAGAGGATCACGATTATCTTACTGCCGGCGGTGTATTCCCGGAAAGACTTCTTAAGCAGCTGATCGAAAGAAATAAGAAGGCCGCGGGCCGGATCAACAAACTTCCGCACCCGATGGAATTTGCCATGTACTACGATCTTTGATATAGTACTGGGAAATCCAAAAAAGGAGTTTCACTTTATGAAGAAAATCAATTCCATGATTCTTGCTGCGCTGATCCTTCTTACAGGAACAGTTGGTGCATGCAGTAAAACGGAGGAGACGAAGAAGAGGAAAAAGGTAGAAAAGAAAGAAGAAGTAAAGGAAACTCAGGACAAAGACGAAAAGGACACGGAAGAAAACAACGGAGGAGATTTTCAGCCGGACATCCTTTTCACGATCACGGATCGCGACGGCAATACGATAACGGAAAGTGTATTTGCCGAAAACGAACTGACGATCATCAACTTCTGGGAGCCCTGGTGCGGACCTTGTGTAGGGGAGATGCCGGAGCTCGAGAAGATCTATGAAGACTATAAGAGTAAAGGCGTTGAACTGATCGGTGTTTATTCCACAGATGGTATGGAAGAAGATGTCAAGGCGGTACTTGCGGATGCCGGGATCACGTATCCGATCTGCATGTACGTCGATGCATTTGCTCCGTATCAGTCCGGATATGTGCCGACTACGATCTTTGTCGATAAAAACGGACACGTGATCACGATGGCGGACGGAGAAAAGTATATCGTCGGAAGCAACGACTACGATTCCTGGGCCGCGCTGATCGAGAACTATCTATGAGTAAAATGCCGGACAAAAAGAAGAATATTCTGACGTGCTGTTTTCTGGTTTTAGGGGTGGCTTTGATCCTGACCGGGATCTTTCAGGACCAGGCAAAAATGGTCCTGGTGAAGGCGGCCCGAATCTGTATGGAGTGTGTCGGAATTGGCTGAGTCGGTAGGGAAAAAGAATAAAAAAACAAACAGCCGCGCACGGTCCGGAAGATGCATGCACATGGGGATCCAGGCCGTTGCCGCGCTGATTCAGAATGCAAATCTGAAGGGCTTTTTCACCGGAAAGATCTATAAAGGCGACCTGAAAAAAGTATGCGTGCCTGGTCTTAACTGCTATTCCTGTCCTGGTGCGGTAGGCGCATGTCCGATCGGATCGCTGCAGAGCTTTTTGAGCGGACTGAAGTTTCGTTTCCCCTATTATGTAGTCGGAATACTGATCTTTGTCGGCGCGCTTTTGGGTCGTGCGGTGTGTGGCTTTTTATGCCCGTTCGGATTCCTGCAGGATCTGATCTACATGATCCCGTTTTTCAAAAAGAACCAGTTTGTGCTGGATAAGTATTTGCGATACCTCAAGTATCTGGTCCTTCTTGTGCTGGTGATATTGCTTCCGCTTTGCATCCCGTTGACGCCGGCATTCTGTAAATACGTGTGTCCTTCGGGTACTGTTTCGGGAATCTTTCTGGCGCTGGCGGACAAGACGATCCGTCCGCAGCTGGGTGCGCTTTTCCACTGGAAACTGATCGTGCTTCTGATCGTTTTGGTATCGGCTCTGATCGCGTGGAGACCTTTTTGTAAATACATCTGCCCGCTCGGTGCATTTTACGGATTCTTCAATAAGTTCGCGCTTTTTAGGATGCATCTGGATACGGAAAAATGTGTGCACTGCCACGCGTGCGAAAAGGCCTGCCGCATGAATATCGATCCGTCGAAAAATCCGAACAGCATGGAGTGTGTCCGCTGCGGAGACTGTGTGAGAAACTGTCCGACGAAGGCACTGACGCAGGGATTTATTCCTCCGAAAAAGTGATCGGAAAACAAAGAAGAATAAACGCAAAAAAGTGTCGCTTTTGAAGCGACCTTTTTTATGTCCGTTTTCGGTTAAATGTACTTGTAAGCAAGAGATGCAAAACGCAAGTTAACAGGAGGAAAGAAACATGAAAAAAGAGATCAACAACATCAATAAAGAAGCAAAGAACAACATCACCGAGATCGTTTTTATTCTCGACAGAAGCGGCTCGATGGGCGGACTCGAAAGCGATACCATCGGAGGGTTTAACTCCATGATCCAAAAGCAGAAAAAAGAAGAGGGCGAGTGCTACGTCTCGACAGTTCTTTTCGACTCGACAGTAGAGACACTGCACGATCGTGTGAAGCTTTCGGATGTTCCGGAGATGACGGAAAAGGAATACTTCGTACGCGGCTGTACCGCACTTTTAGATGCGGCCGGTTCGACGATCCGGCATATCGAAAACATCCATAAGTATATCCGCAAAGACGATGTTCCTGCGCACACCATCTTCGTTATCACGACAGACGGTATGGAAAACAGCAGCCATGAATTTACCGCGGAGAAGGTCAAGAAGATGATCGAAAAGAAGAAGGAAGAGGGATGGGAATTCCTGTTCCTCGGTGCGAACATCGATGCGGTCAGCACCGCAAAAAGCTTCGGTATCGAAAAGGAACACGCCGTGAATTATCACTGCGATGCAGTCGGTACGGCGATCAACTTTAACTGCCTCGGAAAGGCGATCGGAAGCATGAGAAGAAAGGGCAAGATGGATGCTGCCTGGCGTGAAGAGATCGATGCAGATTTCGAAGCAAGAAACTGAGTGAAAATCTGAAAAGATGATCCGGGAGAATGTGCATCCGGCACTTCTTCCGGATTGTCATATTCAGGTGACGAATCGGTAACGTATCGGAGATGTAATCCTGCTACACTTAAAGTGAGTTGTTGTGTGTTATAGTGGGAGGGTTGTTTGATGAAGGATTACTCTCGAAAAATCATAAGTATGCTGCTCATTATGAGCATGGGTCTTTCCCTTGCTTCCTGCAAGAAAAATAAGGAAGCGGATGCGAGCGCATCTTCTTCGTATGGATCTCCGAATGTGGGAAATAACGAAGACAATCCGAATAACAATATCGATTACAAAGCAGAAGTGGTCAGCGAAGATGATCCGTTCTATGAGCATGAGGAAGGCGTGCTTAAGATCCCGATCGATACGTCCAAAGAAATCGATTATTTCGAGATGGATCCGAAGCCGTTTTTTGTCGGGGATTATATCGCACTGGGATACGATGTCTCCTACGTTATCCCGGATGATGTCAGAGAACAACTGAATCAGTTCAAGTATCCGGAAGAAAAGGATCAGTACTACGAAATCTATTACCAGTACTGGGTAGAAGCGGTAGCGATCTTTTCGTCTTCCGGAGAGTATCTTTATTCTGTGCGTGCAGAAGAAGAGTGCTTGAGCGGGGCGGTTTTTGCGCTGGCGGACGGCACGCTGGGAATGGTCGAAATGATATTGGATTTTGATGTGGAGGGGTACTGCATGGCCACCGTTCTTTTTGACGAGAACGGGGAGATCTCGGAGTGCAAAAGATGGACTCCGATGGATTGGGAATATGGAGTATTCTTCGACCGGCACAATTCCACGGCGTATACCATGTCCGACAGAAGGATCGTTCTGGTCACGACAAGTGGTGCCGCACTTTTGGATGCTTCCGGACAGGATATCTGGACATATAGCGGGAATGCACCCAGCAGCCCCGGCAGCATGATGAATATGCAGAATGGTTTTGTCATCGATGGGAAACTCTATGTCCTTCTCGAAAAATACACCTCCATAGATGAAGATCATTATGAGATCAACAGATACCTGCAGCAGATCGATATCGCAACCGGAGAAGTAACAGGCGACCTGATCGCGTTGTCAGATAAACTTCCGGATGTTCTTTTCCAGGGTGATAATGCGTGCTATGGAATCGGCGCGAACGGTATCGTCAAAGTGGATCTGTTTACCGGCGATCGAGAGGCGGTCATAAACTGGAATGAGACAGATGTGAATTACCTTCGGATCGAGCAGAAAACGTGCCGTATGTCGTCTCCGGAAGATATGTATTTTTATCAGACGGTTGAAGATGAAAAGCATCCGGAAAACACATATCTTCAGATGCTGCATTTCTGGAAAGCCGATAAGAATCCGCATGCCGGAAAAACGATCCTGCACTTAAGCGCAAACGGGATCTATTCAGAGACTTTGATGGACTGCATCGTGGAATATAACAGAAAACCCGATGGAAAAGCGAGAGTACTGACGTACGATCTGCGTGACGATATTAACAGCACGATTCCGTCTTTCCAGCTTGCGGAAGCGGACCTCGCATACCGCGTTTTCCTGGATATGAAATCCGGTGTGGGTCCGGATATCGTGATGAATTTCGATAGCTTTGGCGAGTTTGAAAATGAGTCGGTCCTGGTGGATCTGAATAGCTTCATGGATGATCGTTCCGGCATCGACCGAAGTCTTTATTTCGATAATGTTTTCCGTGCTTTTGAAACGAACGGAAAACTCTTCCAGCTGCCGCTTTCTTTCACACCGGACTGCCTGCTCTGCGACAGTGCATTTAGCGCAGGAAGCTATGGATGGACATACGCGGAGTTCCTCGGAAAACTCGATGCGCTCGGTTCGGATAAGACGGCATTTTACAGTCGGGATGCGATGACATGTCTCGACGAAATGCTCGCGGGAGATATCTCTTATTTCGTAAACTATAACTCCTGTGAAGCAAAGTTTGATTCGCAGGAATTCATCGCGCTTTTGGAAGTCGCGAAAAGGTGCGAAGTGAAACGTGATCCGATGGACAGCGAAGACTATGATCCTACTATCGAAGGCATCAACCAGGGCTTCTGCGTGATGGCACCGACCTGGATGTCGAGTCTGAGATGGAGCCTCGGTTCCTTTTCCAAGGTAAATGGCGGCAATGTCCGCTATGTGGGATATCCTTCTGCTTCCGGAGGTGGCTTGTCCGCGCGTGCAGAGCTTTCGATCGGCATCTCATCTTTTTCCACACATCAGGAAGAGGCGTGGGACTTTATCAAGTCGCTTCTTTCTACGGACATCATGGTGGATCTCGCGCGCGGCGCCGGAAATCCGGTCAATCGCGAAGCGCTGGATATCTTAAACCAGGAAGATATCGATTACTATAACGAGATGAAGAATGAACATGGGGACGATCCGTATCTTATGACGATGTGTCCGATCGATGCGGAATCAGCAAAAGAATATGTCGAGTATCTAGAGCACGTGACGATGAAAACGGCGACGTATCCGACGATCCTTGCGGTCGTGGAGGAAGAGGCTGCCGCTTACTTCGCCGGTCAGAAATCCGCAGAAGATGTGGCAAAGATCATCCAGGACCGCGTGATGACGATCCTTCAGGAAGCGCAGTGACGGGATGAAGAAACGGTAAAGAGCGCAGATAAGGCGGTTTTCGTTCACGTTTATACTAGAAAATGAAAGCGGAAGAGCCCGTTGTCGTGCTATAATAGACCTACTTGAAAAAGAGAGGTATTTTCGCATGCAAGAGGAATCGAAATCCACGGGGATCAGCAAGGTCGGAATCGTCGGTCTGGGCCTGATCGGAGGATCACTGGCGAAGGCGATCAAGAACCGCACCGATGTGGAAAAGATCGTAGCTGTCGATCCGGATATTCCGTCGCTGGAGATGGCGGTCAAAGAAGGTGTGATTTCCGAGTACAGCAAAGACGATCTGTCGATCCTGTCGGGCTGTGATCTGGTCATCCTCTGTGCGCCGGTCGATGCCATCAAGGCCATGCAGCCGCTACTTTCCAAACTTGATATTGGTCTGATCACTGACGTCGGCTCGGTCAAGGCTCCGGTCATGGACGCGATCACGCTCCCGAACTTTGTGGGCGGTCACCCGATGGCAGGTTCCGAGCGTCACGGTTATGCATGCAGCAGCGAAGCTCTTTTTGAAAATGCACTGTATGTGATCTGTGTTCCGGAGTCTTCGGAAGTATCCGCCAGAAGTCTGGACCGTTTTGAAAAACTGATCCGCGCGGTCGGTGCGATCCCGATGCGCATGACAGCCAAGGAACACGATGCACGTGTGGCGGCAGTTTCCCATCTTCCGCATATCGTAGCAAGCAGTCTGTCGCTCCTTCTGGCCAACCTCGATGACGGAGCGCTGTCCCGTATGGCTGCAGGAGGATTCCGCGACATCACGAGGATCGCATCTTCCGATCCGAAACTCTGGGCGGGCATCACGGAGAATTCCCGTGAAGCACTGATCCCGGTCCTTGAGCAATATATCGACCTTCTTTCCACATGGAAAGAGGCACTTTCCGCTGACGATAAGGCACAGCTTGAAAAGCTCTTTGCGCAGGGCGGATGCTACCGCGATCATCTCGATACGAATCTTCGCGGCGCGCTCGAAGCATCTTCCATGCTGACGGTCTATGTCGACGATAAGCCGGGTGAGCTGGCCCGTATCACGGCCATCCTCGGAAAAGGAAATATCAATATCCGCAACATCAATATCCGTAACTTCCGCACCTACGAAGGCGGCCAGGTGAGCGTCCTTCTGGGTACGGCGAAAGAAGCGGTCGAAGCCTTTGCGCTTTTGAAGGAGGCCGGTTATGAATGTGATTAAAGCCGGCCTGATCGGCTCGCCCCTGGGGCATTCTATGTCCCCATATATCCATGAACGCATCATGGAAGCATCCGGCATCTTCGGAAAGTATGAGCTTTACGAGATCTCTCCGGAGGAACTTCCGAAATACGCGCCGATCCTCATGCGCGACCTGACGGGTTTCAATGTCACGATCCCGCACAAGGTCTCCATCCTGCCGTTTCTCGATGACGTGGCACCGATGGTAAAGGAATACGGCGCGGCGAATACCGTCTGCGGCAAGGTGGGATATAACACCGATGTGGATGGTTTTCTTTCCTGCAATATCCCGATGAAAGATAAGAAGGTCCTGCTTTTAGGTGCCGGCGGCGTGGCCCGCATGATGGCCATCGAAGCGCTGAAGGCAGGTGCGGATCTGACGATCTGGGCACGCTCTTCGGAAAAGGCACTATCGCTTGTTTCCGAGTGCAAAGAAAAGGGTTATGAGAAAGTTACGGCTGCTGATTTCTGCGGTTCTGATACAGAAAGTAAAGAAGACGGGTTTGATACCGTTTTAAATGGCACGCCCTGTGGAATGTGGCCGGATGTACACACGACTGCGCCGCATCTTTCGGCACTTAAGAAAGACGGTACATTCTTCGATACGATCTATAATCCGTGTCCCACAAAGTCCTGCATGCAGGTTCGTGCGAAAGGCGGACAGGCTGTGTCGGGTCTGAAGATGCTTCTCAATCAGGCGATCGCAGCCGAGAAGATCTGGGCGCCGGAAGCGCATTTCGATGAGGAAAGACTGGAAAGCCTGCTTCCGGATATCCGTAAGAAACTTTGGGAGAAGCACCCCATGAAGATCGTTCTGACCGGCTTTATGGGCGCGGGCAAGACGACGATCGGAAGGATGCTTTCTGATGATATGCGTATCCCGTTTGTGGATCTTGATGAGCGCATCGTGCAGATCGCGGGATGCCCGATCACGGAGATCTTTAAAAAGGACGGCGAGGAGACGTTCCGCCGGATGGAGCACGATGTGCTGAAGGTTGTTCTCGAACAGCCTGGCTCGACCGTGATCTCTCTGGGAGGCGGTGTGCTGACGAATCCGGATAATGCAGGTCTTCTTCACGAGAGCCGCTCGATCCTGTGCTATCTCGATGTCGATCCGGATACGATCTGGCAGCGCGTGAAGGGTGACAAGAGCCGACCGCTTCTTCAGGCTTCGGATCCGGAGACGGCGTATAAGAATATGTGCGCAAGACTCGATGCCCGAAAGGCTGTCTACGAAAAAGAATCTGATGTGATTCTTCCTGCTTCAGACGGAATAGAAGTGGTGTTTGACAGGATGAAGAAACTCATCGGTACATGATAAAATAGAAGAGAACAACGAGAAAGCGAGGGTAACCTTATGCCGGAAATTATGGCGAATACCAATCATGGAAAATATCCGATCCTGATCCGTACCGGAGCGCTGCAGACGCTCGGTGATGTGGCGGCCAAGACCGTCAGGAGCAGAAGAGCCTTTATCGTCACAGACGATATCGTGGAGGGACTGTATTTTGCTTCCGCGAAAAAATCCCTGGAGGCGTCCGGATTTGAGGTTGCTTCCTTTACCATCAAGAATGGTGAATCCAGTAAATGTGAAAAGAATCTTTTTGAGATCTATGGTGCCATGCACGAGTTCGGCATGACAAGATCCGACCTCGTTATCGCCCTCGGCGGCGGTGTAGTCGGAGACCTTGCCGGCTTTGCGGCAGCAACCTATATGCGCGGCTGTCACCTGATGCAGGTGCCGACGACCCTTCTGGCGCAGGTGGACTCTTCCATCGGCGGTAAGACAGGTATCGATATGCCTTTCGGAAAGAACCTTGTCGGCGCATTTTATCAGCCGAATGCCGTTGTGATCGATCCGGGTCTTCTTAAGTCCCTGTCTAGAACGAGAATGGCAGAAGGTATGGCGGAAGTCATCAAGTACGGCTGTATCCGTGACGCGATGCTTTTCGAGGCGATCGAAAAAGGTCAGGCGGATATGGAGTGGATGCTCCAGCGCTGCGTGCAGATCAAGACGACCGTCGTTCAAAACGATGAATACGATACAGGTGAGAGAATGCTTCTCAACTTCGGTCATACGTGGGGACACGCGATCGAGAAAGTATCCGGCTATTCCCGCTATACACACGGTGAGGCTGTTGCCATCGGCATGATCAAGGCATGCGAGATCGGCGAGAAACTCGGCGAAACACCGAAGGGTGTCAAGGAGCGTATCCTGGGCGTCCTCGAGAAATGGCACCTGCCGACTTCCACGGATCTTCCGGTAGAAGACCTCTACCAGACGATGCTGTCGGATAAGAAGAAACTGAACGGCAAAGTGTACTTTGTCGTGATCAAGGAGATCGGTGATGCAAAGACGCAGCCGCTGTCGGAGCAGGAACTGAAAGATCTTCTCTGAGAAACAGGAGTGAAATTGGAAAAAGAACAGATCAATATACATCTTTCCGCGCTGTATCAGGCCGGAAAACTCGGTATCGAACCCGGAAAGCTTTCCGGGGAAGTCTTCGTGCCGCAGTCTAAAAGTGCCGCCCACAGAGCCCTGATCATGGCATTTCTGAGCGGCGATATGGAACGGGCAAAGATCGAGGAAGCAAATGTTTCCGACGATATTACCGCCACAAAAGAAGCGCTCCTTCGTATCGGTCAGGCTGAACCCGGGGCGGACAGTGCGCTTGAGATCGACTGCAAAGAATCCGGATCCACACTTCGTTTTCTGATCCCGCTGGTCGCGGTGCTGGGTATCCATACCCGTTTTATCGGAAGAGGAAGACTTCCGAAGCGTCCGGTCAAGGAATACGAAGGCGTGTTCGAAGGAAGCGGCGCCGAGATGATCTACCTCGACCCGACAGGACTTTCCCTGCCGCTGGAGATCCGGGGCAAGATGCGTGCAGGCGATTATTCTCTTCCAGGAAATGTAAGTTCCCAGTATATCTCCGGACTTCTGATGGCGCTTTCCGCCGCAGAGGGTGCATCGAGACTGGTGATCACGACAGAGCTGGAATCCCGTCCGTATGTGGATCTGACTTCGGAAGTGATGAGTGCATTTGGCGTGGACGTAGACGAGGAAGCAAACGGCTACTGCTTAAGCGGCCTTCAGAAACCCGCACGTCATGAAGATTTTGAAGTGGAAGCCGATTATTCTCAGGCAGCATTCTGGCTGGTCGCCGACTATCTGGGATCTTCGGTAGAACTTAAGAATATGCCTGAAAAGACGGCTCAGGGAGACCGGGCCATCGTGGATCTTCTTTTCGGACTTGAGCAGGCCGGAAAAGAAAGTGATCAGGCAGGAAAGCAGATGCTTTTTGAGATGGACGCCCGCGACGTGCCGGATCTGGTACCGGTATTTTCCGTGGCGGCAGCGGCGACGAACTGTGTCACGAAGATCGTGCACGCAGAGCGTCTGCGCATCAAGGAATCGGATCGTCTCGTCTCGACGGCAGCGATGCTTCAGGCACTCGGGATCCGATGCGAGATCGAAGAAGACGGCCTTACGATCTATGGCCGAAGTGCAAATGCCAAAGAAGGAACATACTTTACATCCGGTACGGTGGACAGCTGCAAAGATCACCGTCTGGTCATGGCCGCAGCCGTTGCGGCAACGAAAGCCGAGGGTCCGGTATGGATCGTGGATCCGGCCTCGGTCGAAAAATCCTATCCGGCATTTTTCGAGGATTATCTGAATCTAGGAGGATCGATTTATGGGATCAACGTGGGGTAACCGCCTGAAAATAAGTGTATTTGGAGAGTCGCACGGACCGGCGATCGGTGTGGTCATCGACGGCCTTCCATCTGGTGTGGCGATCGATGAAGCCAAGATCGTTAAGGAGCTTCAGCGCCGTGCACCGGGTACGCAGAGCGGTTCGACGACAAGAACCGAGCCGGATCTGCCGACCGTTCTTTCGGGTCTTTATAACGGAAAGACCACAGGTACGCCGCTTGCGATCGAGATCTTAAATACGAATACGCATTCGTCGGACTACGACGGTTTTACCGTGACACCGAGACCGGGTCACGCGGACTATACGGCGCGTCTTCGCTATAAGATGAATAACGATCCGCGTGGCGGCGGACACTTCTCCGGAAGACTGACCGCCCCGATCCTGTTTGCCGGCGCGGTCGCAAAACAGGTCTTAAAGGCCAAGTGCGGCACCGAAGTTTACGGACACATCATCCGCATCGGAAAAGTCTCGGCGACAAGCTGGGAAGAAGAAGAGATGCCGGTGATCCCGACCGAAAGTGCATTTGCCCAGGAAAACACCTCGATCGCCGCCCGTATGAAGGACGAGATCGAGGCCGCAAAGTTGGATAATGACTCGGTAGGTGGTATAGTAGAGGTGATGGCGACCGGTTTTCCGGGAGGCATCGGATCCCCGATGTGGGACACCGTGGAGAGCAGTTTCGCCCAGCTGATGTTCGGCGTGCCGGCTGTCAAAGGTGTTTCCTTCGGAAGTGGTTTTGAAGTAGCGAGCCGGAGAGGTTCCCAGAATAACGACCACTTGATGTTTAAAGACGGCAAACTCCGCATGACCACGAACCACGGCGGCGGATTTGAAGGTGGCATCAGCAACGGCATGCCGGTACTGGCCCAGGTGGCTTTTAAGCCGACACCGTCCATCGGCAAAGAGCAGGATACGGTCAACCTGGACACAAAAGAAAATGAAAAGATCCAGATCCATGGACGTCACGATGCGTGCATCGTGCCCCGTGCCCTTCCGGTCGCGGAAGGATGTCTGGCACTGGCTCTGCTGGATGCCTATCTGGGAAGAGGAGAATGAGACGCATGAGAACGATATTGATCATCAACGGCCCGAATCTTTCGATGCTGGGCAAGCGTGATCCGAAACACTATGGTAAAGGTACACTTTCTGACCTGGAAAATGCCTGCATCAACAAGGGCATCGAGCTGGGCGTGAAAGTGCAGTGCTTCCAGTCTGAATCGGAGTCCGCGATCATTCGTAAACTTCATACGTCGATGGGCCTTATCGACGGTATCGTCATGAATGCCGGGGCCTATACGCACTATAGTGTGGCGATCAGGGACGCCATCGAGCTTATCAAGATCCCGGTGGTCGAGGTGCATCTTTCCGATATCCATAACCGGGAAGATTTCAGAAATACGTCCGTGATCGAAGCGGTCTGCGTCGAGCAGATCTGCGGGATGGGAGTAGATGGATATCTCCTGGCGATGGAAAAACTGGTGAGCACCTATATGACAGCTTTGGCGGAAGAGGAAAAAGATGGATCCGACCCTTTGACAGAAGAGAGAAAAGCCATCAATGAGATCGATAAAGAACTTCTGGTTCTGTTCTGCAGACGCATGAAGCATGCAGAGCGGATCGCCAGGATCAAAGCCTCTGCCGGTGTACCTACGTATTCACCGGATCGTGAGTCCGAGATCCTTCGCGGCGTGGAGGAGAGCGTCGAGAAGGACTACGCCGACTACGCGAAGCAATGGATGCAGGAGACGATGCGTCTTTCAAAGGAGAGACAGCACGAGATCAACAAAGGGATGTGAGATCGATGCAAAATTCTAGAAACAGGGTCATCACGAGCCTTTTGCTCGCGTTGATTATCTTATTTGCGCCGATACGTATGCTGTCGGCAACCGATGGCGTGGATGTAAGTGTAAGCGGAAGCTACGGTAACGTCCATGTTAATTCCATTACGAACAACAGCAGCAAGAAAGTGATCGGCTGGACGGTCACAGTAAAGGGAGTGCCTGCAGAAGCGGAGATCTCCAGTTCGTGGAACGCGACTGTATCTCTTTCCGGAGGTACCTTGACCTTTAAGTCCAGTGAGGACTGGAACTCGACGATCGAGCCGGGTACGACCAAGTCCGAGATCAATGCAGGCTGCTATCTGTCGAACGCAGGAGAGTGGTCTCCGGCGCCGGCTGACGTATCTATCAAGCCTGTATTTGAAACGGTGACTCCGAGTCCGACCCCGTCACCGACTCCGGTTCCTACGGATACGCCGACTCCGGCTCCGAATACAGCTACGCCTGCTCCAAATACACCGACCCCGGCTCCGACAGCAAATCCGAATCCGGATCCGACAAAAGCACCGACGGCTGCTCCGGCTCCGGTCGACACGCCGACTCCGACTCCGGCAGGCGATGTGACGCCGACCCCGGCTCCGACGGAAACTCCGGTGCCGACACCGACTCCGGCTGCGGGTTCTTATACCCCGGTCGCAGGAGATGACTGGCTTTCGACAGACGGAAACCGGATCGTAGACAGTACCGGTGAGCAGGTCTGGCTGACGGGCTTGAACTGGTTTGGTTACAATACCGGAACGAATATCTTTGACGGCTGCTGGAGCTGCAATATGGCCGCTGCGATCAAAAGCATCGCGGACCATGGCTTTAACCTGATGCGTATCCCGATGTCTTCGGAACTCGTTTTGCAGTGGAAAGCCGGAAACTATCCGACAGCGAATTTTAATCAGGCGACCAATGCGGAGCTTGTAGGCATGAACAGCCAGGAGATCTTCGACTATGCACTTGCGGTATGCGCACAAAACGGAATCAAGGTCATGCTCGATATCCACAGCGCCAATACCGATGCCGCAGGTCATATGACCAATCTGTGGTATACCGATAAGATCTCGATCCAGGATTACTACGATTCGCTGGCCTATCTGGCGGACCGCTATAAGAATAACGATACGGTCATCGCTTTTGATCTTAAGAACGAGCCGCACGGAAAGCCCTCGGAAGAAAAGGCGATCTGGAATACCTCGACTTCGGATAACAACTGGAAATATGTTGCCGAGACCGCGGGTAACATCATCCTCGATATCAACCCGCATGTGCTGATCATGATCGAAGGTATCGAGATCTATCCGAAGGATCTGGGAGCAAACGGTGATTTTTCCAGCACCAATAACGACGATTACTATTTCAACTGGTGGGGTGGAAATCTCCGTGGCGTCGAGGACTACCCGATTGATTTCGGTTCCGAAGAAAGAAACAAGCAGATCGTGTATTCCCCGCATGATTACGGCCCGGCCGTCTATGCCCAGCCGTGGTTCGAAGGAAACTTCGACTACGAGAGCCTGAAGCAGGACTGCTGGAATGATAACTGGCTCTTTATCTACGAAGACAATATCGCACCGCTTCTCATCGGCGAATGGGGTGGTTTCATGACGGAGCCGAATCTGACCTGGATGACATATCTGCGCCAGCTGATCGGTGATTACCACATCAACCACACATTCTGGTGCTATAACGCTAATTCCGGTGATACCGGAGGACTGGTCCTCGACGATTTCGTGACCTGGGACGATGCCAAGTACAACTTCGTAAAAGAAGTACTGTGGCAGCAGGACGGCAAATTCGTCGGCCTCGACCATGCGGTTCCACTGGGTGCCAACGGCATCAGCCTGACGGATTATTCCGGTACGATTCCGGTCGTTGTTCCGCCGATCTCCGACATCACTCCGGGTGAGACAGACGCCACGGATCCGGTCGTAGAAGATCCGTCGCAGGCACTTTCTCCGACACCGGCCCAGACGTATGAACACCTGATGGTCAAGCAGAACCAGATGACGGCAGGTATGGTCATTCTCTATATCTTCCTTGCTCTGGTAGCTGTTCTTGTGATCGCGGTCGTATTCCTGCGCACCAAGAAGCCGAGAACCTGGAACCATCTTATCGACCGCTTCTATCTGTCGGAAAAACTGAAAAAAGATCTGCCGTGGGATATGGCGGAAGAAACATCGGCACCGACACGGGCACGTATCGCAGATGATGATGTAGAACCGACCAACAATGCATTTGCCGGAAAATTCCGTCCGGTCAGCAAGAAAAACGAGCTATCCGGAGAGGACGATACGCCAAACCGGAATAACCGTCCGCACTCCTGACAGGGAAGGGATCATGGCGCAAAAAACGAGAACGAAAAACAGCAGAAATAATACTACTTGGACGGCGGGCGCGAGTTTCGTGTTCGTCGTCGGCATGTTTGCCCATCCCGCGCTGATCGAGTTGAGTGAACAGTTTTTCTCGCCGCTTCAGGAAGTCTTTCTGCTTCTTTGTTCCGTCGCGCTGACACTTCTGATGTTCTTTCTTTCCAAGAGCCACTTTATCTGCTCGCTTATGCAGTCAGGAGGACTTCTGGCCAATACGGCTGTATTCGTTCTCCTTCACTCGCACGGCGGGATGAAGGCAGTCCTTACGAGCATGGACTACGAGTGGTGTTTCCGCGTGATCCTGATGTGGTGTGGCGGGGTTGCCGTAACGCTTCTGATCCGCCTTCTGGCACATAAGAAATGGAACGCATCCCATATCCGAAAGACCTTCAGCAAGGGATTTTTATGCTCGAGCATCATCTTCTTTATCCTGTATATCATCCTTCTTCTGGATCTGTTTATCTTCCAGAGAAGTGAACTTCTCGGCGACAGAAGCCTGAATCTGATCCCGTTTTCCGGCGCATGGGCGGTCTACTGGCCGCATATCAAGGCAGGGCATTTCACGAACGGGATATTCGTACAGTTCTTCGGAAATCTTCTGATCTTTACGCCGCTCGGCTTTTATCTGGCGCTGTGGTGGAGAAAGAAAAAATACCGTCCGGTCCTGTATCTCATCCCGGTCGTATTGGCCGCCGTGATCGAGGGTGCTCAGTATGCGTTTAACATCGGCAAAAGCGATGTCGACGATCTTTGGATGAATGTTCTCGGATTCTGGATCGGTATTTGGATCTGCACAATAATGGATGCCCTCCGTAAGAAGATCACGAAGGGCAAGGAAAAAACAATATTTACGCTTCCGAAATAAGAAGGATCAGACCTGGTACTCCAGGATCGAACGGATGCCGGTCGCCATATCGCGGAAACTCTGAAGCTTATCCTCGGCATATTTCCTGCCGGCTTCCGTCAGAGAATAATAACGTCTTTTTCTCTTGGCATTGACCAGTACTTCCTCGGAACGGATATATCCCTGTTCCTCGAGACGGTACATCGCCGCATAGATCGCGCCCTCGGTAAGAGAGATCTGACCGTGGCTTCTTTCACGGATAAGACGTACGAAACGGTAACCGTACTGTTCGCTTTCCAGGAGCAATTTCAGGGCGAGTATCTCGGTTACGCCTCTCTTTAATGTACTCGTACTATCCATGTTCAATTGCCCCCTTTAAATTGAAAACTATATTTATAGTAGCACCTGTTTTTGTCTTTGACAAATAGGTTTTATATCACTTATGTTACAGAAATAAGTGGGAATTTTAATATGCGTTCACATTAAAATTGCCCGAAAACTTGCTTCTACAACATCTTCCTTTCGAAGAACAATATCACGTTGGTCGGAACGATCTTCGAGGCCAGGTGAAGTGCCTTCTGTCCCATGCCGAAGACGAGCATGCTCTTTCGGGCGGAAGTGGCCTTCAGCGATGCAGGGATCAGTTTTTCGACCGAGGTCACGAACTTTGCTTTAAAGCCTGTAAAGGTCGCCTGAGGATCGTTTTTCGATACCTTGATGAAATTCGTATCGCAAGGACCCGGACAGATGCAGGTCACGGAAATGTTCGATGATGCGAGTTCCTGATTGATCGCACGGGATAAGGAGATCACCATGGCTTTGCTCGCGGCATAAAGCGCGAAGTTCGGCTGCGGCAGGAATCCCGCCGAAGACGCGATGTTCATGATGCACGGTCCCTTTCTCTTCGGGAGCGTGGCGCCGAGTTTCTTCATGTAAGGAAGACAGATGTGTGTCAGCTCCGTAAGAGAAGTGCAGTTGAGGTCGAGTGTCATATCCACATCGGATAGTGTCTGTGTGGCAAATGCACCGGATTTGCCCATGCCTGCGCAGTTTATAAGAAGGCTGATCCCGGGATCGACCTGTTGGAGTTTTTCGGAAAAGGCGGATAGGGCGGCGCGGTCTGTCAGATCCAGCGGAACAGCACGGAGCTTATCAGATGGAAGGGAAGAGACCAGTTCGTTCAGTTTCTTCTCGCTTCGTGCGACAAGCCAGATCTCGTCGATCGACGGGAAGGTGTACTTACCTATATCGGCCACAAGACGTTTTGTGAATTCTTCTCCCATGCCGGAAGAGGCACCGGTGATAATGGCGATGTTCATGAAGTGCTCCTTTCTTACTCGCTTTTTTCAGCACTTATTGACGGCAGCTGTTCATAATATCTTACGATGCCGTCGGCGATCGAGACTGCGACTTTTTCGAGGTTGCTGTCTTCAAGAAGAAATTCCCGATCCCCGGTATCCGACAGGAAAGCAACTTCCACCAGGACACCGACCAGACCATGCTCGCGGAGCACGGCATAGTTGTCGGCGGCGATTTTGTCTCCGTTTGTAGCCAGATCCGGTATATCTTCGACGATGCAGTCGTACATGCAGTTGGCCAGAAGGCGGTTTTCCTCGTTCTTTCTTCCATAATACTCGTCGCGGATCGGAAAGTCATCGCGCTGGAACTCGGAATTGCTTTTCTGCTGGTTCTTTTCGCTCGAGATCACGGACGTATCGGTGACAAAATACACCTGTGCGCCGTGGTATGTATAGCTTTCACTGGAATTTAAGTGGATCGAGATGAAAAGTACATTTTCGAGCTGATACTCCATCTCCATCAGTTCTTCGAGTTCTTCTCCGACGCCGGATCCGACCATGATGCCCATACCGCCGGAAGCAACGCTGTCGTCGTTGATCAGAACGGACTGCTGAAGAAGCGTGCGAAGCTCGGCGGCGCGCTTTTCAGAAAAGGGAAGAGCGTTGTTTTCCTCGAGGATGTCCATGCAGATCATGTGAGTCTGGGCAAGTCTGGAGTAAAGAGAGATCCAGCTGTCATCTTCTCTGAGCATATAAACAACAGCACCCCGACTCTGCAGTTCAGTGCAGACTTTCTGGGCGATAGAAAGATTAATGTCTTTTTCAAAGTATTTGGAACTGTTAAAGGGATATCCGCAGCCTTCGTCTTTTCCACCGTGACCCGGATCTAAGATGATGATGTAACCGGAAAGGTCCCCATCCGCGGTAGGTTGCTTAAAACCTGCCGAGGTGGGTGACATCCCTAGGTTACCTATATCAGGGAGCCCTTTTGCATCCGATTCTGAGGACGAAGAAGAATCAGTATGCGGGCGTAACCTGTTTAATTGGCCCGTGCGGTAGAGGATATACACGCCGCCACCAAGAACGAGTAGAAGTAAGAGAATCAATCCGACGCTTACTCGACGGGCACACTTGGTTTTGTTTCGGACGGAGCGGGGAGTTTGGGAATAGGTTTGGGTTGTATTGGCTTTGGTCCCGCCCATATCGTCGCCCGAGTGTGGTTGGTTGTTTTTCATTTCGTTCCTCTCTTAAAGTGCATCTATAGTATACGCATAATCTTCCGCTTGTAAATTACAAATTTGACATATTCAAAAAAAGAATTCAAAAGTGTTGACGAAAACGCCTGTTTTTCGGTACTATGACACGGCAAAAGATTATTCTAAATTAATTACAGGTTACTTCATATTATAATGCATTCGCTGCCATCGTAACAGGAGGGCGGCGTGAAGTAACGCGGGAAAGCAGGGGAAAGAAGATGCTGGATGTATCCGGTGTGACACTGAGATTCGGTGGCCGCACATTGTTCGAAGATGTGAATATTACTTTTACGAAGGGGAACTGCTACGGCATTATCGGTGCCAATGGCGCGGGTAAGTCCACTTTCCTCAAGATCCTCTCCGGGGAGGTCGAGTCCAGCAAGGGCTTCGTTACCCTCGGTCAGGGCGAGCGCATGAGCGTGCTCGAGCAGGACCACTTTAAATATGATGAATTTAATATAAGAGAGACGGTCATCATGGGCCACAAGCGTCTCTATGAGATCATGAAGGAAAAGGAACGTCTCTACAGCAAGACCGACTTTAACGACGAAGACGGCATCATCCTCGGTGAACTCGAAGGTGAATTTGCCGAGCTCGACGGCTGGTCCGCCGAAAGCAACGCCGAAATGCTCCTTCAGAGCCTGGGTTTCGGCGAAGATATGTATGAGCATCCCATGGCCGACCTCACAGGTGGTCAGAAGGTAAAAGTCCTTCTGGCTCAGGCGCTTTTCGGCGACCCGGACGTCCTTCTTCTCGACGAGCCGACGAACCACCTCGATCTGGAGACCGTCAACTGGCTGGAGAATTACCTGATGGATTATGAGAACACGGTCCTCGTCGTCTCCCATGACCGTCACTTCCTCAACAAAGTCTGCACGCATATCGTGGATATCGACTACAGTAAGGTCACGCTCTTTCAGGGCAACTACGACTTCTGGTATGAATATACCCAGCTTTCGCTTCGTCAGTTAAAGGATCAGACGAAGAAGATCGAAGCCAGACGCAAAGAACTGCAGGACTTTATCGCACGCTTCTCGGCCAATGCCAGTAAGTCCCGTCAGGCTACATCCAGAAAGAAGCTTCTGGAGAATCTGGAACTTCCGGAAGTCCTTCAGTCTTCCCGCCGCTATCCGTTCATCAGCTTCTCGATGGATCGTGAGATCGGAAATGACTGCCTTTTCGTAACAGGCATCAGTAAGACGATCAACGGAAGAAAAGTGCTCAACAACATCTCCTTTACTATGGAACGAGATGACCGCATCGCTTTTGTCGGAGAAGACGAAGTCGCGAATACGACACTTCTTTCGATCCTCGCAGGGGAGATGGAACCGGATGAAGGCGAGTTCAAGTGGGGCATCACAACGACCCAGTCGTACCTGCCGAAAGACAACAGTGCATTTTTCGACGGATGCGAATTATCGCTTGTCGACTGGCTGCGTCAGTTCTCGAAAGACCAGAACGAGACCTTTATCCGTGGATATTTGGGAAGAATGCTTTTCTCCGGTGAAGAAGCACTCAAAGAAGCGAAGGTCCTTTCGGGAGGAGAGAAGGTGCGCTGCATGCTTTCCCGCATGATGCTTTCCGGATCCAATGTCCTTCTTCTGGATGACCCGACGAACCATCTCGATCTCGAAGCGATCACCGCGCTCAACGAAGGCGTCAAGGCATTTAAGGGCGCACTGCTCTTTACCTCGCATGACCACCAGTTTGTCGACTCGATCGCAAACCGCATCATGGAGATCACGCCGGAAGGCCTGATCGATAAGCGTACTACATACGATGAATACTTAGAGGCACAAAGAGAAGCGAGAGCAGAAAAGTAGTTTTAGTTCACGCGGATCTTCTTAAAGATCTCTCCGAGGCTTTCGTGGAAGACGATCTCGGCATACCGATCCTGCGCGGTCTCGTCCCTGTTCATGATGATCAGGTGCTTGCCGCGGAAATAATGGGTCAGTGTATTTGCCGGATAGACCGTAAGGGAAGTACCGCCGATGATGAATACATCTGCCTTGGCCAGAGCCATCGTCGCGCCATCCCAGGCTTCGTGCGGAAGACTTTCTTCGTAGAGCGTAACATCCGGACGCAGCATGCCGCCGCAGTTGCAGTGCGGAACCGGTGCGGTCGATGTAAAGAGGATGTCGTAAGGATATTCTTTCCCACAATGGTCACAGTAGACGCGCTGTGTCGTGCCGTGTACTTCAAAGACCTTCTTGCTTCCTGCTTTCTGATGCAGACCATCGATATTCTGCGTGATGACGCAGGTCAGTTTTCCTGCCTTTTCCATCTCCGCGAGTTTGATGTGGGTGATATTCGGTTCGATCGTGCGGCAGTCCATCTTCTGACGATAATACTCGAAAAATACTTTCGGCTGATCGTAAAGACAGCTGTGGCTTAAAAGATATTCCGGAGGGTATTTGTCGAACTGCACGTCGTGCTGGTTATAAAGACCGTCTTTGCTTCGGAAATCCGGGATACCGCTTTCCGTCGATACGCCGGCGCCACCGAAGAATACGACACTTTTTGCTTCGTCGAGAATTGCTTGAAGTTTTTCTATTCTTTCTTCAAAAGATGCCATAAGACCGCCCCCGTTTTCTTGTGATCTGATATTTCCATTGTATCACAGTCGATCCGGAGGAAACGGGTGTTATTTTCCGACTTCGGCCTCGGCGGCTTCGATATAACTTACGTAGACACCTGCGTCTTTGTATGTCTTATATTCCTTGATCAGTCCCGGAAGAGAGAGAATATCGAGGAAAAAGAGGATGCAGCAGAATACCGTAAGCATCAGGGCGAATGCATTTCGCATCGGAACGGGTCGGATCACGAAAAGCCTTCTCAGGCAGTAGATGCAGATCGCGAGGATGACTGCGGAGACCGCGATATGAACGAATACGATGTTGAAGAAAAAGAGACGGAAGCCTTCTTCTTCAGGATCAAGCTGAAGCGCGCCACGAGCGACTCCGGTAACGATCAGGATCAGGGAGAGGATGATGGCAACGATCGGGCCGTTATTCTTCTTGGCGGATTCGACCGGAATATCTTCGTTATCTTCTACGATGGGACAGTTCGACAAGGACGCTCCACAACTCTTGCAGACAACTGCGGTATCTACATTTCGGGCATTGCATTTTGCACATCTCTTCATAGTCAACCTCCATCTGAAGTCACTGCGTTTTTGCGCATGAGTTTGTCATCTCTGTTATTATACACGAACGTATAATCGTTTAAAATGCTATGAATATTGAAATAATTATGATTATTGAAATAATGTAGCATTTATATTTTAATGAATTGGAGGATCAAAAAAGAATTAAATCTTTTTGGTGGTTGGAGGGTGAAGCTTGATCAAACACGCTTTTGTAATCTGTGCATACAAAGAATCACAGCATCTGGAAGCATGTATCCAGTCTCTTGAAAAGCAGACTGTGAAGTCTCCGACCATCGTTTGCACATCCACTCCCTGCGAGTTTATAAAAGATATCGCTGAACGGCATGGTCTGCCCTATGTGATCCGAGAGGGGAAAAGCGATATTCAGGATGACTGGAATTTTGCTTGCAGACAGGCAGATGCTGACTGGGTAACCGTCGCGCATCAGGACGATATTTACAACGAGAATTACGTTGCGGATATGCTCAAAAAAGTCGGGAAATATCCGGATGCGATCATGGCCTTTTCGGATTACCGTCCGATCATTCACGGAGAGATCTCCATAGACAGAAACTGCAGATTGCGTCGAATCCTTCGGTATCCTATGTGTTTTCCGGCACTGGCCGAAAGCCGCTTTTTCAAAAAGAGAATGCTGTCCCTCGGAAACTGTATCTGCTGTCCTACTGTAATGTACAATATGCAGAAGATAGACGGGGATGTGTTTACTTCTTCGCTTCGGTATTCACTGGATTGGGATACGTTTTTGAAGTTTGCCGGTTACAAGGAAAGATTCGTGTATGTAAAAAAGCCTCTGGCCTATTACCGGATCCATCCTGAAGCAACATCCATGGCATATATCAGTGACCAGAAACGTGTCGCGGAAGATGTGGATATGTTCCGCAAATTCTGGCCGAACCGGATCGTAAAGATCATCATGAATCTTTATGTGAAAGCATATCAGACATACCGCGATTAACATTTTATCGGAGTCATACAAGACAAAAAAAGAAGTCCCGAATCACGAGACTTCTTTTCTTTTTGTGGAGCCTTTAACCAGGATCGAACTGGTGACCTCATCCTTACCATGGATGCGCTCTACCTACTGAGCTATAAAGGCAAATACGCTTGCGCGTCTTCGAAGCACGTCATACAGTTTGCCATCTATGAAGCAAAAAGTCAAGATAAAACATGCACCTTGGGAAAGTGCCTCAAAAAGAAAAACTTCTGGAAGACAATTCACACGTCAGGCAGAAGCTTTTTCTGGAGCGGATAAAGGGAGTCGAACCCTCCTGTTCAGCTTGGGAAGCTGACGTTCTACCGATGAACTATACCCGCGTGTTTCAGTGGTTTGCGCCACAAGATGGATTTTGCCAGAAAACGCTGGAGATGTCAAACTTCTCGGCCTTTTCCTTAAATCAAAATACACACTGAATTCATAGTTTAGCAACATGTCATCTGTAAAATTTAAGTAGTGTAATGAAAATGCCGGAGAAGGGCTCAGTAAGGAGGTGACAGGCGATGCAAAAACAGCGGATCATAAGTTTCCTTCTGGTTCTGGTTATGCTTTTGTCTCTAACTTCCTGTAAGAAAAAATCACTCACCCAGACTTCTTCTGTGAGCGCGAAGCGCCACATGGAGATCGTATATAAACGTGGTCAGACATGTTATGCGATCGATCCGGAAAGTGACGAGCCTTCTCTTTATGTTTTCTCCCTTGCCGGTCAGCCTGTTTTCGATCAGGATGATTCTCCGGTAAGCAGTACGACACTGGTGCCGGGCATGCTGGTGGAAGTATCCTATGACGGATATATACTGGATTCTTATCCATCCCAGTTTTCCGGAATCAATAAGATCGCTGTCCGTGAGAGACGAGCCAATAACGTGGATTTCCTGGTAGCCCAGATCTCGGGCATGTTCCCTTCGACCAAACCGGATGAGAACAACCTGTGGGAGATTGCTTTTGGCGGAACAACTTATCTGACTCATGTTGAGCAGAAAGCTCTGGAATATATCCTTCGTGAGAATTGGACCGGTGCGACTGTAACGGTAGAGCCACAGGAAGAAAAGGCTTTCGGAAGCGGATCGATCCAGGTGAATTTCATGGATATCCAGGATGATACCATGGAACTTGAGATCATCGTCGATGACGGCTCCGGAGAGAATCTCCCTGAGACCAAGCGTATCATCGCTTCATGCGCAACCGGATCCTGGGTGATCACCGAATACGAAAGGATCTGAATCAAATTACTAAGCCGCATTCAGGTTTGCTCCACGCACAGGCAGCCTGCGGAAAATAGACAGAAAGAAAGAACGGAAATGATCTTTCCGTTCTTTCTTTTTTCGGGCAAAAAAACACCCCGGTGAGAAAGGAGAAACACCGGGGTGAAAAAGAAAGGAAAAAGAAACTGAAGTATATTATTCTTTGGCTACTGAAGAAGTAAAGTTATACTGCTTTACTACTTCTTCGTTCTCATAGATCTTGGTCTGCCAGTTGTTAGCTGCCTGAAGGATCATCGTGTACGGATTCTCCTTACCATCTATGAGCTGCATATCTTCCTGATAGCTGATGGCCTGAGCTTCATCATCGGAGAGGAGCATGTACTGGGAAACCAGGAACAGGCTTCTAACACCAACACTCATGTGAACCAGCTTCGGGTTGATGGAATATGTCGGAGCGACGGAGAGGGAACGTCCACCGAAGGACAGACCCAGTGTAGAAGTGGTGCTCTTTTCTTCGAGGAGGAAGAGAGGCTTGCCTTCTACGCCGACTTTACCTACATCATGGAAAAGTGCCATAACGATAGCGGACTCGTCATCCAGCTGCGGCATCAGAGTATCCTTGATACGCAGGAGCTGCTTTGCTACGCCAACAGAGTGGATCAGAAGACCCTTTTCAAATGCGAGAGGTCCTTCGATCTCTGCCGGAGCTGTCAGCCAGGATGTACGGTTCTCAAGAAAATCAATGAAGTGATCGAATTCGGTCTTTCTCTTGATGATCTTGGACTTAAGGTCATTATAAAGTTCGTCAACATTATCTTTGGTAACCATGATCATCGGCATGAATCCACCGCCTGACGGCTTGCTGCCTTTTGCTACCGATGTGGAACCAGAGGACGAAGAGGAAGATGTGGGTGCGCCTACAACATTTCCGGCACCATCAGTAAAGTCATACTTACATTTCGGGCAACGGATGGCCTGATTCGCAATGGTCATACCACAATCTGGACACTTTTTCATATGGACCTCCTTTGATGGGAATACTATCTTTTGTATAGTATTCACATCTTTCACATATTCTTTCTGGATGCTTATGTGACTATTCTACAACGAAACCAGCCATCAGACAACCTCAAAGACCTTTGAAGTGCACAAAAACTGCAAGTTGATACGAAAAGTTAACACTGTGTTCATTTTTTGCGAGCGCGCGGTGGGTGATTAACCTTGTAATGACGGCGTATTCCACGGAAAAAGGTCGGAATATGGAACTGTTTCGGGAAGTACTGCATGCGGTTATTCAGGTGCGCGGTAAGCACCATTTCCAGCTCCTGCGGGTTCACCTGGCGGTTCTGGTTCATCATGAAATCAGTGGTACCCGGCGCCTCGTAATAGAAACGGTAATCGGCACCGTACGCATCGCCCAGGCCGAGAAGATGACCGAATTCATGTGCGCATTCCTGCTGGAAAGTATGACGGTCATTACTCTGGCGGATCGTTGTCGTTCCCGGATGATTTCTCGACCAGTTCAAGGTGAGTGCTTCAAGCTGCAATGATTTCAGAAATCCCCATCCCCAACGCCAGAAAGAGCTCGTCACGTGGCCGGCTTTGTTTTCGGCATAAGCCAGTTTTACACGGATGAAACGCTGGTTGGGATATTCATTTACCGCCTGCGGCGTCTGATACCGGATAAATTCCAGCGTTACGCGGGCAGAGGAAGGATCCGGACGCATCTGTTCGTTGGAGGGATTATTATCCTGCGTCAGAACTCGATAGCTTGCATGGGCACGGGACATCTCATAGCCATCATCCTCGAGCCAGCTCATCGGATATTTACCGGACCAGTTTCTGCGGATGCCGGCTTCTGCGACATCGGCATAGGTGATGTTGGTTCCCGGATAGTAGCGGAACATCTTGGATGAGTAGCGAACGAACACACGGATACGTACACTGTTCCCTTTGAGGATCAGCTGGATCGGCACTTTTTTCGGATCGGGATAAACGATGGGATATCTCTTGTCCAAAGTGCGTGATGTTATTTCGCGCTGTGCGTTCGGATCGTATACGTGTTTCATTTCTCACCCTGGTTCAATACTCTTTAGAACAGAATACCACGAAAAGAAAGGAAAGAGTATAATAGAGCGGATGATGACATATTCGGGAGGTCATATGAAGCTCGAAGGAAAGACATTTAAGATGAATGTGGTTTTACAGATGCACGTCGTAGAACACGAGGATCCGGCCGTTTCGTTCGTCAAGGAACTGGACGAGGCGCTGGTGCGCTTATGCCGTGAGATGAACGTGCCGTTTCCGCTTTGGCTTTCGAAAAACACACGCGAATTTGCCGCTTTCCATCAGACAACATTCTTCGATGACCAGTTCTCGGATAAAGTTCCTTTTGACCGCTTCATGATCCGTCTTCTGTAACGGGTCTTTCCCATCTGCATCGAGCAAGGAGTAATAATATGCGTATAGATAAATACTTGAAAGTTTCCCGTGTAGTAAAAAGAAGAACGGTAGCCAATGAAGTCTGCTCCGCAGGTCGTGTGACGATCAACGGCAAAGTCGTAAAACCAGGCGCGGAAGTCAAGGTGAATGATGTTGTCTCCATTACTTTCGGTAACGGCGTGACTTCTTTCCGCGTTCTTTCCATCAAGGAGACCGTAAGAAAAGAAGAAGCTTCGAGCATGTATGAACTGATCGAAGGAAAAGAAGTCGAGTAATCTTACAGTTCCGTTACAAATCCGCCTTCCCGGCGCACAAAAACGTAATTTTATGAGATAACTATTTATGAATATACGTTAAGGAAGGTGCATATGAAGCATAAGCGAGTTAAATCCCCGGTCGTTCGAGTCGTGGTATTCGTCTTTTTTGTGGTGGTGATCGCCCTTGTTGCCGTGCGCCTGAATAAAGAATCCGAGATGCGTATTCGTGTTGAGAACCGTGCAAAAGAACTGGAGATCGAAGCTTCTGAAGCCAGTGCCGAATATGCCGAAGCGGTGGAGATGAGCCGCAAGGTCGGAACAGATGACTATATCGAAGAAGTCGCACGTGAGTCTTTGGGCATGGTTATGCCGGGCGAGACTGTATTCGAACCCAACGAAAAGTAATTTCTCTAAGTTAAAAAATTAAGGAAAAAGCCGTAAGTCAGAACTCGCGTCTGGCCTGCATGGCTTTGGAAAGCGTTACGTCGTCCGCGTATTCCAGATCGGAACCCATCGGCAGTCCGGATGCGATACGTGTAACTTTGATGCCGGAAGGCTTGATCAGGCGAGCCAGATACATCGCTGTTGCTTCGCCTTCTGCTGTCTGGTTGGTAGCCAGGATCACTTCTTTTGTTTCGGAATTCTCCCGAAGTCTCTCGATCAGTTCGCGGATCTTGATCTCATCGAGTCCGACATTATTCAGTGGCGAATAGACACCGTGAAGAACATGATAAAGACCGTTATAGTCGCGCATTCTTTCCATGGTGGAGACATCTCGGGGATTTTCTACGACACAGATAGTCGAGTGGTCGCGCTTCGGGTCGGAACAGATCGGGCAGGGATCCATATCCGTAAAATTCTGACAGACCGAGCAAAGACGTGTAGACGTTCTGGCATCCATCAGCGCATCGGAAAGAGACTTGACCTCTTCCTGAGGCATGGAAAGGATATGGAAAGCCAGGCGCTGGGCGGATTTATGCCCAACGCCCGGAAGTTTTCCGAGTTCTGAAATCAATTTGGCGACACTAGGTGAATATCTGGCCATGAATGCTCCTTCGATCAGAACGGGAGCTTGGCGCCGCCGGTAGCCTTTGCCATCTTCTCGGCAGAGATCTCGGCAAGCTTTCTGGCTGCTTCGTTATATGCAGCAATGATCATGTCCTGAAGCATCTCTACATCGTCCGGATCTACAGCGGAAGGATCGATAGTCAGAGACTTGATCTCATGTGTTCCGGAAATAACGATCTTTACGACTCCGCCACCGGCTGTCGCGTCGATCTCCAGAGCATCGATCTCTGCCTTTGCTACTTCGATATCACGCTGCATCTTCTGAGCCTGCTGCATGATGGCGCCCATATTGCCGCCGCCCATGCCGCCGAATCCGCCTCTAAAACCTTTAGCCATTTTGTTGTCCTCCTTTTTCACTCATGAACAATTCTATTATGACACAAATTACATGTTGTTGACTTCGATAATCGGAACCCCGCTCTTTTCGGCAACTTCTTTCATGTTCCGTACCCATTGCGGTGGCTGCTGGGAATCCAGTTCCGCCGTCGGTTTCGGAGCTTCGCCGATCTTCGCGAAATCCTTCTGTGCGATGATCTTGGCGTGAATCAGAGAAGGTTCGTGCTTCTGACAGATCCGAAGAAGATTCGTCATGATGATCGCGTTTTCTTTAATATCGTCTGTGCTGTTCGCATAGCCGTCCGGCATGATGCACCATACAGTCTGGTCCTGCCAGGTGATCTTGCAGTCGCCCATAAACATATACTCGTAAGTATGCTCGGCCTTCAGATAGTCCAGGAACTCTTTTCTTGCGGTATCAAAATCTCCGCCGCCCTGATGGTTGATGACCTGCTGGACGTTCGAAACCGGAGCCGGGGCCGGAGCAGGAGAAGATTCTCCTTCCGGAACGACGATGTCACGCGGGATCTGCGGAGCACGTACGTCCGGTTTCTGGGTTGCTTTTGCAAGGTTCGTAGCCTGACCTTCCGTGACATGCTTGGAAGCAAATGCCTTGTGAAGATTCGGAGAAGAAGGAGCAGTACGTGCCAGCTCCTCTGCTGTCGGAGCCGGTTCTTCCTTCGGGATCTCCGGTACATCAGGAATCTCCGGTGCGCTTACGGGTGCAGGTACACCTGCCATCGGATCATCCGAATCCATCGGCGGAGGCGGCATGAAGTCCATCTCCGGCATTGGCGGAGGAGTCAGATTCTCTTCCATCGGAGGTGGCGGTGCCATCTCTGCGATCGGTGGAGGTGTCATCTCAACGACCGGTGGCGGCGCCATCTCGGCAATCGGAGGTGGTGTCATTTCCGCGATCGGAGGCGGAGTCATCATATCCACGACCGGCGGGGGAGTCAGCACTTCCGGAAGCGTAGGTGCGGACAGTTTTTCATCTTTTTTCTCTTCTGTCATCAGCGGCACTTTGGCAGCTTCTTCAGAAGGTTCTTTTTCAACTTTGGGAGAAGGAGCCGGTGCGGCCTTGGCGATCGCCGGGGTCGGTCTGGGCTCTTTTCCGGGAGCCGGTTTGCTGTCTACCGCAGGTAGATCACCAGCGTGAACGGCTTTTGCGATTGCCGGAATAGAAGAATCCGTCTGCTCTTTTTCCTTAGCAGGTTCAGCCTGAGCCGGCTTTTCAGAAACTGCGGTTTCTGCCGGAGCAGGAGCCGGTGTTTCTTCTTTCTTGGGTTCTTCCTTTGGTTTTTCAATCGGAGCTGGTGCCGGGGCAGCTTCTTTCTCGGGCGCCGGTGCCGGTGCAGGTGCCGGTTCAGAAGGAGCCGCTGCAGGTGCTGCTGCCGGTGCCGCAGGCGCGACAACGCCGGGCACGATCTTATTTCCGCGGGAAGCCAGACGCAGCATCATGATCTCGAAAGACGTGCGCATCGACGGTGACCACTTCAGTTCATTTGTCAGATCCGAGAGACGGGAAATGAAGAACAGGGAAGTGGTGGTATCGAAACGGCGGCCGAGAGCGGTCATCGCTTCGATGGCGGAAGAGGTGGACTCGATCAGGCTCGAAGGCGCCGGAGAGATCTGGGTCACCAGGATATTTCGGAAATACTGGGCCAGGTCCAGCGTAAAGCGGATCAGGTCACGGCCATCCATCGTCAGATCACGACAAAGCGTGAGGAGATCGGAAGAGCGGCCTTCGAGAAGCGCAGTCGCAAAACGGTTGAGGAAAGATTCGTCCACGACACCGGTGATACGAAGGATATCGTCACGGGTGATGGTCTTTCCATCGGATGTGGTGCTGACCTGGTCAAGAAGCGAGATGGAATCACGAAGTGCACCGTCGCCGATCGTCGCGATCGCGGACAGCGCGTCTCTTTCGATATTGATGCCCTGCTTCTTGGAGATGTTTGCAAGACGATCTACGATGCTCTCGTTGCTGATGCGGCGGAAATCGTAGCGCTGGCAGCGGGAAAGGATCGTAGGCGGAATACGGTGCGGCTCAGTGGTCGCAAGCAGGAAGACGGCGTGGGCCGGTGGTTCTTCCAGTGTTTTTAATAATGCGTTAAATGCACCGGTCGAGAGCATGTGTACCTCGTCGATGATGTACACTTTATACTTCGCCTTGGACGGCATGAACATGACTTCGTCGCAGATGCGGCGGATGTTATCGACGCTGTTGTTACTGGCGGCGTCCATCTCGATGACGTCGAGAAGGGAACCGTCGATGACGCCTTTACAGATCTCACATTCGTTACAAGGATTGCCGTTAACCGGGTGCAGGCAGTTGATGGCACGCGAGAAGACTTTCGCGATGGAGGTCTTACCGGTACCGCGGGTACCGCAGAACAGATAGGCGTGACCGATCTTGCCGGAGATGACAGACTGTCGAAGAGCCGCTACAGCATGGGACTGTTCGACGATCTCGTCGAAATTCATCGGACGGTAGAGTCTGTACAAAGCGACATGTTCCATAGAAGCCCTCCTTGTATGCTGCGCGTTTATAAAAAATTCGTCTCGGCTGGACTACAGTTGGGGCAAGCACCCTCGCGGCACATGCGAGTGACCGCTTACTGCTGCTTCCTTCCGGACCTGACAGGGTTCACAGGCTCGCATCGCACAAGACCCACCGCCAACTGTAGACCACCCGGGACGAAAATACGAGTTGAATTATACCATAAAATGTTTATGTGTGACAGTAGCTGATAAAATTGTACACCAGCGCACCGAGAGCAGACTGGATCTCTCTTGCGGCTTCGGGCGTTGCGGCCTCTACCGTCACGCAGATGATCACCGGCTCCGAAGAAAGGATGATGGCGACATCCGACTCGCTGCAGTAATCGGTATTGCTTCCCGGACGATGCAGAACCAACGTTCCGGTCGGGAAATATCTTCCGACACCGGTACCGGCACCTTTTTCCGCCAGTGCGTCGATCAGATCCTGATATTCATTCGGATAAGACATATAGCGCCAGTAGAGCATCTCCGCATAACTTGCCAGATCGTAAGCAGAAGAACGGTAGATACCGGACTGCTGAGTTCCTCTGAAATCCACGTAGTTCTGGATCGTCGCGAAATCTACTGCCAGCGTCATCTCGCTGAGTCTCGGAAGTATCTCTTCCAGTCCGCCCATACGCTCGAAGATCATGTTCATGGCGGCGGCATCGCCATCGCGAAGTGCGATATAAGCCAGCTGGTCGAGGAAATACTGTTTGCCTTCCGGACCTGCCGCGATACCGGAGGCTGCGGCACCCGGCGCATAAGCAGACGAGTAGGCCATCGCGGTCTGAAGGGAGATCTTGCCGGCCTTGACGTCGTCATAAAGCATCATGACGATCGGAAGGTCGATGGAAGATCCCACCACAAATGGTGCGACTTCGTTATAGCCGAAAGCTTCGCTGGTTGAAAGGTTAATGTAATAGAAACCGACACGCGCCTCGGAATGCTCTTCGATGTATTTCTTGACGGCATGCTTGAGGTTCGAGTAGGACTGGTCACGCTCGGCATGCGTTACGGTCTGAAGAGGATATTTCTCCGGGAAAAGCACCGGTTCTCTTTCGCCCCAGTCATCCGGCAGCAGATTGATCGTTGTCTCGGCAGGCTCAGTCGTATCTCCCGTAGGATCCGCTGTGGGATCGCCTTCGGAAGACGTGTTCGGATCTGGCGTGGTTTCCGTGAGCGCCGGATCCGGAGTCGTATCTGTAACTGCAGTCGTTGAGGAATCATCGGGTTCGATCTCGGACGTGTCCGATGTGCTCTGCAGCGTCGGCGGACCGGCCGTGGTCGTGTCCGGATACTTCTTATCGATCTTTTTCTTCAATCCGATAATGTACGAAAAGAACACGATAAAGCCGACGATCAGCAGTACGGAACCGGCGATGATTCCGTTGATGATAAGACGGTTTCGTCTGATCCGCCGGGCTTCCCCGATATAGTTACTCTTCGGATTCTTCATAAGGTATCAGAACAGTCCTTCGATCACGCCGTTGGCATCGATGTCGATATCCATAGCAGCAGGGTGCTTCGGAAGACCCGGCATGGTAACGATCGCACCGGTCAGGGCAACGAGGAATCCTGCGCCGGCAGACAGCCAGATATCACGAACGGTGAGGGTGAATCCTTCCGGACGGCCGAGAACCTTGAGGTTATCGGACAGGGAATACTGGGTCTTTGCGATGCAGACAGGGCATTTGCCGAAGCCTGCGGCGGTAAAGTCTTCGATCTTCTTCATGGCTTCCGGCAGGATCTCAACTTCTGCGGCACCATAGATATTCTTTGCGATTGCTTCGATCTTCTTGTCGACCGGCATATCGAGATCGTACATGTAGTGCGGTCCGTCGCTCGGTGTATCGATGGCCTCGAGAACGGCGTTGGCCAGCTCGATTCCGCCTTCGCCACCCTTGGCAAAGATCTGTGCAGGAGCAAACTTCGCGCCCTTTTCTTCACAGAGACGGCGCAGAGTATCGAGTTCTTCAGGTGTGTCTGTCAGGAACTGGTTGCTTGCAACTACGCACGGGATGCCGTAGCTCAAGATATTTTCGATATGCTTAGCCAGATTCGGGAATCCCTTAGCAACGGCTTCCGCATTCGGAGTATTCAGCTCTTCCTTCGGGATACCGGCGTTATACTTCAGGGAACGTACGGTCGCTACGATAACGACAGCATTCGGCCAGATGCCTGCGGTTCTGCACTTGATGTCGAGGAACTTCTCAGCACCGAGGTCAGCACCGAATCCTGCTTCGGTAACAACGATGTCGGAAAGCTTCAGGGCCATGCGTGTTGCGATGACGCTGTTACAGCCGTGTGCGATGTTGGCGAACGGTCCGCCGTGGATCAGTGCCGGAGTATGCTCGAGGGACTGTACCAGGTTCGGGCAGATCGCGTCTTTGAGCAGTACGCTCATCGCGCCCTCTGCGTGTAATGCACTGGCGCGGACGATATTGCCGTCCATATCGTATGCGATGGCGATGTTCGCCAGACGCTTCTTGAGGTCTTCCATATCAGAAGAAAGGCAGAGGATCGCCATGATCTCGGATGCAGCGGTGATGGAGAAGACTTCGTTTCTCGGAACACCGTTTACGCCGCCGCCAACACCGAGGTTGAGGCTTCTAAGAGCACGGTCGTTCATGTCCAGACAACGCTTCCAGAGGATGCGCTCCTTGTCCAGACGCAGCTCATTTCCCTGATAAAGATGATTATCGATCATGGCTGCCAGAAGGTTGTTGGCAGAAGTGATCGCGTGCAGGTCGCCTGTGAAATGCAGGTTGATATCGTCCATCGGAACGACCTGGGAATATCCGCCGCCGGCCGCGCCGCCCTTGATGCCGAATACCGGGCCGAGGGAAGGTTCACGAAGCGCCAGCATGGCGTTCTTGTCGAGCTTGTTGAGAGCCTGTGCCAGACCGATGCTGACAGTGGTCTTGCCTTCTCCTGCCGGAGTCGGATTCATTGCCGTAACCAGGACCAGCTTGCCGTCTTTCTTATCTTTTCTCTCGTTTAAGAGTTTCAACGGGAGCTTGGCTTTGTACTTTCCGTAGAATTCCAGATCATCACGGTCGATACCGAGTTTTTCTGCGATCTTTTCGATAGGAAGCATCTGTGCATTACGAGCAATTTCAATATCACTAAGCATAATCGATCCTCACTTAAAATGTAATCAAAATAATCCTTTTAATATTATATGCTTTCCCCTAGTCAATGCAAACAAGAAATAACGATTATATTACATTTTCAGCCGTAAACGGCCGGATCGGAATCTTTGCTCAAACACTATATTTTGGATTTTTTGTGCAAATCCACCACAAGAAGTTGTGTTTTTCATTGACAAGGTTGTGAATTGTTGTTATAATCCTGTAACAGTAGGGATTTTCATTTTTTACGTAATGGAGGTGCGAACCCGTGATTGTTAAAGCAGATGTTGACGAGTGCAAGAAGAATCTTGAGTCGTATATTGGTAGAACTGTCCGTCTTACTTCCAATGGTGGACGTAAAAGAATCATCGTACACGAGGGCATTTTAGATCATTGCTATCCGAATATGTTCACAGTCAAGTGCGAGAGAAAAGTAGCAAGCGCCACGGCAGAAGTCGTATCCTACAGCTACATTGATGTACTGACAAAGACTGTACACATTTCCACAGTTGCCGAGACACAGGCAAGCTGATTTCGGAGTTAAAAGGCAAATAAGCGAGCCGCTGATGTAAGCGCACGGCAAGTGCAGCGCATGGCGGCTCTTTTTTATAGATAAAGGAGAGGCTCATGAAAAAGACACAGCAGGCGCCGGCCAAGATCAATCTGTTTCTTTATATGACGGGAAGAAGGGAAGACGGATATCATCTTCTTTCCAGTGTCATGCATACCATCTCCCTTTATGACACGATCACGGTCGAGGTCGAAGAAGCTTCCGACGGCAAAAGCAAAGTCGAGCTTCTTTCCGATGTCTGGTATCTGCTCAAGGATCCGTCGAAAAATACGGCGGTAAAGGCGGCGGAGCTTTTTCTTTCCAAGCTTGCCCCGAAGGCATATCACGTTACGGTCGACCTAAAAAAGGAGATCCCTTCCCAGGCAGGCCTTGGCGGGGGAAGTACCGATGCGGCTACAGTCTTGAAGATCCTTTCCGAGTTTTTCCCGGGACAGGTTTCCAATCAGCAGCTGCATGAGATCGCGCTTCAGGTTGGTGCCGATGTTCCGTTCTTTTTGGGCGGTGCGGCCGCGCTCTGTGAAGGCGTAGGCGAGATATTGACTCCGGTTGCGCCCGTCGGAGGACTTCCTGTTTTAATCATGAAGCCGAAGGAAGGTGTCAGCACGCCCGTCTGCTATCGCGAATTTGACGAGCAGGGGAAAAGAAGGATCCTCTCGGCAGAAGAAGAGCGCATCATGGATGCATTCCTGCATGGCGGGGAAAACGAAAATGCCCTCGATAGAGTATCGAAGGCAAAGAGTGTCTTTGGAAATGATCTTCTGGCGCCATCTTTAAGCCAGGTTCCTTCTATCGGAGATGCCGTGCCGCTCATGGAAGAATACGGTGCAGTCTATGCCTGCATGTCCGGCTCCGGAAGTGCCGTGTTCGGACTGTTCGAGAAAGAATCCGACATCGACAGGCTGCTTTCTTCGGAGAAGGCGAGATCACTCAAGCAGGACGGCTGGATATTCAAAAAAGCGGTTACGCTGGATGACTGAAACATAACGCAACGTTATGTTCCAGAGCATTTAAAGAAGGAAATTCTGACGGCTCTGGACGACGACGCCTCGGATCTGCAGGTGCCCGTTCTTGATATCGCGCGAGGAGAAGACACGGTTTTCACCGGTGGTAGCATCCAGAAGCGCCCATACGGACGAGCTGTTGTTAGTAAGTCGTACGAGTCTGGAAACTTCATCATCGATATTGACCAGATGGATCGCGTTATCGATTATCTTGTTTGTCTTATAGATCACGTTGATGGTGTTCGGAAGAACATTCGGAACCATACTTGCGTCTTCTACGTAGTAGCCGAAAAAGTCCGAAGGCACGATCGTCGGCGTAACTCCTTCTTTGCGAAGCGCGCGAGGAAAGAGCATGCGCATTTCTTCGATGGAAAGTTGAAGAAGACAGCCGGCTTTACCGCAGACGTGCTTTTCTCCGCTTGAAGAAATCGTGTCATAAATAGCAGTCAAAAAAGGACCGTTTCTGTGCGGATTTTCGTAGATCTCATCAAGGGAGATCTTAAGAAGTTCCGACATGTTGATTGCAACTTCGACCTCAGGTACGGATTTGCCGTGCTCCCAACGAGACACGCAAGCCTGAGTGACTTTAAGTGCTTCGGCTAACTGAAATTGACTAAGATGATTTCGAAGACGAAATGCTTTGATATTATCCATGGAGCCGTTCCCTACCCAAAACATAATTCTAGATTATTGTATTTCGTATTCGATCCTGGATGAATGCCGAGAAGATAGCATTTTTGCAGATTATGCATCAAATGTATATTAAACGGAACAAAACATCCAAGATATAACCGAAAATTATATTATTTCGCAAAAAGCACTGCCCTCCTACGTCATTGCAAGAAGGCAGTATGGTTCTTCGCTTCGTAAACGCTCAGAGCTTTTTGCTGAAGAGCCCGCGGTCGTAGCCGCGGCCCTGATCAGAGGCGATCAGGTTGAATCCTCTTGAGGTGTAATACTCGACCATTACTTTGTTCGAGCAGGCGGTGTGCAGGAGCATGTGTGAGCAATTGCTGTTTCTCGCCGTGCTTTCGCAAAATGCCAGAAGATCGTTCCCGATCCCCATGCCGCGCCACTTATCCCATACAGAGAAACGTGCGAAATACGCAACACGAGTGGAGATGCCTTTCTTTTTAGAAGAAAGTTCGGGGAACTCACGCTTCGGCCGGATATAGAGCCGACAGGTACCGAGTATTTCTTCGTCGCTGTCGAGTGCTACAAATACAACACCGGAAGAGATTGCATCCCGGACCTTTTCTTCATCTTCCGAAGTCGCTTCGATATAATCCGAAGGTATACCCGAATCCCGACAGTAAGATGTCATAGATTCGTGTACCAGCTTGCAGATCGTAGCGGCCTCGTTGATCCGGGCTGTTCTTACATGCATGTCAGGCATACTGGTTACTCATCAGGTGCACAAGGATGGCCTTGTGTGCATGCAGACGGTTTTCTGCTTCGTCAAATACAACGGAGTGTGGGCCGTCGATGATGTCCTCGGTAACTTCATATCCGCGATATGCCGGCAGGCAGTGCAGGAAGATCGCATCCTTATCTGCAGTAGAGAAGAGATCGGAGTTGACCTGATAGTCCTTGAAGATCTGAGCGCGGATAGCCTTTTCGGATTCCTGACCCATGCTTGCCCAAGTATCTGTATAGATGACATCTGCGTCCTTGCAGGCGACATACGGATCCTCGGTCATAACGATCTTCGAACCTGTGATCTTTGCATCTTCCTGTGCCTGAAGCACATACTTTTCAGGACATGTATAGTCTTTCGGAGAAGCAACGGAAATATCCATACCGGCCTTCGCACAAGCCTGCAGCAGGGAGTTGGCCATGTTGTTGCCGTCGCCTACATATGCGAACTTAAGCCCCTTAAGTGTGCCCTTATGCTCCTTGATGGTCAGAAGGTCAGCCAGTACCTGAGTCGGGTGCTGGTCATCGGAAAGACCGTTGATTACCGGTACAGAACCGTATTTTGCAAGATCGATGATATCCTGGTGGGAGAAAGTACGGATCATGATTCCGTCAACCATTCTCGAAAGAACATTGGCTGTATCGTGAATGGTCTCGCCACGTCCGATCTGGATATCGTCAGAACTGAGGAACAGAGCGTATCCGCCGAGCTGGTACATACCGACTTCGAAAGAGACACGTGTTCTTGTCGAGGATTTGGTGAAGATCATGCCGAGTGTCTTACCGGCAAGGATCGGATGCGGGATACCCTTTTTCGTCTTGTCTTTCAGATCGATCGCGGTCTCAAGCAGCGCGTCGAGCTCCGGGATCGTCACGTCTTCGTGAAAATCAATGTAGTGTTTCATATGTGTTTACTCCTTTCCTTCGAGAACATCCTGGAATGCTGAAATGAATTTTACGGCCTGGAATCTTGTGAGATTCAGAGGCGGTGCGATACGGATCACGTTGGAACCGATCGAGCTGACGAGGAAGCCCTTTTCAAATAGCTTCATCTTTACGTCAGCAGAAGACCCGCTCTCCAGTTCGATTCCGAGAAGCAGACCCTTGCCGCGGACTTCCGCGATCTTCTTGGTCTTCTTGCCTACAGAAGTAAGTTTCTTCTGGATATAGGCACCGACGCTCTGGACATTGCCCAGAAGATTCTTCGATTCGATCTCTTCGAGAACGGCCAGACCTGCGGCACAAGCGAGCGGGTTACCGCCGAAAGTGGAACCGTGATCACTCGGACCGAATCCGGTCGATGCCACTTTATTTGCCAGAACCGCACCGATCGGAACACCGCCGGCCAGTCCCTTTGCCAAGGTGAGAATATCCGGCTGGATACCGAACTGCTCATACGCGAAGAAGGTTCCGGTATGGCCAACGCCGGTCTGTACTTCATCGATGATCAGAAGGATCTTGTTCTCGGTACAGAATTTTCTTACGGCCTGAATATAGTCGAAGTCTGCCGGATGTACGCCGCTTTCGCCCTGGATGAGTTCGAGCATGATGGCACCGGTCTGGCTGTCTGCGGTCTTTTTGATCGCTTCGATATCGTTAAACGGAACATACTCGAAACCGGGGGTTACCGGACCAAAAGGAGTACGGAACTTTTCCTGACCGGTAGCCGCAATGGTTGCCATCGTACGTCCATGGAAAGACATCGTTGCTGTGATGATCTTCGGCTTCGGGGTACCCAGCTTGTACCAATACCCGCGAGCGAGTTTGATCGCGCCCTCGTTTGCCTCCGCACCGGAGTTGGCGAAGAATACCTTGTCGGCAAAACTCATCTCGACCAGTTTCTTAGCCAGAAGCGTCTGCGGCTCGTTATAGTAATAGTTGCAGCAGTGGATCACTTTCTTGGCCTGGGAAGAGATGGCACGAACCAGTCTTCCGTTACCGTGACCCAGTGTATTTACGGCGATACCGCCGATCATGTCCATATACTTCTTTCCGTCGGTGCCGTAAAGATAAGCGCCCTTGCCGTGATCCACTACGAGCGGAACACGCTTCCCGAATACCGGCATATAGTACTGCTCATCGTATGCGATGATCTCCTGAAGTTTTTCGTCATTCATAAGATTAATATCTTCCATATATAAATACCTCGGATTTTCTCTGCGTCAAATGCAGTGGTATAGTGATCAGATCTTCTCTCCTTCGAAATAGGGCTTTTTCTCTTGAACGATCATGGTACCGATACCTTTTCCGGTGAAGATCTCCAGGAGAATACTGTGAGGGATACGCCCGTCGATGATATGTGCACGGCCGACGCCGCGTCGGATGGTATCGAGGCATCCCGTAACTTTCGGGATCATGCCGCCGGTAATCACGCCGGACTCGATCATCTCGTGAATGTCGGACTCGGTCAGAACAGGGAAGACCGTCTCGGTGCCGTCTTCCTGAATACCCTTAACGCCTTCAACGTCCGTAAGGGTCATGAGCTTTTCCGCTTTCAGTGCGACAGCGATCTCGGAAGCAACGGTATCTGCGTTGATGTTATAGCTTTCGCCATCGGAACCGACGCCGATCGGAGCGACGACCGGGATGTACTCGTCATTTGCCAGAGTAGAGATAACTTTAGTGTTGATGCTCTTGATCTTACCGACGAATCCGACATCGATCGGATTGCCGTTAGCATCTTCGGTGAGCTTTTCACACTCGATCAGGTGTCCGTCGATACCGCTGATACCGATCGCCTTTACACCTTTCTGGCCGAGGTAGGAAACGATCTCCTTGTTCGTCTTTCCGACAAGGACCATCTGTGCAACACTCATGACCTTAGCGTCAGTTACACGCAGACCATTTACGAAATGCGACTCCACGTTGAGTGTCTTAAGCATGTTGCTGATATCCGGTCCGCCGCCGTGAACGAGAACGGGATTGATGCCGACGGACTTAAGAAGCGCGATATCATCCATAACAGACGACTTCAGTTCGTCGTTGACCATCGCGTTACCGCCGTACTTGATGACGACCGTTTTGCCGGCCAGGCTTTGAATATAGGGAAGTGCCTCGATCAGTGTGGCAGCTTTATTGATCAGTGTCTGCATGTCGTTTCCGACTGTAGGTAACGAAGTTTCCTTTTCCATATAGGCTCCTGTGCGTATGTGTTTTTAATAGTAATAGGATTAACTATTATATGCGCTAATATTTATACAGAATACTGAATAAACTTGCATAAAGCAAGTATGAAAGTAGAAAATCAGGAAAATTGTACATTGTGCACAACGCGCCAGTCGGGTTACTTGTCAAGTTGCAACAAAGGTTATCCCACAGTGTCAAAAAAAGGGTGGTTTTTTTGGCAAGTTTTACGAGTAGCACTCTACATGTGCGCATGTTATAGTAGTTGCAGATGAAAAAGTGTCCGCAAAGAGACACATTTTTTGGAGGTTTAAAATGGCAAGTTTATCACTTCAGCATGTTTACAAGAAGTATGATGGCGGCGTTGTTGCTGTATCCGACTTCAATCTTGAGATTTCCGATAAGGAATTCATCATCCTGGTAGGACCTTCCGGTTGCGGTAAGTCTACAACTCTTCGTATGATCGCTGGTCTCGAAGATATCTCCGAGGGTGAGATCTACATCGATGATCGTCTGATCAACGACGTACTCCCGAAGGACCGTGACATCGCGATGGTTTTCCAGAACTACGCTTTGTATCCGCACATGACAGTATTCGATAACATGGCTTTCGGTCTTAAGCTCCGTAAGGTTGAGCGTGGTGAGATCAAGCGTCGTGTTCAGGAAGCTGCTAAGATCCTCGAGATCGAGCACCTCCTCGACAGAAAGCCGAAGGCTCTCTCCGGTGGTCAGCGTCAGCGTGTTGCTCTCGGTCGTGCTATCGTTCGTGACCCGAAGGTATTCCTCATGGACGAGCCGCTGTCCAACCTCGACGCTAAGCTCCGTGTTCAGATGCGTGTTGAGATCACAAAGCTCCACCAGAGACTGCAGACAACCATCATCTACGTAACTCACGACCAGACAGAGGCTATGACGATGGGTACTCGTATCGTAGTTATGAAGGATGGCTTCATCCAGCAGGTTGACTCCCCGACGGAGCTCTATGATAACCCGGTTAACACATTCGTTGCTGGATTTATCGGTATGCCTCCGATGAACTTCATCAACGCAACCATCCAGGTTGAGGGTGATGATGTATTCGTAGCTTTCGAGAACACAACAATTAAGCTCGCTGATCGTTATTGTGTACCGGAAGTTATGGAGCGTGACGGTACGGAAGTTATCTTCGGCGTACGTCCTGAGGCTCTCACAGATGACGGTACTTACGTATCCATGCATCCGGAATCTGCATTCTCTGCAGACGTCGACGTTGTCGAGATGCTCGGTGCTGAGACATACCTGTACGTAACAGTTAACGGTTCTCTCCCGCTGACCGCAAGAGTAGACCCGACCACATCCGAGTCCCGTGTTGGTGAGGTTGTTGACATCGCTGTTGACGCTAACCGTATCCACCTCTTCGATAAGGATACTGAGCAGAGCATCATTTCCTAATAGGAACATTGAAGATCGAATAACGAAAAGGCTGTTTCCTCGCAGATCATTGCGGGGGGACAGTCTTTTTTTGTGCCGCTTTTTCGAAGCGGTATTTTTTGTCAGAAAGGTTCTCAAAAGCCACGGTAACGAGATTGTTAAATTCCAAATATTGCAAGATTTTGGGGAAAAGTTTAAGATAAATAAGATAGTTAGACTAGTATAGTTATAACTATGCCCCAAAAGTCACGATAGCAATAGCGAAAGTTAAAGGTGAGCATATGGAAGAATTAAAAAAGTGTATGCGGGAAGCGAAGAAGATCCTGGACATGACTGTCGGTGTGATGGATACATCCGGTATGGTCGTGGCCTGTACAGACCCTGCTTGGGAAGGTATCGAGGATTCCAGTGCGCGTGCAGTACTCCTTTCTGATGAACTTTTTTCCAGCACGGCCGGCAAGACGTATATGAAGATCGTCATCGGTGATGCGACACAGTATATCGCTTTTATCAGTGGCGTGGATCCTGTTGCCAGAACGTATCTCGAACTGGTGACCCAGTGGATCAAAGCAGCCATGCGTGAGAGAAATACCGACGTAGAGCGCGAGACTTTTATTAAGAATGTGTTACTTGAAAATGAGCTCCCGGGAGATATCCCGCTGAAGGCTCGAGAGTATAAGATCCCATTTGCAACAAGACGTGTCGTATTTATCGTTCGCGTCAGCAAGACCGACGGAGTCGAGTGCCTGGAGATCCTCCAGAATCTGTTCCCGGATAATAAGACACAGATGGTCGTTGCGATGGATGAAGAGACGATCGTTCTCGTGATGGATATGGGTGAAAACCTCAATAACTTCATCAATGAAGTCAGCAATACCGTACTCGATAACCTCAACGCCGAGTCCATGATCCGTGCGCATGTCGGTATCGGTATGCCGGCACAGACACTTCGCGATATCGCAAAGTCCTATCGTGAAGCGACACTGGCACTTCGTGTCGGATCGATCTTCGAAAGTGAACAGTTCATCATGCGTTATGACAAGCTCGGTCTCGGCCGTCTGATCTATCAGCTGCCGCCGACGCTCTGTAACATGTTCCTCAACGAAGTATTCCCGAAGGGTGCCTATGAGTCCCTGGATTCCGATACACTCGTGACTATCCAGAGTTTCTTCGAGAACAACCTCAACGGAAGTGAGACTTCCAGAAAACTTTTCGTACACAGAAATACACTGGTGTACCGTCTGGATAAAGTCCAGAAGATCACCGGACTGGATCTGCGCAGCTTTGACGATGCGGTGCTTTTCAAGCTGGCGGCGATGGTTCGTACTTACCTTGAAAAACAGGACCGCGGTGGCCAGGGCGGAAACATTAACTGGTAAAGGATAGGAAAAAACTGATTTGATACGATTTGAGAACGTACATAAGACATACAAAACAGGTACGGACGCGCTTCGTGGCGTAACGTTCTCCATTCAGGACGGAGAATTCGTATTTGTCATCGGAAAGAGCGGATCGGGCAAGTCGACACTGATGAAGTGCATCACCCGTGAAGAAAGACCTACTGAAGGTCTGGTGATCATCGACAAGTTCTGCATTTCCAAGATGCCGCGCGCGCTGGTTCCGATCTTGAGACGCCAGATCGGTATCATCTATCAGGACTTCCGACTGATCGAAACCAAGACAGTAGAAGAGAATATTGCATTTGCCGGCGAGATCATCGGCGTACCGAAGAAGAAGCTTCACCAGATGGTGGATATCGTTTTGGGTGCGGTAGGTCTCCGCGATAAGGCAAATTCCATGCCGCTGGAGCTTTCCGGTGGTGAGCAGCAGCGTGTTGCGATCGCACGTGCGATGCTGAATAACCCGAAGATGATCGTGGCAGACGAGCCGACAGGTAACCTGGATCCGGAGACTTCCGAGACCATCATGGCGCTGCTTGCGGAGATCAACAGAAACGGTACGACCGTTATCGTCTGCACCCATGACAGTAATCTTGTAGACCGCATGAAGAAGCGCGTTATCGAAGTTGAGGACGGCCTGATCGTCCGTGACGAGCGTGCTTCCGGATACACGGCCGTCGTCGAGCCTGAGCAGCCTGCGCTGCCGAAATCGATGCTGGATGAGTTCGTGCCGGAGGTGTATTCCCTCGAAGAACTTCAGGAAACACCGCCTGAGATCCCGCCGAACCGTGGGGAGGAAGAAGAATGAGCGCACGAGCATTTTGGAATTCATTAAAGGAAGGTATCCAGGGTATCGTCCGACACCCGCTGGTCACAGTGGCGTCCATCACGACGATCCTCCTGATGCTGCTTCTTATGTCCGTTTTCTCCATTTTCTCGGCAAATGCGAGATTCATCATGAAGAAAGTGGGCCAGCAGCCCCCGATCGAGATCTACATGAAGCTCGGCTGCGACCAGAGCCAGATGGATATGGTCGTCAACTATCTGCAGAGCAATCCGGATAAGATCAAGGGTTATCACGGCATGTCTCCGGAGCAGAACTATAACCGCTTCAGAGAAGAACTCGGTGAAAGCTCTTCGATCCTCGATGACTTCGACTACAACACCTATCTGCCGTATACCATTACGGTACAGCTGACGGATCCGTCCTATGCCGACCAGGTCGTTATGAATCTCGAAGCGATTCCGGGTATCGAAAAAGTCATGCAGGAAAGTAACGTCATGAAGTTCCTGACACGTGCGACCAAGGTCGTCAACATCGCGACCGTTGTTGCATTTGCAGTACTGTTCCTGATTTCTTTGTTTATCATCTCCAACATGGTACGTATCTCGGTATACTCCCGTTCCACGGAGATCGCGATCATGAAATTCGTCGGCGCCACAAACGGATACATACGTCTTCCGTATGTCGTTGAGGGCGCGATCGTAGGCCTCATCAGCGCACTTTGCGCCTGGGGCATCACTTATATTGCATATTCACAGATATTCAAGCGAGCTATGAAGAATGTAGCGGCGAGCAGTATCTATTCCCTGATCCCGATGAAGAGCCTTTCTCTGTCGATCCTTCTTTTGTGTCTGGCAAGCGGCATCATCATCGGTTCCATCGGAAGTGGTATTGCGGTCCGCAAATACGTAAAAGTGTAAAGGAAAAGGAGGAATGACGAATGAGTCTACGAGGAAAACGACTTAAAAAGGTAATCGGATTGATTCTTTGCGCATCACTTATTTTCTCTACAGCATCTGTACTGAACAGAAAGCCGGTTGCGGCGATGGACCGCGACTTCCTCTCCTATTCGCCTACGAAGGAGGATATCGAGAAAGCAAAGAAAGAACGTGATGAAGCGAAAAGAAAAGCTCAGGAAGCTTCCAACCAGGTCGATCAGCTGAAGCAGGAAAGGGGCCAGCTTACTGGTGAACTCGAAGAACTGCAGGGCTTAAGTGACGAGCAGATGGAGCAGTATGAGCAGATCTCGGAAGAGTATGCAGCCGCCCTTCTTGCAAAGGAAGCAGCGCTCGATGAGTACATCACTTCCCAGGAGAACCTGCAGAACAAGCGCGAAGAGTATGCCGAGCGTATCAGCATCATGTTCGCATATGAGAACAAATCCACACTGGAGATCCTTCTGTCTTCTGACAGTATCGCGGGCTTCTTTACGAATCTCGAGCTGATCTCTCTTATCGGTGAGGCCGATCTTCAGATGATCGACCAGCTGACGATCGCGATGGATGACGCGGAGCTGAAGAGCGAGTATGCACTTCAGGAAGCAGAAGACATGCAGGCGATCGCAGACGCGAAACTCGAAGAACTTGAAGAGCTCCGTGAGCGCATCGGCGTAACCGAAGCCGCTCTCGAAGATACGAACTCTCTCATCTCTTCCTGGCAGCAGAAAGAGGATGACTTCAAGGCAGAAGCGGACCGTCTCGATGACGAAGTACGCCGTCTGCAGAAGGAATACGACGATGAGCAGAAGAAAAAGGCAACGCCTACACCGAAGCCGAAGAGCGGCGGAGGAAGCGGCGGTGGCGGAGGCGGCGGATCCGCTCCTTCTCCGAGTGCCAAGATGACCTGGCCTTACCCGGGTGACTATACGATCTATTCTCCGTACGGCATGCGTGTCCATCCTGTATACGGCACGCAGAAAATGCACTGGGGCGTTGACCTCGGTGGTTCTTACGGCAACCCGATCGTAGCCGCAGCTGACGGCGTCGTCATCAAGGTGGAAGAGCCGGTTGAAGGACAGAACACAGGTGGTACCAACTATGGTAACTACTGCATTATCGATCATGGTAACGGTCTTTGCACACTGTACGGTCACTGCCGTGACGTCAAGGTCAGCGTCGGAGATCACGTAAGTGCCGGTCAGACCATCGCCGAGTGCGGAAGCACCGGTACATCCACAGGACCGCATCTGCACTTTGAGGTCCGCCTCAATGGTGAGAAGGTCGATCCGACTCCGTATATCAAAGGTTGATCCATGTCCGCATATGATTTTCTAGCCGGATTCTACGACACGTTCCAGCAGGGTCTCGATCCGATTGCCTGGGCGGATTTTGTCGACCGCATTGTAAAGAAATATAACGTGCTGTCCGGAGACGGCGACAAGGGAAGACTTCTCCTTTGCGATCTGGGCTGTGGCACAGGTGCTGTTTCGTGCGCATTCTCTGATCTGGGTTACGATGTCATCGGCGTGGATTCATCCTCGGCCATGCTTGACCAGGCCAGAAGCCGATGCGGGAAAAGAAAGATCTTATGGCTCTGTCAGGATATGGCCGAGCTCGATCTTTTCGGCACCATGGATGTTTTCGTATCCCTTCTGGATACTGTTAACCACATCACATCGAAAAAAGATATAGAGAAACTCCTTCGGTCTTTCTACTGTTTTTTGAACCCGGGCGGACTCTTTATCTTTGACCTCGCCACGAAAAAGCATTTCGAAAAGACTCTGGGAAATGAATTCTTCTATTCCATTGAAGATGATTTTACTGTATTATGGGAAAACGATTTCGATGAGAAGAAGGGTCTGAACACGGCAAGCCTGACGATGTTTGCTTCTGCAGGCAAGGAACTTTTCGAGCGCCAGGATGCCGAGATCGTCGAGAGATATTATTCCGATGAGGAGATCCGCGCGCTGGTCGAAAAGTGCCATCTCGAAGTCGTCGGAGTATATGGCGACATGAAGATGCGCCGTCCGAACGAAAACGACGAGAGAGTTTTCTATATTATAAGAAGACCTCTTATATAAAACAGAGGGAAAAACGATGAGTGATTTTTATGTCGCACCGGGATCTCCGGTCGACGGTTCCGATTATCTGGTTACTGCTACCGCACTGGATGGAAAGGTGCGTGCCCTGGCGGTGCGTTCCACCAATCTCGTAAAAGAAGCACTGCGTATTCATAAGACATCTCCGGTTGCCACTGCGGCTCTCGGAAGATTTCTGACCGGTGCGCTTTTCCTTGCGGATACATTAAAAAGCGACGGCGATTCGATGACCCTCAATATCCGTTCCGACGGACCGCTTCAGGGCATGACCGCCGTAGCGGATTCCCACGGAAACGTAAGAGGCTACTGCCTCGAACCGGTAGTCGAGACAACGTATCACCGCCCCGGAAAGCTCAATGTCGGCGCGGCAGTCGGAAACGGCAAACTGACCGTAGTCAAAGATTTCGGTTTAAAAGAGCCTTATGTAGGTCAGGTCGAACTGGTATCCGGTGAGATCGCGGAAGATTTTACATACTATCTGGCCGCGTCCGAACAGACTCCCTCGATCGTATCCCTCGGCGTCGGCATCGACGAAAACGGAGTGACCTGTGCCGGAGGATTCATGGTGCAGCTTCTGCCGGGCTCGGACGAAGAGACCATCTCCTATCTCGAAAAACGCGTAGGCGGAGGATTCCCCGAAGTAACCTTCCTTCTTTCCGAAGGCCTGACTCCGGAAAAGATCCTCGACATGTTCCTCGGAGACGAGCACATCTGCTTCCTCGAAGGAAGAAAAGTCGCCTATGCCTGTAACTGTTCCAGAGAACGCATGGAGAGAAATCTCATGGCCATCGGAAAAAAAGATCTTACCGAACTTTCTGAAGATCCGAACGGCATCGATCTCGAATGCCATTTCTGCGACCAGAAATATCACTTCACCCAGGAGCAGGTAAAGGGGCTTCTTTCGGAGTAATTTCAGGTGCTTTGGGAAATGCACCGTCGCAAATACAGAAAAATCCGATATTTTTCCAAGAAAAATGAAAATAATGCTTGCAAACACTTGACTTCTGCTGTATACTCTTTCCTGCGCGACTTTGTGCGCGCAAGCGAAGAAGCTTGAGATTGCCGCCGGATAAAGCGGGCTGTGCTTTAGAAAGCGGGTAACTTAGGCGGAGCAGCCGGGACATCGATCCTCGGCGAAGAACCGGAAGTAACAGCGTGTGTTTTGTAGAACACATGCCCAGGCCCAAAGTGCCGCAGTCTGTGGTAACTGGTCTCCTGGGTTTTATGATGGGCACAGAAGAAACGCTGGACACGGTGAAGAAAAAACAACAGCAAAGAATTTGGAGGAAAACAACATGGCAACAAACCAAAAGATCAGAATTAAGCTTAAGGCTTATGATCACGAGCTCCTTGATCAGAGCGCAGCACGTATTGTTGAGACGGTCACCAGAACAGGCGCAAGCTTCTCCGGCCCGATCCCGCTCCCGACAGAAAAAGAGATCACAACGATCCTGCGTTCTCCTCATAAGTACAAGGATTCCCGTGAGCAGTTTGAACTTCGTACGCATAAGCGTCTTATCGACATCTTTGCGCCGAACCAGAAGACTGTTGATGCATTGATGAAGCTTGACATGCCTGCAGGCGTGAGCATTGAGCTCAAGGCTTAAGGGCTTTTTCCGCGTCCTGTTGAAAGTCAAGCGGCAGGATATGCGGAGGTCATGTTCGCGGACTTGAAATCGCGAACCAATAACCTAAATAGGAGGAATAAGAAATGACAAAGTTCGTACTTGGCAAAAAGGCCGGCATGACACAGCTCTTCGATGAGAGCGGTTTGGCAGTTCCGGCAACCGTTATTGAATGCAACCCTATGTTTGTTATTCAGAACAAGACGGTAGAAAAAGACGGCTACAAGGCTGTGAAGGTTGCAACAGGCGACATTCGCGAGAAGCTTGTAAACAAGCCGGACAAGGGACAGTTCGCAAAGGCAGAGGTTGCTGTTAAGCGTACTATCCGTGAGTTCCAGACAGAGGAAGATTACACACTCGGTCAGGAAATTAAGGTATCCGACATGCTCAGTGTTGGAGATCACGTAGATGTTAGCGGTGTTTCTAAGGGTAAAGGTTACCAGGGCAACATCAAGCGTCACGGTCAGAAGGGTGGTCCGGATGGACACGGTTCTATGTACCACAGACGTGTTGGTTCCATGGGTGCTAACTCCACACCGGCTCGTGTACTTCCGGGTAAGAAGATGCCTGGTCACATGGGCGCAGTAAACTGCACAGTACAGAATCTGACGGTCGTCAGCGTTGACGGCGAGAGAGGAATCCTCGTTCTTAAGGGCGCGGTTCCGGGTCCTAAGGGCGGCATCGTTACCATTACGTCGTCCGTAAAGGCTAAGTAATTCGGCGACAAGGAGGAACTAAGAAATGGCTAAAATTGATATTTTGAATCTTAGTGGATCTGTTGTCGGATCGATGGATCTTTCTGATGCGATCTTCGGTATCGAGCCGAACGCAGCAGCGATGCGTACAGTAGTACTCAACATTCTTGCTAATCGTCGTCAGGGCACACATTCCACAAAAACAAGAAGCGAAGTTCGCGGCGGCGGTAAGCGTCCGTATCGTCAGAAGGGTACAGGTCGTGCTCGTCACGGTTCTACACGTTCTGCTCAGTACGTTGGCGGCGGCATCATCTTTGGGCCTAAGCCGAGATCTTACAGCTACACTGTTCCGAAGAAGATCAGACGTCTGGCTATGAAGTCTGCTTTCTCTTCCAAGATGGCTGATACAAAGGTATTCGTTGTAGACGCTCTCGACTTCGACACAATGAAGACAAAGAACATGGTTGATTTTATGAAGGCAATCAAGGTTGAGGATTCCGCACTGGTAGTTCTGGGCGGCAAGAACGAGAACGTTGAGAAGTCTGCAAGAAATCTTCCTACCGTTAAGACAGCTTTCGTTAATACAATCAATGTATTCGACATCCTCAAGTATGATGCTTTCATCATGACTAAGGAAGCTGCAGAGAAGATCATGGAGGTGTACGTATGAATAAGGCACCGCAGGACATCATCATTAAGCCGGTCATCACTGAGAAGAGCTCTTTCGACACAGCGAGCGGCAAATATACATTCAAGGTTGCTAAGACAGCAACAAAGACCGACATCAGAAAGGCTGTTGAGCAGCTGTTCGATGTAAAGGTAATTTCTGTTAACACAGTAAATTACGACGGTAAAAAGAAGAGACAGCGCTACGTAGAGGGTGTAACTCCTTCCTTCAAGAAGGCAGTAGTTACCATCGATATGGAAGCGAAGGAAGTGTCTTACCTCGGTAAGGGCGGCAAGGTTGCTAAGTCCGATAAGAAGTTTAAGACAGCTATTGAAGAATTTGGAATCGGCCAGTGATCGGCCTGATGGAAAAGGAGTGAAGAGAGAATGGCAGTAAAGACTTTTAATCCAACTTCTCCTGCAAGACGCAGCATGACGGTTGCGGACTTTTCTTCCCTGACGAAGAAGGAGCCCGAGAAGAGCCTGCTCGTTACACGCAGCAAGTCAGGCGGACGTAACTCTTACGGACGTATCACAGTTCGTCACATCGGTGGCGGCAACCGTCGTAAGATCCGTGTCATTGACTGGAAGAGAACAAAAGATGGTATCCCGGCAACAGTAGTTGCAATCGAGTATGATCCGAACCGCACCGCTTTTATCGCACTGATCCAGTACGTTGATGGTGCTAAGTCCTACATCCTGGCTCCCCAGGGTCTCAAGGTAGGCGACAAGGTAGTTTCCGGAACAGATGCAGATATCGTGGCAGGCAACGCTCTCCCGATCGCTAACATCCCGGTTGGTACCATGATCCACAACATCGAGCTTAAGCCGGGCAAGGGCGCACAGATGGTTCGTACCGCTGGTGCAGGCGCTCAGCTGATGGCTAAGGAAGGCGAGTTCGCACAGGTTCGTCTCCCGTCCGGTGAAGTTCGTATGGTTTCTATCAAGTGCAGAGCAACAATCGGTGTTATCGGCAACAACGAGCACGAGAACGTATCCATCGGTAAGGCTGGTCGTCATCGTCACATGGGCGTAAGACCTGCAGTCCGTGGTGTTGTTATGAACCCGTGTGATCACCCCCATGGTGGTGGTGAGGGTAAATCCCCGATCGGTCTGCCGGGTCCTGTTACACCTTGGGGTGTTCCGACTCTTGGTAAGAAGACCAGAAACAAGAAGAAGCAGTCTAACAAGTACATTGTTAAGGGTAGAAAGTAAGCGAAGGGAGGAACCAAAATGAGTAGATCAACCAAAAAGGGTTATTTCGTACAGGAAGCCCTGATGAAGAAAATCAATGCGATGAACGCAGCGAATGAGAAGAAGGTTGTCCAGACTTGGTCTCGCGCTTCGACGATCTATCCTGAAATGGTCGGACACACGATCGCTGTTTATGACGGCAGAAGACACGTTCCGGTATACGTGGTCGAAGAAATGATCGGTCACAAACTGGGCGAGTTCGCTCCGACAAGAACATACAGAGGCCATGCCGGTGAGAAATCATCTGGTGGTAAGTAATCGTAAGCTTTGAAGGGAGGAAATAATAGTGGAAAAAGTTAAATTAACAAAAGACTATATTGAAGCAAATCGCGACGAAATCCTCGAAGCTTACGGTAAGCAGCAGAAGAAGTCCGCGAAGAAGCCTGTCCTTACTAAGAAGCAGAAGAAGCTCCTTGGTATCGGCAAGGATCAGGGCAAGGCGATTGCTAAGTATATTCGTATTACACCCCGTAAGGTTAAGGTCGTTGCTGACCTGATCAAGGGTAAGGACCTGGAAGAGGCTTATGCCATCCTCGACTACACGCCGAAGGCTGCTTCTCCGGTACTCAAGAAGGCTATGAAGTCTGCTGAGGCAAACGCTGTTAACAATAACGGTCTGGCTAAGGGCAGCCTTTATGTTGCAGATGCTTACGCTGAGCAGGGACCGATCCTGAAGCGCTTCATGCCGAGAGCAAGAGGTTCTGCTTCTAGAATCAACAAGAGAACAAGTCACGTAACAGTTGTTCTCAAGGAAAGAGTATAAGGAGGAGTTAAGAATGGGCCAGAAGGTTAATCCCCATGGATTGCGCGTCGGTGTCATTAAAGAGTGGGACACACGTTGGTATGCCGACAAGAAGACATTCAGCGATTTCCTCGTTGAGGACAAGCAAATCCGTGATTTTGTAAAGAAAGAGTGCTTTGCTGCAGGCGTTTCATCCATCGAGATCGAGCGTAAGGGTGCAGACAAGACATCTATCATCATCAATGCCGCTAAGCCGGGTATCATCATTGGCCGTCAGGGTGCCGGTATTGAAGATTTCAAGAAGAAGCTTCAGAAGAAGTTCAAGAAGAATTTCTTCGTAGACGTTCGTGAAGTAAAGAACGCAGATGCAAACGCTCAGCTCGTTGCTGAGAGCATCGCTTCCCAGCTGGAGAGACGTGTTTCTTTCCGTCGTGCCATGAAGATGGCTATGTCCCGTACCATGAAGTGCGGTGCAAAGGGAATCAAGACTTCCTGCTCCGGTCGTCTGGGCGGCGCTGAAATCGCTCGTTCCGAGACATACCACGAAGGTACAATCCCGCTGCAGACACTGCGTGCTGACATCGACTATGGTTTTGCTGAGGCAAACACACAGTACGGTCGTATCGGTGTTAAGGTTTGGGTTTACCGTGGTGAGATCCTGACAGCCAAGAAGGTTGTTAAGGCTACGGAAGGAGGCGAAGCTTAATGTTACTTCCTAAGAGAGTTAAGCACAGAAAGCAGCAGCGTGGCCGTCTGACCGGTAAGGCTTCCAGAGGTAATTTCGTTGCTTATGGTGATTTCGGTATGTATGCTACCGAGCCGTGCTGGATCACATCCAATCAGATCGAGGCTGCCCGTATCGCTATCAACCGTTACGTAAAAAGAGGCGGTAAGGTCTGGATCAAGATCTTCCCGGACAAGCCGGTAACAAAGAAGCCTGCTGAAACTCGAATGGGTTCCGGTAAGGGTTCTCCGGAGTACTGGGTAGCAGTAGTTAAGCCGGGTCGCGTACTTTTCGAGATCGCAGGCGTAAGTGAAGAAGTAGCTCGTGAGGCTATGCGTCTTGCCGGACACAAGCTCCCTTGCAAGACAAAGTTCATCAAGAAGGAAGAGGAGGTATCTGAAAATGACGGCTAAAGAATTGCGTTCGAAGTCCACTGAAGAACTTCAGCAGGAACTGGTTG
>JAGCVX010000011.1 GCA_017962145.1 Clostridiales bacterium | reverse complement strand
GAGGTGCGGATTATCTCGGTGTCGGTGCGGTCTTTCCGACAGGCTCGAAAGACGATGCAGTCGAAGTGACACACGAAACGCTGCGCGCGATCTGCGACGCCGTTTCGATTCCCGTTATCGCGATCGGCGGGATCGGTGCGGGAAATGTGATGGAGCTTTCGGGTACGGGTATCTGCGGGATCGCCGTGATCAGCGCGATCTTCGGAGCAAAAGATATTTTCACCGCAACGCGCGATCTTTACGCAAAAACGAAAGAGATGGTGAACGGACTATGAATACTGCATTGACGATCGCAGGTAGTGACTGTTCAGGCGGTGCCGGGATCCAGGCGGATATCAAGACCATGACGGTAAATGGTGTATATGCCATGAGCGTCATCACGTCTTTGACCGCGCAGAATACGACCGGGGTGACGGGGATCCTCGATGTCACGCCGGATTTTTTGAAAAAGCAGATCGATGCCGTATTCACGGATATCTTTCCGGATGCGGTAAAGATCGGCATGGTTTCTTCACCGGATCTGATCGATGTGATCTGCGAAAGACTTGCCTTTTACGGTGCACGAAATATCGTCGTTGATCCCGTGATGGTGGCCACCTCTGGCGCGAGCTTGATCACGGATGAAGCTAGAGAAGTTCTGGTGCAAAAACTTTTCCCGATCGCGTCACTGATCACGCCGAATATTCCCGAAGCCGAGATCCTTTCGAACATGAAGATCGAGTCGAAAGCAGATATGGAAGAAGCGGCCAGAAGGATCGGCGAAAACTGCAGTGCCGTTTTGTTAAAAGGCGGGCACAGTATCTGCGATGCGGATGATTATCTTTGGATGCGGATCGCGGAATGTGAAGAAGGCGTGGGACAGTGGTTCCCGGCAAGCCGTGTCGATAATCCGAATACACATGGTACCGGATGTACGCTGTCGTCCGCGATCGCGACATATCTTGCAAAAGGAAAGACTCTTCCTTGTTCCGTAAAACATGCCAAAAAGTATGTGGCGGCATGCCTTGCTGCGGGCCTGGATCTCGGAAAGGGAAGCGGACCTTTGATGCATAACTTTGCCTTAGTAGAAGAAAACAGAAAATGTGAGTGAAAGGAAAAGAGAAGATGAGAGAATATAAGACACAGATGGAAGCGGCGAGAAAAGGAATCATCACGCCGGAGATGAAAAAAGTTGCCGAAAAGGAATTTCGTACGGAAGAAGAGATCCGGAACTGGGTAGCTGAAGGTCAGGTTGCGATCTGCTGCAACCGCCTGCATACCTGTATCGAGCCGAACGGCGTCGGATCGATGCTGAGAACGAAGATCAACGTCAATCTCGGCGTTTCGAAGGACTGCAAAGACTATGACATCGAGATGCAGAAAGTCATGGCGGCGGTCGATATGGGCGCTGAAGCGATCATGGACCTGTCGTCCCACGGAAATACCCAGCCGTTCCGAAAGAAGCTCACATCTGAATGCCCGGCCATGATCGGTACGGTTCCGGTCTATGACAGCGTGATCCATTACCAGAGAGATCTGTCGACTCTGACGGCGAAAGACTTCATCGATGTCGTACGTCTTCATGCGCAGGACGGCGTCGACTTTGTGACTCTACACTGTGGTATCACGAGAAAAACGATCGAGCAGATCAAGAAAGTCGGAAGAAAGATGAATATCGTTTCCCGCGGCGGCTCACTGGTTTTTGCCTGGATGTGCATGACCGGGGAAGAGAATCCGTTTTATGAGTATTACGATGAGATCCTCGACATCTGCCGAGAATACGATGTGACGATCTCCCTCGGCGATGCCTGCCGTCCGGGATGCCTTGCGGATTCGTCGGATGTCTGCCAGATCGAAGAACTCGTGCGCCTCGGTGAACTGACACGCCGTGCCTGGGAAAAAGACGTGCAGGTCATGGTCGAGGGCCCCGGTCACATGGCGATGGATGAGATCGAAGCGAACATGAAGATCCAGCAGCGTATCTGCGGTGGCGCTCCTTTCTATGTGCTTGGACCGCTCGTTACCGATATCGCGCCGGGTTATGACCACATTACTTCCGCAATCGGCGGTGCCATCGCGGCAAAAGCAGGCGCGGCATTTTTGTGCTACGTGACTCCGGCCGAGCATCTTGCCCTTCCGAATGTCGATGACGTCAAGCAGGGCATCATCGCCTCCCGCATCGCGGCGCACGCGGCGGATATCGCGAAGAAGATCCCGCATGCCCGTGACATCGATGACCGCATGGCCGATGCCAGAAGAAAATTTGACTGGGAAGAGCAGTGGAACTGCGCCATCGATCCGCAAACTGCCAAAAAGATCCGTGACGACCGCTCGCCGGAGATCGAGGAAAGCTGCTCGATGTGCGGTAAATTCTGCGCGGTACGAAGCATGAATAAAGCTTTGGCAGGAGAGTATATCGATATCCTCTAAAATGTACTATACTATGTGGAGAACTGTTACATGGAGGTTTGGTTATGAAAAAGATGATCGCACTTCTTCTTAGTGCTTCGATGATAATGGCCTGTGCCGCCTGCACAAAGGAAACCGAAGAGACAAAGAAAAAGAAGAAGAAAAAGAAGTCTACGACAACAACAGAAGAAACTACGACCGAAGAGCCGAGCGAAAGCACAACGACCGAGGAGACCACTGAGGAGACCACTACGGAGACCGCTACTTCTCCGGGATCCGGTGTCACGCTCGATGACGTTCTGGTTTTTGATACTTCCCTGGAGCAGATCCTGATCGAGAATTATCCGTCCCAGTACGCCTATGGTGTGCTCGCGGATCCGGATTCGCAATACAACCAGTACGGCACGGTCACTGCTGTATACGAAGATGTAGACGATCTTTATGTAAGTACATCCGGATACGACAATCTTGAAGTGATCTTTGATGATGTCTACGGATATATCCTGGATAAATACGATACGCAGTACGAGGAAGCACTCGAAGAATTCCTTACGGATATTGAAAACGGCATATTGCCGTCTCCTGTTTACATCGAGTGTTATTCGGATGTGACCCGTGCGGATAGCTTTATCACGTCTTTTTTCGTAAGAGAATATGACGATAACTATGACTATATCTACAACGTGTTTAACGTATATACCGAGACTTGTGATCAGATCCTGTTCACGGATGTCGTAAAAGATCCGGATGCGCTCTGCCAGGTCGTGTTAAACTGCCCGGATCTTTATAACGCAGAAGATTATGTTGAGGATATCAACAACGGAACGATCGCATTTACCATGGATTATGACGGCATCATCATGTACTGCGGTTATTCCAGGATCAAGGTCTCCGCGATCGCAAATCAGAGCGTCTTCAATATGGGATTCTTCGGAAAAACTCCGGAATACTATGTTCTGCACGGAGATTTCAATCATGAGATCTACTGGGATCTTGATACAGACGGTACACCGGAAAGAATCTCGATCACCGGACCGGATTATCTAACGGATTATAGCGACAGAGAGTACATCTTTGATATCAACGGTGTTACGAGCCGTATGGGCCCGGACAATGCCCACGATCTGGAAGGCATAATCGAAGATGTCTATCTGGCACGTACTGATGAAGGTTTTGTCTTCATCGTAGAGACGATCATCGAAGACGACCGTACGCTCCTGAATACTTTCACGATGAATAAAGACTATACCGTAGATTTCCAGGATCAGCTCCAGGGCTATTTCTGGATGTCTCCTTACGATCCGAATTATCTGCAGATCCTGCGCGGCATCGATCTGGTCGGTTCGTCCTACGGAACCAATACCTATTCGCTCATGGGTCTGATGGGAACATTCTGGTATGAGTCTTCCTTGTTCCTGCGCCCCGGATCTGTTCTGGTTGCAAAGACAGAATTTGATGCAGTTGATGGCAACGGATCGGCGTTCACGGTCGATAAGGATACGAGCCTTCGTATGGTCGGATACGATATTGAGAACGGAGTGGCATATTTCGAGATACTCTATCCGGATGGCATCGAAAACCAGATCATCTGCATGGAACTCGAAGGCGAAGACTGGCCGTTCAAGCTCAACGGACAGGATGAAAGAGATCTGTTCTTCGGACTGATGTACGGCGGCTGATTTGCCGGAGAGAGAAGAATTATGCATATCGGAATAATCGGTTATGGCAGCATGGGAAAGATGCTGCTCATAAAATTCATCGAGTCGGAGCATTTCAAAAAGGACGAGCTTTTCGTTTCAAGCCGTTCGAAGGAAAAACTGCAAGAGGTGGAAGATAAGGCGACGGTCTGTGATTCCAACGCGGAAGTGGCCGCATCTTCGGATATCGTCTTTATCTGCCTTCGCCCGATGGATATTAAAAATGTACTCGAGGAGATCAGAGCGTCTTTGAAACCAAAGACGCTTCTGGTTTCTTTGAACGGAAGTGTTTCCTTTACTCTTTTGGGAAATGCACTGTCGCCGGAAGGCGAGGGAAGAAAGATCGCGAAGGTGATCCCGAGTGTGACTGCGGAGATCAACCGCTCGCAGACGCTTGTGTGCTATAACGAATATGTGGAAGAGAAGGATAAGGAGGCGTTAAAAGAGCTTCTTTGTCTGATCGGAAATGTGATCGAACTTCCGGAAAATGAGATCGGTATGGGTTCGGAACTTGTCAGCTGTATGCCGGGATTTATCGCGTCGATCTTTGACTGCGTATGCGCGGCGGCCAAAGAACATACTTCGATCCCGAAAGAAGACGTGGTGCGCATGGTCCTTCAGACCATGATCGCAACAGGTGAACTTATGATACAAGACGACATGACTTTCGAAGAAGTCGTGACACGTGTCGCGACGCCGGGGGGCATCACTGAAGAAGGCACGAAGGTCGTCTATGCGCAGTTCCCGAAGACCGCGCAGGAGCTTTTTGAAAAGACGTTGGAAAAGAGAAAAGCGACTTTTCAAAAAGCAGAAGAAGCAATGAAATAAAAACGGATCTTATGCACTGGATCTGGGCTGGGAAGAAAAGGAAAGAGGTGCATCGGAACATGAAGAAAAAAGCGATCGTGATGGCGCTTAGTCTTTCGATCCTGATATTAAGTCTGGGACCGGGATGTGCGCGTGCAAAAAATACTTCCGTGGTGACGTCTTCGGAGTCGGTTTCCGAGAGCACGCAGTTATCGGAAGAGTCTTCTTCGGAAGAAACGACGGCGGAAACGACGAAGAGTACGACTGCTGCGACAACCGAAGAAACCACTACGGAAACGTCCGAGACGGAAGAGACGACCGAGCCGGAAAGCGAAACGACGGAGCCGTCTTCTGAGACTTCGGAGCCATCGGAGACTACGGCCCCGCCGGAAACGACCGCGCCGCCGGAGACCACGGCTCCGCCGCAGCCTGTTGATCCACCTCCGCCGCCACCGCCGGAAGATCCGGACTATATGGCTTTTCTGCAGGAGAGAAGAAACTATATCCTTACGAATGCGGACTATTACTATTCACTGAGTAATGAGTGCAAGGAGAGCTGGTGTTTCAAGCGCACGACAGATCACTCGCCGTCCGGATCGTATGAATTCTTCAATATCGGAGAGTATAACGGTGTCTACAGAAATAAAAATGTCGCAGAAGGCGATAAAGTCATCTATCTGACATTTGACTGCGGATATTCATCGAACCGCACCGGCGCGATCCTTGATGTGCTCGCCGCACATGGCGCGAAAGCAAGTTTCTTCGTTACGAAGAAATACCTCGAGGGAAGTCTCGATTATGCGGTCCGCATGAAGCAGGAAGGCCACATGGTATGTAACCACACCGTCAGCCACAAAAATCTGATCGATATGAACCTTGATCAGGTCGTCTCGGAGATCTTCGATGTGGCGGAGTATTTCTATACGAATACGGGCTATAAGCTCGATCCGTATTTCCGTCCACCGTCCGGGACGTACTCGAAGCGACTGATGAGCGTCGTTCGTGACGCAGGTTATAAGACGGTGTTCTGGAGTATGGCGTATCAGGATTACGATCCGAAGAATCAGCCCACGCCGGAATTTGTGGTAGAGCATTTCGCGACGTATCACCATAACGGAGCAATCGTGCTGATGCATAACGATTCCCAGGCAAATGTCGACGCGCTCGATGCGGTTCTGACGCTTCTGGAAAGCGAAGGGTACCGGTTCGGTCTTCTAAGTGAGCTTGGCTGAGAATCTTTATGTTTTCTTTATGGTTTTCGAAGGACTTGTTTATGTATGGTCAGTAGAATGGAATCATCAAAGTAAAGCGAGGAAAGAAAAATGACTTCTGTTTTGCAGACACATTCACTGACAAAAGTGTATGGTTCCCAGACCGTAGTCGATCACGTCTCGATGAATCTTCAACG
>JAGCVX010000002.1 GCA_017962145.1 Clostridiales bacterium | reverse complement strand
TTCATCCTGAGCCAGGATCAAACTCTCAATAAAAATCTTGAGAGCCGTTTGGCTCGTTGTTTACTTGTTTTTAAACTCTATGAATTGAACTATTGGCTCGTATAAAAGTAGTAATTACTTTCTGCTCTTCTATTCAATTTTCAAGGTCCGTCGCGTGTCGCTCTCGCGAAGCGCTTGATTATATTAACACCTCACCCCAAACGTGTCAAGCACATTTTTACTTTTTCTCATGTTTTTTGAGATGTTTTTTGAAGTACCAAAAAACAGCCGGATCAGATCTATCTTTACGACTTACTCTGTCCGGCTGTTTGTTTTTTTATATATTAATGGAGTTTATACGCGTGCGTGCGCGCGAAGTTCTTAGAAGAAGCCGCCGCCACCGCCGCTGTGGCCGCCTCCTCCGCCGCCACCGCCGCCTCCTCCGCCGCCACCGCCGGACGAGGAGCTGCTCTGATAGACGCGTGTCGTCTTACGAAGGAAGATATCGGTATTTCCAAGATTCTCACACTTTTTGCGAACGACATACTGCGAAGACTTCGGTTTCGGATCCAGTCTTCCTGCGAACGTACAAAGGAACGTAACAAGCGTTGCAAGAAGCAGCGGGATGATCGCACAGCAGGCATATGTGACGAAAAGACCTGCAGAGTGATAATCTTCATCGGAAAGATCCTTGATCAGACTCTTTAGTACCGATGCATATTCCTGTTCCTGAAGTTCCGAGCGATAGCTTGCAAAGAGCTCGCTGCAGTCATCGTCCGTGACCGTGAAGTAAGCCGTACCATATGTATAGATCCAGAAGAAACGTCTTCCCGGCTCATCGGTAGTCAGGTCGATAAAAAAGCATATACCGGAATTGTCCTGCATCGATGTCGGGATGCATTCTTCCTTATAGGCACGTTCCGCTTCCTTCTTTCTTGCGTCAACAGACATGCCGGTCACGTTATCTCTCGTCGTATAGATCATGACGTTGATGTCATTCTCTTTCGACAGACTCTTGGAAAGTTTCAGAAGCGAGTCATACTCTTTCTCGGAAAAGATCTCCGCATCATCGATGACCAGTGCCTTTTTCGGCGGCTTCATATTCATGAACACAAACGCCGCGATCGAGACGATGACGACTCCGATGATGACGACCATCGCCACACCGGAAACGGCGTTGAGCTCGCCCCAGACGCTCTTGGTGATCTTGGTCAGATCTTCTTTGGGTTCCTGGTTTTGTACTTTGTTTTTCGCGCTCATCCTACAAAACCTCCCATGATCAATCCGACGATCAGTCTGGTCAGCGCCGCAGCGATAGCCAGAACCGCGAAGAACAGAACCAGACGCTTCACACGGCTGACCGGTGCGGAACCGGCAACTTCACCCGTCTGTCCGTTCATGCAGAAATAGTATTCTCTTCCGTTGTATTTGTAGTGGAGAAACCACACAGGCAGAAGTGCATACGCCATATCCGGCTCATAGATGACCGAGTGATCCGAAGTCACCTTTACGCCGCGGTTATACTTCTTCATCGTCGGTTCCACTTCTTCCGTGATATATTCCTTTAAGCGGGAGATCAGTCTTTCCTTCATATCATCCCCGGTCAGATCGTAGCGCTCCGCAAAGAAGCCCTGCATATAGGCCGGGTCGAATTTCCGAAGGTCACCGAACTTATAGGGCTCGATCGCTTCCATAAGACGGTCGTCGATGCGCTGTGCGCCATCGAGCGGGATACGTCTCCAGAAAAGCTTCATTCTTCTTTTTACCGTATAGTAACTGGTCGTGACCGTTGTCGTGCTTCCGGTCGTCGCGGAATGCTCTTCCTTACCTTCACCGGAAAGATCGACCAGGCTCTCTACATCGTAGAGCCAGAACGGTACATAAAGACCGGTAAGTTTTTCGATATTCTTCTGGCTGATAAAATCGAAAGGTGTCCAGCGGCCGCCTTTACACCACTTGAAGAACTTGGAGATGGCCTCTTCTTTTCCGTATTTAAAAGGAAGAATATAATCCGGTGAAAACTCATCCGTCATTCTCTGACTGATAATTGCCGGAGATCCGCAGAATGCGCAGAATGTGGCGCTGGTATTCTTTTCAGTAACTACTGTCGCGCCGCAGGAGTTACAGATAAACTGCACGCCTTCCTCGCCGAGGCTTTTCTTGATCCTTTCCTGTGCATTTTCTTCGTGGATACGTTCTCCCGCATCCTTTTGTTCTTCATCTTCGGGAAGGATGCTCTTCTTCAGTTCTGCCGGTGAAAATCGGCTCATGCAATACTCGCATACCATCAACTGGGAATCTGCATCAAAAACAAGATTACCGCTACAATTCGGGCACTTAATCGAATCTGCCATTTCTTCTCTCCTTGCTCACAACTGTTTTTATTCTATCATTTTTTCTAATATGTTGCGATATCGGCAGGATGTGCTACACTTTTACGCAGAAATCCATTTTTCGGTCATTTGACCGCATTTTAACGAGGTAAATATGCTTACTACGATTCAGAATATCGACTTTTATATCCTGGACTTTCTCCAGCTGACCGCACGCTCCCCGTTCTGGGACAAATTCCTTTCCTTCTTCACCATCTTAGGCGATCCGTTCATGTTCGTCTGTTATTGCGCTATGCTTCTCGTCGTCAAGAAAACCAGAAAGGACGGAATCATGGTCACTTGCGGCCTTCTTTCCGGACTTCTGATCACGAATGTTATCTTGAAAAATCTCGTCAGAAGACCCCGTCCGTGCTGGCTCCATCCGGAAGTGCAGCTCTTGATTGCCAATCCGAAAGACTACTCCTTTCCATCCGGTCATACGATGGCGGCAACTGTATTTACGATCATACTTGTTCACAATCACCCGAAGCTTGCCTACGGACTGATCCCGGCTGCCCTTCTTATCATCTACTCACGTCTTTACCTCTACGTGCACTTCCCGAGTGATGTCCTTGCAGCCCTGATTCTGGGCGTTGGAGTAGGTTTGCTGACCTGTTATCTGGAACCTAAAGTGAGCAAAAAACTTGCGGATCGACACCCTTCTGAAGCGAAACAGTAAATTCACATTTTCTTCACCCTCATGACGCAATTTACAATTTGTTAACAATTTTGCCACATTTGGTAAAGAATTCGTCTTTACAATGAAGATGTAACATGTGGAAGAAGGAGGTGCCGTCATGAAAAAATTGGGGAAAACTAAGAAGGGATTTACATTGGTCGAGATGGTGCTCGTTATCGCTATTCTCGTCATATTGGCATTGGTGGTCTTCTTTTCCGTCTCGCATTACTTAAATGCAGCTAAGACAGCAACGGAAAAGATGGATTCACATTATGCGGACATCGAAGGGGTCACAGCACAGTTGCCTGGTGTATTCCAGTAACATGCGTTAAGAATTCTTAGCCAAGTAATCTTCCAGATCGGTACGAATCTGTTTTACTGCCACGTCGAGCGTGGCAGTATTTTTTATGTATTCGTCCAGGTTTTTCTCGATGATTCCGCGCAGCTCGATATTCATATCTGCGTGCACGGTTGCCGAGCGGACATACTCCTCATATTCGCCGACACTGCAAAGCTGCATAGTGTCATCGATAAATTCACCGGAAGTAAAGTTCATATAGATCGTATCCGGATCATTTTCATAGCGGTATTTGCAGCGCTCGCAGTATGTGTAGAAAGACATCACATTTACCGGGATGCAAGGCTGTTCATAGTTCATGCTCGCAATATAATACTCGACCAGCGAACTCTGCGCGGTTTCACTGAGAAGGTAACGGATCAGTTCCCATGCCTGCTCTTTATGCGTCGAATAGTTGGTGATGCCCATCGTCGTCGCATCGTAGATCAGCGGAGACTCGCCCTCTTCAGACGGATATCCGTACCAGCGGTACGAACCTTTTTCAGAGTTCTGTTCCGAGAATTCCACGATCGTATCCACACCCTGATTCCACATCGCAACAACGTTGTCAGAAAGAACTTCGGACGGCATGACCACGCCGTAGTATTCGTTAAAATACCACCATCTGGCTGAGTATTTCTGTGCGGACTTGTTTCTGGTGTAGCATTCTTTCAGGATCTGCAGCGAAGATGCGAGTGCATCGTCGTCATACACGAGTGTGTTGTTTGTGTAATCGATTCCGCTGGAAACGATATAGTTATACGCCCAGTCAGTCAGGGTAAATGCATCGTCACCCGCGAACAGATGAAGACTGCTGTCTTCCTCGGCCAGGGCACGAAGCGTAAGATACGAAACATCCTCGAGCGGACCGTTTGTCAGTTCTTCGTTAACAAGGACGCCGCGCAGATGTACAGCAAGCGGAACCTGATACAGCTTTCCGTCCATCTCATACGCTTCAAACAGATTGGTAAAATACTCATCCATGTTGATGCCGTTCATGCTGTTCATATACGGATACAGATCCGTCAGCATCGAACCGTCCGTATCGAAGAAGGAAAACTCCTCGACACCGTAAATCAGATCCGGACCGGTTCCGGAACGAAGCTGGGCGCGGATAGTTTCGATCTGTTCTTCACGATAATTCGAATCCCAGATATAACTTCCGAAATCAGAATAGTCGTAGATCTTGACCCAGGCATTGCTGGCAGGGTCCTGATTATACTCATGGATCAGTTTGGAAATATAGCCGTCAGCAAGATCGATGCCGCCTACCCAGATAACCGGCTGGCCGTCGTGCGGATTCGAGTCGGCAGGTTCGATATGAACGATAAACGGCTGCTCGAGATTCTCAAGTCCGGAAATATACAGTTCTGTCACACCGGAAGACTCGTCATCCGTATCATTCGTATCATCCGTAACAGCAGACTCTGAAGTAGCGATGTACTGTTCATACTGGCTGTTCGAAACATTCTGGCTCTCTACTACCGGCACATCAACAACAGGCTGTGGTATAGGTGTGACATTTGCAGAAGACAAAAGCGAAACCGTCTGCGTATATGCGCCTTCGGAAACAACGTGAACATTCGACCATACCAGAGTCGCACGATCTGCATCGACCTGATTCCAGTCAAGGAGCTGCTTAAATTCGCCGGTCTGCAGATCGACCTTTCCAAATGCATTTTTCGTGGAAGCATAAAGGCCTCTGTTCGTCTGGAAGACGTTCATGCCCATGAGGTTGTCGGAATATCTTCCGTCTTCGAGGTCCACTGTCGTACTCGCCACGTCAATATGCAGCTTGTAAAGAAGTGTCTTTTCGTTTGCGCTTAAGTCCAGGATCTCCAGATAAATATTGTCATTGCTTTCAAACATGCTCCGGCAGGTAATCGCACTATCCGTGACCATCTCCATGACATTGACTGAATATCCGCCTTGATCATCATCCACGATGCAGTAGATGCTGTTGGTGAGCGCGATAACATATTGGCCTTCTTCTGTCACGATGGCACCTGACAGCATTTCTCCGTCGTTCTCAAGCAGCAACTGTGTATCCGTCACCTGTTCGCCGGTCATGGTATATTTCGTGATATAGATATCGCCGGGCATGCCGATCTCATTGTCATACTCCTGAGTAAAGAACACGACATTCCCATCCTCATCGATATCGAGGAGACACTGTACCATCATGAAACAGTCAAACGGCAGCGTGATCGTTCCGAGCATCTTGCCGGAAAGATCATACGTAACGTAGGCCTGAATCGCTTCCACGTCACTATCTGTTTCGTAATACTGCGTATATCCGACCATGACAGAATCGTTGAAAAATACCGGCTGAGTCGTCTCGCTGGCGTACACATTGTCTTTTATCTTCAGGTTCTCCGGAACCGGAAGATCGATCCTCGTGGTTTTGTAAAAACAATCAGAAGGACTGTCGATCGTTCCGCCTGTGACCAGCTTTGACTCGACCGAGTCGGTTGTGGCGGTAAACTCATCCATCGACCGCTTGTCGTATGTACAACCGGAAAGCAGTACACCGGCACTCAAAAGGATCGCGATATTCAGTTTTGCGAGGCGTCTGATAGTCAAGTTTCTGTCCTTTCCGAAACGAAGATACTCTATTTCATTCTCTTATACCAAGCATTGTAATACACAGGAGTCCCGAAAAAGTGACAAAAATGAAATTGTATTGTATAATTTCTGCGTCAAGAATGACCGAGTTGTAAAGGTTTGTTTCCATTTGCAGGTATCGCCTTCGGGCGAATCTGACGGAGCACCCGGACAAGGTCAGGAAGGGCAAGTAATTGTATCCCTTTTCGGGGAATAATAACAAAGGAGGGTTTTATTATGAAACCACAAAGTCAGAAGACTAAAACTATCGCATTGATGGGCATTCTCAGCGCCGTGCTGATCCTTATGGCATTTACGCCCGTCGGTTATCTCAAGATCGGAGTCATCTCCATTTCTTTCCTTATGATCCCGGTTGCTCTGGGTGCTATCGCTCTTGGTCCTTGGGCCGGTGCCGCACTGGGTGCGCTCTTTGGTATTACCAGCTTCGCACAGTGCTTCGGTATGGATGCATTCGGAACATTCCTGATGGACATCAATCCTTTCTTTACGTTCGTAATGTGCATCGTCGCACGTGCACTTGCCGGCCTTTGTGCAGGTTTTGTTGCCAAGGCTGTTAAGAAGATCGGTGTGGCCGGATTTGCCATCACCGGTTTCTGTGCCGCTGCTTTTAATACGATCTTCTTCATGGGTTCTCTCATCCTCTTCTTCTGGAATAACAAGACATTCCTTGATCAGATGCAGGCATGGGGAATCACGACCGAAAACCTCGCTAAGTTCTTCGCAGCATTTGTAGGCATCAACTGTGTATTTGAAGCGCTGGCTGCCTGCATCATCACCGGTGCGATCGGCACTGCTCTTTCGAAGGCAAAGCTGATCCCGTCCGAAGAGACAAAGAAGTAAGGCTGATCCCTCTCGAAGATATAGCGTAGGAGGACAGATTTATGATTCTCGCTCTTGATATCGGAAACACATATATCCTTCTGGGCGGATGCGAAGGCAAAAAGATCCTGTTTACGGAGCTTCTCTCTACAAGAGTACGTGCAACTGACCTGGAATATGCGGCTTTGATCCGTGAAGCACTTTATGTTCACGACAAGAACTACAAAGATGTTTCCGGCGCGATCATCTCGTCAGTAGTGCCTTCCGTTACGGGAACGATCCGCTCTGCCATCTCCCGTTTTGCGGGTGTGGATCCCATCCTGGTGGGCCCCGGGGTCAAGACCGGACTGAAGATCAAGATCGACAACCCGGCCCAGCTCGGAAGCGATCTGGTTGCCGCGGCAGTCGCCGGAATCCGTGAGTATTCCGTTCCGCAGATCAGCATCTATCTTGGAACCGCTACCGCATTTTCGCTGATCGATGACACCAAGACCTTTGTCGGGACCTCGATCGGAGCCGGCATGGGACTTTCTGCGGAAGCCTTAAGCAGCCGTACATCCCAGCTGCCGAGTGTTGCATTTGAAACACCGAAGAAGGTCATCGGTACCAATACGATCGACAGTATGCAGAGCGGACTGATGTTCCAGACCGCATCGTCGATCGACGGCATGATCGAGCGGATCGAGGAAGAATACGGAAAGCCCTGCACCATCGTGGCAACAGGCCGTTATGCACCTTCCGTTACGAAGCTTTGCAAACGCAAGATCATCTGCGATCAGGATCTGATCCTGAAAGGGCTTATGGAGATCTACTCCAAAAACGTTTGACCCGAAGACGATTTTTCAGACCTGCACCCCGATTTTTCTAGAGAAAGTCGGGGTGTTTTTTTCTTATAATCCTGCTATACTCATAGAGGCGTGTTTTTTAACGTGTAGTATTGGTAGAAAATGTAGAAGGAGTTTTGAATATGCCTGTTACAGAGTATCTTGAAAGAAATGCAGATATGTATGGTGATGAAGTGGCGCTCGTGGAGCTCAACCCGGAGCAGCAGGAGATCGGCCGAATCACCTGGAAAGAATATGAATTGATCCAGCCGACAAAGACGCAGGCTTACCGCCGCCAGATCACATGGAAAGTCTTCGATGAGAAGGCAAACCGTCTGGCAAATATGCTTCTTTCCCGTGGTATCAAGAAGGGAAACAAGATCGGCATCCTGATGATGAACTGCCTCGAGTGGCTCCCGATCTATTTCGGTATCTTAAAGACCGGTGCGATCGCTGTCCCGCTCAATTTCCGTTATACTTCCGATGAGATCCTATACTGCTCGAACCTGGCAGAACTCGATATCCTGTTCTTCGGACCGGAGTTCGTCAGCCGTATCGAGAACATCGAGCCGGCGCTTCATAAGAACCGCGCCCTGATCTTCGTAGGCGAGCAGTGCCCGTCATTTGCCGAAGATTACCGCGTGATCACCGGCGATTATTCCAGCACCAGACCGAACATCGAGATCACAGATGATGATTTCGGCGCGATCTATTTCAGCTCCGGTACGACCGGTTTCCCGAAGGCGATCCTGCATCGTCACAGAAGCCTGATGCATGCCGCAGCAGTAGAACAGAAACACCACTCCACTTCCCGTGAGGACTGCTTCCTCTGCATCCCGCCGCTTTACCATACCGGCGCGAAAATGCACTGGATGGGCTCTCTGGTTGCAGGTTCCCGCGCAGTACTTCTTCGTGGCACAAAGCCGAAGTACATCCTCGATGCAGTTTCTTCCGAGCACTGCACGATCGTATGGCTTCTGGTTCCGTGGGCACAGGATATCCTCGACGCACTCGACCGCGGCGATGTGAAACTTTCCGATTATCAGCTCGATCAGTGGAGACTGATGCATATCGGCGCACAGCCGGTTCCGAAGTCCCTGATCAAGAGATGGCTGGCTTATTTCCCGAAGCATCAGTACGATACGAACTACGGTCTTTCCGAGTCGATCGGACCGGGCTGCGTACACCTCGGTGTCGAAAACGTCGAGAAGGTCGGCGCGATTGGTATCCCGGGCTATGGCTGGGAGTGCAAGATCATCGATGAGAACGGCAATATCGTAAAGCAGGGCGAAGTCGGCGAGCTTTGCGTAAAGGGTAACGGCGTCATGGAATGCTACTACAACAACGAAGAAGCCACCAACGAAGTGCTTAAGGACGGTTGGCTCCTGACCGGTGATATGGGCCGTCAGGATGAAGATGGTTTCATCTATCTCGTAGACAGAAAGAAAGACGTTATCATCTCCGGTGGTGAGAACCTCTACCCGGTTGAGATCGAAGACTTCATCATGAAGAACGACAAGATCAAGGACGTTGCCGTTATCGGTCTTCCGGACAAGCGTCAGGGTGAGATCGCCGGCGCGATCATCGAGGTCAAGGAAGGAATGACCATGACCGAGGAAGAAGTAAATGACTTCTGCCTGCAGCTGCCGAGATATAAGAGACCGAGAAAGATCATCTTCGCTCCGGTACTTCGTAATGCCACAGGTAAGATCGAAAAGCCGAAGCTCCGTAAGATGTACGGTGAAGAGTATCTGGTCGCTTACGAGAACCAGGATTGATTCCCGAAAAAGTGAATCTGAAAAAGAAAAGAGCGTCTCAACGGAGACGCTCTCTTTTTATCTCTTTGCACCGATCTCCATGACCACGTCACCGTAACTTCTCAGGTCCGTTGAGTGGGTAACGACGATGACGCATTTGCCTTTATCATGAGCCAGGTGTTCAAAGATCTTCATGATCGCGTGTGCATTTTCCGCATCGAGATTTCCTGTGGGCTCATCGGCGATCACGATATCCGGATCGTGGGAAAGCGCACGGGCGATACTGATACGCTGCTGCTCGCCTCCGGAAATATGCATCACTTTTCGTTCTGCGGTAGAAGGATCGATCCCGATCTTCGAAAGGTCAGAAAGCACTTCTTCTCGTTCCTTTTCGCGATCAAGTTTTGCTCCCGACTGCTCGCTGATATGCCGGGACAAAAGGATATTTTCGACGGCACTGCAGTTCTTCAAAAGATTGAATCCTTGAAATACCACGCCGATCTCTCTGGCACGGTACGCATCCGCGTCCATGTCGCATAAGTTCTTGCCCTTATACAAGATCTTTCCGGAACTTACTTTGTCCAGCCCGGCTAAAAGAGAAAGGAAAGTGCTTTTGCCGGCGCCGGAGCGGCCTGTCAGGACGTAGAGTTTTCCTTTTTCAAACTCCGCGCTCATACGGTCGATGACATTTCGCGTCGTTTTTTCGTAGTGGTAGGAAACGTTTTCCACTTTTAAGATGCTTTGGGTATTCATATTGTTCTCCTTTCGATTCGATCTTACTGCGCACTTCGGAAGATACGCATGGGTTCATATCTGGTGATGAAGAAGATGCCGATGATGCCGCAGACCAGAGCAAGTCCGAGCGCAGTACCGACGACCGGAAACGTAAAGCGCATGTCTTCACCTATGAACTTCGTGATCTCCATATTGGAAGGCGAAGCGAAGCGGAGGACAGGTTTTACCAGAAGTCGGCCGAGAAGAACGCCCAGCACGGCCGCAAAACCTACAATCGTGAATGATTCGTAGATGATCCCCCTTGCGACATGTGACTTTTTCATGCCGATGGCACGAAGGACACCGATCTCATATTTTCGGTCACGGATGTTGATGATCATGAGTACGACCAGGACACATGTCCCCACCAGAAGCGTGATTCCTCCGAAGCTTGCGGCAAAGTCGGACATCTTCTCCACCGGGTTTACGATGCTCTCGTAATCCTCGATCTCGTACTTCATGGAGTAACTATCCGGAAGACCCATCGACCGTGCTTCTTCTTCAAAGAGCGGCAGCGAGTCGGTATCCTTAACGTAGTAGTGGATACTTTCCTCAAGCGGATAGACATCACTGAAACCCAGGTAAGAAAGGGTCTCGTAGGTTGCGACCATATCGCTGGCGCTGACACCTACCCACACATCGGCAGCATTAGCTTTGGCATAGTGGTCCGTAAATATCCCCACCAGTTTCAGTTCGCGTACGTCGTGATCTCCTTTCCGCGCGCCTTCTACAGTAAATGTATCCCCGATTCTGAGATTATTTGTTTTGGCAAATTCTTCACAAACGATGACCTCGCCCGCTTTCTCACAGAAACGACCTTCGGAAAGCTCGCGCATACCATTGGCAAATTCATAGAGCAGCTTCGGATCGCTGACGCAGTAGATCTGACCGATCATGTCTTTTTTGAAGTCCATGATGCGCTCAGCATCTTTTTTCGACATGATGGTATAAAGCTCTTCTTCCGTCTTCACGCCGAAAAGATCCATCAGTTCTTCCAGCGTCATGCCTTCCATACGCGAAAGGCTTTCATCCATCTTCACGGCCTGAAGCTCATCGGAGACAAATCCGGTACAGGCTGCCAGCTGGGCCTTTTTGAGATACTGCGATGTCGCGATCTTGTCCCAGACTTCCATCGGCACCTCTTCGGGTTCAAACGTAGAGACCATGGAGACCGAACCATCCTCGTTTGTCACTTCCTGCGTCTGCATATGCTTTTCGGCGTAGGACCAGTCCACGCCCATCGTCGTCTCGATGCTGAAACTGTTCTGGAAATCCCGGATCCACGCTCCCGCGGCGTCCCGCAAAAGAAGGACTACCGTTGTGGCCGCTAACATGATGGTCAGTATCACGGCCACCAGAGTATTTCTCCAGCCGTTTCGCATAAGGTTCTTACATGCATTCTTGAAAATATACATATTCTTCCTCCGATCTTTTCTTGGCTTGGGATGCCCCTTGCCTTATCGTAGGAAGAATATATCGTTGCTATGTGTAGTTGGTATGAAGAAAAATCACTTTTCCGAATCGATCTCGATCCGAAACTTCATCCCGTGTGAAATGCACTGGAACTCGTACTCGAGATCACTTGTTTTCAGGATGCGGTCAACGATATAAAGCCCGAGTCCGTGCCCTTTTTCAGCGCTTCCGCTCTTTCTGACAAAAGGCTGGAACAGCCCGGGTATCTCCTCTTTCGGAATCGGGTCACATGCATTTTCCACCGCATACCGGTTCTCGTCCAAAAAGATCCGCACAGTCTGATCCGGATCCGAATATTTCACGGCATTGGAAATGATATTGGAAAGTGCTTTTTCAAAAAGATCCGGAGACGCCAGAACGCTTGCGCCGCCAAGATCTTCGACCTTGAACGAGACGCCCTTGCTCATGGCGATAAGTTCATAGTCCGAGGCAAGTTTTTCCGACAGTTTCTGAAGATCGATGACCTTCTTTTCCTCCTCATGCGCGCGAAGACCGATCTTCGACGCATCCAGGGTTTTGTTGATCAGTTCCGTCATCTCGTCAACTTTATTGATGGATTCCTGAAGATACGTCTCTCGATCTGCATAAATACCGATGTTATGGAGCATACATTCCAGTTCCCCGCGCACAGAGGTCAGCGGCGTTTTCAGTTCGTGCGAGACCGCCAGCATAAAGTCGATCTTCTCTTTATCCTGCTCCGCTTTGCCGTCGTATTCTTTTTTGAGATGCTCGATCGCCGAAAGAAGACGACCGTATAGCTCGTTGATATCTTCGGAAAGTTCTTCGATCTCGTCGCCGGTCTCTGCCTTGCAGGATACGTTCCGGTCCAGGGATTTCATCTCCATAACCGTTTCCGAGATCTTACGGATCGGATCCGTGATCTTCTTGGCATAGATGTAAGACGAAAGAGCCGCGAGAACGACTGCACAGACAAGTGCGATCGGGATCACCTTGATGATCACGTCTTTGGCTTCGTCCACCGGCTGAAGCGATGTCGTCAGCACGACTGTATAGGTGTTTCCGGACGCATCCGTAAAAGTTCTTTCTTCCAAAAAGAGTTCGACGTCCACGACCACATCGATATCGGACACATTCTCCCAAGAATGCTCCTCTTCCCCAACCACCGTCACGACCTCGGACAGTGCATTTGGAAAAGCGGCCTGCAGATCCTCGGAAAACACGATCTGTCCTTCTGCATTTCGAAGTGTCATGGAATAACCTTTATTTCGAAAAAGAGCTGCCATCTTCTGCATCGCGACATCCAGCGGCCGGCCGGAGATCTCTTCGACAAGCAGATCGGCATCGTTTCGAAGCGCCTTTTTCTTCTCGTTTTTATACAGCCGCGGCATCAGGAAATACAAAAGCGCGAACGAAAGAAGGATGATCACCAGGATCAGGCACATCGCACCGAGAAATGTCTTTTTAAAAATACTGACGCGCTTACTCTTTTTCAAAACGATACCCCACGCCCTTGACGGTCACGATGCATTCGCAGTCGAGTTTTCTTCGGATGTTCTTGATATGCGTATCCACCGTACGGTCCGTATGGTCAAAATCCAGGCCCCACACGGCGTCGATGATCTGGTCGCGCGTAAGCACCATCCCCGCGTGCTCGGCCAGGTACTTCAGGATCTGCAGTTCTCTTGTAGTAAAGGGGATCGTTTCCCCGTTTCTCGTAACGGTGTAGGATCCGAAGTCTACGACCACGTCCCCGACAGCAAGCACGCTCTTTTCAAGCGGCTCCGTTCTCTTTAAAAGTGCAGCGGCTCTCTTTCCCAGCACGATCGGCGAAAAGGGCTTAGTGACATATTCATCGGCTTCTTTTTCGAAGCTTTTGATCTGGGTATATTCGTCGTCCATCGCGGTCAGCATGATGACCGGCGTGTCCTTGATCGAGCGGATCTCCGAAAGCACCTCAAGGCCGCTTTTTTTCGGCAGCATGATGTCCAGGATCACAAGACTTACCTGCTCCTTCTCAAAATGCTCTATCGCTTCTTGTCCGTCTTGGGCCGACAGGACGTGGTACCCCTGATCCTTCATGACCTCGCAGATCACGCGGTTTGTACTTATATCATCTTCAACAACTAAGATCGTCTGCATATCTTCCTCAAAACCGGCGGTGCCGCCGCTGCCACTATTTTCTTTCCCTACTATACAACGTTTGCGTGAAGAGTGTGTGAAGTTTCTCTCACATAAGAAAAGGACTGCCCCGAAGGACAGTCCCTGTAAAGTGCATTTCAAGAAGAATCCGTCGCGCGTCATGTCGGCACATTCGCGGACCAGAGGAAATCATCCAGCATCTGTTCTTCTACCGAAACATCCGGATCCGTGGTCAGGTAATCACAGTAATACGTTACGTTGTTGCCGAGCGTGATCGCCGCATAGGCGACATAGTACGTCTGCCCGTTCTGATCAAAAGTGAAGCGCAGGATCTTCGCCAGATAACGGCTGTTAGTGTAGTCCTCCACCGTGTAGGAGAAATTACTCATCGTCGAGAACCTGTCGATAATATTGTTGATGCTGCCATCCACATCGACGTTTGCATTTTCTTCACCGATCTCGATGAGGTCTGCAGTATCAATACCCATCACGTATACGTTTCCGCTGCTGTCTTCGTACACGATGTCGCTGTAGGTTCCGGCACGGACCACATATCGCAGGTCGAAAGGCGTCGTCTGCGGATCAAACTTCGTCACCTGCGGCTCACCGAGGATCTCAAATGTCTCGATGGCTTTCGAGCAGACCTCAAGCGCCGCGGTATTGGCATCCGCATCGCCCTGGTCGAGCACTTTATAGAAGACCAGATAGCATCCGATACCCGGACCGTTGATGAAACGTGCATAGCCTGCACCGAACGCACCATTTACCGAATAGGTAAATTCCGCATCGATCTCCGGCGTGCCGTTAAATGAAGAATCGAAATAGTTGCCGATCGTGGCATCATCTACCAGAAGCAGTGCTTCGAACATGCCGTCATAAAGGATCATGGACGAAAGCATGTCTTCCGCGTCGTAGACACAGGAGCCGATCGGGTCGGAATTCATATAGATCGCACCGATCTCGTAGTTCGGATATACACAGAAGATTCCTACCGGACAATCCTGCTCAGTAAGCTCCTCCTCCGGAACCGTGATCGCCAGACTATAGGTTTCGCTCGAAAGCTGGATCGTCGATCCTCCCGGCGGCGGAGGCGGCTCGATATCGTCGTATGCTTCCGCGTCCCAGACCACCGATGCGATGATCGTATTCAGCACCGCTTCGAGGTCCCCGTTTTCTTCCGCGATCGCCATATAAACGAGCGTACAGGATTCATAGATCTCCACATACACATCGATGCCCGCGTCTTTGGAAGAATACTCCTGGAAGTAAAGCGTACGCTTCCCGACCTTCGTCTCTTCCACTTCCGACTCCTTGAGCTTACTGAAATCTTCGGACAGTTCTTTGGTGATATCCTTGAAGATCTCATCCGGCTCACGCGCCTTCTCATCGTCTTTTCTAATACGGATCTCCTGACCCTCCTCTTCGTCGAGAAGGATCGTCACGCCGCTCTTCTTGTTATAGTCGATCTCGGCCTCCGACGGATAGCAAAGCGACAGGTCCCATTTTTCTACGGCAAATGCACTGTAGCCGGACGGGATCTCGTCCGCCGATGCTTTTTTCGGAATGGAATTGATGACATAATCCGCTTCTTTTTCTTTGGCCTTGCCGCATCCGGTACTCATAACCAGTCCCAGGATCAGAAGACCCGCCATGCATTTACGAAAAGCCTGATTTTTCATGTTCATCACTTCCTTTCTACGTATAGGTCGGCAGGGCATCGATATGGCCACCGTCCATCGAGAAGAGTCCGGCATTGTCGATGCCCGCGACCCACGTGACGCCATCCGGCGCAAGGAATTTGACACCTGCCTGCTGCGAGAAACTCGTATCGGTGAACTCGATTACGTAGATATAGTACGCATCTCCGTCCGCCGGAACGATGATGGAAGCGACATTGTCGCTTTGCGGTGTGACATAGTAGAGAGAACCGGAATAATAACCATTGACGAGAAGCATGCTGCGAAGCGCAGTATCGTGAGACGTGAATGTAAGATTCAGTCTCTGATATCCGGCGACCGCCATATTCTCCGTCGTCACGTTTCTTTCTCCGACCATCTTGGTATCCTGCCAATACTGGTTGATTATCGGGATGATGTCAGCATGATCGGTGATCATGGCAGATGCGATCAGGATCGCGTACATATCGTCAAAGTCGGCTTTCGGTGTATGCATCTCGATCGAGCACAGATAGAAATCCGCCAGAGACTTCAGATCCATACCGTTACAGTACAGGATATACGACAGATGTGAGAACAGCGAGTTATTGATGTGCACGCCGCCGCGGTCGTTGAGATCTCCGAATACCATCGTAGACGGCAGGTAGTAAGGATCACCGACATAGAGCGGCTGCTGATACTCATACGGATTACTCATCGAACGGCAGACATTATTACTGGTCTCACCCATGAGCCACGTCGTATCGGTCGTCTCACCCATATACATCTCGCAGATGTTACCCATGATATCACTGTAGCCTTCGTTGATCGCACCGGTCTCGTTGATGTAAAGCGAGCCCTGACGGCTGTAGCAGGTAACACCATGTGTGAACTCATGTGCACAGATATCTACGCTGTAGCCGTATGTGTTGGCTTCCGAAGAACCGAAGCACGACCAGCCGTGGATAACGCCCATATTGCAGGCATTATTCACAGGATTACCGGCCTCATCGCACCAGCCTGTCAGGATCAGGATCGGCATGCCGAAACCATCCGTCGACTCGATGTTGAAGCTCTTATAGAAGTCATAGCACTGGATGTAGTTATAGTATGTGATGATGTGGTTATAAAGCCACTCCTCATTCATATTTGCCACGGATTCAAACACGAGATTGTCGTGGAACATGAACTCGCCATAGTCCGCAACGATGATCTTTCTAACCGGATCCGCCAGATAGTAACGGCCGTCGACCGGGTTAAAAGAGATCGGAACAGTGATATCGAGATTCTGACCATTTCTCGGTACCGTGAAACTATAGTAGTTGACGTCGAGATCCTTAAAGTAGTCGTCATTTCCATAATCGGCAAACTGATCCGTCGGAAGACTGCCGGTCGGATAGCTCTTAAGGTAATCGCCGTCATAAGAGATATAGTGTACGATAAACGGCATATCAAAAGAGATCGTGCCATAAGGATTATTCGTGATGACCTGGAAACAATGCTCGGCATTCATCTCGTCTACAAGAGACGTCTTACTGGTATAGTCGGAGAATACCCGATACGAAGAATCGTTCAGAAGATTCAAAACGATCGCTTCGGCATCGGCTTCCGTGATCGTAGGATCACTATAGGAATATCCGAGATTCGTAACCAGCGAAGACTGGAGCATGCACGGATATCCTTCCGCATCCAGCACGACTTTCAGTGTTGCGTTCGTAACCGTCACATCCCCGTAGATCTGCTGATATGTATAGTACGTACAACCCATGTACGAAGAACCATATACCGCAAACGGGAAATAACCATAGTCCAGACCCAGCAGCGACTGCAGTCCTTTGACCGCGTTGATCGCATCGTCCTCATCCGTTACCGGACGATGGAAAAAACGTCCTACGATGGTGCTGACATATCCTTCATCGTTATATACGATCAAGGCATTGCCGTTATTCATATTCTGAATATCCTGCGCGGTCAGATTCGGAATGACTTCCGGTGTAGGTGTCGGCGTAGCAACCGGTCTGACACTGGTGTCTCTCTGAGCCGGTTCCGTCGTTTCTTCCGTCTTTTCCGTCTTGTCGTATTTTTCACTTTCCATCTTGTGCTTGCCATACGACTTCTCAGCTTTGCCTTTTGAACAAGAAGCCAGAAGCATCGCACAAGTCAGAAGAATCGCGAGAACTTTGAATCTTCTGCTTTTCATGTCATCCCCTCCCTCCGAAAACTTCCAAAGTATAAAAGTATATATATTCAGTATTTCAAAGAAACATGAATAAAGGGTTTTGCATCTGTGAACAAAACTTGTCCTTGGTTTTTCAAAAGTATAAAAGGGATTGGAAAATGGCTCAGTTTGCCTTCTTTTTCATCAGATGATTCTGGTAGAAATAACCTGCGATCACGATGACGATCGACAATGTAAGACAGCAGTAGAAAGAGATGCCACGGGAGATCAGTTCCAGATTTGCAGGGCTTGCTACATCCGGGATCTTCGAAAGGCCTTCGATCAGAAGATAATCCGCCACTCCCATGCCGCCCGGGATCGGAAGGCTGTATACACCCACCAGTACCAGTGCCTGTACGCTGATGACATCACCGAGATTCTTAAAGCTTCCGCCAAATGCCAGATAGACCAGCACCGTCGTACTTAAGAGCGCGACGCGCTGCAGGAAGTTAAAAAGGAAAGCCACGAACATGGCACCCTTTTCTTCGTTGATGATTCCCGCGCACGCCTTATACTGGGCGATCGCACGATCGACCTTATCCAGTTTGGCCTGCTTGTGTCGGATAACGCGAAGTTTCGCGCCAAGTGAGATCGCCGTTACAGCCAGGTGCTTGACCCACTGCTCTTTTTTCAGGACCAGCACGAAGATGACCGAAAGGCCCACCAGAAAGATAAACCCCAGAAGGATAAACACTTTCGCCAGCGGCGCCATCCCGAAGAATACGGACGGTGCGATCAGAAAGCCGATAAGGCCGAGCACGACCAGCGCGACGGTATAAAGGAACATGTTTGTGACCAGGATGACCGCGGACTGCGCCATCGGGATCCCGTCACGGCTCATGAAAAATGCACTGGCCGGCTGTCCGCCGGATGCGGATGGTGTGATCGCAGAAAAATAGATATCGGCCGCGGAATAGATCGTACCGTGGCTTCGGATCTTCTCACCGGGATTGTCTTTCGTCAGGGTCTTTACCAGAACGTTCATGGCCAGGCCTTCAAAAAGGATGTTGCAGAACATCCCCAGAACCGCCACGATCAGCCAGAACGGATTGGAGTTACGGATCGTCTCTTTCAGAAGTGCAGGAGAATAGCTTCCGCTTCGGGAAACAACAGCCCATATGCTGAGGACCATCAGCACGATAAACAGTATCATCCACGGTATCTTCTTCTTGAACATGAAAGACCGAACAACTCCTTTTCTCTCAAATCATTATACATGAATAATCTGATGTGAAAAGGCAAGGTGACGTTTCTTTTAGAAAGTCTTTATAATTCCGGTTCCTCGTCCTCGTCGTCTCTTCTGCGCTTCTGCAGGAACAAGAAGGTTGCCATACCGGAAGAGATCACCAGTACCGCACCTACGATCGCTCTGAATGTGAAATCCAGACCTGTCGGCAGGATACCGGCTCTGCGGTTGAGGAAGTTTACCGTTACCTGGTCACTATCGACAATGCCGGATACAGCGGTCTTTTCCTGTAGCTGATCACCTTCCAGTCCGCAGAATACGAGGTATCCCGCGTCTTCCTCTGTGACCGTAAATCTCGAACGCTGATGCAGACCCTGGATGATAACATACTCACCATGTGCCAGGTATACCTTGATGGTGCCGTTATTCAGAGTCAGTTTCTGGGTCCTGCCGTCGCTGTAAAGAACACTGATCTTACCGGTCATAGGCTGGTTATTCTCATCCTTGAGCGCAACGGTAAACTCGAACTTCTTCGTCTTGGATCCGAAGTTACCATCAACGGTCTTCGTGATCTTCAGGGTCATCAGGTACTTGTTGACGACAGTCATCACATAATCCACATGATCATCGTGATCAGTACGCTTCAGATCGATCATATCCAGTGGATATGTTCCTTCAAGCGTAATGCCGCCTGTCTCACTGATCGTAAAGCGGATCGAGAACGGAAGTTTCTGGAATCCGCCCGGCATCTCGTCTTCTTTCTCGACCAATACATATGTACCGGCAGGAAGTTCCTTCCATGATTCTTCCCATGTCTTGGCAGAACCGGAAGGCATCTGCAGGATACCGTTTTCATCCGAGATGATATCTTCAAATCCGGTCATCGGAGTAGAATCCGGAGCACCGACGCCACCGACGACCTTCCACTTATGCATCGAGAAATGCGCGCCTTCAAGAGGAGTGCCGTTTTCATCGGTCTTGATGACCGTAAAATCATAAGGCATATTTCTCAGGTCGATGACCGGCTGCGATGTGCTCGAGCCCTGTGTCTCCTGATGATAGTCATCCGCGCCTGTAACAGTCACGGTCTGGCCATCGTTTGTCAGTCTGATCGTAATAGGCGACGGGATGACCATATATCCGCCGACCGACTTGGTCTCGGTAATGGTGTAGTCCACACCTTCGCGCAGGAATGCCATCGTGACAAATCCGTTCGCATCCGACTCAAACGGTCCGAATTTCACGCTCGGATCGTTGCTTTCCTGAATCACGAATCTTACACCCTCGATCGGTGTTGTGTAATCCCACTCGTATTTATTGATCACCAGACCATGACGATCGTTCAGGATGTGATCGACACGAACGTTATTGACCTGGGTTCCTTCTTCATAATCGACCGTATATGCACATGGCGAAAAGTCTTGCTCGCCTTTGATCTTACCGCCGATCGTGATCTCTCCTCCGTCCAGAACACGTTGTACATTCTGAGGATCAGTAACCACGCCGTTAACTACAGTTGCCGTGTCCGCGTTATCGATCGTGACTTCAAAAACATGGTAATTAGAAAGGTTATAGCCGGGAGCCAGTTCCGGGAAGTACCAATAAGCGGATTCGCTTCCGAAAGTAAGCTGATGGACTGTATTATCGACCAGCGTGTAATTCTGACCATCTGTGGAAGTATAGATAGCGAAATAAGTGGGTTTACGATCACTCATATAGGCATCGTCAGCCCAGTCCTTATATGCTCGGATACCCCAGCCCTTCAGGTTACAGATATCGATATGTGGGTCTTCACCGATCGCCGTCGTTCCGACAGCAACAACGTCATTCATATTATGTGGAGACCAGGTCTTGGTAAGCGGGAAGACATCCTTATCATCGTAGTACGCATAACCGCTTCTTGAGAATCCATCCGGGATCTCCGAGTCTCTTTCCTCGACCATATAGTGTGTTCCAGGAAGGAGATTGCGAACCTCTACAGTGTAGAACGCAGGGATCTTCGAGATCGAGCCGTTTGCCGATGTCGTAAATCTAACCTGATTCTGCTGTTGCGGAGTCATCGAGTCAAAATCATCAATACCCGTGGAAACAAAGCCGGTTCCGGGCACCCACTCACAGTAGTTGCCGTCAATATCACGAACATAGTAGTCGTGCATATAAACCGCATGATTTCTCATGTAATCATATGTAGGATTCGTCTCTGAGAAAGTCTGATCGATATACAGACGATAGCTGAAAGTCGTGTTCTCGTCATAGATCTCCGTCAGACCATGCTCATCGTAGAGCCACTTCGTGAAAGTTAGGGTCTGTGTCTTCTGATGGTTAACTTCGTTGACGAAGTTTACGCTGGTGCGCTGTTTAACCTTCATCGGCGTGATGCTGTAATCCAGGTGCTGGTTAGCAGGAACTACAACACCGATGATTTCTTCGCCATTTACATAGACATGGTCGTAAATCTCCGAATCAACACCGCACTCTTTGATATAGTACTTGATCGCATCGTGCGGCATATGGATCTCACAGGTCTCACCTGCTTCCAGAAGGAATACACTGTTATATGTTACGCCTTCGATCGTATGCGAGGCTTCATAGTCAACCTGTCTTGTGGTTCCCTGATAATACACCTTGATATTCTCGTCAGTATTCTCAAGAAGTGTATAATCCTCGATCGGGGTGTCTTCTTCTTCCGCGTAGTAGATCTGGAACGGGAACTCAACGAGCATCGAGCTTACATTAGAACCTTTGATCTCTTTGCTGAGAAGGATCGTATCCGGATTGACCGAAGACTGGTTAAATCGCATATGAAGGTTCGAAGAACCACCACCACGCTCCATGTAGTAGATCTTCATGGTGTGGAAGGTATAATCCTTAAATGTACCGCTCGCGTCAAAAATCTCCGCAAGCTCAGCATTTGCCGCCTGTTCAGTCATGCCTCTTCCGATCAGATTATTGAAGTAAATATCTCTGAGAGAATACTCATGACCATCCATGAAAACTTCACCGGTAGCAAAGTTGATACTTCCGGAAACCGCACTATGGATACCGCCCAGGTCTAATACCAGTTCTTCATCTACGAAGAGCCAGAAGTCATCGTCACCTGTAAATTCATAGATAATGTCATGACCCCAGTCGTCTTTACCACTCGGTGTCTGAACAAACGATGTCTCAAGTTCCACGCCGAAGTATTTATCCGGATTGCCATTACCGATCATGTACAGATGCTCATATTTTCTCGGATTGTTATCTTTCAGCAGTGTTTTACCATCGATCGCATAAAGATTCTGTCCATTCGTGGTACAGAAAGTACCTGGGGTCAGATCATCATAGGGGAAGAACTGACCATGCTTCAGAGAACCTTTCGTTCCGGCATTATCATAGCTTCCGAGTTCTTGATATACTGTGAAATTTCCATCAGGATTAATATGTGCATAGTTCTGAGAACTGTCGAACTCGAAATAACCGGACGAATTATAGATCGAAGACAAGAAGATGTGGTTCACCGTTTCCGCATTTCCAAACAGTTCGGCAAACGATTTCTGAGTATAGTGTGCAACCGGATATCCGTCATCTCCAAGAGCAGTTTCAACCAGCCCCGGTGTCCTGGATACGTTACCGTCATATACACTATATCCCATTACGTCATGCTGTTCTTGTGTTGTGGAACAACCCGTTCCTTTAATCTCTTTGGAATTAAAATCGACCATACGCATCGTAATTCCGTAGGTATTATTATCCAGCGTCGGAACAGTATGCAGTTCATTTTCATCATACATTTCCTGCATGACGGCAAAGTAAAATTCCTGATTAACTATTCTTGTCGAAGTATCACCTGACTGTACCTGTACCGGGAGGATCTGTGTTCCATCAGAAGAGAGACCGGAGAAGTGATAGTCCGCATCGTCCCATGCACGGATCGTGGTATGGTATTCACCTCGCTCACGACCAGAAAGCTGAACACCGATCTTCGTATCCGAAAGTGCCTGATTGTTCGTAACCTGTGGAGCAAGGTAAAGACCGGAACTCTCATTTTGGAAATCATAATAGAAGTTCGGAGTATTTGTGTCTTCGTAATAGTATTCAGTAAAGTCCCAAAGCAGAGTATTGATCGCTTCGCCGATCCACTCGATCGAGTCACCGTCTTCATAACATCTCTTAAGTGTTCCGTCTTGGTCGATCGCGAAGAATTCGTATTTCTTTGTCTCTTCGTTATATACACGCGTGTAGATAATGACAGTCTGGCCGTTTACCATATCACATGTACTGATCTTTCTTGCCGAATGCACCGTCACATAGTCGGAAGAAAGCTCGGAAAGACTGACAAGATTCAGGAACACACCATTGGTAGTGGATACGAATCCATCAGAAATGTTTCCACTATATCCGACAGCATGGAGACCATCGACCGTAACCAGACGGATCTTTCCTTCGTTCTCGCCCGAGCCGGGAACGATTCTCAGTGCAACCGGAGTCGACGAATAAACGATTCCGCTATCGTCGATATTCAGATACTGCTCTACGCCGCCAACCATCGTCGAAACAGTATAGCAGTCATCGTTGACCCATGTGAATTTCCACATCGAGATATCGCTGTCTTTCGGAACAAACAGTCGGTTGCTGTGATTATTCTCATCCTGCATAACCGCCATGAGCTGTGCATCGAGGTGTCCGGCCTCGCTGGAAGTACTCATCATCGCACGACCGTTAATACCCGGGATATAACTCATCAAGCCATAAGACTGACCATCCAGAAGATACGGATCCGAAGTATCCGTACTGCGGAACATCAGCTGGAAATTGTTATTAACATCGCCGACAGTATTATAGGAGCAGAAACGGGAACCATTGGCGCCACCCTGCATGTTCCAATACCAGTTGCCATTTTTAAAGGTAAAGTTGCCGTTACTTACTGAAACCGTAAACGCGGTTTTGTGGGCCTCATCCGTGAACGAGAGACTGTTGTTACCGTTATTATAGACATACTGCTTGGTGCTTCCGTCATAACAATACGCATAGAACTGATTCGTCGTTCCCGGCACCTGCTCAAAATAGTAAAGAGCAGCCGCGTCCGGCGGAGTGGAAGTAGCGGGCTTTGTTTTCGTGATACCCATTCGAGACGAGTCACCGGTAAGTGTATTCATCATATAGTATCCGTTGGGATTACCGACATATAATCCCACAGGCGGAGTCTTGGCAGCCCAGGCAACCAGTTCGTCTAAAGAAGAAAGTGCGTGCCAGCCAAGCGGAACCTGCTGCGGACCGGCAACGATCGCATACGCAGAGAAAGCTTCTGCTTCGAAGGAAACCTCGGATCCATCACCGGTATCTTTTACTTCGGGAACGATGACTTCGCCTTCTTCATCATCCGGCAGATGGACAACACATGTATCTTCAGGCAAAGTCTCATTTGTAGAAATCGAAACAGAAACCGTCGATCCTTCCAGTGGTTCCAGTTCTGCACCGTCTTTTACAAGACTTATATCAAAGAGCAGGATACCTGCAGCCTGATCTTCATTCAGAACGGCGACGATCTGCTCGTAGTATTCATTGTAAGCTTCCTCATCCACGATAGCTTGGACGAGAAGTTGCGCATCCGAGGGGATTCCTGTCTCGGGTCCGTAAGTAACCGTAACCGAGTAGGAATCGCCCTGATGCGTTAAAACTGTCAAATCAGGATCAATTGACTGATCCAAGGCCAGCATAAGGCCTGTGGAATGGGTAAGTGTTGCCCAAACGAGAAGTGCGCCCATTGCGCGACGGAAACCCGTCGATCTAAACTTTCGGGTAAATCTCGACCATGCGGAGTGCAGGAAAGAGCGGCCGGATCGATTATTCATAATCGGCCTCCTTTCTGCGAAGACGCGGAGTGAGGAGTAAACTCGCGCCGGCAATCAGGAATCCTACCGCGATCATTACGATCGGATCCAGGCGATCACCCGTTTTCACTATTGGCGTTGGCGGCTGCTTTACGGCCGCATTCAAGAACTTCACTTCCGTCGGCTTAACCATTCCTTCTAATGCCAGAACGACTTTATATTCCAGTTCGTTGGCATCGTTATTTGTCACGAAGAGCGTGACCTGATAAACGGTTTCGTCATAGATGACTTTGTCGTTGTCACCGGGGATCTCGTACAGCTTGTACTGATATGTGCCCGGCTCGGTAATATCGATGAAGAAACTCTTCGTTCCACTTCCATCGATCACGATCGACTTTTGTCTCGGAGCAGGACTTTTACTGTCCAGCGGCTCCATGACGAACTCGTAAGAGACACCTTCCGATATCTCTGCACCTATGCAGCTAAAGGGAACTTCGGCCACGATCGGCTTGTATTCAAAAGCTGCATGTACCGGAGAAAAATAGATAAAGAGAACCATACACAAACCCACCAGGGTCATGAGTGCTTTTCTGCAAGAATTGATATTCTTCGCAAGATCTCTCACTAATCTTTTCTCCTTTCGTCAGTTCTCAATAATGTATGCAAATACGACAGTCCTCGTTGTCGAGGCGTCGCCTGCACAAGTTGACAGGCAGAGTATCTTCTTCGAAGTATCTACCTCTTGTGCCTCCAGGAACGTATACAGTTCCTCGTATTTGTCCGGATCGAATACATACTCATCTTTGGCATCCACCAGCACTGCGTAGAACACGTCCAGGTCATAGGACTTGCTTCCGGTGCGGCCGATCAGTAATTCCCCATGTTTGTGGGAGTTCAGATATGCCTCGTCGAGGTAATCGTCCAGCGCGCCAAACATCACACCATATTCCATGTGATGTCCGTAAATGATCGAATAAGGATCAGTAAAATCGGCGGCATTACGGCTATCCAGAAAGATGCTTCCGGCCAGGGAATAATTCCCGTACGGATCAAGATTTAGGTATACCGTATTATCGATGCCCTGCATGATCGGGTAATCGATATTCGTATCGTCCATGGTGATCCATGCCACCATATCCTCCGTAATCGGAGATTCTGCAGCAATCGAACCCGCATTCACCTTGTTCGGTTTATATGCGAGATAGGATTTGTCACTTGCATGGTCGAAGACATACCAAGTATCGTAAAAGGCATACACAACGATCAGCAGTGCCACCACAAAGATGACAAGCATCGTCTTTTCGTATATGTCATTCATCGTTTTCCAGAATGTCCTCATGGACGAATCCGCCCCAATACGTCAATTACTCTTCAGCTGCCTCAACATCGTCCTGTGCTTTTCTTCTAGCATTTCTAACTGCGAAGAATGCAACACCTGCTACAGCGATAAGACCAACAACGATTACCGGAACCGCGGTCAGGAGAACACCTGTCGGGATAACGCCATCACGAGTGTTGGTATAACCTGTCTTTACGTCTGCAGTAGCGATCGTACCGGAAGTATTATCGTTGAAGTTCAGAGAGCTCGCACCTGCTGCGGACTTATAGTCTTCTGCATTCTCGGTAACTGTGTATGTTGCGCTTACCGGGATACCGCAGATAACAAAGTGCTGACCATGCTGCAGGTAGAATGTCTGTGTGACTTCACCGGAAGCATCTGCTGTAAGCTGAGTCGGCTGAGTAACAGCACTCGGAATAACAGTTGTAGCAGCATTCGGGTTTGCAGCGATAGAAGCATCCGCATTACCATATACCGGATCTGTGGTCGCACCATCATAAAGAACGTCCAGAACTGTGCCATTGCCAAGACCGGTAAGTACTACTGTAATTGCAAAATACTTATCTCTTGAACCCTGGTTACCGGTAACAGTCTTACCGACCCAGAGGTTTCTTGTGCCGTAAGTATTGGTGAATCCGTCACTCTTTGTAGCGCTATGTGAATCAGCGGTAGTACCCATGGTAGCATTGGCATCCGGAGCATCTGTATCCGTATGAAGAACATAGCCCAGAACTTTCAAAGTACCTTCGTTGTCCGGATCGTCAACGATATACACATCCAGTGTTCTTGTCGGCTGAGGATCAATATTCATACCAGGAACATTCGGATCCTCTTCAGTGATGATGTATCTGTAAACACCCGGCTCCGGGAAGTTGACACTCGTAAAGTTAGCCGTCAGGGTCTTTACTACATAAGCTTCACCCTCGCCCAGAGTAATAATGTCGCCCTGAGCAACTGCAGTCAACTTTGTATCAGTTGATGCAAATACTGCATCTTCAACTGTAACATCACCGGGCTGAAGACCTGCAAGAACCTCCATCTTGCCGGGTGCGGCCGGAATAGCTGTTCCTGCTGTAACTGTAAACTGAATCGTTGCATTCGGAACATTAGCTGTCTGATCCAACTTCAAGTACTTCTTTAAAGTTGTTGTCGTACCGGCAACAGGTGTGTACGTTGTACCTGCGATCGCCGGCAATGCCATGCCTGCTACTACCAAACCAGTTACAATCGCCGTTGATAGCATTTTCAAAAAAGATTTTGCTTTCATTTTTGTTTACTCCTCCTCAAAAATGATTTTGTTTTTATATTCCCCGCCGGCGCAGAATGAAAACAACTTCACCCTCGCACTCCGACAGTGGAATGGCCCCATATGTTCTACTATCATCCGCGTCGGGCCGGTAATCGTTTAAGACGAACACCGATCCTTGCGGAACGATATACGGAAATGATATTGCTGCTCCTTGCGAGGTGGTGGGATATACTGTGTCCTCCAAGATCCCATATCCATTCACAGTTATGTATGTATCTGTGATCTGGACCTCATCGCCGCTCGAAGCAACGATCCTGCCAAATCTGATCTTGCCGTCATGTTTATATGCGATCACTTCGCCGGACTCCAACTTCCCGGGTTTATATGTGATCACCAGATCCCCGTCCTTGATCATCGGATAAGATGAATGACCATGGTTTACGTGGATACCGACAACAAAGATTAGTAAGACGATGATCACAGCCGCTGTGATCAGTATCTTTACCGCAAATTCGATCGCATAGTCCATCGCCGTTTTCTTCTTGCGCTTCTTCTTTCCCGTCGTCTTCGGCTTCGGTTCCGTTTTTTCTTCCGGCTTTTCTTCCGGTTTCTCTTCCGGTTTTACCTCTTCCTCAGGTTTCGGTTCAGATTCGGTCGGCTCCTCGGGCTGTTCTTCCTTCGGTTCGTCCGGCGCTTCCTCTTCGGGGATCTGTTCTTCAGACTCCGTTTCGAAGAATTCTTCCTTTGCGATCTCAACTTCGTCACCGAATAACAGTGGTGTCTCTTCGGGAGACAAAAACTCTCCGATCACGTCCTCCTGTCCCTGATCCGGCTCCATCTGCGGTTGATTCTTGTCATCGATCGGCAAATCATTCATTTCAGGTTTTTTCTGCTCAACTCTCCTTTCGATTTGAGTTTTTTTGGTCGCGAAAAAGAGCATATTATGCCCATTTTTCTAAGGTTATTATATCATGAAGGGGAGAGATTATATAAATATTTTGACTCGGTTCTGTTGCTATTTTGTTACGAATTCACTTTCGTGAATATGTTATAATGCTCCTAGATAGCGCAAAATGCTCAAATCTCGACCGTTTTAGGGTCTTTTGTCGGGAAGGAATTCAGAATGTATACCGCATCTTCAATAAGTCAAAAGAAAAAATCCGAGGTCCCTTCTCTCCTCATTATTTGTGGCGTGATCCTGATCCTGACTTTCTGTCTTTCCCCCTATTCACCTTTTTACCGGTACTGTTTCAGTTCGGACGAAGTCTGCTACAAAACGATCTCGATGGGAATTCTTCACGGAAAACTCCCGTATCGCGACCTTTTTGACCATAAAGGACCTCTGACTTATTTCCTGTTCGCATTCGGATTTCTGATCTCCGGTGGCGCGAACTGGGGCGCCTTTCTCGTTTGCTACCTTCTGGACGCGTTCGCCTTTATCTTCAGTTACAAGACCTGCCGTCTCTTTCTTTCCGAGGATGAGTCGCTTCTGAGCGTGATCTTGACGGTCCTTTTTACTTCGATCACGATCCAGAATATCTACACGACCGGATCCAAGCCTGAAAATATGCTTTTAGCTCCGCTGATGATCTCAACCTATCTTTTTATGAAACATACCTGTTCCGAAGAGGGCAAGGAAACACACATCGTTCCTGCAGGTAAGATGTTTCTGATCGGTCTTTGCTGCGGCGCAGTCTTCATGATCAAGCTTAACGTATGTCTTTTCTACCTGGCTTTCGTGGGATGCTACTTTCTCTGGCTGCTCGTTAAGAAACACTGGAAAAACTTCTTCTGCGGCGCCGGTGCATTTCTAGCAGGAATCGCGGCGGTAACACTTCCGTGCATGCTGTTCTACTACGTAAAAGGCGGTCTTCAGGCATTCTTCGATGTCTACTTCGTCTTTAACCTCAAGTATTCCGGCGGAAAAGACGGTTTCCTGTACCTGACCAAGCGTGCGGTACCGGTCACCGGCAAGATCAGCCTGACGGTTTTTCTTCTGCTGATCGTCGCCTCGCTGTTCCTGGAATTTAAAAAGAAAACTCTTTCCAAGCAGAAGATCATCATGGCCGTACTCGGCCTGATCACCTTCGTTGGACTGACGTTCTCCTTTGTCTGCACATACTTTTTCATCGTATTCATGCCGTTCTTCCTGTATGGTACGAACTTTGCCGCTACCGCGCTTACGAAGATCTCCGACAAAAAGACGAATGCATTCCAGCTGTCCATTATCGCCGCTGTTGTGCCGCTCTGCTTTGTCGGATTCCAGCTTTTTCTTGTGCCGTATGTACCGTCTCAGAAAGAGGAATGTGAAACCGTCATCGAAGAGTACGCGAAGGCACACCCGGATGCCGACTATGTGAGCTTCTGTTCACTCTGTCTTCCGGTCTACGATCAGTATCTGAAAGCATCTCCGGATTTTCGGATGTTCTATATCCCGCTTTTCTATACAGATGAAGTCTTCCTCGAGCATGCTGCGATCGTACGCAACGGGCAGGCGGATGTGGTCGTCTACCGTGAAATTACGGGAGACGATGCCTGGAACCAGGCCGTCTATGATCTTCTTGCTTCGAGCGGATATAAAGAATACTACGCCTACCGATTAAATGACGATGCAGACATCACGCGCATGTTCGTTCTCGAGTAAGCGATCCTTATTTCTCAGTCATCCTTAAATTCTTCCCAGGAGCGGGCATCTTCGGTGTAGCCGCTCTTTTGTTTTGCGCGGACGATGACCTTGATGATGAGACCGGAAAGCAGGATCAAAAGGATGATGCCCCATCCGAACAGGATATTCGCCTTCAGAGAGTAGCCATCAGCTTTACCATAGATGCCGCCGCCACGAACGAGATTGGCAAAGTTCCAGACGAAAAGTCCGGTCAAGACCAGAGGCGAGATATACTTGATCGACGGCAGGAACCACCAGTTCGGCATCTTGAAGTTCTTGGTGTTTCGGTTGATCTGATCGAGGATCTTCGCGGTTTTGAAGAACCAGCCGGCAACAAATACTTCGAGGATACCGGTCAGGATCAGGGTATAGCTGTTGATGAAATAATCCACGATGTCCAGGACCGCAAGGCCTGCGCCGGTCACATAGATCAGGCTCAGGATGCCCTCGACGATACAGATTGTCAGAGTCGTCTTTTTCTTATTGAGGTTGAACTTGTCGGAGATCGCCGTGGAAACACCCTCGATGATGGAAAAGAGGGAGTCGATGGCGAGTGTGATCAGACAGAAGTAGAATATGAACGCGAAGATCATGTTCACGACGCCACTGCCGGAAAGCTTGACGATCGCCTGCGGATAGATGATGAACGCAGTCGCGATACCAGATGCGGACATGTTATCGAGCATACCGACACCGGCCATCGTCGTAAACATAACGATACCGGCCATGACACTGATGATCATATCGGAGAAAGCGATGATGATCGCGTCGACGGCGATATTGGCTTTGCTGTCGAGAAATGAACCGTAGGCGAACATGATGGCCATGGAAGTCGACAGGGAGTAGAATACCTGTCCGACGGCATCTACCCAGAGGTTCGAATCAGAAAGCGCGCTCCATTCCGGAATGAAGAGCTTGGCTACGCCATCGAGAGCACCCGGCATGGTAAAGCCGCGTACGGCCATGACCAGCAGGCAGATGACCGGAAGAGAAACGGTATATTTCACAACCTTGCCGACCGTCGTCGTGCCATTTCGAATACAGAAATAGCAGAGCGCCCATGCGATCAAAAGGCAGATCAGGACCGGCCAGGCGATCGTCGTAAAGCCGGACGTCGTGCCTGTGGTCTTGATGGTATTGGCCCAGAGAGAACTGGCGGCTTCCGTGTCACCGGTCATGCCCCTGAACTTATAGCTCATGAAGAACATCAGGATGACCCACGCAAATACAGCCGCGTAGTAGATGGAGATGCCGATACCGTTTGCCACGCCGAACCAGCCGACACTCTCGGCTTTCTTGTTCAGCGCGCGCATGGATCCCGGCGCGCCCTGTTTAGTATGACGGGCGACGGCGATCTCAAGCATCAGAAGCGGAATACCGATCACGAGCATGGCGATGAGGTATACAAATAAAAATGCACCTCCGCCGTATTTTGCGGCAAGTCCCGGAAAACGCCAGGCATTTCCAAGACCTACAGCCGAACCGATTGCTGCCAGAATAAAAGCGGATCTCGATGACCACGTATCACGCATGAGAATTCATCTCCCCTATAAAAAAGCTCACGGACGTTTTCCGTCCATGAGCATTATAGCAAAAAAGCGGGAAGGAATTGTCCCCTCCCCGCTCTTTCCTGTTTATTTTTTCACATTAATTCGAGCTGCTGCTCGAACTGCTCGAAGCCGCTTCTCTGTCGCGGATCATATGCTGCAGCGCCACCACGATGGCGACTACGATCTGTTCCTTGTCTGCCTGATAGATATCGATGCAGTATTTGTCGTGGATCGAGAGCATCTTCTGCCCGATGACAGCCACGATGTTGCCGTACTGATCGAAGAGTTCGAAGTTCAGACCCAGGATGTTGCCGCGAAGCTGCCAGCTCAGGCCCTCGATATTCGTGATGTCCTTGATGATGTGGAAGATCTCGTTCGACAATTCAAAAGAGACGCCGTCTGCCATGTCGATATAGTGTCTCTCATGGAAACTGAGAAGCTTTCTTTCGATATGTGCGACTTGTCGTCCGGATGCATCCGTCACGTCTGTCTTGTCGTGGATCGTGAAGACTTTCGTATTTGCTTGATACACGATGTTTTGGGAATCGTCCGTGATATCGATGTGATGGTGGATCGTAAACACCTTCGTGGATGTGTAAAGAGAGCGGACCGGCTGTCCGTAAACGGCTACGTTATTGACATTCGGATTTTCTCCCGCGCCGTGAAAACGATGTACTTTTGAAAATGTGCCCATTCCTTTCAGCTCCTTTCAAACTTGAGGATCGGACAAAAACAATGCTTATTTGTTCTTTCCAAAGAAAATAATACAGGAATCGCCAAAAGAAAAACACGGCGGGTTTGGCAAATTAGACCTTCCGAAGCATCTTATAGTGTGGGATCCCGTCTAAGATAAACTCGTCGGAGATCCTCGAGAATCCGGACTTTTTATAGAAGCCTTCCGCGTAGACCTGCGCCTCCAGATAGATCGGTACCTCTCCGTAGTTTTCCTGCAAAACACGGATGCCTTCGTCCATGATTCTCTTGCCTAGGCCTTCGGAACGTCGTTCCTTTGAAGTAAGTACACGGCCGATCGCGTGATATGCCTCATGCTCAACGCCCTTATCCAGAACAAGAAGATAGGCGATCACTTCATCTTCATCGGATATCCAGACATGGATCGCGTCCTGATCCCGGCCATCGAGCTCCGGCGAAAGGCAATGCTGCTCGACGACAAATACATCCACACGAAGCTTCATGATCCCATAAAGCTCATCCGGCGTCAGTTCCTGAAAACGTTTCACATGTACTTCCATTGTCTCCCCGATCTGAGAGGATATCGTCCTCCTTTTCGTTTCCCATCAGTCCTCCAAATACGGCAGCTTGATCAATTCATCATTCTTTACCGCATACAGTTTTCCATTCTTGGAATAGAATTTTTCGTTGTCCTTGGAAACTTCGACTTCGAAATATACCTTGTAGAATGTGACACTTCCATCGTCATTTTCAATTGCGATATAGTCATACACATCCGAACTTACATTTGCATAGAATATATATTGTCTTTCGATATTCTTTCCGATCTTTAAGGTGAAGACCACCTCGTCAAAAGAGACCTCCATATCGTACGCCTCAGGGTCGTCTCCTTTATACTTCACATCGCAGTCCGTAACCACGCGGAAATGCAGAAGCGGGGCATTGCTTCCGGTGGGTCCGCCCATGGCGTCGATCACGATAGAATCATTGTACGTATCGGGGATATCGATGACGACATCATTCGGATCTCCGCTCCAATTCCAGGACAGGACCGTGGCATAGGTATTTTGTTCATTCGTCCGGAGTGTGAATTTTCCGGATTCTACCGTATCGCCATCGTAGTCGTGGCAGCTGGCAAGAAGGCCCATCACGGCACAAAGAAGCATCAGCAGTCCCATTCGTCTCACGCAGTTATGCACTCTGTTTTGATTCATGTTGCAGCCCTCCCGAGATTTGATCTTGGAATTCGTTTTATAGCTCCAACACTATTATACCCCATTAATACTCGATGTCTCCAAATATAAAGTCATCCAAAGAAAGGACATACTCTTCTCCGAAATCATAGCAGAAGATCAGTTCTCCCTTTTCCTCGTCGTAGTAAGAACGGGCGGCATTATACATGAATTCTTTTTGCTTGAGGACTCTTATCATGTAGGTATCAACATCGACGGTACCGATCTTGATCTCGCCATCGATCAGCTTATATACCCAGACCGCCTGGCCGCCATCTGCCGTATAAAATGTATTCACGACGAATTCTTCTTGACCGTCACCGTCAAAATCTTTCGTCCAGATCCGCGGTTTCTTGTCGCCCATGTATACATACTGCTGGGCAAATTCTCTTCCGTCTTCATCGAAGATGGCCCAGTACTGATAATCTCCCATATCCACCAGCTGGTAGGACCAGTTGGTCATGCCAAGAAGTTCACCTTCGCCCGCAATGATCGCATTGGTGGCCGAGGTCTCCTCTTCACTTTCCTCAGAGGGGTCTTCTGTCTTCTCTGTTGTCGTTTCTGTTGAAGTCTCTTGGGTCGTTGTGGATGTGGCTTCTGTCTCGTCTGCTTTCTTGCATGCGCTCATCGAAACAAGAACACACATACCCAAAAATGCTGCTGAGATTTTCTTAAATACTGTCATATTTCTTCCTCCCTCAAATAAAAATGTGTAGGAAGATTATACAGCGGTTCAGACCAAGGGGACGTTTACGATTCGATTACTTTCTTCCACAGACGCGCCTGCTCAGCCGCGTTCCTGAACGACGGCTTTACTTCGTTTCTGGATGATCTTCACGACATCGTCCAGAGTTCTGTCGTCGGTGTAGTATCCCGGCGCTTCTTCGTTAATGATCATCATGACCGTCGGATCATACGACCTGGCTTCCCGGATGTTCTCGACCACTTCCCGAAGCTCGGTAACATCATCTTCCGTAAGCGGATTGCTCTGAATTCTCAAAATTCTTTCCATCTCCGGATCGGATGCGGCCTCTTCCCACCGTTTTCGATCCTCTTTAAGTTCCTGTTCCATCAGATCGTCAAAAGCTTTCCGGTTCACAGGGAAAGAGCCCACGCCAATAGCGAGCTGTACATCTTCTTCGAAGAAAGAACGGACAAACCCCCACGCTTCGTCCTTATACTGAGAGGACCGGGCAATGGCCATCGAGAATGCCGTATCTGCCCGCGCTCCTGTACCATCCAGACTGGGATAACCGATAAAACGTATAGGATCACTGCAGTGGAAATCGGCATTTGCATAATTGTAAAGATCTCGTATCGTGCTGCCTGTTGCAACGAGTATTCCTTCGGCAAGCATCACTTCATCGTGCATCACCGTCTCATCGTTTTCGATGTTTACATTGATTTCTCTTCGGGTTTTCGGGATACCATAGGTCTTTACGATATCCAGGATCTCCCGGAATTCCCGGTTATCGAAATCTACGGTCTGCTTGTTATAATCCACAATATGTCCGGTGGCCCCGTCCATCAGGTTCTCGAGAAGCTCACTCTGTGGCACGTTTCCCAGGATCTTCACGCCGTCAGGAAGATTTCTGTCAATCTCCCGGAACTCTTCGTAGGTCCATCCGGTCCTTTCACCCACATATTTCTGATTCGCAAACATACCGTCGATCACGAAGCTCAGCGGGATCTGGTAGAGTTTCCCATCCTTTTCATTCGCACGGATGACATTATCGAAAAGGGAAGTCCGGTCCAGCGGCATGCTTCCGTCGATCAACGTATTCAGATCCACCAGCGCACGCTCTGTATTGAACTGGGAGAATGCTCCGAAATTCAGAAGGATATCCGGTCCATCCCCACCCAGGATATCCAGATACACCTGATCTGCGATCAGCGAGGTCTGATCGGTCGAGAAGTGCGCAAGTTCGATCCACGAAGTCCCGGAATTCGCATATTCTGTAGAATAAAGATCATCTCCGGAATAATCCAGGACCACGATCCTTGTGTGGTTTTTCGTCTCCAGATTATACTGATTAATATGGTCAATAAACTCCGCTTGAAGGGTGCCGATCGTGCCCAGATAGATGATGTTTTCTCCGGCATGCGGATTTGTTTCCTGACGATGAAGATGCATAAGCCGATAGGAATAAGAAGATTCCTCACGCGCCATGCGCAAAGTGTAGATATCGTCTTCCGATACGATATTCGAACTTGTGCTCTCGATACCCGAATAATTACAGTCCGCATCCTTCCACGAAAAGATCGTCTGTGCATCCTTTCCGTTCAGAAGATCATATTTGCGAAAGCCGTTGCTGAGGATCGCATAGACACCGTCTTTTCCCTGAAGAAGGAAAGTGCTATGTACCGGACAGGTCACTTCCAATCGATCCCCCTCCTTTTTCCCGGTTGCCGGATCGATCTCATACATATATGTTATGGTCGGCGCGGAAAACGTATCGTATATATCGTCGATCAAAAAATAAGCATAGTACTTCTCCCCGACCTTGAAGAGTCGGTTTACGTTATTTCCAAACCCGAAGTTTTCTTCCCCAAGAAGATTCCCATCCGGATCATAAAGAAGAACCGACGAATCTCCTCGGCAGAGCATATTCCCGTTTTCCAGGAACAAAATATCCGCCGTGGAATAGATGCTTCTGTCCAGTGTGATAGGATTCGTCAGTTCTCCTTCCGGCGAGATCTCATATAGAACAGAATTCCCATACATATAGACTTCCGGAACATAGGGAGTGATCAGGATCTTCCCTTTCCCCGACAGATCTTCGGTCACACACAGAACACTCGACCCGGCTGCCAGTTCGTTGTAGTTCTTCGTGCTTCCATCTAATCCGAAAACCATCAGTCCAAAACGTCTGTATTCATCTTTCTCCGAAAGAAGTTTCTTATATTCCTCTACATTTGAGGGATCGTATTGAAAGCTGTTCCATCGTTCCTCCAGTTCACGTGGAACGACATACTCCTCTTCTACGTCCATGACAACGCAGTCTGATAATACCTTCATAACTGATGTCCAGCGGTGATCCAGTTCTTTTCCTTCCGGCTCCGGGAAAGAAAGTGCGATCTCCTCACAGCTGTAATACGGATCCGAATCCAGAACGACTCTCTGAAGCGGCTCTTTTTTCTTCTTGCAGCCTGCAGCAAGCAAAAAAGACATAGCAAGGATCAGTGCCAAAAAGCGTTTCGATGTCTTCACCATAGAATCAGCTCCTCTACCCGAATCGTATCCGCGATCAAAAGGCCGCGTATCTACATTCACCTTTATCTTACTATAAATCGAAAAAAAAAATAAGACCGGAGTATTTCTACTCCGGTCCTTCGGTTTGTTGTGATTTTAAATCAACTTACGTGTTGTAGTGAGCCTGTGCAGATTACTTCTTTCTGCGCTTCGTAACCAGCCCAACAATGATCAACACGATCGCAGCTATAACTAAAACAATCTTTGCAACATTGTACAGCATATTTACCTCCTGCGATCTATCAACTTATTTGTTGTTCTTCTCAGCGATAGCAGCCTGAGCAGCAGCAAGTCTTGCGATCGGTACACGGAACGGCGAGCAGGATACATAATCCAGGCCGATCTTGTGGCAGAACTCAACGGACGTCGGGTCACCACCGTGCTCACCGCAGATACCGATGTGCAGGTTCGGGTTAACCGGCTTACCGAGGTCGATCGCCATCTTCATGAGCTTACCGACACCGTTCTGGTCGAGACGTGCGAACGGATCAGACTCGAAGATCTTGGACTCGTAGTATGCCTCGAGGAACTTACCGGAGTCGTCACGGGAGAAACCGAATGTCATCTGTGTCAGGTCGTTTGTACCGAAGCAGAAGAATGCAGCTTCCTTAGCGATCTCATCAGCTGTCAGAGCAGCACGCGGGATCTCGATCATGGTACCTACTTCGTACTTGAGGTCGGAACCGGCAGATGCGATCTCAGCATCAGCTGTCTCAACAACAACTGCCTTAACAACCTTGAGTTCCTTGATGTCGCCGATAAGCGGGATCATGATCTCCGGCTCGATCTTCCAATCCGGATGATTCTTCTTCACGTTCAGAGCAGCGCGGATAACAGCCTTTGTCTGCATCTTAGCGATTTCCGGATAGGTAACAGCCAGACGGCATCCACGGTGACCCATCATCGGGTTGAACTCATGGAGAGAATCGATCATAGCCTTGATTGCTTCAACGCTCTTGCCCTTAGAATCAGCAAGCTTCTTGATGTCTGCTTCTTCTGTAGGTACGAACTCGTGAAGCGGCGGATCCAGGAAACGGATGGTTACCGGGTAACCCTCGAGAGCCTCGTAGAGAGCCTCGAAGTCAGACTGCTGCATCGGCAGGATCTTCTCGAGAGCTTCTTCTCTCTCTTCCACTGTCTCGGAGCAGATCATCTCACGGAAAGCATCGATTCTTCCGTCACCGAAGAACATGTGCTCTGTACGGCAGAGACCGATACCTTCAGCACCGAGCTCACGAGCCTTCTTAGCATCCTTCGGAGTATCTGCGTTTGTTCTTACCTTAAGCTTACGAGCCTTGTCAGCCCAAGCCATGATGCGGCCGAACTCACCTGCGATCGTAGCATCAACTGTCGGGATGATACCGTCGTAGATCTTACCTGTGGAACCATCGATGGAGATCTCATCACCCTCGTGATATTCCTTACCGGCCAGTGTGAACTTCTTGTTTGCTTCGTCCATGTTGATATCGGAGCAGCCGGATACGCAGCAAGTACCCATACCACGAGCTACTACTGCAGCGTGGGATGTCATACCACCACGAACAGTGAGGATACCCTGGGAAGCCTTCATGCCTTCGATATCTTCCGGAGAGGTCTCGAGACGAACGAGAACGACTTTCTTACCGGCAGCCTTCCAAGCCTTTGCGTCTTCAGCTGTGAAAACGATCTGGCCGCAAGCCGCACCCGGGGAAGCACCGAGAGCCTGAGCGATCGGAGTTGCATCCTTCAGTGCCTTCGCATCAAACTGCGGGTGAAGGAGTGTATCGAGGTTACGAGGATCGATCATGGCAACTGCTTCTTCTTCTGTTCTCATGCCCTCATCAACGAGGTCACAAGCAATCTTCAGAGCAGCCTGAGCGGTTCTCTTACCGTTTCTTGTCTGGAGCATGTAGAGCTTACCGTGTTCAACTGTGAACTCCATATCCTGCATGTCGCGATAGTGCTTCTCAAGGATGGAGCAAACCTCAGTGAACTGAGCGAATGCCTCCGGGAACTTCTCCTGCATCTCAGCGATCTTCATAGGAGTACGTACGCCGGCTACAACGTCCTCGCCCTGTGCGTTTGTCAGGAACTCACCGAAGAGGCCCTTGTTACCTGTTGCAGGGTCACGTGTGAAAGCAACACCGGTACCGCAATCGTCACCCATGTTACCGAAAGCCATGGACTGTACGTTAACAGCTGTACCCCAGGAATACGGGATATCGTTGTCACGACGGTAAACGTTAGCACGCGGGTTGTCCCAGGAACGGAATACAGCCTTGATCGCGCCCATGAGCTGTTCCTTCGGATCTGTCGGGAAGTCGGAACCGATCTTAGCCTTGTACTCAGCCTTGAACTGGTTAGCAAGTTCCTTGAGGTCGTCAGCATTGAGTTCTACGTCCTGCTTTACGCCCTTTTCCGCCTTCATCTTATCGATGAGCTCTTCGAAGTACTTCTTACCAACTTCCATAACGACGTCGGAGTACATCTGGATAAATCTTCTGTAGCAGTCCCAAGCCCAGCGCGGGTTATTGGACTTCTGTGCGATAACGTTAACAACTTCTTCGTTGAGACCGAGGTTGAGGATGGTGTCCATCATGCCCGGCATGGAAGCTCTCGCACCGGAACGAACGGAAACAAGAAGCGGGTTCTCGAGGTCGCCGAACTTCTTGCCGGTGATCTCCTCCATCTTACCGATGTATTCCAGAATCTGAGCGAAGATCTCGTCATTGATCTGACGTCCGTCTTCGTAGTATTTTGTACAAGCCTCTGTGGTGATCGTGAATCCCTGAGGAACAGGAAGTCCGAGGTTTGTCATCTCAGCAAGGTTAGCACCCTTACCGCCGAGGAGCTCACGCATATTGCCGTTGCCCTCAGAAAACAAGTAAACATATTTGGTCATTGTTTAGCCCGCCTTTCATAATTTTTTGCTTCTAGTTACTTTTTTATTTTCAAAGTCCTTTTCACTAAGGAGTCGCGAAAAGCACTTAAAAATCGTTTTGTGATTTCTTTATCAAAAATCGAACTTACCCTCAAAGAACTCCCCGAGCTTGTCGATCGGGAAACGGATGTTGCCCGGCTCGTACTCGACGTTCTTCATGGAATCTCTCTCACGGATCGTGACGCAGTTGTCTTCTTCCGAATCGAAATCATATACGATGCAGTACGGTGTACCGATCTCGTCCTGGCGGCGATAACGCTTACCGATGGACTGTCTGTCATCGAACTCGCACATATACTTCTTGGAAAGCTCGGTGAAGATCGGCTCAGCCTTCTCACTGAGTTTCGCGGAAAGCGGAAGCACACCGATCTTGATCGGAGCGAGGAACGGATGGAAATGCATTACGGTACGAACATCTTCCTTGTCGCCGTCGACGATCTTTTCTTCGTCATATGCGGCACAGAGGAATGCGAGTGTGACACGGTCAGCACCGAGCGACGGCTCGATAACGTACGGTACGTATTTCTCATTCTTTGCCGGATCAAAGTAGGAAAGATCCTGCTTAGAGAATTCCATATGCTGCTTGAGGTCATAGTCTGTACGGTCAGCCACACCCCAGAGCTCACCCCACTGGCCTTCGCCGAAGGGGAACCAGAATTCAAAGTCGGTAGTTGCGTTGGAATAGAAAGCAAGTTCTTCCGGAGAGTGATCTCTTGTACGAAGTTCTTCTTCCTTGAGGCCCAGACCGGTCAGCCAGTTATAGCAGTAGTCTTTCCAGTACTTGAACCACTCAAGGTCCGTACCCGGCTCGCAGAAGAACTCGAGCTCCATCTGCTCGAACTCACGAGTTCTGAAGATGAAGTTACCCGGTGTGATCTCGTTTCTGAAGCTCTTACCGATCTGGCAGATACCGAACGGGATCTTTTTTCTTGCGGAACGCTGAACGTTTAAGAAGTTAACGAAGATACCCTGTGCGGTCTCCGGACGAAGATATACTTCGTTCTTCGCATCTTCGGTAACACCCATGAATGTCTTAAACATCAGGTTGAATTTTCTTACATCGGTGAAGTTGTGGCCGCCGCATGTCGGGCAGGGAATGTTCTTTTCCTTGATGTATGCAACGAGCTGCTCGTCGTTCATGCCCTCGACGTTTACGTCGGTGATTCCGTTTTCGGAATTAAAATCTTCTACCAGTTTATCGGCACGAGCACGAGCCTTGCACTGCTTACAGTCGATGAGCGGATCCGAAAAACCGCCGACGTGACCGGAAGCGACCCATACCTGCGGGTTCATGAGGATCGCGCAGTCTACACCTACATTGTAGGGGCTTTCCTGTACGAACTTCTTCCACCATGCCGCTTTTACGTTATTCTTGAGCTGGACACCCAGAGGACCGAAGTCCCATGCATTTGCCAGACCACCATAGATATCGGAACCCGGATATACGAAACCTCTTGTCTTCGCGAGGGCTACGATTTTTTCCATTGACTTCTTAACAGGCATCAGGACTCCTCCTCGTCGTCGGAAGCTTCTTCTTCCACGAACTCATCATTCTCGGCAACGATCTCTTCGCCGGCATCCTGATTTTCATCAGAAGCCTCACCGTTCTCAGCAGCATTCTCTGCAGCTTCCAGAGCCTGCTCTGCTTCCAGGCGAGCCTGATTCTCAGCCGCTTCTTTCGCCAGACGACGAGCTTCCTCGATCTCCGGACGAAGCGGTACATAAGGAGTATGCTGTCCCTCTACACAGACGACCTTGTCTGCTGCGACTTCTTTACAAGCCAGGGTTACATAACTCGGTGTCGGATCGTCGACCATCGGCTGTGCACCATCTACCAGCTGACGTGCTCTCTTGGCAACCAGCATGCAGAGTGAGTAACGACATTCGGCCTTTGGCAACAATTCTTCCACTGACGGATCTACTAACATTTTTCCATTCCTCCCTTAATTCTTACCTGTCAAACTCTTTTTTATTGTGCAAGCAGTGTTTCCACTGCGTCGCGGCTTCTTCTAAAGCGGCGGTTCTCCGCTTTCATGATGGCGGCGATCTCTTCGACTGCCTGTTCGACGGTACGGTTTGTCACCACATAGTCGAACTTTTCTGCCTGGGCGATCTCGCCCTTGGCCTGCGCCATCCTCTTATCCACCAGCTCTTCCGTTTCGGTTCCCCGTCCCGAAAGGCGGCTTCTCAGTTCATCCATGGACGGCGGCAGAAGGAAGATCGTTACGGTATCATCGAACTTTTCCTTCAGAGCCAGACTTCCTGCGACGGTCAGATCCAAAAGCACATTCGTGCCGGACTTCGACATCTTCAGAAGCGGCGTCAGCGGCGTCCCGTAGTAGTTACCGACATACTGGTCATACTCGATGATCTCGCCTTCTGCGATCAGCTTCTCGAACTCCTCTTTGGTCCGGAAGAAGTACTCGACTCCGTCCTGTTCCTGTCCACGAGGGGCTCTCGAGGTAACCGAGATCGAATGTCCGCATCCGGGAAGGACTTCCCGAAGTCTGTCGATCACTGTACCCTTGCCGACACCGGAAGGTCCGGAAATAGAAACGATCAAACCGGTACTCATGCTTTTCCCTCCTTCAGCAGTTCCTGAAGTTCTTCAGAGGTCAGTGCCGAAAGGACGACGTGTCCGCTGTCCATAACCAGCACGGATTTACTCTTTTTGCCGGAAGAACAGTCAACCAGCGCACCCCGGTCACGCGCATCCTGCACCAGTCTTCGAACCGGTGCCGACTCCGAGCCGGCTACGCAGACCAGACGCTGCGTAGAGACCATATTTCCAAATCCTATGTCGATAAATGCCATCTTCTCTTTGCCACCTCACGCCAGATTCTGTATCTGTTCGCGGATCTTTTCCAGTTCCGTTTTCATGTCCAGTACGTAATTGGTGATCGTTATATCGTTGGCTTTCGAGCCGATGGTATTCACTTCGCGGTTCATCTCCTGGAGGATGAAGTCCAGTCTCTTGCCGATGCTTCCACGGCTGTCCAGCGTCTCGCGGAGCTGGTTCATGTGACTGGAAAGACGGGTCAGTTCTTCGTCGATGGCGCACTTATCTGCAAAGATCGCTACCTCGGCTTCTCTTCTGGACTCGTCATAGACCAGGTTTGCCTTATCGTCGAGCAGCTCCTGAATACGGTTCATCAGGCGCTCTCTGTATTCCTTCGGAACCAGCGGTGCACGAAGTTTCACTGCTGCGTGCTGGCTCTCGAAAATGTTTACTTTCTCTTTGAGGTCACTTACGAGCTTGTCGCCCTCGATGGTACGCATACGGCAGATATCTTCGATCGCCGCGTCCAGTACCGGGAAAAGCTCTGCGCCGGCTTCGTCCGGTGTCAGGCTGTTTGCACGTGCTACGAGCACATCCGAAAATCTTGCGATCTGGTAGGCTTCTGTTTCATCGGCGCGGCCCGTTACATCCGCGATCTTCGCCACCGCTTCGGAATAGGCCTTTGCCAGACCTTCGTTGAGTTCGACTGTCTGATTGCCGTCACCTACATCTTCGATGGTCACATAGACATCGATCTTTCCGCGCATAAGGCGATCCGAGATCTTCTCACGGATCTTAGTCTCGAGCGCTGCATAGCCTCGGGGCATGCGCACCTGGATATCGCAGAAACGGTTGTTGACTGATTTGATCTCGACAAGATAGCGACGTGTCGTATAAGTCGCTTCTCCGCGGCCGTAGCCGGTCATGCTGAATGCCATGAATTTACCACCACTTTACCTGATTATGCATCCGATCCGTCCAACAGGGCGTAAAGATGCATTTTGCGTACATAGAATTATATTACAGGACTAAAAATAACGCAAGCATCAAAAACGCATTTTGTCTTACAGCCGCAAGGCTTTCAAGAAATTTTCAGGTCGATATTTTTTGAGGATTTCGGGTGGGTCAGCAGATGATCCGGTCGCTTTTTCAAAGTTTCACAGGATCAAACTGCAGATAATCAGCCGCGATCAGACGGTATTCGACGCCGTTTCGTACGCCGTTAAATGCCTTCTGATGGCCTCTTCCGTGAAGATGTCCGTAAAGGCAGATCTCAAATCCGTATTCTTCGAGCGCGTCGGTAAAGCCGTTCGATCTTTCGGGATCGTAGACCGGTGGATAATGCAGCATGGCGATTTTTCGAACCGGGCGGGAAGATTCCCCTTCGGTTTTTTCGTACATGGAAAGCGAGTCCTGGAGTGAGCGGCGCAGTCTTCCGACTTCGCGAAGATAGATCTTCTCGTCTTCTTTTTTGCTCTCGGGATTTTCAGGAAGGAGCCATCCGCGGCTTCCCGCGACGAGCGCATCTTCCACGACGAATCCGTTATTCTTCAGAAGCTTGATCGAAACAAGGCCGTGAGAAGCAAGGAATTCTTCGACTTTCTTATTGGTGCCCCACCAGTAGTCGTGGTTTCCTTTGGAAAGGATCTTGGTACCGGGAAGTTCTTCAAGAAAACAAAAATCCGCCAGAGCTTCGTCCATCGTCATCCCCCAGGAAATATCGCCGGGGATCAGGACGGTGTCTTCCGGCTTGATCTTTTCACACCAGGCGGCTTTCAGTCTTTGCACATAGTTCTGCCAGCCCGGACCGAACACGTCCATAGGCTTATTCGTCGAAAGAGACAGATGCAGATCGGCGATGGCAAAGATACTCAATTCCGGTGGCCTCCTTTTGCGGCTTACTTCGAAGTCATTATATCGGTCACGGGGAATTCACACAAGTTACGCGTCGGGATTATGGAAATGCAAAAAGAGCGTCTCGGCATCCTTGGCCGTGATGCGTTCGACCTTCGAAAGCTCGTCGACACTTGCTTCCGAGATCGCCTTGATGGAGCCGAAATACTTCATGAGATTCTTTCTCTTGGCTTCTCCGATGCCCGGGATCGTCTCGAGTTTATATGTGAGATTTCTCTTCTTGCTGAGCTTTCTCTGATACGAGATCGCAAACCGGTGGACTTCGTTTTGGACTGCGGTCACCAGACGGAAAAGCGTCATCGCTTCTTCGTCTTCTCTGGCATCATCTGCCAGATCGATCTGCTGTCCGTCGAGGTCGATGAGGCTGTGCGTTCTATGGCGTCTGTCCTTCACCATACCGGCCAGATGGATCTTATCTTCCAGATTCATCTCCTTCAGGACTTCGTAGATCGCGTGTACCTGACCCATGCCGCCGTCTGCCAGGATGAGATCCGGCATCGTCGCAAACTGCTCGTCGCCGATGTGTGAAAAGCGTCGTGTCAAAACTTCCCGCATGGACGCATAGTCGTCCTGCCCTTCGACCGTCTTGATCTTAAAGAGTCGATAGGACGCCTTGTCCGGACGGCCGTTTTTAAAGACCACCATGCCGGCACAGCGGTCGTCGTTTCCGAGGTTACTGATATCGTAGGACTCGATCCGCTCGGGGATCTTCGGAAGGTTGAGTTTTTCCGTAAGAAGTTTCAGCGCCGTATCGATACTTTCGTTGGAGCTTCCCACACGCAGGATCCGTCGGCGGAGGGCTTCTTTTGCGTTAGCATTGGCCATCTCCAGAAGACGCATGCCGTCTCCCCGCTGCGGGATATGAAGCTCGACTTTGTGTCCGGCCATGTCGCTGATCGCCTGCTCAATCGCCGTTGCATTTTCCAAAGAGATCGAAACCAGGATCTCCTTCGGGATCTCCGGTGCGGTCGGATAGTACTGCATGAGAAATGCTTCGACGAGACTGTCTTCCGACTCGCCTTCGTCTTTCAGAAAATATGTCGACGAACCGATGATTCGTCCGTCACGAAGCTCGAGTTTTCTGAAACAGATCTCACCTGCATCTCGGAAGAATCCGATGGCGTCGCGGTCCGACTGTCTCGGGAAAGAAACATTCTGGTTCGCCATGACGGTGCGAAGGGCGGTAAGACGGTCGCGGTATACCGCGGCTTTTTCAAAATCGAGGGCTTCCGAAGCTTCGTTCATCTTCGCTTCGAGATCCTTTAAGATGCCGTCATATTTACCCTCGAAGAAGCGGCAGATATTCTCCATAACGCTTCTGTATTCTTTGACGGCAACATCGCCCCGGCAGGGACCGACGCAGCGTCCGATATGGTAATTCAGGCAGGCTCTTTCTTTTCCGATATCGCGCGGCAGGACTTTACGGCAGGTCTTCGTCGGGAAGATATCGCGAAGCGCCGTCAGCGCACGGAAAAGGTCACCGCTCAAAAACGGACCGTAGTACTTCGCGCCGACCATGTTCTTGTCGGGGCGGAAGACTTTCATGATACGTGGATATTCTTCCTGCATCGTGATGCAGATATAAGGAAAGCCCTTGTCGTCACGAAGCAGGATGTTGTAGTGGGGCTGATAGCGCTTGATCAGATTGCACTCCAGAAGGAGTGCTTCGAGTTCGGATCCGACCACCACATATTCAAAGTCGGCAACATGCGAGATCATGGCCAGGACCTTCGCGTTACCCTGCGGGTTTTTCCCGAAGTAACTTCTCAGTCTGTTTCTCAGATTCTTCGCTTTGCCGACATAAATGACAGAATCCGAGGCGTCCTTCATCAGGTACACTCCCGGATCCGTAGGTACTATATCTAATCTGGCGTCAAATGTAGATGTGCCGTCGCCGATCATTGGATCTTCGGATTGTTAAGATATCCGACCAATGTTTCAACAGCGTCTTCCTGATCGTCGCCATCTGCAGTGATCTCGATCTCTGCGTTGTTCTCGATACCGAGGGACATCACGCCCAGCAGACTCTTCGCGTTTGCGCGTCTGCCGCTTCTGGTCAGATAGATGCTGCTCTTGAATGCAGAAGCCTTCTGGATCAAAATCGCTACCGCTTTCATCTGGAGCGCTTCATCGCACTGAAAAGTAACTGTCTGTGAAACCATTTTCTTTCCTCCTCGAGGTCAATATATGTTCGTGTTTGTGAAAACCACAAACTTTGCCTTTTAACTTACAAGCAAAGTATATGGACACTTCGGACCAATGTCAATGATTTGGAAAGTAGCGAAAATCATTTTCGTGTTTTTGTGTTAAAAACCCAGTTTTTGCTCTTGGTTTCTTGTCGTTTGTGTCAAATAGACAAGCGGAAGAGGATCGCATCCTCTCTGGGATTTTCGTAGTAGTTTTTTCGTCTTCCGTTCTCCTCAAAACCCATCGCCCGATAAAGATGGATCGCCGCTTCATTTTCCGAACGGACCTCCAGATGGATCGTGCTGACATCCTTGCTTTTACAGAACGCGATGATGTCCTCGATCAGCTGTCTTCCGATGCCCATCCTTCTGAACTTTGCAGCCACGGCAACGATCGCGATCTCGGCTTCGTCGAGGACATACTGCAGGGCGTAGTACCCCACCAGTTCGCCCGTTTCTTTTTCCTTGGCGGTGACCAGCGCACGGATGGTCTCATCTGATGCGAATGTCCAGAGAGAATCCACACTCCACGGATCCGGGAAAGACACTTTTTCGATCGCGGCGATCGTCTCAAGATCGGCCTGCTTTGCTTTTTCAAAAAGAAGTTCCATCGTGCGCCTCCTTTCGGATCCAAAAGGGCTTACTTTTCATCCTGTGTGCTGTAGTAGCGGATCGGCACTTCGACCTGCTCTCTTCCCTGTTCGTTGGCGGTTCTTTCGGCCTGTGTTCTGGCAAGGTAAACCGGCATCAGGGCGTCCGCGGCAAATGCACTGTTTCTTGTCGTTTCGTCTTCGGAAAGAAGGGTCTTTTCCGCGATGGCTGCCATGCTCTCCGGATGGATCTCATCGAAGCCTTCGCGGTATTCGGCAAGTGCTTCTTCGGAAAGGCCTTCTAAGAACATCGCCGCACCGTTTCCGACCAGAAGGATCTTCTTTCCGGAAAGATTCGTATCACGATAGGAGATACAGTTTTCACGGATGTGATCAACGTCATCGGCGACCTCGGAAAGGACTTGCTCTCCGTGATAATATGCCGCCGACCAGGCGCGGTGATTTCTACAGTCGATCAGCGGTACGACCAGTGCGTCTTCGTCACGAAGCGGGTATGCCATCGCCTCCAGAGAAGAAACCGGAACGGCCGGTTTTTCCAGCGCCATGGCCATGGTCTTTACGGCACTGACTCCGATACGGATTCCGGTAAAAGAACCGGGACCCACGGTACAGGCCAGTGCGTCGAGTGTTTCATATTCGATGTGGTTTTTCTCCATCAGGGCGTGGACCTGCGGCATAAATGTCTGAGAATGCGTCAGCCCGTCATTTCGAAATGCAGAATCGATACACGTTCCGTCTTTCCAAAGGCAGCTCGAGCATGCCCGGTTTGAAGTATCACATGCTAATATCAGCAAAGTGCATGCCCTCCTTTTCCATCTCCGCGCGAACAGTCTGCATCGCGGAAGCGTATTTTTCAGAATAGAGTATGCGGATCGTACGGGTCTCTCCGTTACCGGAGATCAGAAGGCGGATCCGTTCCTTCGCAAGCGCGTCTTCGATGACCGTACTCCACTCGATCACGCAGACACCGTCCCGTCCGAAATACTCGTCGAGTCCGGCATCGTAGAAGTCGTCACTGTTACTCAGCCGGTACGTGTCGAAATGAAACAGTCTCGGCACGCCCTGCTGGTCGTTATACTCATTTACGATCGTAAAAGTCGGGCTGGTCACACGGCAGGAAAGGCCCATGCCTCTGGCAAGTCCTCTTGTAAATGCAGTCTTTCCGGCTCCCAGATCGCCGTCTAGCGTGATCAGGTCTCCTGCGCAGACTACCTTACCGATCGCCTCGCCCAGGCGCTCGGTCATCTCAACCGATGTGCTTATCGTCTCCAGGCTCATCCTTCGTTCCTCCGAAGATCTGCCACGACGCGGCCGCTTCCGATCACGAGGATCACTTCGCTTTCCAGAGTCAGCGGATCAGCTGTCATAAGTACCATGTCCGGTGCTTTTCCTTCCGAGATCGAACCATAGCGGTCGGAAACACCAAGGATCTTCGCCGCATTGATCGTGATCGCGGCAAGTGCCTGCTGCTCGGGCATGCCGCCCTTCTTGGAAAGCGCTGCCGAAAGCGGCAGATACTGCTCCGGCACGCACGGATGGTCAGTCATGATGGCCACAGGAAGACCTGCCTTGCAGAGCACGCCTGCTGTAGAAAGGCTCATGTTGCTCAGTTCCGGCTTGCTGCGGTCACCGATCACGGGTCCCACGATGATGCCGAGCATCTTACCGCCCGCCGGTTTATCCTTTTTCGAACAGATGCCCAGGCCGCGGTTTTCGGCCTGTCCTGCATCGTACTCTTCCTTCAGCACATCTGCGATGAGGTGTCCCTCGGTACAGTGGTCGAGGGTGTATTTGAGGCTGAATTCATTTGCCACACGGATCGCCGTCAGGATATCGTCCTGTCTGTGGGCATGGATCTTCAGAGGCTTCTCACCCTTGATGACAGGGATCATGGCCTCAAGCTCCATATCCTTTTCAAAGATGTCCGGACGCTCCGGCTTGTCATCTGTATCCTTCTTATCCGCGTTGTTATACTCTGTCCATTTTTCTTCGGACTGCATCTTCTTTTCGTAGTACTCGATGGTCTCGGAGAGCACACCGCGCAGAAGTGCCGCGTTGCCCATACGTGTCTGTGGCGCCTTGTTGTCCTTGCCATAGCACATCTTCGGATTCTCACCGAGTGCTGCCTTCATGGCAATAAACGGATCCACCAGTGCACGGTCGACCGTCTTTCCATAGGTAGTCAGAAGCGCAAACTGTCCGCCCACGATATTGGCGCTTCCGGGGCCGGCCGCAACGAGTGTTACGCCCGCTTCTCTGGCTTCCTTGAAACAGGGATCGGCGTTGTGGATGCCGTCAAGCGCGCGAAGATCCGGCGAGATCGGAGAGACGATCTCATTTCCGTCACTGCCTTCGTCCGTCAGTCCGTCATCGAAAAGACCGATATGTGTATGGGCATCGATAAAGCCCGGATAGAGGCGCGCGCCCTTGGCGTCGATGGTCTGGACACTCTCGGTCTGCTCATCGTTTTCCACATAATCACGTCGCACATAAAGATCGGGATTCTCTTTGCCGGCACTCTCCAGCCAGTTCATCCAGTCATCCCCGGAGCCGATCTTGAGGATCTTCTTTCTGTCGAAGATCACATATCCGTCGCGGATCGGTTCTTGGGATTCCATCGTATAGATTTCAGCATTATAGATGATCATTCTTTTCACTCTTTCGGGCTTCTTCGCCTGCGTCGATTTCTCCCCTATTTTGCCAAAAATCCATGCAAAATACAATGAGACGATCCTTGCTCGAAATAAAAAAGAGACTGTCTCGCAAAGAGACAGTCTCTTGATAGATCTTGTATTCGTCCGAAAGACGGAAACCGAAGAAACCTTCGATTAACGCTTACTGAACTGAGAAGCTTTACGAGCTTTCTTGAGACCCGGCTTCTTTCTTTCCTTCATACGTGCATCACGTGTGAGGAAACCGGCCTTCTTCAGGATTGCCTTGTAGGCTTCTTCATCTGCCTGAACCAGAGCACGAGCGATACCATGACGGATCGCACCGGCCTGACCGGAGATACCACCACCGACAGCCTTGCAGATGATGTCGAACTTGCCTTCTGTAGCAGTAGCTACGAGCGGCTGACGAACGATGAGCTTCAGAGTATCAAGACCGAAGTACTCGTCCATATCCTTATCGTTGATCGTGATCTTGCCTGTGCCAGGAAGAAGACGTACGCATGCTACAGCATTCTTACGACGACCTGTGCCATAGAAGTAAACTTTAGTAGCTTTCTTAGCCATGTAACTTATTCCTCCCTATATTATGCTTCGAAGTTCAGTACTTCCGGCTTCTGTGCAGCGTGATCATGCTCAGCACCTGCATAAACCTTCAGCTTCTTAAACATCTGACGTCCGAGAGCGTTCTTCGGGAGCATACCCTTTACTGCCAACTCGAAAGCCTTCTCCGGCTTTGTATCCATAAGCTTTCTGTAAGCTGTCTCCTTGAGACCGCCAGCGTAGCCTGTGTGATAACGATACATCTTCTTATCCAGCTTGTTACCTGTAAGAACGAGCTTGGAAGCGTTGATGACGATTACATAATCTCCTGTATCGATGAAAGGTGTGTATGTCGGCTTATTCTTACCGCGCAGAACGATTGCAACTTCAGAAGCCAGACGACCGAGTGTCTTGCCGGAAGCGTCAACCACGTACCATTTTCTCTCGATATTTGATGGTGTAGCAACAAATGTCTTCATAATGGACTTTTTCCTCCTAAAATAGTTCACACATAAAGCCCCCTGTTTTGAGGGCGCTCCACTATAATAGATGCGGGAAATGCACTTGTCAACACTTTTTCGCGAAAAATCTCACAAATTTTCCAAAATTCGTCGATTTTCGCCGTTTTTCTCTTCTTTTTGTCTCTCGTTTCCGTTTTTTGTCCCGGAGCCGGCTCTCTCTTACAGTTCCTTTTCCATCAGGAAATCGTCACAGACGAAGCCCTCTCCGATGTCGGTCTTCTTCTCTTGCACGATGCGATAGCCTTTTCTTAAGTAGACGCGGATCGAGTTATAGTTATGGCGGTTTACGAAAAGGCGCACTTTTGAAAAGCCCTTTTCTTTCGCCACTTCCTCTGCTTTGTCGAAGAAGAGATTACTTCTTCTCTGGCCGCGGAACGGTTTCATGAGATAGAGTTTACTCAGTAAAAGTGCGTCCTCATCCGGAGCCACGCCCATATATCCGATCGGAGTATCTCCCAGGATCATGAGAAAATACTCGTAGCCTTTCTTCTCGATAGCTTCATCGATCGCCGGCATGCTCTGGAACTTCTCGACCATATAGTTGACCTGTTCCTGCGAGATGATCGACGGGAACCACTCGTTCCAGATGATCTGCGCCAGGGAACAAACGGCCATCTTTCTTGTCGGTGAGGTGACCGGCAGGATCTTTACCTGAGAAAGCTGTTCGATGATCTTCGGGATCTCGCTTAAAGACTTCACCACAACATCGGCCGCATTGACGTTCTGTCCGCCGCTTGTCGGGTTTTCGTATCCGACGGTATACATGCCGGCCATACGTCCGGCCTGCACGCCTGCGGTTGAATCTTCAACGACAAGGCAGCGCTCCGGATCGATGTCCAGGCGGGTCGCCGCCAGAAGGAAAATATCCGGCATCGGCTTTCCGTGCTCGACCTCTGCCCCACAGGCAAAGACCTCCACGTACTGCCAGAGGTTCAGATGGTCAAATACCGCTTCGACGAAATCCTGACGGGAGGAAGACGCGACTGCGACCTTGATGCCTTTTTTGTGACAGAAATCCAGAAGCTCCGTAAGGCCTTCCGATCTTTCCAGTCCGGAATCCGCAAGACCGGCTACATTCTTTTTCCACTGCAGCTCGACAAGATCTTCGACCGAGGCCTTGATATCGTACTTGGCCTTCATGGCCGCCCACATATCTTCCGACGAACGTCCTACATACGGACGGATCGCTTCATATGCACCCTTGGCGCCATAACTCTCTAGGATCGATGTCGTGGTCTGGTCGTGATACGGCTCGCTGTCTAAAAGCACGCCGTCCATGTCGAAAATCACTGCAGAGATCATAAGTACTCCTTATTCTTCCATCATATCGATGCCGGTGTCATAGTTCGGATAATTGCCGGTAAAGCATGCATCACAGAAAGAGTGATCCTTATCTCCGATCAGATCTCCGAGGGAGTCCACTTCGAGGTAACCGAGCGAATCGGCACCGAGGATCTCACAGATCTCCGGGATCGTATGCTGACATGCGATGAGCATGTCACAGCTGGGCACGTCTGTGCCGTAAAAACAAGGTGAGATAAACGGTGGCGAACTGATGCGCACATGCACTTCGGTCGCGCCTGCCTCACGAAGCATAGAGACGATATTGGCCATCGTCGTACCACGTACGATCGAGTCATCGATCAGCACGACACGCTTGCCGCGCACTGCTTCCGCAACCGGATTGAGCTTGATGCGTACCGCCTCCTGGCGCTGATCCTGTGCCGGCTTGATAAATGTTCGGCCGATATAAGTATTCTTCATAAATCCGCGTACAACAGGGATACCTGCTTCGGTACCAAATCCGCTGGCCGCGTCGAGTCCGGATTCCGGAACACCGATGACGACATCGGCTTCTACCGGATGTTGACGGTAAAGAAGTCTTCCTGCCTGAAGACGTGCCTCATACACGCTCTTGCCGTCGATACGGCTGTCCGGACGGGCAAAGTAGATATATTCGAAGATGCACATCTTGCAGATCCCGCGGCAATGTGTGCGGATGCTCTCCACACCTTCATCGCTGCAGACCACGATCTCGCCGGGCTCGACATCACGAACGTATTTCGCGCCGACGGCGTCAAGTGCACATGTTTCGGATGCAAATACATAGGAGTTTCCGATCATGCCCATGCAAAGCGGCTTAAATCCATACGGGTCTCTTGCCGCGATAAGTTTCTTCGGGCTCATGACCAAAAGTGCGTAACCGCCCTGGATCTGCTCCATGGCTTTTTCCACCGCTGCTTCGACAGACGGTGCTTTCGTACGCTCTTTCGCAACGAGATAAGCGATGATCTCCGAGTCAACTGTCGTCTGGAAGAATGCACCTTCTTCTTCGAGCTTCTGTCTTAAGGTGATGGCATTGGTAAGGTTGCCGTTATGGGCAAGGGAAAGTGTACCTTTTACGTACTGGGTAACCAGCGGCTGCGTATTCTTGAGGATACTTGCGCCGGTAGTGGAATAGCGGACGTGTCCGATGGCGATGGTTCCTTCGAGTGTATCGAGAACGTCGTGGGTAAAGACCTCGCTGACCAGACCCATGTTCTTATGACAGCGGATCCAGCCGTCGTTATTGATCGCGATGCCGCAGCTTTCCTGCCCGCGATGCTGGAGGGCGAAAAGACCATAATATACGAGCGGTGCGATCTTCAGATCATCTCTACTGAAAATACCGAAAACACCGCACTCTTCATGTCTGGAACCTATCATGCGAGATCACCTGCTTTCCTTTTCGAGAACATTTTATGAGATGCAACATTTTCCGTCAATGCGATATACTGATAAGAAATGAATGAAAAGGAGCTTCTTTTTCGTGGCAATCTGCTCAAAATGCACTTTCGATATGTACTCTTCCTGCCACCTCTGTCCGCGTGACTGTGGCGCAGACAGATCTTCCGGCAAAACCGGTGTCTGCGGCATGACGGATATGCTCCGCATCGCGCGCGTCGGTCTTCACATGTGGGAGGAGCCCTGCCTTTCCGGCACCCGTGGTTCCGGAACGATCTTCTTTACGGGCTGCAACCTCGGATGCATCTTCTGCCAGAACCACGAGATCAGCCGCCACACGCCATCTCTTCCCGGACGGGAATACTCGGTCGAAGACCTTTCTTCCGCGATGCTGGATCTGCAGAATCAGGGCGCCCATAACATCAACTTTGTGACCGGCACCCACTTCGTACCGCACATCATCGAGGGCGTAGCGCTCGCAAGAAGAAACGGCCTTTCGATCCCGACTTTATATAACTGCGGCGGATATGAATCCGTCGAGACGATCCGTGCGCTTGAAGGAACGATCGATATCTATCTTCCCGACATGAAGTTCTTCTCAACCGAGGTCTCGCAAAAGTATACCGGCGCGAAAGATTATTTCGAGCGGGCTCGGGACGCCATCGCGGAGATGGTCCGCCAGAAGCCCTCTCAGGAATTTTCCTCTGACGGGATGCTTCTTCGCGGTGTGATCGTACGTCACCTGATGCTGCCGGGGCTTCTTTTTGATACGAAGCATATCCTCGACCACCTCTGCGAGACCTATGGAAATACCATCACGATCAGTCTGATGAATCAATATACCCCGATGCCCGGTGTGCCCGAGGAACTGTCTTCTCCGCTTTCTCAGAAGCACTACGACTCCATGGTCGACTACCTCACGATCCTCGGCCAGGAAAATGCATTTACCCAGGAGGGCGGCACGGTCAGCGAGAGTTTTATTCCTGATTTCGAATGATATCTGTTATACTTTGGTTAATATGAAACGAAAGGAGATGCTCCCGGCATGAATGATGAACTGAATAACAATTCAGGTTTTCGTGAAGAATATGACGACACGACGCCGATCATCTATAACCAGCCGGTCAAGCAGTTCTCCAAGCGCGTCTTAAACGGCGAAGATGAAGATGTCGACTTTGTTCCGGACACGCGCCTTCGCATCTGGTACAACAACCAGTTCCGAAGTTTCGCGCCGCATAAGCACGAGGCTCTCGAGATCTGTATCCCGATCGAAAATGAATATAAGTATGTCGTGGGATCGAAGTCGTATTCTTTGGTCCCAGGAGATATCTTATTCGTTCCGCCGGGACTGCGTCACGAGATCGAGTGTGAAAACGAAGGCTGCCGTTTTATCTACCTCTTCGTCATCGACTTTCTGCAGGATCTTTATGACTTTTCTTATCTGCAGGATTTTTTCAAGGAAGTGCGTCTGGTAAACGAGACCACGTATCCGACGATCTATGGCAAAGTATACGAAGCTTTTATGGGAATCAACGACCAGTATTTCATGTATGAAAATATGGTTCTGGAGATGCCGATCTACGCAAGGCTCCTTAACATCCTGAGTCTTCTGGTCACGACCAATCCCCAGTTCTCACCGATCCATCTTGAGGACAGTAAGAGTAAGAGTAAATACGTGAAATTCAAATCCCTGATCAACCACATCAACTCGCACTTCATGGATGAAATCTCTCTGGAATGGGCCGCTGATTATGTCGGATTCTCGAAATATCATTTCGCAAGGCTCTTCAAGGAATATACGGATGTCACGTTCTACGACTTCCTGCTTCACAGAAGAATGCAGGCCGCCAAGGTACTTCTGACCGACACGGATAAGACCATTACCGAGATCGCGTTCCAGGCCGGCTTTAACAACCTCACAAGTTTCACCCGAAGCTTTAAAAACACGACCGGTCAGACTCCGTCTGAGTATCGTCTGAGCAAAGCCTCCGCAAAACCGGCTCCTTCGCTTCCCGAGATCTGATCATTCTTATAAATTTCTAAACAAAAAGGCTGTCTCTTTCGAGACAGCCTTTGTTGTTTGCTTTTCTGCTTTTGCAGTATGTCGGGGATTAACCCTTAACACTACCAAGAGCGATACCAGTGATGATGTACTTCGAGAGCAACAGATAGATAACGATCAGCGGAAGAGCTGTCATTGTCAGTCCGAGGTATACGCAACCGAACTCTGTCTTGTAAATATCACCGTTAAGAAGCTTAACCATGATCGGCATGGTGTAGTTCTTCTTGTCGTTCAGGATAACCAGCGGCAGGAACAGGTTGTTCCAGGAACCTACGAAAGTGAAGATTGCCTGTGTTGCCAGAGCCGGCTTCATGATCGGAAGAACGATCGTATTAAATGTACGGAACTCGCCCGCACCGTCAATACGTGCTGATTCAACGATCTCCAGGGAGAGCGCACCCTCGAGGTACTGCTTCAGGAAGAATACAGTCATCGGAGCAGCGATCGACGGGAGAATAAGCATCAGCTTGTTGTTTGTCAGATGATACTGATAGCATGCACGGTAGAAACCGATTAATGTACATGTACCAGGAACCATCATGATACCCATAACCATAGCGAAGAAAATTTTCTTCAGCTTCCATTCATAAGCAAAGATTGCATAGGATGTAAGGCTGGAGAAGTAGATGGACAGGATCGTAACGCCGGCAGAAATGATGAAAGAGTTCTTCAGACCTGTCATCGCGTCAAATGTCTTCAACTTCTTAAGGATGTTGATGTTGTTCATCAAGTCCTTACCAGGAACTACACCTACAGCGTGAGCCATGATCTGTGCGGTAGATCTTGTACTGTTCATCATCATTACCCAGAACGGGAAGATGCTGAGTACAGCAAGGAGTACACACACGATATAAATCATTGTCTTAAAAAGGATCGAGTCCTTAGTCTTAGAGCGCATCGGCGCCATTTCATTATTCGCCATATCTTACGCCCCCTTTGCTTCCAGACGAGCCTTCTTAAGCTCGGCTTTCTTTAATTTCTGAAGTTTAGCTGCGTCTTTGTCTCTCAACAGATAGAAGAGAATACTGGAGCAGATGATAATGATAAAGAACAGAATAACGCTCGCAGCTGCCGCACGATTATACTTATAAGGTTTGCTGAATGCTTCGTTATAAATATAGATCGCAACTGTCATTGTGGAATCCTGCGGACCACCGGCAGAAAGACACATCGGAATATCGAACATACTCAGACCACCGATCAAGCTGGTTACGAGTGTAAACAACAAAATCGGGCGAATGCAAGGAAGTGTAATCTTAAAGAACTTCTGCATTCTGTTTGCGCCGTCGATTTCAGAAGCTTCGAAGATCTCAGGGTTGATACCGATAACGGCAGCAATCAATGTGATCATCGTAGAACCGTACCACTGCCAGAACTGAATAAATTCAACAATGGCACGTGTCGGAGTAATCTTGTTAAGGAAGAAGAAAGGATCCTTAACAATGTGCAGGCTCTTCAGCAAATCGTTGATAGGTCCGATCGGGTAACCGAAAAGGGATCTGAACAAGATAGCGATAGTAGCCGCTGTAATAATATTAGGCAAGTAGAAAACTACTTTAAAGAAACCCTGACCTCTAACCTTTACACGGTTATCTGTAAACCATGCAGCAAGGATAAGAGCCAAACTTATCTGCGGAATGAAGTTGATCACCCAGATACGTGCTGTGTTAGACAAACCACGAAGGAAGAAACTTGTTTTTCCGGAAGGAGTCTTCTTAAACAAGTATTTAAAATTCTCCAGCGGATCTTCCAAGATCGCAAGCTTCGGCGGAATGATACCAGCATGATTTGTGAATCCGATAATAAGGGTATATACGATCGGATAAAGAGTGAAGATCGAAAACGCAACGATAAAAGGAATGGCAAAGAGGTATCCGTATTTTGAATAAGTAACGAGCTTCTTACGTCTCAAAATTAACACCACCGTTCACTCATATTTTAGTAAAAAAGAAACGGGGCGGCGAAATGAATTTCGTCCGCCTCGAATCTTAATTTACTGTTTAGTTAGTAACAGATCTGATTGAGATTAGATCTCAACACCAGCGTTAGCTACCTTATCCTTGAAGTTAGCGATTGCAGTATCGCGATCCGGCTGCTCACCGTTAGCGTAGGACTTAACTTCACCTGTCCAGTAACCGTTGAAGTCTGCATCGTATTCGCACTTATTCTTAGCTGTAGCGTAAGAAGTAGCTGTTACGAAGATATCGAACGGGTTCTGACCGCCGAGGATATCCATGGAACCATCGGACATAGCCATTACTGTACCGGAAGAAACTGTATCCTTTGTGCCAGCTTCGTTCATAAGACCGTTAGCCCAAGCATACTGGAGACCATCCTTTGTGCAGTCGAGAGTGATCCACTCAACGAGTGCAGCGATGAGATCCTTCTTGTCCTGATCCTCGATAGCCTTCTTGTTAGCCAGGAGCCAGGAACCGCCCCACCAGAAGCCTACCGGCGGCTGACATACAGCCCAGTCACCGAAGCCAGTAGCTTCGTCAACAACATGGTTAGCCATTACGTAGTTGATCAGCCAAGCAGGTCCGAAGAAGCAGAATACTTCCTTCTCACCAGTACCAGCCATATCAGCGTACCAAGCCTCTGTCCAAGAGTCTGTGTTGTTGCAGTAACCACCATCGATCAGCTTCTTAGCGATATCGAGGTAATCTTCTCTCATCGGGTCGATAACGAGCTTGCCATCAACAACCCACGGATCCTTAGCTGCCTTCTCGAGAACGTTCCAGATATCACCGATACCGGAAACGATAGCATAATTCTTTTCCTTCAGCTTATCAGCAACTTCCCAGAACTTGTCCCACTTCTGTGTACCAGCTCCGATAGCAGCCTCAACAGCCTCAACAGAATCATCACCGAGAACTTCCTTAGCGATGGACTTCTTGTAGATCATAGCACCACCTGTGCACTGGTAGCAGAGAGCAACCAGATCACCGTCTGTGTTAGTACCAAGATCGATTGTGTAGCCAGCGATCTGAGCGTCACTGATCTTTCCGTCAACGTTGTCGATGAAACTGGAATAAGGAGCAGCAAAGCTAGAGAGCTCACCCTGTGTGTAAGGCAGAATGTAGTCAGCCTCAGCAACGTAAAGGTCCGGAGCCTCATCACCGCCAGCAGCCAGAGCTGCGTTCAGCTTTGTCTCATAAGCGTGGTCATCGTTGTTACTTACTGTAGCATCAACGGTGTACTTAGCACCAACGTCCGGATTTCTCTTGAAGTACTCTTCGATCATGCCCGGAACCTCGTTGGACATAGCGTAAACCTTCAGAGAGATAGAGCCTGTACCAACTGTCATGGTTGTTGTTTCAGTAGTGGTTTCATCTCCGCCACCACCGTTGCCAGCTGTTGTTCCTGCGGTTGTTGTAGAACCGTCAGAAGAGCAACCAGCGAACATTGCTGCACACATTGTGAAACAAAGCACACTTGCAATAATTTTTTTCATATCGTCCTCCTGATATTTGTAGATTTTTGACGAAAACTTCGCCCGTTTTCTTGTAACTACATGTACATAATACCCATTGGTTTGACATCTTTCTTTACAATTCTTGCGATAAACATATCACTTTATGCACATTTGTTGCTATTTCGGAAACGAAACGTTTCGCGCTGTATTTTTATCTATTGTGTTGGTATAATCTTTTCGTGCACCAGATATTTGGTGTAATTTGACTATAGAGGACCTCTAAATGAACGAAATCTTCAATACAAACAACCCTGTCATGCGCTTCATGACAAACATGTTCAACATATTCTGGGTCAACGCCCTCTTTCTAGTAACATCTCTCCCTATTATTACTATCGGTGCTTCCCTTTGCGGCCTGTACAAAGTCTGCATCGCGATCGTCAGCGGAGACGATCCAGAAGTCACGAAGATGTATTTCAAGGAATTCAAGTCCAGCTTCGGCAAAGCCACCATCCTTTGGATCATTATCCTGGCTCTCGGCAGTTTCTTCGGCTTCGAACTTTATGCGATCTATTTCCGTCCGGATCTGATCAGCAGCAATATGTCTTTCCTGCAGTATCCGATCTGGCTGGGCGTACTTATTCTGGTGCAGGTATTCATTTACGGTTTTGCACTTCTTGCTACTTTTGAAAATACATTAAAGAATACGGTGATCAATTCGATCGCGCTCAGTATCAAGAACTACGCGATCACGATCCTGCTTATCGCCGTTTGGCTCTTTACTCCCCTTCTTTGTAATCTTCTTCAGAGCTACACGATCCCGATCTTAAGTTTCGAGCTGTTTTTCAACCTGGCTCTTCGTGTATATATCTGCTCGGTCTTCCTGCACCGCGCGTTCGGACTTAAGAAAATCAAGTATGTACGTAACGGTGAAGCATATGAAGAATCCTATGACGACCTGATCGAGTATCTCGATGAAGATGGAAATGTCATCACCCGTGAGCGGGACGATTCCGAAGAAGAGGATTCGGACGAGGACGAAACCGAGGACGAAGCGGCTGGAGACGAAAAAGAAGGATCCGACGAAGAAACATCTTCCGAAGAAGAGTCTTCCGGATCCGAGGATGAATCAGCCGAGCCCTGATTCAATCAGTAAGATTATTCCTGGAAGAAGAGATACTCCAAAAGGAGCTTCTCTTCTTTTTTTCTGTCCGAATAACCGGAAAGGACCAGATAATGTTTCTCCGGGAAGTCCGGATATGCCGGAGCGAAGAACTCCATATCGGAGATATAGATGCCGACCGGGATCTCATTTCCGTCATCGTCCGGAAGATAGTAAAGAAGATCCTGCGCCTTCAGCTTCGCCATCTGCTCTTCCGTGAGTACGTCACGAAGATCGATGAAGCAGGTATATGTATATTCTTTCAGTGCACGGGAGTTGGTGATGACCACATCGGTCAGACCACTTCGCATCGAAGCCGCCAGTTTCTGAACACTTGCCGCCTGAGCCTGTGTCATCGTGACCGGGTCGTCATTTGTCGGATGACGGTAGGTCGTATCCACGACGATCTCTTTTCCGATCGAAGCGGCGTAGTCATTAAAAAGATCCATGCCGTCTTCATAGGCATTGACCATGGCAATATTCAAGTAAGCTTTCTTGGTTTCCTTGAGGTAGGTCGTGATCGAGTAGACCGCAAGGACGATCACGATGATCGGGATGATGGCCCACCACTTATAGTACGTCCAGAAATGAATGATCGCACCCTTCAGTCCGACCTTTTTAAAATCCAGTTTTTGCTTTTCCAGACTCGGATCCGGCATGTACTTCGACCTTCTTTCTTATCAATGAGAACATGATAACAGAAAAAATCTCAAGTGCAAGTTCCGAAAAAACTAATCGGTTTCGAAAATGCTCGAAACCGATTCAGTATTTTATATTAATGTATATATATTATATATTATTACTATTATAACAATAAAAAGAATCCGGAATTTTTTATTTTTTCTCTTGCAAATTCTCAGAAACTGCGGAAGCGCTCATATCGGCTCTTCGGAAGCTCGTCGTACTCGATCGGAAGATGACTGCAGAGGAATCTCTTGATAACGCGCTCGAGGTAATCGCAGGTGCGTCCGAAATTCTCCTTGTTGAGGTCTTCCTTCGGTTCCGGGATGATACCATCGATGATCTTCATCTTGAGAAGATACTCGGAAGAAAGCTTCATCTCTTCCGAAGCCTTCGGAGCAAGCGTCGCGTCTTTCCAGAGGATGCTTGCGTAGCCCTCCGGAGAAAGGATCGCGTAGATCGCATTTTCCATCATCCAGACTTCATCCGCGACCGCCATCGCAAGCGCACCGCCGGATCCACCTTCGCCGATCACTACGGAAAAGATCGGTGTCTTCAGAGATGACATCTCGTAGAGATTGTCCGCGATCGCCTGTGCCTGGCCTCTTTCTTCTGCTTCGATACCACAGTATGCACCCGGGGTATCGACGAAAAGAAGGATCGGACGGCCGAACTTTTCCGCCTGCTTCATCAGACGAAGTGCCTTTCGATAGCCCTCCGGAGAAGGCATACCGAAGTTTCTTGCTACATTTTCCGAAGTGGACTTTCCCTTTGCTTCGGCAATGACTGTTACGTTTACGCCGTGAAATGTTGCCAGACCTCCGATGATGGCTTTGTCATCACCGAAACTTCTGTCACCGTGCAGCTCGAAGAAATCCGGGAAGATCCTCTCGATATAGTCGGAAGCGATCGGGCGCTCCTTCTGACGAGACAGGCATACCTTCTCCCAGGCGGTTCTTCTGGCGTTTTTGTTGGCATGGGAACGCGGGTTTTCCGGCGGACCGAACTTCGGTACGTCATTTCCCAGATGACGGGAAAGCAGATTCGAAAGCGTTTCTTTCATGTCGCGACGGTCAACGATCGCATCGACGAAACCGTGATGTACCAGGAATTCCGAACGCTGGAAGCCCTCCGGGAGTTCCTGACCGATGGTCTGGGAGATGACACGCGGACCGGCAAATCCGATCAGGGCATCCGGCTCTGCCAGGATGATGTCACCGAGCATGGCAAAGCTTGCGGAAACACCGCCGGTGGTAGGATCGGTCAGTACTGAGATATAAAGAAGACCTGCTTCGCTGTGACGCTTTAAGGCCGCAGAGGTCTTGGCCATCTGCATCAGGGACACGATACCCTCCTGCATGCGGGCACCGCCCGAGCAGGTAAAGATGATGACCGGAAGGTTCATTTCTGTCGCACGCTCGACCGCACGGGTGATCTTCTCACCTACGATACGGCCCATGGACGCCATCATAAATGAACTGTCCATGATGCAAAGTACGGTATCAAGGCCGCCGATCTTCGTTTTTCCCGTGACGACTGCCTCGGAAAGAGATGTCTTGGCCTTGAGTTTTTCGAGTTTTTCTTCGTAGCCGGGAGTATCCAGGGGATTGGCAAATCCGATGTCTGCATCCCACTCTTCCCAGGTGCCTTCGTCGCACACTTCCTTGATGCGCTCCTTGGCGGAAACGCGGGTATGGTGGGCACACTCGGGGCATACGCCGAGGTTGCGGATCAGATCTTCGGTGAAGATCGTCTTTCCGCAATGCGGGCAGCGCATGATGATGCCCTGCGGAGCGGCAGGCTTTCTCACCTGGCCGTCGTCGAGGCCTGCGAGCGCGGCTTCTTCACCTTCATGAAGGCGCTTGGCGGCTTCGTCCATCGACAGTTCTTTTACACCGGAAGCCGGTGGGGCTTCGTAATTCGTCTTCTTAAAAAGATACCGTAATTCCATAGATTACCTCTTCTTTGTCTTACGTTTCTTTGGTGCACCTGCAGTCTTCTTCTCAGGTGTTTCGGCATTTCTGACACGCTCGATGAAGTCGATGTCGGTCTTGCCGGCGATGAACTCCGGATGCGTGATAAGTCCATACAGATAGTCGACATTTGTCTTGATGCCGGTGATGATGACTTCGCCCAAAGCCGTCTGCATCTTGCGGATGGCTTCCGCGCGGGAAGGCGCATAGACGCTGAGTTTTGCGAGCATGGAGTCATAGTACGGCGGGATCTCCAGACCCGTAAAGATCGCAGAATCGATACGGACTCCGGGACCTCCCGGCAGATACAAACCGGTGATCTTACCCGGGCAGGGACGGAACTTCTTGTCCGGATCCTCGGCATTGATACGGCACTCGATGGAGTGGCCGCTGAGCTTGACATCTTCCTGGGCAAACCAGAGCTTCTCGCCCGAAGCGATACGGATCTGGGCTTTGATCAGGTCGATACCGGTGACCCACTCGGTGATCGGATGCTCAACCTGGATACGGGTATTCATTTCCATGAAGTAATAGTTGCCGTTCGGCTCCAGAAGGAACTCGACGGTTCCGGCATTCTCGTAATGCACTGCCTTTGCGGCGTCGACTGCGCTTGTGCAGATCTTCTGCCGAAGTTCCGGACTTAAGGAGTCGCAGAGCGTCTCTTCGATGATCTTCTGGTGATTTCTCTGGATCGAGCAGTCACGCTCTCCGAGATGAACGACATTGCCGAACTTGTCGGCCAGGATCTGCACCTCGATATGCTTGGGGTGCTCGATATAGTGTTCGATATACATGGATCCGTCGCCAAATGCACCTCTCGCCTCTGCCTGGGCGGTGAAAAATGCCTGGTCGAATCCTTCTTCACTTTTCGCGACACGCATGCCCTTACCGCCACCGCCAAGGGATGCCTTGATGATGACCGGGTATCCGGCGCGAAGTGCCAGTTCTCTTGCTGACTTGACGTCGGTGACCGCCTTTGCGGATCCCGGGATCGTCGGAACGCCTGCTTCCTGCATGGTCTTTTTCGCCTGGGCTTTGTTGCCGGCGGCAGCGATCATGCGGGAATCCGGGCCGATAAAGGTGATATTGCATTTCTCGCAGATCTGGACGAAACGGCTGTCTTCGGAAAGGAAACCGAAACCCGGATGGATCGCATCCGCACCGGAGACCAGTGTGGCACTGACGATCCGGCTGATGTCCAGATAGCTTTCATTTGAAGGGGCGGCACCGATGCAGATGGTCTCATCCGCCAGCTGCGCATGCAGTGCATTTTTATCCGCTTCCGAGCAGACGGCCACGGTCTGGATACCCATTTCGCGGCAGGCGCGGATGATACGGACGGCGATCTCGCCGCGGTTGGCGATCAATACTTTACGGATCATGCTTCGTTCCCACTTTCTGTGTTTGCAGCTTCATCTTTGGCCGGAAGGATCGCGAACTTGATGATGCAGTCACAGGCGACTTCATCGCCGACAGAAGCCACGCCGTGGCCCATGCCGACCGGGCCGCGAAGTGCGGTGATCTCGGTCTTCAGTGTCAGGACGTCACCCGGGACGACCGGACGCTTGAACTTGCACTTGTCGATACCGGCAAATACCGCGATACGGCCTTTGAATTCGTCTTTGCAGAGGATGGCGACCGCACCGGTCTGGGCGAGCGCTTCGACCTGAAGCACACCCGGCATGATGGGCATCTCCGGGAAATGTCCCTGGAAATACGGCTCGTCGTAGGTGATGCATTTTCTGCCTACGGCGTAGACGCCTTCTTCGTAATCCTCGATCGCGTCCACCAGAAGGAACGGGGAACGATGCGGGAGAATGTCCATGATCTCTCTTGTTGTCAGTGCTTTTGCCATATTCTTTACCTCTTTATCGGATGCCCGAAAATCGGGCGCTTACTTCTTACTTACTGATGCGGAAGATGACTTGGCCGTACTCGACCTTGCCTTCGTTTTCAACGAGGATCTCTTCGACGACACCGTCGTACTCACTTTCGATCTCGTTCATCATCTTCATGGCCTCGATGATACCGAGGACCTGGCCCTTCTTGACTTTGTCGCCGATGCTGACGAAAGGCTTCTCACCTGCAGCCGGACTTCTGTAGAACACGCCGACCAGCGGAGAAACGATCTCCTGGACGTTTTCTTTCTTGACCGGCTCTTCAGCAGATGCTTCTGCCGGAGCAGCAGGGGCCGCGGCAGTCGGAGCGACCGGCATCGGGAACGGCGGCGGGGGCATTTCACCTTGATTCATAAAGATCGGAGCCTTTCTTCCCGCGATGGAAAGATGGGTATCACCCTGATTGAACTCGAAATTCTCAACTCCGGATTCCGAGACCGCCTTGATGATGGAGATGACCTCGTCAACGGTCATGCCGGTGGAATTTGCTTTATTATCTGTAGCCATAGTTACGACTCCTTTTCTTTGGTCCTTTGCCGGATCTTATTCTTCAAACTTCTTCATGATGATGGATGCGTTGTGTCCGCCGAATCCCAGCGAGTTGCTCATCGCATACTTGACTTCCTGCTCGTAGGACTTGCCGAAGCAGTAGTTCAGATCCATCTCTTCTTCTGTCTCGCTCGAGCCCATGGTCTGGTGGATGAAGCCGTCTTCGATGGACTTGGCCATAACGATGGCTTCGATGGCGCCGGCCGCACCGAGGAGGTGTCCGGTCATGGACTTGGTGGAGTTGATCTTTACGTTATACGCAGCATCGCCCAGCGCGGTCTTGATCGCACGAGTCTCGAAGAGATCGTTGTGGTGGGTGGATGTGCCGTGGGCATTGATGTAATCGAGTTCAGAAGGCTCGATGCCTGCATCTGCGATCGCGGCCATCATGGCATGTGCCGCGCCGATACCGGACTCTTCCGGAGATGTGATGTGGTATGCGTCGCAGGAAGCGCCGTAACCGGCCATCTCTGCATAGATCTTCGCACCACGTGCTTTGGCGTGTTCATACTCTTCGAGAACAAGAACGCCGGCACCCTCACCGAGAACGAATCCATCTCTGTTCTTGTCAAAAGGAATCGAAGCGTGAAGCGGATCGGTGCTGGTGGATAGTGCCTTCAGCGCACAGAAACCGGCAACGCCCATCGGACAGATCGCGGCTTCCGTACCGCCTGCCAGGATGACATCGGCTTCGTTTGACTGGATGCTGCGGAATGCTTCACCGATGGAGTTGGTACCGGATGCGCAAGCTGTGACAACATCGATATTCTTGCCTTTGAAGCCGGTAACGATCGCGATGTTTCCGGCAGCCATATTACTGATCATGAGCGGGATATAAAGAGGTCCGATCTTGTTCGGTCCGAACTCGAGAAGACGGCTGTGCTCACGCTCGGTCGCCTGCATGGAACCGACGCCGGATCCGACGATGACACCGCAGCGGTATGCGTCTTCTTTTTCGATATCGATACCGGAATCTTTCACTGCCATGAGAGCGGCAGCGGCAGCATACTGGGAGAAGGGTTCCATTCTCTTGGCGGTCTTAAAGTCCATATACTCGTCCGCCTTGAAGTCCTTTACCTCACCTGCGACCTTTGCTTTATAGTCGGTAGTATCAAACTTCGTGATGGGACCGATGCCGACCGTTCCGGCCTTGATATTCTTCCAGAACTCCTCGACGGTGTTGCCCAGCGGGGTTACGGCGCCCATTCCTGTAATCACAACTCTTCTCATGTTCACTTACCTTCCTTATTCCTTAGTACTCGGTGCCTTTGGCACGGATCTGATTTACATGCACATACCGCCGTCGACAGTCAGTACCTGTCCGGTGATATAGTCTGCCTTCTCCGATGCGAGAAATGCGATAGCGTTGGCGATATCTTCTGGCTTTGCGGTTCTCTTCAGCGGGATCAGGTTCATCAGGGATTCCTTTACCTTATCGCTCAGAACATCAGTCATATCAGTCTCAACAAAGCCCGGTGCAACGGCATTTACGTTGATACCGCGGGAACCCAGTTCCTTGGCAAGAGACTTGGTAAAGCCGATGATGCCTGCCTTGGAAGCAGCATAGTTAGCCTGACCGGCATTGCCCTGGATACCTACGATGGATGCGATGTTGATGATCTTTCCGGATCTCTGCTTCATCATGATAGCCGCGCAGGCCTTGCTGAAAAGGAAGCATCCCTTGAGGTTGGTATCAAGTACCGCGTCAAAATCTTCCTCGCTCATGCGAAGAAGCAGACCGTCCTTCGTGATACCTGCGTTGTTGACCAGAACATCAACGGTACCGAATGTCTCGTGGATATTTTCGATCGCGACTTCAACGTCATCTTTCAGTTTGACGTCACACTGGATCGCGATGGCGTCTACGCCGTTTTCCTTACAGGCGGCGACGGTCTCTTCGGCCTTCGCCTGATTTCCGTGGTAGATGATCGCCACGTTCATGCCCATCTTGCTCAGTTCGATAGCAGCTGCACGGCCGATGCCGCGGGAACCGCCGGTTACGATCGCTGTCTTTGTCATTTTGCTTCCTCCGCTTTTTCCTTGATTCGAGCCGCCACACTTGCGACGTCTTCGAGTGTTTCTACATTGAGGATCTCTACATCCGACAATGTCTTCTTAACAAATCCGGAGATGGTCTTTCCGGGACCGATCTCGATAAATGTATCTACGCCGGACTTGGCCAGGGCTTCGATATCCTGCTGCATCCGGACAGATCCGCTGACCTGCTTTTCCAGAAGATCCGCGATCTTCGTTTCATCCGTTACGATTTCACCGGTGAGATTTGCCGCATACGGTGCCTTCAGCGCATCGATGTGGATCTGGTCGATGTATTTACGCAGTTCTTTTCCTGCCTTTTCCATGATCGGCGAGTGAAAAGGACCGCTGCACTTTAACGGGATGACTCTCTTGGCACCCTTTTCTTTCAGTGCCTCGCCGGCCTTTTCGACCGCTTCCTTATATCCTGTGATAACGATCTGACCCGGGCAGTTGAAGTTTGCTACATACGCGCCTTCGATACCATCGATTCCGGCACGCAGATCTTCTTCGTTCATGCCGATGACCGCGCTCATGCCGCCGATATTCGGAGCGGCTTCTTCCATGATGCGTCCGCGGATCGTGACCAGACGTACCGCTTCATCGAAGCGGAGCGCACCGGAAGCGACCAGTGCAGTGTATTCACCAAGAGAAAGACCACATGTTGCGTCCGGCTCGACACCTGCGTCACGCAGTGCTTCGGTTGCCGCCATGCAGGCCGTCATCAGACAAACCTGAGTGTACTTGGTCTGGTTCAGTTCTTCTTTTTCGTGAAAGCAAAGATCCGGGATATCGTATCCGCTGATCGTACTTGCTGTATCGAAAAGCTCTTTTGCTTTTCCGCAGTTCTCATAGAAGTCCTGCATCATGCCGTTTTTCTGAGCGCCCTGGCCCGGGTACATAAATGCGATCTTCATTATTTCTTGCCTCCGAGAAGTGTCTCCGCCTGATCCATCATGGAGACGATTCTGTCTTTTACGGTAACCTGCTCTTTCAAAAGTCCGGAGATCTGGCCGGCCATGAAGGAACCCATGTCCTTATCGCCGTCGAGAACGGCTTTTCTCAGAGAGCCCAGAGAGAGCTGTTCGAGCTCGTCGAGGGTCGCGCCTTCGGCTTCCATCTTCAGATAGAGCTTAGTCAGCTGGTTACGGATCGTTCTTACCGGATGGCCGGTGCTTCTTCCTGTAACCTTTGTATCGATATCGGATGCCTTGAGAACAAGGTCCTTATAGTTCTGGTGGATGTTTGTCTCTTCACATGGGATGAAGCATGTTCCGCACTGTACACCTTCTGCGCCCAGCATAAATGCAGCCGCGATTCCTCTTCCGTCTGCGATACCGCCTGCGGCAACGACCGGGATCGAAAGTGCGTCTACGACCTGCGGAACCAGTGTCATGGTTGTCAGTTCACCGATGTGTCCGCCGGACTCGGTACCTTCTGCAACAACTGCGTCTACACCCAGCTTTTCCATTCTCTTTGCAAGACCTACGGAAGCAACGACCGGGATGATCTTGATGCCGGCTTCCTGCCACTTAGAAAGATATCTTTCCGGGGAACCTGCACCTGTCGTGATGACGGCAACTTTTTCTTCTGCCAGAACATCAGCGATCTGTGGAGCGTGCGGGTTCATGAGCATGACGTTTACGCCGAAAGGCTTGTCTGTCAGTTCGCGGCAGCACTTTACCTGATTTCTTACCCATTCCGCGTCGGCTCCGCCGGAACCGATGATGCCGAGGCCGCCTGCGTTACTTACGGCAGCGGCAAGGTGATAGTCGGCCACCCAGGCCATACCGCCCTGCATGATCGGGTATTCGATATTCAGTAATTCGGTCAGTCTTGTTTTCATGTTTTTTTCTCCTTTTCGATTACAACTCAGTCAGTACTGCATTCCACAGAAGTCCGGCACCGAAGCTGGACATGATGATTTTTTTCTTTTCGTTTCCAAAGTCCCCGTTCTTCTTCATCTCATCCAGAAGGATCGGGATGCTCGCGGAAGAGGTATTTCCTGTATTTTGGATATTCATCGGGAACTTTTCGATCGGCTGCTTGAGGCGCTTGGCCACGGATTCGATGATGCGGCGGTTCGCCTGATGCAGGATGAAATAGTCGATCTCATCCGCAGATGTGCCGGACTTGGAAAGAAGCTCTTCAACGATCCTCGGCACTTCTGTGACCGCAAACTTAAATACGGTCTGGCCATCCATGTTGATGTAGTTCGACTTTAGAAATTCTTCTGTCTTTTCAACGCCCTTCTGCATATAGGACTCGCAGCGCATGCATTCTCTTCTCTTTCCGGCTGCGTGCATGATGGCGTCATATCGGATATCCGGATCCGCCTGAAGCACACAGGCGCCCGCACCGTCTCCGAAGAGGATGCAGGTTCCGCGGTCCGCAAAGTCTACATAGTTTGTGAGATTCTCGCTTCCGACAACGAGCGCACAGTCCACCATACCCGACTTGATATAGTTCTGCGCCGTTACGAAAGCCGTGACAAAACCAGGGCATGCCGCGTTGACATCAAAGCACATGGCATTGTCCGCATCGACGGCGGCCTGTACTGCCGCACTCAAAACCGGGAAAAGAACATTTGGCGTAGTGCTGGCTACGACGACCAGGCCGATCTTTGCCGGATCGATCCCTGCGTCGGCAACCGCTCTTTTTGCCGCTTCGACGGCCATACTCTCCGTCGTATCTGTTTTCGGATCGGAGATATGACGCTGCTTGATGCCCGTTCTCTCCGTGATCCACTCGTCATTTGTTTCTACGATCTTCGCCAGATCGTCGTTTGTAAGGATATCTTTCGGCAGGTAACTTCCGATTCCGATTACCCGTCCATAAGATGTTGTAGCGCCGCTCATAAAATATTTTGCCTTTCAAACTATTTTATATCCAAAATATATCCTTTATATCCTTATATGTCAATATCGGTTTCTTGACATTTGGCCGAGCGCGCCTTGTAGAAGCGGTTTTCTGATATCTTTTCGGATTATGCAAAAAGGTGTTGACAGATGCCCCCTCCGCGCATATAATATCAAATGTTGATTTCAAAAAACGCGGGATTAACTCAGTGGTAGAGTGTCACCTTGCCAAGGTGAAAGTCGCGAGTTCGAATCTCGTATCCCGCTCCACAAAAGCTTCGGAAATTCCGAAGCTTTTTTCTTTTCCCGAAGCTTCCGGCTACAGTGCATTTGAAAAAGAAAAAACGGCCGGAAGAACATCCGTCCCTCCGGTCGCCATTTTTCATTTTTTCTCTCTTATTTTCTTCTTAAAACTTGAATGTGTCTTTCAGGCCCAGCCACTTGGTATCCTTGTCGCTGAGGTTGAGTTTGGTGCCGTCTTCCATCTCGTAGCTCTCGCCGGAAGCCGTTCCCTTGTACTCACCTTTGACCTGCGGCCACTTGATGCCGATCTCCGGATCGTTCCAGGCCAGACCGCCCTCATCGCCCGGATGATAGAAGTCCGTAACCTTGTAGCAGAACTCTGCCTCGTCGCTCAGTACGAGGAATCCATGCGCAAAGCCCTCGGAGATGTAGAACTGCTTCTTGTTCTCGGCACTGAGCTCAACACCGTACCACTGTCCGTACGTCGGGCTTCCGGAACGAAGGTCGACCGCTACGTCAAAAACCGTACCACGGATGACGCGGACAAGTTTGCCCTGCGGGAATTCCTTCTGGAAATGCAGTCCACGGAGCACGCCCTTGGTGCTCATGCTCTGGTTGTCCTGTACAAATACCATATCCAGACCCTGCTCATGCATGTCGTTCTGGTTATAGGTCTCTACGAAATAGCCGCGGCTGTCGCCATGTACTGTCGGCTCGATTACAAAAAGTCCCTCGATCGGGGCTTTGGTTACTTTGATCTGTCCCATCTAAATACTCCTTATTCTGCGATTTCTTTCAGATAACGGCCCAGCGCGTCCTGCCAGGTCGGAAGCGGCGTAAAGCCGTTTGCTGTAAGTTTGCTCTTGTCCAGTCTGCTGTTGAAAGGACGGGCAGCTTTGCTAAGTCCGTACTCAGCAGTCGTTACCGGGATGACCTTTGTGGAAAGACCGGCCTGCTTCATGATCTCGCAGGCAAAATCATACCAGCTGATATAGCCGCCTTCGTTGGTCGCATGGTAATAGCCGTATTTTTCGGACTCGTTCATGTCGATCAGAAGACGCGCGAGATCGTAAGTATAGGTCGGGGTGCCGACCTGGTCGCTTACGACACGAAGTTCATCGTGTGTCTTTCCGAGATTGATCATGGTCTTGATGAAATTTTTACCGTTCAAGCCGAATACCCAGGCGATACGGACGATGAAATATTTGTCCAACGTGGAAGAAACCGCGAGCTCGCCTTCGAGCTTGGTCTTGCCGTAGTGATTAAGCGGAGCATAGTCTTTGCAGTCCGGATCCCAGGGTGTCGTGCCCTGTCCGTCAAAGACGTAGTCGGTGCTGATGTAAGTCATCTTGCAGTCGATCTCACGGCAGGCATCGGCGATGTTCTGTGTGCCGCCGACGTTGATAGCGGTAACCTTCGCCTGCTTGTCTTCGTCCTCTGCCAGATCTACGGCGGTCCAGGCCGCACAGTGGATCACGGCATCCGGACGGATCTCCGAGATCACTTTCTTTACCATCTCCGGATTCGTGATATCCAGGGAAACATAGGGCATCGTCGTTACGGCAGAACCGTCCGCGACACCGCTGTAGGTTTCAAAAATATCGGAGCCGACTCCCTCGTGTCCTCGGGATGCCAGTTCATTCATCACATCATGGCCAAGCTGTCCGCAAACGCCTGTCACAAAAAACTTCATGTTCTTACCTCGGGTCTTCGTCCGCTGGCCGCTTAGCGGTTCGCATACATTTTTTCGTAGTAGTTCTGATACTCACCGGAGATGATGGTCTCCCACCATGTCTTGTTATCGAGATACCACTTGATGGTCTTCTTGATGCCGTCTTCGAACTTTGTCTCCGGCAGCCAGCCCAACTCGTTATGGATCTTGGTCGGATCGATCGCGTAACGCATATCGTGACCCTTACGGTCGCCAACGTGAGTGATCAGGGATTCCGGCTTGCCGAGCTCTTTGCAGATGATCTTAACGATCTCGATGTTCTGCTTCTCGTTATGTCCGCCGACATTATATACTTCGCCGACCTTACCCTTGTGGATGATCAGGTCGATGGCCTTGCAGTGATCTTCTACATAGAGCCAGTCACGAACGTTCAGGCCTTCACCGTAGACCGGAAGCGGCTTGTCGTTCAGTGCATTTGCGATCATAAGCGGGATCAGTTTCTCCGGGAAATGATACGGACCATAGTTGTTGGAGCAGCGGGAGATGGTTACCGGCAGACCGTATGTACGGTGGTAAGCCATGACCAGAAGGTCAGCTGCAGCCTTGGAGCTGCTGTACGGGGAGCTGGTGTGGATCGGAGTTTCTTCTGTGAAGAACAGGTCCGGGCGATCCAGCGGAAGGTCACCATAAACTTCATCGGTGGAAACCTGATGATAACGTGTGATGCCATATTTTCTGCAGGCATCCATCAGAGTAGCGGTACCCATGATGTTGGTCTGAAGGAAGATTCCCGGATCTTCGATCGAACGGTCAACGTGGCTTTCTGCCGCGAAGTTGACTACGATGTCCGGCTTCTCTTCTTCGAAGAGTTTATATACGGCTTCGCGGTCGCAGATGTCTGCTTTTACGAAGCGGAAATTCGGATTGTCCATGACCGGTTCAAGAGTGGACAGGTTGCCGGCATAGGTCAGCTTATCCAGGCAGATGATCCGATAATCCGGATATTTGTTGAGCATGTGAAATACGAAGTTACTTCCGATAAATCCGGCACCGCCGGTAACGATAATGTTCATAATGATTACTCACCTTCCTTATTGTTTCTATATTATACCCGAAATTACAACAATTTGTCTCCAAAAACAGCGGAAACGCATTTGAGCAATATAGGGGTCATATGCAGTTTTTCCGACAGTGCGAGAAGCCAGATCTCCAGATGCAGTTTTCTCATGTACGGCCCGCGCGTCCAAAGCCGGATATACTTGTTTTTCAAGTAGTCCGGTTCGTAGCGGCGCATAAGCTCGCGCATCTGCTGATACAGGGTTTTCTGTTCTTTCAGCGATCTTCCGGCCGCGACCTGGATCAGGTAGTAATAATACTTCTTGATGCACTCCGCCTGAAGCTGAAGCTGATCTAAAGGTCCGATCTGCGGCTTGACCCGCTGGGCCTGTTTCAGAACATTCTCCACCATCTTGATACCTTTCCACTCGCTGTTGAGAAGATTCGCCCGGCTCGTGGAATCGATATGGATGTACCAATTATATACCGAACGGAACACAAATTCCGTCTTTTTCGCATAAACATTGAAATTCGTGATGAAACAGAAATCATCCGGGATGTGGTTGGTGAAACGAAGGTTGTGCTCAAGGAGCGTCGCTCTTCTGTAAAGGGCACCGTGATGCAGCTCTTCACTCCACTTGTTCGGATACTTCGAAAACTTCTGCATATGAAGAAGTCTTCCCTCTTCATCGACATTCTTGATCTCCGATACCACGCGGTCGGCCTGCGAGCGCTTTGCCGCTTCCGCGAGGACTTCGAGGCAGTCATCGTCCATCCAGTCATCGGCATCGCAGAGCATGACATATTCGCCGCGGGCGTTGTCGAGGATACGCTGCTTGTTGGCCATGACACCGGAGTTCTCCCACTCCATGATACGGATCGTGATGTCTGGGTTATTGGCGATCAGGGTACGGATCACTTCGACGGAATCGTCTTTGGATCCGTCGTCACAGTACAGGACTTCGTAGTCCGTAAACTTCTGTTTGCGGATATGGGCAAATGCTTTTTCCAATGTGGACGCATAGTTATAACTTGCGATTCCGATCGTGATGAAAGGATGCTCACCCGGCATAGTGACCCACCTCCATCTTTCTTCCTGCCCTGATTCCCTTAAGGCATGCGCCAAATGCACTGAACCGTCCGCCCAGAAGGCTGGTCATCATGCCGTGGATCAAGGTCTTTCGGAATATCGAAGTATACTGTTTATAGGTACGGATCATATACACCGCGTTTCTGGACTGATAAAAAGATCTCTGTGGCGAATAGCGGTAATCCATGTAGCTCAAAAACAGAAAGTGCTTTTTCTTTCCGTTTCCGAGATGGTGCTCCATCTTTACGGAGTTGATCCGGTAGATCTTGTAGTTTGCACCGCGAAGACGAAAAGAATAATCGTAGTCCACGCTGTCGATAAAAAGACGTGCGTCAAAGCCTCCGATCTTCATGGCGATGGGAACATTCATGAGACATCCGGATGTGATGCATCCGCTGCACTCGGCATATTCGCTTTCGTAGTCCGGGCTTCCCAGCGGGACCATATCGGAAAGCGGATAGTCAGGGTATTTCGGGTCGAAGAATACGCAGCAGAGCTGCCCGACCTTCGGAAGATCGAGATAGTCTTTATAGCGGCGGATCATTTCATGCGGGATAACGGAATCCTGATCAAGTGTCAAAAGCCAGTTCACGTGATGCTCCGATGCTTTTTTCAAGGCGGCATTCAGAGCCGCGGCGATCCCCTGGTTTTCTCCGTTCCAGATCACATGGATCTTGTCCCGACCCTGATCTTGGAAAAACTTGCGGAGCGCCGGCTCATCTTTCGAACCGTTATCTACGACGACGACCGCATCCACTTGATCGGATACTGCCGCAAGATTACGGGCAAGCATATCCAGATCGGGATTATAAAGCACGATCGAGGCCCAGATGAGTTGTTCTTGACTACTGCTTTCTGCCACTTTGTCCCAGCCTTGCGGAAGAATTAGTTGTGGATGATCTCATCTCTGTTGAGCATGTCCATCAGGTAACGGCCATACTGATTCTTCTTCAGCGGCTCGATAGACTTCAGGATGCTCTCTCTGTCTACCCATCCGTTGATGTAGGCGATCTCTTCGAGGCAGGCGATCTTTCTTCTCTGATGATTCTCTGTCATGGAGATGAAGTTCGTCGCATCTGCGAGACTCTCGTGCGTACCTGTGTCGAGCCATGTAGAACCCTGTCCCAGGATCTCAACATTCAGCTCATGCTGCTCCAGGTAGATGCGGTTGAGATCGGTGATCTCGAGCTCGCCTCTTGCAGAAGGCTTCAGGTTCTTTGCATATTCGATAACACGGTTATCGTAGAAATAAAGACCGGTCACACAGTAGTGGCTCTTCGGCTGCTTTGGCTTCTCTTCGATGGAGATCGCGTGTCCGTCCTTATCGAACTCAACAACACCGAAAGCTTCCGGATTATCTACATAGTATCCGAATACGGTCGCGCCTTCGCCGTTCTCTGCTTTTGCGATCGCGGACTTCCAGAGCTTTGCCAGACCGTGTCCGGTAAAGATATTATCACCAAGGATCATCGCTACATTATCGTTGCCTACGAAATCCGCACCGATAATGAATGCCTGAGCCAGTCCGTCCGGAGAAGGCTGTACGGCATAGGAAAGGTTGATACCAAAACGCTCACCGTTTCCGAGGAGTTCCTGGAAACGCGGGCAGTCGACAGGTGTCGAGATGATCAGGATATCACGGATGCCTGCACTCATCAGGACCGATAACGGATAATAGATCATCGGCTTATCGTAGATCGGAAGCAACTGCTTGGAAACGACTGTCGTCAAAGGATAGAGTCTGGTACCGGAACCGCCGGCAAGGATGATACCTTTCATGTTTTCACCTCTTTACATCAAATGGTGGAACGTGTCCACCGCGCATAAACAATCACCTTACATTATATATGCTCTGATAAGATAAAAAAAGATAGGTACACTTATTCTTTTCCCTAAATTTCCGAGGATACGAGACCGGCTTTTCATTCATTGCGCTATTTCAAAAGCGCCTGATCCATTTCTTTGCAGATAGCAAGTATCTTTTCACAGGTTAAAGACCCGCCGAAAAGATCGAGTGCGGAGCCGATGGTGATGTTGATCTTTCCGGAAGAGACTTCGTGCAGACGACGGATATCTTCGTAGCTGTGGATGCCTCCGGCGTACGTGATCGGAAGTCCGGAATATTCATTAAAGATCGAGAACAGATCCTGGTCGGGGCCTGCGGCTTTTCCTTCTACATCCACCGCGTGGATCAAAAATTCATCGCAGTATTCTTCCAGGTCACAAAGAAGTTTTTTCGTCAGTTTTTCGCTGGTAAATTTCTGCCAGCGGTCTGTTACGACGTAGTATTCGCCATCTTTTTTTCTGCAGCTGAGATCGAGCACGATATGCTCTTTTCCGACTGCTTCAACCAGTTTTTTCAGACGACCGTAGTGGATCTTTCCGTCCGAAAAAACATAGGAAGTAACGATGACGTGGGACGCACCTGCGAGGATGAATTCTTCTGCATTTTCCGCAGAGATACCGCCTCCGACCTGAAGGCCTCCGGGGTAGGCGCCCAGTGCTATGACCGCGGCCTGAAAGCTCGCTTCGTATTCGGGTGTTCCCACTTTGTTGAGCATGATGACGTGGCCGCCGCGGATCTTCAGATCGCGGTAGTATCGGGCATAGTAAGCCGAGTCTTTGGACGATACGAAATTCTCGCTCGCGCCCTTATCGTTCAGCGTACCGCCGACGATCTGCTTGACTTTTCCATCATGAATATCGATACAGGGCCGAAATTCCATCTTCTCTCCTTGGCTGCGCCTTCCGGCGTGTTCTTACTTTTTATCCTTCTTGTCCTTCGGGACTTTGTTTGTAAAGTCGTGGAACGGATCCTGGATGTCGTTGATCTCTCCGCCCAGACGACGGATCGCAGAAAGTGCTTCGTAAAATGTCTCACGATCGATCGTGTGTACATTTCGATCCAGATAGCCTTTCAAAAGCGCGATACCTCTCGGGTCGCCGTAGTCGCCGATGCAGATCACGGCGATGACCTTCGACTTCATGCGGCGGAAGCCGGCACGCAGTGCCTGGTAGATATCGTTGGACGGAACCTTCTGTCCGACATGGGTCAGCATGATCATCATGTCTTCATAAGGTCCGGTGATCTCTTCATCAGAACGCTCAAGCAGGAAATCGATGAGCATCGGAACGCCCTTGGTCTCCAGTCCCATCATCATGACTTTGACCGAGTCGGCGATATATTCCTGCGTGCTGGTATAGCTGCAGAAACGTGTGAGCACAGGCTCCATCGCCGGCTCATATTTCGCGGTTCCGAAGTAGCGGATCGCAGCTACGCACGGCTGGAAACGGATAAAGAATTCATTCTCATCTTCTCCCTCTTCCGGCTGCCACGGCTTCTCAAGGACCATCGTCAGCATCTTCTCGCAGGCATCGCCGCCAAAACTCAGAAGACGGTTTACAAGCGGATAAGGAGTCGCTTCATCATCGATGATCTCCGCCGCTTCATTGAAAGCGGAAAGCGCCTGCTCCATATCCATCTCACCGATGAATGCTTCGCCGGTCTTTCCATCCAGATAATCCTTGGGCTCGCTCCAGAAATCGTGTGTTTTTGTTTCAATATAAGAACGGAAGTTTTTGAAATGTTCCGCCATCTCGCTTTCGGTCGGACCTTCCTTGGAGGAAACCAGATCGGCGAACTCCTCGCATACTTTCGAAAGTCTCTCATTAAACTCGGTAAAAAGCTGTTTTGTGCAATCCATGTCGCACCTCCCGTTCGTGTTACCTATGCATTATATCATCTTTCAGACGCGAAAAACACGCCCGACATCGGCAAATGCACTTTCCCGGGCGTGTTGCTTCGAAGCCTTTGTTTTCAGGACCCTATTTCGGCGAGATCTCCGTCCAGTCGGGGATATAGCTCGGATCGATCCCGACACCGGAAACCCCGACCGTGTCGCCATAGCGGTTCTGATACACATGATCCGCAACAACAGAATGCTCGACGGTCGTACCGTCTGTTCGGACATAGGTATTCACACCCATGGTCGCTTCGTGGCGAGCCTGGCTGATCCTTGAATCGGACGCCATCTTCTTGTTCCACGAATCCATGATCATGTCGCTGGTCGCGCGGCTGTTCTCGGCAAGCGTCTGCTGGAGTCTGGCCTGGTTCATCCGAAGCTGTTGCTGCAGCGCCGCGTTCTGCGCATTGAGCTGCGCCTGCGTCGCCAGCTGCTGTCTGTTAAATGCTTCCGCTTTCTGGAATTTCTTCTGGTAGACCGAGTCGTCAAACGAGAACGTCGAGACCATCTGCATAAAGGCGGCCGTCGCTTCATTTTCATGCGCTTCATCAGTCGTGCAGAAATAGATATTCTCACTGCCCCAGATCACGTAATGTCCGTGGCACTTTTTCGCGATCGCCATCATGCCCGCCAGGCCGTACGCTGCCGCATTGCCGGTCAGTTTCACTTCCAGGTCGATCGACGTCAGATCCATACCGACCATATATATTTTCCCATCGCCCTTAAACTTTCGGAGAAGCGAATCCACCCGCGACGACAGAAGTGACGCCTCCGAGATGGGATTGGCAAATGCCGCGTCCCAGGATTTCTGGAATTCGTACTTATGCATGAGCTGCTGATTGAGAAGCTTCGGCTGAAGTCCACCGGGGCTCGGAAGTTTCGCATTGGCCACAGGTTCGATGGAGACGCCCTTTAGCATCCTTGCGGTAAATGCATTGAGGTAGTTGGAAAACGGAATCTGGCGAGCCATCATGAGCGGCAGGTTTTTCCCCAGTTTTCCGTCTTCAAATCTGTCGGATCCCATCAGGCGGTCAAAGGACTCCAAGACATCGAGGTACTTCTCGCCGGTTCGGATCATCACGCTGGAGCTTCCGTCTTTCGACTTTGCCAGGACCTGCACGATGCACGGCGTATCGATCCCCTGATAGACATCGAGCACGATTCCTCGCGCTTCCCATCCCTCCGGGATGACCATACGGGCGATGACCTCGCCGGTGATATCGTTCTTGATCGCCGTTCTCGGATCCGCCGGTGCATTTCCCGAAGAAGGCGAAGCATTCGTCTCATAATCGATATGCAGCTGAGCCCCGCACGCCGGGCAGAATGCAAACTTCACGTCTTCACTTAAGTTATTGATCTGCAGTGCTTTGGCACAGTTCGGGCAGGTAAAAGATTCGATCTTCATACGCCATACCTCCTCACATCGGGAATCACTATACATTCAGTGTAGAGAAGGTTTGTTTACGCAGTATTAGGAATATGTAAATCTTTTCGGGCACGCGGAAAGTAAAACGAAAAAAGAGAAAAATAAAAAGAGTTGCCCGACGGACAACTCTTTTGTAGCTGGAGGCACCACCCGGATTTGAACCGGGGATAAAGTTTTTGCAGACCTCTGCCTTTCCACTTGGCTATGGCGCCATTTGCATAATCAGCGTACAAGATAATACCATCAAATACACTCTCGCGTCAAGTCTTCATATATCATTCTTTTTCGCGTTTTCTCACTTTTAAAGATCAGCAGACACCCGCGATCTTGTCAGGCAGATCGGCCATCGCTTCCTGCGCCGTCTCGTGCTGCTTGAGTTTTGCGATCACGCCTTTATCGGGTCTCGGGAAGATAAACGGAAGATCCGTCTCTCCAAGTCCCGGTCGTACCGGAAAAGCGAGTTTTTCTTCTTCGATGGAAAACTGCGCATCCACACCCGGCTTATTTCCACGCGCGTCCATACGCACCCATCTGCCGAGCGACTCGAAATACACCGCATTCAGTCCATGCAGGATCAGGGGCGAATTCTCATCGTTCTCATCGAGTCGGAGATACTGATAGCAAAGCCCCGCCGGAATTCCCGCCGCACGCAGAAGCGCACACAGAAGATGGGATTTCCCAAAGCAAAGTCCGGTCCTCTTGTCGAGAACATCCGAAGCCCGAAGGCACAGTTCTTTTCTTCCCGCGTCATTACTGTGGGAGATCTGGTCTCTTACGAAAGTAAACGCGCGCAGCGCATATTCCATCTCCGGATCGAGATAGGTCATCTCCCTGCCCTCGGACTGATCTTTCATGATCAGCTCCATCAGGTAGTTCATGATGTAAACGATCTTGATGTGGTTGTGATTGATATATTCGCTGACCTCGAGATACTCCGAAAAACTGTCAGCCTTCGTCATGAATTCCATATTCTGCACCTGCCTTATTCGCCCATTGTATCACAATTTCCGGAATCTTCACGTGCAAAATAGATCTTCTTTCCGTCCTTGTCGAGGATGTCGAAATCCACCTCGTAGACGTCCCTCAGGATCTCTCTTTTCAGTACATCCTCCACCGCGCCCTTGGCTACGACATTTCCTTTTTTCAGAAGGATCGCCTGGTCGCAGTATCTGGCAACCATGTTGAAATCATGCATGACAACGATGACGCTGATCTTCTTTTCGTCCACCATCTCCCGAAGCATCTTCATGATCTGGATCTGGTGCTTCACATCGAGGTTTGAAGTCGGTTCATCAAGCAGGATCCACGGCGTCGTCTGGCACAGTGCGCGCGCGATCAGGACTCTCTGCTTCTCGCCTCCGGAAAGGGACTGGAACTGCCTCTTTCTCAGGTGTGCGATACCGACCCGTTCCATCGCTTCCGTGACGATCTTTTCGTCCTCGGCATTGTCCGATTCCCACGTGCTCTTATACGGGTAGCGCGCCATCTGCACGACGTCTTCTACGGCAAATGCACTGTCGCCGGAGTGGCTCTGCGGCACCCAGGCGAGGATCTGTCCCAGCGCTTTCGGCTGATAATCGCGGACCGCTTTTCCATCGATCCGGACGGCGTCCGAAGAAACTCGGATCTGCGAAAGAAAATGACGAAGGAGCGTCGTTTTTCCGGATCCGTTCGGACCCAGCAGCGCCGTCATATGACCTTCCGAAAATGTATAGGACACCTGATCCAGGATCGGCTTCGGTGCGGTTTTCGGCTGATAGGAAAGATCCTTGACATCGATATTCTTCATTCACGCTCCTCCTTTCTTCTTTCCCGCCACAGCAGGTAGAGAAAATACGGTGCGCCGGTGACCTGTGTGATCGCGCCGACGGCGATCTCCGCCGGGGGCACCAGGGAACGGCTGAGCGTGTCACATGCGATCATAAAGATCGCGCCGCCCAGAAGGGCCAGCGGGATCAAGCGGCGGTTCTTCGGGCCGCTCAGGATACGCATGATATGCGGGATGATCAAACTGACAAATCCGATAATACCGCTGACGGAAACGCTGGCCGCGACCAAAAGAGACGTGGCTACGACCGCGATCACGCGGGTACGTTTTACGGATACGCCCATACTCTGGGCCTCCTGATCACCGAACGTGATCAGGTCCAGTTCCCTTCCGAGAAGAAGGAAACTGATCACAGAAAACAGCAGCACGATGCCCATAAAGCCCACCTTGACCCAGGACGCCGCGGAAAAGCTTCCCAGCATCCATAGGTAGACCTGCTCCAGCTTTTCCCGGTTCCACATCATGATGATCGTGATGCCCGCCGTAAGCATCGACGAGCAGGCAATACCGGCCAGGAGGATACTCGTGACCGAGTGGGACGTGGCGATCCTTGCCACGCGGAAAACCAGAAGCATCGTCAGGATCGCGCCGACGAACGCGAACATCCAGATACTCGAGATGCCTGCCACGGTAAATGAGATACCGAAGGCGATGGCGATACTCGCGCCAAATGCCGCGCCGGACGAGATACCCAGCACCTGCGGATCAGAAAGCGGATTTCGGAACAGCGCCTGAAGCACGACACCCGCCGCAGCCAGTCCCGCGCCAACAAGACCGGACAGCAGAACACGCGGAAGACGGATCTTCCAGATGATGGTCTCATGTGCTTTCGGCACGCCTTCCATCAGCTTTGCTTTCGGCACAAAAGGAAGACGCGACACGATGATCCGCGCCGTCTCTCCGAGAGGCACCTTGACCGCGCCTGTCGCCGTGGCAAAAATGACGATAGCGGCCAGGAGGAGTGCGAGACTCCCCGTGGCCGCTACCAGTGATGCTGTTTTAAGTGGTTCTTTTTTCATTTATGCTGCCTTAGCATCTGCGAACACTTCCGGATAGAAAAGCTTAGCCAGTTCTTCAACTGCATCTGCGTTACGTGCGCACTGACGGTCGAGCATATCGGTATCGATCGCGAAGACCTTGTTGTTCTTTACAGCAGACAGATCCGAATACGGAGCCGTTGCGATAAAGCTGTCATAAGCCCAGAGCGGAACCAGGATGATATCCGGATCCTTCTTGACCAGTTCTTCTACGTCGTAGTTCCAGCCCTGAACATCTTCTGCGATGTTCACGCCGCCGGCGGACTTGATGATGTCGTTGATGAATGTGTCACCACCGCATGTATAGTCACCGTACTCACCGAAAGAAACAACATAGTAAACTGTCGGAGCTTCTTCATCGCTGTCAGCGAGCTGTGCTTGAACATCACCGATGCGAGCCTTCATGTCAGCGATCAGTTCAGCTGCTTCGTCGTTTGCGTCAAGGATCTCGCCGAGATCTGTGATCTTCTTGTAAACACCGTCAACAGTTGTTTCTTCGTTCAGGATCACTACTGTGTAACCCAGCTCAGTGAGCTGCTCATAGGACTCCTGAGAGAAGATGGAATCTGCGATGATGAGGTCCGGTTCCAAAGCAACGATCGCCTCGACGTTCGGTGTCATGATCTCACCGACGGACTCGATCTTTTCTGCAGCAGCCGGATAATTGCAGTAGTCGGTACGACCGACCAGTGTGTCTTCCTGGCCCAGAGAGAATACAAGCTCTGTGCAGGCCGGGCTGCAGGAAACAACTCTCTGCGGATCGGCTTCGATCACGGCCTTGTTGCCATAGATGTCTGTCAGTTCAACAGGATACTGTGTGCCGTTCTCGTCCTGGGAAGACTCTTCAGACGGCTCTTCGGAACTCTCTTCCGGTGCAGGTGTTTCTTCAGAAGAAGTACCTGTCGGCGGAGTCCACTGGCTCGTCGTTTCAGATGCCTTACAGCCGCAAAGCAGCACGGTGGACAAAGCTACCACAAAAGCGGCAACCCGTACAAATTTCTTCATATGATTCTCCATTTCCGTCCTTTTCCCGTCCCCGAAAAGAACTAAAAACAAAAAAACTCGCCGGCAGGTCTCCTGGCTTACCCGTATCACCTACTCTCCCTGCCTTCTCAATACTCCCGCCTTGCGACAGAAAGCATCAATGACTTATTGGGATTTCGTACCGGGTTACAGTAGTGGGGGCTGCTGCGGATCTTCACCGCATTCCCTATTCTCCTTTGTTACAAGGCACCGGCGGCCACACCCCTATTATACAAAAATCGCTCCCTTTTACAACAAAGGGAGCGATTTTCGACGTTTTACACAAAGTTTAGATCAGATTTCGAAGCCAAACTCGTTAGCAAGAGCTACACCGGAATCAAGAGATGTTCCCATGTACTCAAGAAGGTATCCGTTAGCCAGATCGAAAACAAGAACGATTGCCATACCGGACTCTTCTGCCTTACAGAATGCAAGGTCACCCTTTTCTTCGAACTTGATGCCTTCTGCTTCTGCGCTTGCCTTGAGTTCTTCGTAGGAGCTCTGGATCGCATCCTCGTCAACTTCGACATAAGCGATCATCATAGCATCTTCGTACTTGCCGGCACCACCTGCCAGGAAGCCCTTTGCATCATCCGGGATCTCACCAAGAGAGAAACCTTCCATCGGAAGCTCTGCGATCTCCATGCCTTCTGCAACGAAAGCCTTCATCATCTCGATCGCCTTATCATACTTGAGGTCGATAGACGGAACCGGTGCCTTGGACGGATCCTTTGCAGAAAGACCCTTTCCATCCGGATACTCCGGATCATCATCAAAGGAAGCCCAGCCGTTCTCTCTTGCGAAGATACCCAGCTCCATCGCATAAGCGTTAGCGCGGGCACCACGCTCTGTCGGACCGGCATAGAACAGAACCTGGTATGTTACCTGGTTGAAACATACATACTGGAAAAGACCCTGGTCTTCGTCCATGTTGTAGCACCATACTGTATCACCCATACCGATACGGGCATGACCGTTGGTCGGGAGCGGGAGATGCTGCTCGTCGAGCATTTCGATATGATCAAAGGTATCATACTCGCAGTAAACGAACTTCTCATCGTCGTCCTCTGCATAGAAACCCTTTCTGCCACGGAAACTGTCGATCTCGCAGTCATCGAGGCTCTTGGTTACTGTGAAACCCTGTGCTTCCAGGTCTGCGATTACTGCAGAAGTATCAGCATTTGCTGTACCGGCACTTTCCGTTGTGGTCTCCTCAGTAGTTTCCTCAGTTGTTTCCTCTGTGGTCTCTTCTGTGGTCTCCTCAGTAGTAGCCTTTGTTGTCGCCTTCGTTGTAGACTCTGTTTCCTTCTTGGAACAAGCACATGCAGATGCTCCGATAGACAGAGCCAGCACGATGCATGCTACAGATTTCTTCATGATGTTTCCTCCTGTTGTCTTCTTTTATGTCTTAAGGATTAACCCTTGTAACCAATGAGTGCTGCCAGATCCTTAGCTGTCTCTTCAACATTCTCGTCAGAGGTCATGAACAGGAAGAGGATGTTGTTCTCATAGTCAGCATAGCCCCAGATATAACCGTTTGTAGCGTCGCCGCCCTCAAAGTATGTGAAGTTACCATCGTCACGCTTTGTGATGTTAGCATCACCAAGATCCATCATATCCGGATTCTCTACTACTTCCTTGAGTGCATCAGCAGAAGCCAGCTCGAGGTAAGCGATTACGGAAGAGGAACCCGCCTCCATGTCAAATGCCATACCTGCAAAACCGTTTGTGCCTTCCGGAAGCTCGTTTGTAGAACCTTCCATGTTGATATCGAAAACCATGTAGCCCTGCTCAGCAAGCTTTGTAAGCAGATCGCCGGCACCTTCGTTCTTCAGGCCCATCTCACCCGGATCAACCTCAGGCAGTGTGAATTCTGTGGTCTCCTCAGTTGTTTCTTCTGTGGTCTCTTCAGTTGTTTCTTCGGTTGTTTCTTCAGTTGTCTCTTCTGTGGTCTCTTCGGTTGTTTCCTCAGTTTCCTCAGTTTCTTCTGTAGTAGTTTCGTCCTTGTCCTTCTTGCCCTTCTTCTTCTTTGTCTCTTCGGACTCCTTCGTGCAAGCGCAAGCAGAAATACCCATTGTCAAAGCCATCAATAAAACTGCAATTTTCTTCTTCATCGTAAATTCTCCTTTTCCACGATAGAATCAGTTTACTTGGAACTGTTTTGATAAACACTTCCGATTATAAACAAATTAGGTTTGAAATAAACGGTAGGAAGTCAGTAATGACCCCGTCTATTTTTTCCTGTCTGATTGTATCATGATTTGGGGCGAAACAAACAAAGGCGCAGGCGTAATCTACGTATTGCACAACTTCAAGAAATCTTTATCTTCGTTTTTGGGCATTTTAAGGTGGATGTCGGCGGAAACTTTACTGTTTCTTTACTTTTCGGGTTCCAGATCCACTTTGTTGATGACTTCCGAACGGAAATCAGAAAGCGTCTCTTCTCTGGTCTTGCCGCCATCGACATACTGCTTGACCTGCTCGCTCCACACGTTATAGATCTTGCCGTCCTTTTCGTGGAGGTTGCCGCCTACGCATTTTGCATTCTCCTGCTCGATGAGCGGAAGCGGATTCTGTCCGCCTAAGATCGGCATACTGCCGTCCGCGGAAAGAAGCACCTTCGAGGAAGGAACCGAATTCTTAAGGCCTTCGTAGCCATAGAGGTAACCGTTGGCGATAACATGCTGAAGTCCGGCCGGAGTATAATCCAGCGTCATATACTCCAGAAGCTTTTTGACGCCTTCTTCTTTTTCTGAGCCGACGACCTGCTTTCCGACCATGACCCAGGAACCGCCCCACCAGAAGCTCTCCGGCGGCGTGCAGACTCCCCAGTCTCCGTATGTACCGGCGATCGGAGCCTGATCCTCGTCACCATCGTAGGCGCAGGCGTAGTAAGATACGATGTCATTGATAAACCACAGTGTTCCGAAATAGCCGAAGACTCTTCTGTCATCCCGGTCTTCCATCGAGTGGTACCACTCTTCGGTCCAGGTTCCGTGGTTATTTGTAAACTGGCTGATCCGAAGGGTTCTGGCCAGATCCAGATAGGCTTCTCTTTGCGGATCGATGTAGAGCTCGTCATTTATTTTCCAGGGCTTGTCCGATGCGGAATAAAAAACATTCCAAAGATCTTCATAACCGGAAAGCGCCGCATAGCCTGCATCTCTGAGTTCTTCAGCGGCCTCGAGGTATTTGTCCCAGTTTCCGGTTCCGCCTCCGATATGTTCGCTTACGACAGCCGGATCGTCCGATCCCCATACTTCTTTTGCGATGGAGCGGCGATAGATCATCATGCCCTGACCGCCTTCATAAGACAGTCCGACGACTTTTCCGTCACTGGGGCGTGTGCCGACTTCGACCGTATAAGGTGCGATCTGGGAATCTTCAAGTCTTGCGTCAAGATCCGGGAAGAACTGGTCATAAGATGCGGCCAGATCGGCATCCTCGCCCTGACAGAATCGGGCGGCCAGATCCGACGGCACGATATAGATATCCGGCGCCGTTTCTTCTCCGTTAGAAAGAGCGGTCGAAAGCGACGTCTCATATTCATCCATATAGCGGGAGATCACGTTCGGCACGATCTCATACTTTTCGGCAAACTCTGGGAAATTTACAAGGAAGCAGTGAACGATACCCGCGAGGTCTTCATCACTGGACCAGATATTTATCACGGTCTTGTCCGATGCAACTTTTGTATAAGCCTTCTTCGCAGACGCGCAGGAAGAAAGCATCAAAGCTGCCATCACTAACGCGGATAATCTCTTTTTATGCAACATCTTTTCACCCTTTTTGCCTGGTATCGGAAGCGCGCTTTCGGCACGCATTCCACAATACCAACTATTATACAACAATACTTGCGGGAAAAGAATTATTCTTTGTCGTCCTCGGTATATCTCTGCGCGACTTCCTTGATCTGATCAAGTGCCTGCATAAATGCTTCGACGATATTCGGATCGAAATGCTTTCCGGATCCTTCCTCGATGATGCTGACCGCTTTTTCAAATGTAAACGGTTCCTTGTAGCTGCGTCGGGAAAGGAGCGCGTCAAATACATCCGCGACGGCCATGACTCGTGCAGACAGCGGGATATCTTCGCCCTTCAAGTGCTGCGGGTAACCGCTGCCGTCCCATTTCTCGTGGTGGGAATATGCCATCTTGGCGGCTTCCTTGAGATAGCCGCTTTCCTCGAGGTTGAAGATCGCTTTGTTGATGATCTCATAACCTGCCGCGGCGTGACCCTTCATGGTCTCGAATTCTTCGTCCGTGAGACGGCTGTCGCTGTTGAGGATGCGGTCCGGAATATTGATCTTTCCGATATCGTGAAGCGGTGCGGCATGCGCGACGTCGTGGATATATTCATCCGTGATCAGATCCGGATATTTTCCCATCTTCTGCAGCTGACGCAGGAGCACTTCCGTATAGGCGGCTGTCTTTCGGATATGGTCTCCGGTGCATTTGTCGCGGCTTTCGATAATATCCGCGAGCACCATCAGAAGACCGCCCTGCATCTTTTCGATCTGTCTGGATTTCTTTCTTACATCTGACAGATACTGCATGCTCTCTTCGGTCGTCTGCGAGTACGCGTGATAGAGATTTTCGATCTCGTCACCGGTTCGGATCTCCATCGACTTGATGCGCTCAACACTGCTGTTTCGCTCTTCCGTAGATGTGTACACGAAAGCATTTGCACCGTGGGACATCGCGTTCAGAGGATAGATGATGTTATAGTCCGCAAGCCAGATACCGATGCAAAGTACCATGATGAATACGCCGAGGAACAGCGAGATCTGTTTCGCGAGATATTCGTGGGTCATGTCGTTGAGCTGCTTCATCGAGATATCCACGCATGAGTAACATACGCAGCGCCCTTCTTTGTTGTAGATCGGCTCGTAGATCGAAAGTACCCAGCCGTAACGGCTGTCGTTACTGACCGTCGGCTCGACTTCGCGTCCGGCCAGGAAGTCTTCTTTATGCTTGGCAATATCATCCGGGAAATGGATCACGTCACCGGGTTCGTCGGCCATGACATCTTCGGTATCCATGTCAAAGACAACGTGGCATCCGTCTTCCATGACACGATATACGTACATGAAGCGGATGTTTTCCGAGCTGATAAATGTCAGACGGAGCTGTTCTTCTGTTTCTTTGTATCCCGGTGCGGAAGTGCCGCGCTCGAGATACTCATCGACCATCTCCGGATCGATGCAGTCTTTCTGGTATTTGACGATACCCTGAGCAAATTCGGTGTGATCCTGGATCGCGGTCTTTCGGAACAGTGCATAGCCGATGCCGATCGCGACGATGGCGATCACGGTCATAGCCAGAGAAACGAGGATCAGGATCTTCGAACGAAGCGAGATCTGACGAACTTTCATCTTGTTGATGTTTAGAAGTTCTTCAAAGTTCAGCGGGCGCTGGTGCCAGCCGCTGACCTGCAGTTTCTCCATAAAGGATTCCGGTACTACGTTCAGGACTAAAAATGCCAGAACAACGGTGACGGCTTTGTCGCCGAGGTCGATCATGAAGTCGGCGGACAGCTGGGCGAGGAAGCGCTGTTGGATCACATTTTCATAGATCGCGCGTGCCAGATCTGCACTGATTCCCTCGGTCGCGAATCCGAAAAGGAACCATGTCAGGATCGAGCCGAGCACGCCTCCGATAAAAGCCAGCACGAAGATCAGCGGGATGATGAAGCGTTTCTTCATCTTCGCTTTCGTCGCGAACATAGCAGAAGCTACCGCGATCATGACATTGAGCGTGCCATAGTAGATCGACGGCCAGTCAGAGATGGATTTTAAAACATTGGTAGTAAGTCCGATCACGATACCGGGAAGCGGTCCGCCGACAAATGCACCCATCACCGTTCCTACTGAATCCAGATAGAACGGAAGCTTCAGGATGCCGCTGACTGTAGACAGTCCCAGGTTGATTAATATTCCTGCGACGCAAACTACGATAAGATTAAAGACCTGTTTTGCGTCTGGTTTTTTCGACTTCAAATTTATATCAGCCATGCCTATCCCCCCAAAATCGACATTGCGATCCCCCAAATCGGAAGACTGATCAGATACATTATAGCAGAAATCAAATTATCCCGACATATAACTTTACAAAAAGAACTGCCCCTGCAGATTTGCAGAGGCAGTCGTGGTTCAGTGCATTTGAATCCGTATTCTTACATCAGTCGTTTGCCTTGGCGGACAGGATGTAGATGAACGGAGAGTTCCAGTAGATCGCAACTTCGTTGATGGAGTAGCAGGTGTCGTTATCGACATAGCACTTCGCAGCCGGGAGTCCATACAGAACGCTGATGGCGTACGGATCGGCCGGGTCACCGTTCGGACCGCCGACGACCATACCGGGTACGGCGTGACCGATGAACTGGGACGGTCTGTGGTGCGGGTGCTGTGCGCTGTTCTCACCAAAGCATGTCAGGAAGCTGTAGCCTGTTACGTTCATGCCCAGGATATAGTCGACCTGGTAGTTGGAAAGGTTACGGTAGGACTCTTCGCCTGTGATCAGGTATGCCAGATAGTAGAGGATACCGTTGTTCGAAACGGTCAGGTTACTGCCCCAAGGATAGTTTGCGCCCATCGCGGACCAGTATCCTTCACGCTCGGCGATCATGAGATCGCTGTCGACCTTGGAGATGATGCGGTCAGTAAGAAGCTGGGTAAAGTCAGCGTCTGTCTGCAGCGATGCATCGGCACGCAGATAGGAGTAGATGCCGTAAAGGCCCATCTCGATCCAGCCCAGACCCAGTTCCATCTTGTCGGTATAGAGTTCTTTTGCCTTATCGAGGTACTTGCTTTCGCCTGTTGCGAGGTAAAGCTCGATTGCTGCCCAGAAGAATTCATCTGTATTCTTTTCGTCCGGATATTCACCGGTTGCCACGTCAGACGGATTCAGGAAGCCTGTTGTATCGGCTGCGGCATTTTCTTCCATATATGCGTAAGCTTTCTTCGAAGCTTCCAGGCACTTGTCGGCGAATTCCTTGTCGATGCCCTTATAAACTACATATGCTTTTGCCATAACTGCGGCAAAGTCACCGGTTGCTGTTGTGGAGATCGGCAGTACCAGAAGTGTCGCGGTCTCTTCCTGCGGCATAACGGTTGCCGGGAAGTTCTCGCAGGTTACTTTGTGGTATACGCCACCGTTTTCTGCCTGCATCTTCAGCATCCACTCGAGCTCGTAGCGTGCTTCGTCCAGAACATCCGGAACACCGTTTCCGCTCTCCGGGATACCCAGATCGTCAGCATCGTAGCCAGTATCCAGATAGGTCATAAAGAGGTCTGCAACGGTCTTTGCGCCCGGAACGACGTAACGGCCGTAGTCACCTGCGTCATGCCAGCCGCCGCTGACATCGATGGTCTGGTCTGTACCATAGATCACTGCTTCGGAAGTATGGCACTCAGGATGTACAAAATCTGCATATGCATCGCCGATGTCCGCGGTTACTTCGCATCCGCATCTCTGTGTATAGAGCATCAGGATAGAAGCACGCAGAGCTTCATCGTAAACATCATCTGCGATGGTGAACTTATAGGATTCACCTTCATTTGCGGTACGGATAAAGTATGTGCCGGGCTCAGTAAAATCACTGAAGTCGCCCTGCTGTACCTGTACGCCGGCACCGCGGGAACGCTTCGGGTCACTAAGTGCGCCGGTGTATACGACTTCACCTGTTTCTGCGTTAACGATCTCGAACTCAGTATCGTTGACACCGTTTACGAAGACAGCCTTCGGGTCCTTCGTCTGGTAACCGATCTGATCGATGGAGATGTGATTCGGTTCCGGAAGGGGCTCGATATCGACTGCGTTATCGCTGTTGAGAACCAGCATGGTCAGGTTATCGATATAGATCGTGTGGGACTGGGTATCGGAAAGATCACCCTGCGCACCGAGGTTAAAAGCAAAACGCGGAGCCGGATCACTGGGCTCATACATCGTAAATACGGCACTGATGTGTGTCGGCTCGGTTCCCATATGTGCTGCTTCTTCCACATAGTAAGCGTGGTAGTCGCCGCCATTCATCTGGATACGCCACTCAAAATCTCTCTCGATGTCCGAATAGATATCGAACTCAACCTGATACTCGGCATTCTGGTAGATGGCAAAACCATCTTTATATACCTGACAGGAATGCTTCAGAGAACCGGGTGTCTCGATATACATCGTCATCTGTCCGTCTTCGTCGACCAGTGTCAGCGATCCGCCGGACTCTGTATAGGTATGCCAGTCAAATACATCCGGATTTTCGTAGTTGTCATCGATCGCATATGCACCGTTAAAAAGCTCGGATGTAGCGCGGCTTCCGGCCGCATCCTGGGACTCTTCCGGTTCTGTGCTGTCGGTATCCTGCGAAGTTACCTCGATCGACTCATCCATGCCCATTGATTCGGAATCACCAACGGACTCGGTCGTGTCTTTCGTGTCCTTCGCTTTGCAGGATGCCAGGCTCAAAACCATGGCGGCACAAAGCAGGATCGAAATTGCCTTTTTCATTTCAAAACCCTCCCTGATGTGTAAAAGTTTTCCCCCATTTTTTGCGCATTTTCTGCGCTAATTCCTATTATATGGGTACAAAGAGGAATTGAAAAGAACGGATTTTTTGACATCTCGAAAAACTTTCCGGGCAAACAAAAAACCGTCTTCTCGTTTCCGAAAAGACGGTTTTGTTCTGGTGACCCGTAGGAGAATCGAACTCCTGTCTACGCCGTGAAAGGGCGTTGTCTTAGCCGCTTGACCAACGGGCCGAAAAAGTGGTAGCGGCAGTGGGATTTGAACCTACGACCTGCCGGGTATGAACCGGACGCTCTGGCCAGCTGAGCTATGCCGCCATTTTCCACGCGTTTTTTGACGCCATTAAATATTATCAGCAGAAGTGCCCGATGTCAAGCATTTCATGCAAGACTCGAGAACACTTTTTCGAAGATTCTCAAAGCCGCAAAGAAAAATAGAAACCGCCGCGATCCCTTTAGGAGAGATCCGCGACGGTTTCGGGAACTTTTCTAAGCAACGTTTAGAAGTAAATTACTTAACTTCAACCTCAGCGCCAGCCTCAGTGAGCTTAGCAGCAGCTGCATCAGCCTCTTCCTTGGAAACGTTCTCTTTAACCGGCTTCGGAGCGCCATCAACGAGTTCCTTAGCTTCCTTCAGGCCGAGACCTGTGAGCTCACGAACAACCTTGATAACAGCGATCTTCTGTGCACCAGCATTCTTAAGAGTTACTGTGAACTCTGTCTGAGCAGCAGCACCAGCACCAGCGTCACCGCCAGCAGCCGGAGCAGCAACTGCTACTGCAGCTGCAGATACGCCAAATTCTTCTTCGATACCCTTCTCGAGCTCGAACAGTTCCATAACGGACAGTGTCTTGATCTCATCGAGAAGCTTTGTAATTTTTTCACTAGCCATTGTTATTTCCTCCATTAATTATTCATACGTCTTATCGACATTAACTAGTATTTGCTGATTATTACTCAGCGGGTGTTTCTGTTGCTTCTGCAGCAACGGCAACCGGCTCTTCTGCCTTAGCCTCTTCAGCCGGAGCAGCTTCCTCTGCCGGAGCAGCCTCTTCTGCCTTAGCCTCAGCTACTGCGCCACCTTCAGACTCGAGCTTTTCAGCTGTAGCCTTAGTGAGCATAGCAAGCTTGGTAATAGGGAAGAGCAATGCATAGACGATCTGGCTGAGCAGTACGTCCTTGGACGGAACAGCTGCGAGTGCCTCGACCTCTGCGACAGTTGCAACTTTGCCTTCGATGATACCGCCCTTGATGTTGAGCTTCTCGAAATCATCAGCAAACTTCTTGCTTACCTTAGCAGGCGCCATCATGTCTTCTGTAGAATAAGCTACAGCAGTCGGTCCCTTGAACATCTCGTCGAGACCTTCGATACCGAGCTCCTTGAAGACAAGATTCAGTGTCGTGTTCTTAACTACTTTGTAGTGAACGCCGTTCTTGCGCATTTCTGTACGAAGAGCAGTGTCCTGTTCAACAGTCAGACCACGAGCATCTACGAAAACAAAGGACTGTGCTTCTTTGTAGTTAGCTACCAAATCAGCAACGATCTTCTTCTTTGCTTCCAAAATCTTTTCACTTGGCATGATTCTTTACCTCCTTATATTGATACTAAAATACCCCACGCTGTGTCGCGAGGGGTATCAAGTCATCAATATGATACGGTTGATTCCTCACCTCGGCGGGACGACTAAACGTTTACGATCGCTCTCCCGCTGTCTTCAGCAGTGGATATTTTATTAAGTTAAGATATCCATCCGAGAAAGGAATTTCCCGGTGGGGAGTGGATACGCCCCCACGATTCTATCAGAGCTTAGACGGGTTCACACGGATACCAGGACCCATGGTGGAGCAGATAGAAACGTTCTTCAGATACTGACCCTTAGCAGCGGACGGCTTAGCCTTGATGATAGCATCCATGATGGTCTTGAAGTTCTCTTCGAGCTTCTCCTGACCAAAGGAAACCTTGCCGATCGGGCAGTGGATGATGTTTGTCTTGTCGAGACGGTATTCGATCTTACCGGCTTTGATATCTGTTACAGCCTTTGCAACATCCATCGTAACTGTACCGGCCTTCGGTGTAGGCATCAAGCCCTTAGGACCGAGAACCTTACCAAGACGACCGAGCTTCGGCATCATGTCCGGTGTTGCGATCAATGCGTCGAACTCGAACCAGTTCTCGTTCGCGATCTTGTCGATGAACTCTTCAGCACCAACATACTCAGCGCCGGCCTGTGTAGCTTCATCAGCCTTCGGGCCCTTAGCGATAACGAGTACGCGCTTTGTGCGACCTGTACCGTGCGGGAGAACTACAGCACCACGGACCTGCTGGTCAGCGTGACGGGAGTCAACACCCAGACGAACATGGAGTTCAACCATCTCATCAAATTTTGCTTTACCTGTTTCTACAACCAGACGAACTGCTTCGGAAGGATCGTAAGAAACAGATCTGTCTACGAGCTTAGCGAGCTCTGTATATCTCTTTCCTCTTTTCATAGTAACTCTCCTTCAAATCAGTCCTCAGTAACAACGATACCCATGCTTCTGGCAGTACCAGCTACCATACGTGCACAAGCCTCGATGTCTGCGGCATTTGTATCAACGATCTTGATCTCAGCGATCTTTTTGCACTCCGAGAAAGAAATCTTTGCTACCTTGTCCTTGTTCGGCTTACCAGAAGCCTTCTCAATGTTGCAAGCTTTCTTAAGCAGTACCGGTACCGGCGGAGTCTTTGTAATGAAAGAATAAGAACGGTCAGCATAAACAGTGATGATAACCGGGATGATCAAACCTGCATCCTTTGCTGTTCTTTCATTAAATTCCTTGACGAACTGAGCAATGTTCAAACCATGCTGGCCAAGGGCTGGTCCTACCGGCGGCGCTGGTGTTGCTTTGCCTGCAGGGATCTGAAGTTTAACGTACCCTACAACTTTTTTAGCCATATGCGGCCACCTCCCAAATAATTTTCTTGCCGGCCCGTCTTATCCCGTGCCGAAATATTTTTTCATCTCCGAAGAGATGTGATAAGCAATCTATTAAACTCTTACGACTTGCGCGAAGTCGATCTCTACCGGTGTCTCTCTGCCGAACATCGAGATACGTACACGAACCATGTGCTTCTCGAGGTTCATCTCTTCTACGATACCTACGCAGTCTGCGAAAGGACCGGAGATGATTCTTACAGAGTCGCCGATCTCGTAATCCACGGACGGAACCCAGCTGGACTCCAGACCCATGAGTGCGAGCTCTTCATCAGAAAGAGGCTGCGGCTTGTTGGCATTCGGACCTACAAATCCGGTTACGCCGCGGGTATTACGAACGATGTACCAGATCTCTTCTGTGTAGACCATCTTGATCAGAACGTAGCCCGGGAAACGCTTCTTCTGCGTAACCTTCTTCTTACCGTCCTTTACCTCGACGCTCTCGTCCATCGGGATGGATACTTCCTGGATCATCTCCTGAAGTCCACGGTTCTCGATGACTGCTTCCAGAGTAGTCTTTACTTTGTTCTCATAGCCCGAATAGGTATGTACTACATACCACTTCGCCTCATATGCCTGTTCTTCTGCCATGTTATGCTCCTTGCTATGTATCCGGACAGGTACTTCGCAACGCGATGTGCCTGATCAATACTCAACCCTTAAGTCTCAGACGGTGCCGACTCTTCAGAAGCAGGGGCCTCTGTAGATGCATCAGCGATAGTCGGAACTTCGTAAGCGGAGATGGAAGGAACAGTTGTAGTAACCGTTGTCTCTTCGTTCTGCTTGTAGAAGCCGATCTTTTCCAGCGCCCAACCGGCACCCTTACCGATTGCAGTCAGAATAATAGCGCAAACGGCAATGACAACGAGTACTACCGCAGAATTCTGCGCCAGTTTCTCCTTTGTCGGCCAGATTACTCTCTTAAGTTCCAAGCGAACATCGTTGAACTTCTGTGCTATACGCTTGAAGATGTTCGGTTTCTTCTTCTTGTCAGCCATTGGTCATACCCTCAACTTGTCTTGTACGATAAATGAAATTACTTGGTTTCTTTATGTACAGTATGCTTACGGCAGAATTTGCAGTACTTCTTGATCTCCAAACGATCAGGATCGTTCTTCTTATTCTTATATGTCTGATAGTTTCTCTGCTTGCACTCTTCACAAGCTAATGTGAACTTATCACGTGCTCCTGCTTTGGTTGCCATTGTTCGAACACCTCCAAAATATCTGTGCTTTCACGCATCCGCGGATGCAAGAATTCGCGCATAAAAAATAGACCTAAACGGCGATAGCAACGGATATGATACCACAGGGTCAAGCCTGTGTCAACGATTTTTCAGTTCCGCTTCTACTTCTTCCAGTGTAATTCCCATCTGAGCCATCATGACCAGAGTGTGGTAGTAAAGATCTGCGAGCTCCTGGATCGTATTTTCCTTGTCGCCGCGGGAAGCGGAGATGATTGCCTCGATGGCTTCTTCTCCGACCTTTTTGCCGATTTTCTCGATACCCTTATCAAAAAGATAATTGGTATAGGAACCGTCTACCGGATTAACTTTTCTGTCCAGAATCAGGTTATAAAGATCGTGACTTACGTTTGTGCTGTTTGAATCCATGTTGCTTTCCCCTTTTCTTATTTAAGTTCTACTTCGGTAAAGAAGCAGGTATGATTTCCGGTGTGGCAGGCTGCTCCCTCCTGGTCACAGTAGAATAACAGGGTATCGCGGTCGCAGTCAAGGAAAAATTTCTTCACGTGCTGGTAGTGACCGGATGTCTCGCCCTTCTTCCACAGTTCATTTCGAGAACGGGAGTGATAGTGCATCAGTTTGGTTTCCATCGTCTGCTGCAGTGCTTCGTAATCCATATAAGCCAGCATCAGTACTTCTTTTGTGGAGTCTTCCACAACGATGGCCGGAACCAGACCCTGCTTGTCTTTCTTCAGTGACTGCCAGAGCTTGAGCGCCGGAGTCATGGTACGTACCGGGATTCCTCTTTCGGAAAGATACGTTTTCAGATCTTCAATCTTGATCTCGCCGAAGTGGAAGAGACTTGCCGCAAGTACTGCGTCGGCGCCGCCATCTACGATACCGTCGTAGAAATCTTCCATCTTTCCTGCACCGCCGGAAGCGATGACCGGGATGGAAACGGCGTCCGCGATCGCGCGTGTGATCACATTATCAAAGCCGCTCTTTGTGCCGTCACGGTCGAGACTTGTCAGCAGGATCTCGCCTGCGCCCAGCTCCTCGACTTTCTTGGCCCACTCCAGAGCGTCCAGACCTGTCGGCTTGGTACCGCCTGCGACAACGACTTCGTAGCCGCTCGGGAATTTTTCGTTATCTTCTTCCGAAGCTGTCTCGTCGATTCCGGAAAATGAAACGTCGGTGCTGGCGATGCGGATCTGTCCGCCTTTTCTCGATCTGACGTCGATCGCAACGACGACACACTGGGAACCGAACTTCTCACTGGCACGACGTACCAGTTCCGGGTCTTTGACCGCGGCAGAGTTCAAGGAAATCTTGTCCGCGCCGGCGTTTAAGATCTCACGGATATCTTCGAGGCTGCGGATACCGCCGCCTACCGTAAACGGGATAAATACCTGTTCCGCCACGCTTTTGACCATGTCGACCACGGTGCCTCTGCCCTCAACAGTTGCAGAGATATCGAGGAAGACCAGCTCATCGGCGCCGGCTTCGTTATAGGCCTTGGCGCACTCGACCGGATCACCGGCATCGCGAAGCGAAATAAAGTTCGTGCCTTTTACGACACGACCGTTTTTGACATCCAGACAAGGAATGATTCTTTTACTAAGCATAGGAGTCTTCCTTTCTCTTACTTCTTCGTCTGCTTGGCCCAGCGGTGCAGGATCGCAAGTCCGGCCTCACCGCTCTTTTCCGGGTGGAACTGGCAGGCAAATACATTGTCTCTTCTGACACTGCAGCAGTACTCGATACCGTAATCGACTGTTGCAGCAACGTCTTCTTCTCGATCCGGCACGCAGTAATAGGAGTGTACGAAATATACATATTCCTTATCCGGGAGGATCTCATTTTTCGAAGAAAGCGCATTCCATCCGATCTGCGGAACCTTCAGTCCCATATCCGACGGGAAACGCACTACCTTTCCGGGCAGTACCGAAAGGCCCTTGACCGGTTCTCCGCCGAAAGATTCTTCGGAGGTGTCGAAAAGCATCTGCATGCCCAGGCAGATCCCCAGGAAGGGTTTGCCTGTAGCGATATATTCATGTACGACCTTGTCCAGGCCTTTGCCGGACAGGGCTTCCATCGCGGCGCCAATCGCGCCGACACCGGGAAGGACCACGCCATCGGCGGCAAGTACCTTCTCGGCATCATCGGTGATCTCACTATCGAAACCCAGGTAGGCCAGTGCTTTCTGCACGGAACCTAAGTTTCCCATTCCATAATCGATAATCGCGATCATGCAAGTTCCTTTCCTGTCAGGAGGCGATAGCACTCTCTGTACTTTTCAGCAGTCTTGTTGATGATCTCCTCCGGAAGTGTCGGAGCCGGATAGGTCTTATCCCAGTCCAGCGTCTCCAGCCACTCACGCAGATACTGCTTGTCGAAGCTCTTCTGTGCGCGGCCCGGCTCGTAATCGGAAAGATCCCAGAAACGGGAGGAGTCCGGAGTAAACATCTCGTCAGCAACAACGAGCTTGCCGTCGATCTTACCGAACTCGAACTTGGTGTCGGCCAGGATCAGGCCACGTGTCAGTGCATACTCGGATACCTTGGTGTACAGAGCAAGAGCTGCGTCCTTCAGTGCCTTTGCGTCTTCTTCACCGAGAAGCTCGATCAGCTGCTCGTAGGTGATGTTGATGTCGTGGCCTTCGTCCGCTTTGGTGGAAGGAGTGAAGAGCGGCTCAGGGAGCTTGTCGCCCTGCTTTAAGCCCTCCGGCATCTTCATGCCGCCGACGGTACCGTTCGCCTTATACTCTTTAAGAGCGGAACCTTCGAGGTAGCCACGGACGATGCACTCGGCCGGGAGCATGTTGACCTTCTTGACCAGCATAGAGCGGCCGCGAAGTTCTTCTTCGTACTTATCCAGGCCCATCGGATATTCCTTCGGGTCAGTGGTGATGACATGGTTCGGGATGATGTCCTTTGTGAAGTCGAACCAGAAAGCGGAGATCGAGCTCAAAACCTTGCCCTTATCCGGGATGCATTCGTTAAATACGACGTCAAATGCAGAGATTCTGTCGGTTACGACCATCAGAAGGGAGTCTCCCAGATCGTATACGTTTCTTACTTTACCTTTTACAAATACCGGTAAATCAATAAAATCTGTGTCACGTAATGTTGCCATGTGTTTCATCCTCACTTTTTCTTATTTCCCGAAAAGACGGAACCCGCACTTTTCGAAATGGGCTTATTCTGTATATTCATCCGACACTTCGCTCAATACTTCCATATTGTCGAATTCGTCTACGAACATGCTGACTTCTTTTTCGATGCCGGAAGCCACGATCGCAATCAGGATATCCAGTGCGATCCCGTCCTCGGTCATCTCGGCATAGCATCTCGTCACCGCGATCTCTGCCGGGCGAAGTTCGATCCTTGCTTCTCCGTCAACGGTCAGATCCGAAGAAGAAAGAAGATCGCAGATCTCCTGTCCCTTATCGTTCAGCCAGGAAAGTCTTTCCCGAAGGTCGACGGAACGTCTGATAAACTCTTCTTCATCTTTCGCCTGTGCCAGGACCGTGATCTCTTCTTCGAAGAGTTTTTCCTTCATCTCCCAGGCTTCAAATTCCTCGTTGTACGGATACTTCTCAAGCATGATCAGAGCACTCCCTTAGTGGACGGGATCTGATCCTTGAACTTCTCGTCAGTTGCGATCGCGACGCGAAGTGCTCTTGCAAATGCTTTGAACATCGCTTCGATCTTGTGGTGGTCGTTGGCACCGTATTCGCACTTGATGTGCAGCGTCAGTCCTGCGTTAAAAGAAACGGCGCGGAAGAATTCTTCTACGAGCTCGGTCGCAAATTCACCGACATACTCGCCGCCGAATTCTGCCTGCAGTACCAGGAACGGACGACCGGAGATGTCCAGCGAGCACTGGGCCAGTGCTTCGTCCATCGGGATCGAAGCGAATCCGTAGCGGTTGATACCGCGCTTGTCGCCGAGTGCTTCGGCCATCATCTTACCGATGACGATACCGATATCTTCCGTAGTGTGGTGTCCATCTACATTCAGATCACCTTCGCAACGGATGCTCAGATCGATACCGCTGTGACGCGCCAGCAGATCCAGCATGTGGTCGAGAAAACCGATGCCGGTATCGATGTCACTCAGTCCGGAACCGTCCAGATCGATGGATCCCTTGATCTTCGTCTCTTTCGTATTTCTTTCTTGTGATACTTTTCTGCTCATGCGTCTTTCCCTTCCGCGATCTCGTCGACCGCCTTAAGTAATGCATCCATCTCCTCATCCGTACCGATCGTGATGCGGAGATATTCGCTGATTCTGGGCTTATTAAAATACCTTACCAGTATACCTTTCCCGCGAAGTTTTGTGTAGACGCTTTCCGCTGACATTTTCACCGGCGACGCAAAGAGGAAATTCGTCTTCGATTCCGGCACTTTCCATCCGCGGTTTCGAAGCTCCTCGGCGATGCGGTCACGTGTCGCGCAGATCTTTCTTACGTTCTCCTCGACCCATTCGCGTTCGTCGATCGCGGTCGCGGCCACAGGCTGCGCGATGCAGTCGACCGGATAGGAGTTAAAGGAGTCGCGGATGCGGCACAGTCCTTCGATCAGTTCAGCATCGCCTACCGCAAAGCCCAGACGGACACCGGCCAGCGAGTGGGACTTACTGAGCGTTCCCGTTACCAGCAGGTTTTTATACTTCGGAAGAAGCGTTCTTGCAGTCTGTCCTGCAAATGCCGCGTAGGCCTCGTCAACGAGTACGACGTGGTCGGGATTGGCCTTGAGGATCTCTTCTACATCGGCAAGATCCAAAAGCAGCGACGTCGGAGCATTTGGATTGGCAAATGCCACACCGCCGCCTTTTTCCGTGCAAAATGCACTGACGTCGATACGGAAGTCCTCCTTGAGGGGGATCTTCTTGAGCGGGATGTTATAAAGCTCCGCATAGACCGGATAGAAGCTGTAAGAGATGTCCGGCACCAGAAGCGGCGCGGCACCTTCTCCGGACTCGAAGAAAGTCTGGAAAGCAAAGGCCAGGACTTCGTCGGATCCGTTTCCGCAGAACACCTGATCCGGGGTCACGCCCAGATACTTGGCCAGGGACTCTCTTACGATCGTGCTGCTGGTATCCGGATAGCGGGCCAGTTTTCCGATCTCGATGCTGTCGAGCACTTCCCTTACCTTCGGAGAAGCGGGATACGGATTCTCGTTTGTATTCAGTTTGATGATCTTCTGCCCCGGCTTCGGCTGTTCGCCGGCCACGTAGGGCTCGATATTTCTCGTTTTTTCGTTCCAGAAACGACTCATGTTCTCGTCCTCTTATTCTTCAAATCTTACTCGGATCGCGCTGGCGTGACACTCCAGGCCCTCCGCGTCGGCAAATGCCGCGACGTCCTTATAGCAATCGCGCAGGGACTCTTCGTTATAGCGCAGTACGCTGATCTTCTTAAAGAAGTCACCGGTATTCAGCGGCGAGAAGAATCTCGCGGTACCGGAAGTCGGAAGCGTGTGGTTCGGACCGGCGAAATAATCGCCCAGCGGCTCCGGTGTGTAGTTGCCAACGAAGATCGCGCCGGCATTGTTGATGCGGCCGATATAGCTATCCGGATCCGAAACACAGAGTTCCAGGTGCTCCGGCGCCAGCTCTTCGCTAAATGCCAGAGCGGCTTCCATATCGTCTACGACCAGGATCGCGCAGTAAGTCGAAAGGGACTTGCTCAGGATCTCTTTTCTCAGACTCTTTTCGGAGCGGCGGTCGACTGCCTCATAAACGGCATCGGCCAGCTTCTCGCTGGTGGTCAGAAGGATCGCCGAAGCCAGTGCATCGTGCTCGGCCTGGGACAGGAAGTCCGCCGCAACGAATTCCGGTACGGCAGAATCATCAGCGATGATCAGGATCTCACTCGGACCTGCGAACATATCGATGTCGACCTGGCCGAATACGAGACGCTTCGCGGTATTTACATAGATGTTTCCGGGGCCGCAGATCTTGTCGACTCTCGGGATGGATTCGGTTCCAAATGCCATCGCGCCGATCGCCTGGGATCCGCCGACCTTATAGATCTCGGTTGCGCCGGCGATACTTGCTGCGGCCAGGATGACCGGAGCGATCGTTCCGTCCGCACGCGGCGGTGTGCACAGCACGATACGCGGGCAGCCCGCTGCACGTGCCGGGATAACATCCATAAGAACGGTAGACGGAAGCGGAGCCGTACCACCCGGTACATAGATACCGGCAACGGAGATCGGACGGACACGCATACCGATCTCGGCACCCTTGGCTACATCCATCTTAAAGCCGGTCTCGACCTGTCTCTCGTGGAAGGCCAGAATATTGGCCGCCGCCTTCTTGATGATATTGACCAGATTCGGATCGAGGGATGCGATCGCATCGGCGATCTCCTGATCCGTAACACGGACATTGTCTGCCGTGATGTCGGCCTTGTCGAATTTCTTCGTGTATTTGAATACGGCCCGGTCGCCGTTCTTCTTGATATCGTCCAGGACGTCATTGACTACATCGATGATTGGTCCCAGATCCATCTTTCCGCGCATGCCCAGTTCTTCGCAGATCTTTTTCAGTTCACTCTGTGGGGCTTTGATCTTCTTGCACTTCATATGTGTTATCCTTCCTTATTTCTCTTCTTTCTTCTGTGCGTTACGGATCGCGACCTGCTTGCGCAGTGCATCGAGCATCGGAACGATCTCAGCTTCCTTCATCTTCATGGAAACGCGGTTGACGACGACGCGTGCGGAGATATCCGCTACGACTTCGAGAACATCCAGTCCATTCTCTTTAAGTGTACGTCCGGACTCAACGATATCGACGATGACTTCCGAAAGACCGATCAACGGAGCCAGTTCAACCGAACCGTTCAGCTTGATGATCTCGACACTTTCCTTCTTGGTTCCTTCAAAGTAGGCTCTTGTGATATTCGGATACTTCGAAGCAACACGCTTATTCGGGATCTGGTCGAGCTTATCTTTCAAAGACACCGGACCGCATACGCACATTCTGCATGCGCCGAATCCGAGGTCGATAACTTCGTAGAGATTTCTTCCTTCTTCAAGAAGCGTATCTTTTCCGACAACACCGATATCTGCTGCACCGTACTCAACATAGGTCGGTACATCCGAGGGCTTGGCCATGATGAAGCGAAGTCCTGTCTTCTCATCTTCCAAAATCAGTTTTCTGGATTCTTCACGTCCCGCAGAAACGTCATATCCTGCCGCTTCCAGAAGGTCCAGTGCTTTTTCCGCAAGACGGCCTTTCGATAATGCTATGGTGATCATGAATCTTCCTCCTCATCCTCTTCTTCAATAAATACGACCTGATCGATGCCGTGCTCTTCGGCGTAGGCATCCAGTTCTTCTTCAGATCGATGCTCGGTATCCACGATGACTTTGTTGCCCATGGCACGCAGTTCCTTTGCCGTAGCAAGGGCTGCCTTGCGCATGCCTTCGCCGTCTTTATATCCGACGATCACGTCAACTTCGACAAATTCCGGAAGCTTGTCCTGACGACGAAGTGCGGTCAGGCAAAGGTTGATTCCAAGCGAGAACCCGACGGCCTCCAGATCACGTCCGAAGTTGGAGATCACTTTGTCGTAACGTCCGCCGCTTAAGATCGGGAAGCCGATCTCGTAGGTAAAGCCCTTAAATATCATGCCGGTATAGTAGTCGAGGCTTCGGAGCATGCCGAGGTCAACGGAAACATACTGGATCAGTTCATAATCTTCCAGGACGCTTAAGATCTCACGGAGATTCTTCAGAGCCGCTTTCGATCTTGCGTTATTTACCTTGCTTTCAAATGCGTCGAGTACGTCGTAGGTTCCGAACTTGTTGGAGATCATGTCGAGGATCTCTTTGGCCTCTTCGGAAAGACCCAGACGCTCGGCTGTCTTTTCGATACGGACGATGTCCTTCTGGTCGATCGCGGTAGAAAGCTCGAGTTCATCTTCTGCGGAAAGACCCCACTCTTCTGCCAGGCCCTTGAAGAATTCTACCTGACCAACGGAAACCTGTAGATCCGTGATACCTGTTGTCAGAACCGACTGGATACCCAGTGCGATCACTTCCGCATCGGCTTCAGAACTCTGCAGACCCAAAAGCTCGACGCCTGCCTGAGAGAACTCACGGAGCTTACCGCCGCCGGCTTTCTTAAAGCGGTACATATTCTCAACATAAGAAAGACGAAGCGGGGGCTTCTCATCCTTCAGAAGTGTTGCGGAAAGACGTGCGACCGGGATCGTGCCGTCAAAACGAAGTGCGATGATTCTTCCATCCGCATCCGTCATCTTGTACATATCTTCCGCGGAAACATAGTCGCCACTGGAGTATACATCGTAGTACTCGATACCGGGAGTCTCGACTTCACTGTAACCATATCCGGAAAAGAGTTCGCGGATATCTGTCTCGATCTTTCTTTTCACACTTGCATCCTGCGGCAGGATATCGATCACGCCGTCCGGAGTGTGGAATCTGTAATTACCCATGAGGTAGTCCTCCTTATGTTTTTCATATATAATATGAGTATCTCATCTATTGGTTTCGCTTTATCGCTTTAGCATAGTAAAGTGATAAAACACCATGTGTGTATTGTATAGAAGGCATCCGAGTTTGTCAAGCCGATTTTTCGATACCGGCAGTATACATCTCCGATGAAAAAAGAAAGGATCAGGCATGCAGACGATTTTACGGATATTACATACCTACTCGATTCCCTTTCTATTCTTCTTTTTATTCATGAATCTCATTACTTTTGCGCTCTTCCGCGCCGATAAGAAAAAGGCCGAAAAGAAAGCCTTCCGCATCCCGGAAAGTAATCTTCTCGGATTCTCCGCACTGTTCGGAGCGCTCGGCGGACTACTTGGCATGATCATCTTCCACCACAAGACGAGAAAGCCGAAGTTCTATATCCTCGTGCCGCTCTTTGCAGTGGTCCATCTGATCATTATCTTCTTTATACTTACATATAAATATAGAGGAACTTACATGAGATATTTTGTTGCTTCCGATATCCACGGCTATCCGGAATACTGTGAAAGGATCCTTAAGGCCTATGACCGCGAGGGCGCAGACCGCCTGATCCTTCTCGGCGATATCCTGTACTTCGGTCCGAGAAACCAGCTCGGCCCCACGTATGATCCCAAGCAGGTCATCGCTCTTTTAAATGCAAGAAAGCAGGATCTTCTCTGCGTCCGCGGCAACTGTGATTCCGACGTGGATCAGATGGTTCTGGAATTCCCGATCATGGCAGACTACGCCGTTCTTTCCCTTGGAAAAAGACTGGTCTACCTGACGCACGGACATGTGTGGAATCCTTCCCACCTGCCGCCGCTTCAGGCAGGCGATATCCTTCTTACCGGCCACACTCACGTCGTCGCCTGCGAAGAGCTCCCTGAAGGGATCCTCTATCTGAATCCCGGTTCTCCGACCTATCCGAAACAGGATACGCACCGAGGCTACCTGATCCTTACCGAAGATAAGGTCGTCTTTAAGGATCTCGATGGAAATGTCATGTCGGAAAAGCAACTAATTGACTGATCGAATCGAAACAAAAAGGCCGGAGAAAAATCTCCGGCCTTTCATTTCTTCTTTTCTTTTGGGATCAGTATCCGCGCTTTCCTTCTAAGGATTCGTCATTATCGATCCAGTCCTGGACGATAACTTCACGATATACATCCTTGTCATCACGAACGATCACCTTTTCGATACCTGCATTGATGATCATCTTCTTACAGAGAGAACAGGAATTCGACTGCGGAATATAGTCACCTGTCTTTGCGTCATATCCGGCCAGATACATCGTCGCGCCGATCATCTTGTCACGGCTTGCGCTGATGATCGCATTCTGCTCGGCATGTACGCTTCTGCAAAGTTCGTATCTCTCACCACGCGGGATCTGAAGCTGCTCTCTTACGCAGTTTCCGATATCCGAACAGTTTCTGCGTCCTCTCGGAGCACCTACATAACCTGTGGAAATAACTTCATCGTTCTTTACGATAACGGCACCGTAATGTCTGCGAAGGCAGGTACTGCGCTTGGCAACGACTTCCGCCAGATCGAGATAGTAATTGATCTTATCGCGTCTTTCCATCTCAGATCTCCGCAACGATGATCGTAACACTGAGGCCTGTGATCGAGCCAAGTCCGTCGATCGTGAATGTGCAGGTCTGATCACCTGCTGCATTTACGACAAATACGCAGGAGAAGGAATCGCTCATCGATGCATAGATCGGATCACCGGTTGACGGATCCGTACCTGTCTGTACTGCCGGAGACCATGTTCCTGCCAGCTTGCTGGAACCATCCATCAGAACACTCTTTGTGATGACGCTCGGATCAGCATTTACACCACTCATGCTGAGTGTAACGGTATATGTCTTGCCTGCTTTAAATGTAGCATCTACACTGCCACCGTCAGTCAGTGACAGAACCTGCGGAGCATCCTTTGTCGGCATGATATCGGCTGCAGCACAAAGCTTCTTCCAAGAAGTATCTGCGCCGGTTGCATATCTCCACTGGATCTGATCTTCGTAACCGATCAGTACCGGATTGTCCGGATCAGTATTGTCATAGAGAGCTACGCCCTTAGCCAGCTGGAGCTCAACCTGTGCACCATTCTCACCGGGAGCACCGGAAGGTCCGATAAGACTTGCCAGCGGATACAGATCTCTCCACATGTCATCAGCTTCCATGTCATACTTCCACTGAATCCAACCGGTTGCTGCACTCACCTGAAGGACAACTTCCTGACCGTCGTTACCGTTTGCACCCGGAGCACCAGGAGCACCGGAGATGCCAGGTTCACCTGAAGGACCCTGCGGACCTTCCGGACCCTGCGGGCCAGGCTCACCTTGCGGTCCCTGAACACCGGGGATACCTGTCGGACCCTGCTCACCACGAAGTGCAGCAAGAGAAACGATCGGTCTCCAGCTCAGATCGGAATCGCCGGCATAACGCCATACGATAGCCGAACCGGAGTTCTTTACTTCGATCTCACGACCGTCTTTACCATCTTTACCATCTTTACCGGAAATGGCTGCCATCGCAACAAGAGTCTTCCAGTCTTGATCCGTACCGGAAGAAAAACGCCACTGCAGATATCCGTTATTTACACGGAGCTCAACGGAACGGCCGTCTTCACCTTTATCACCCTTGTCACCCTTTGCACCGGGAAGACCCTGCGCACCGGCTGCACCAGGAACACCGGCAGCACCCTGCTGACCTGCAAGAGATTCCTGAGATACGAGATCGACCCACTCGCCATCTTCGTTAAGATACTGGATCCATCCATCATGTACACGGAAATCTGTGGATTGTCCTGTCTTTTTCAGAACATCCGTATTGATAAGATCACGCCATGCGGTCTCGTCTTCATCTTCGTACTTCCACTGTACGTAGTCACCGTTCTGCTGCGTGACGATCTTTCTGTCTTTCATCTCTTTGTTGCGGGAGAAGTACACGTAGATACCCGCCGCGCCAACAACGCCCAAGCAGACTATGCAAGCGATAATGATTTTAACTGAATCTCTCATGTTGCCTCTCACCCCATCTTTTCACTTATATATTATTCTATATTATGTATGTATTTGTGAAAAGCACTTTTTCGCATTTTTTTGCGATTTTAGACAGGTTTATCGCTACAATTGCGTTACTTACTTGTGATATTTCTCGCCATTATTGATTTTGAAGGCACGATAGACCTGCTCAAGAATGATCAGGCGGGTCATCTGATGGGTAAATGTCATCGGCGACAGGCACAGTCTTTCGTTTGCCCGGTCGAGGATCTCTTTGGAAAGCCCGTGGGATCCGCCGATCAGAAGCACCAGTTCCGCGCCGCCCTTGTCAAAGCCCGCTTTGACGTGCTCCGCCCACTCTTCCGAGGTCATTTCCCGGCCATGCAGGTCTAAAACGATCAGATACGCATTCGGACGGACTTTGCTGAGCATCCGTTTTCCTTCCTGGTCCAGCGCCTGTTCCACAGGCAGCGTGTCCGGCGCGTCAGCGACTTCCTGGATATCCACGGAGCAATACTTCGACAGACGTTTTGTATACTCCGCGATCCCCTCCGTCAGCCATTTCTCTTTGATCTTACCGGCACATACGATAGTCAGCTTCATTGCGGGTCTCCTAGCCAGAGCGGGGCAGTCGGTGTATAGCGGTTCGCGATCCGAAGCGTGTAGTCGACGTCGCGCACGAGTTTTTCCGTTTCCATCGCAAGCAGGACCGCACGTTCCGCGACCTGCGGAAGATTGTTTTCCACGCTAAGATGCCCCAGTATGAAATGCTTCGTTCCGCTTTTACAGAGCTTGACGATCGTACTGGCGCAGTCCTCGTTACAGAGATGTCCGCCTTCGCCGGCGATACGTTTTTTCAGATAGTAAGGATAAGCGCCGTTCCAGAGCATATCGTTGTCGTAATTGGCTTCGAGAAGGATCCCTTCACAGCCGCGAAGCTGCTCAAAGATCACCGGCGTCATCACGCCGATGTCCGTCGCGATCGCCGCCACATGTCCCTCGGACTCAAAACGGTACCCGCAGGAACCCTGCGCATCGTGGGGTGTGTCAAATGCAAGAACTTCGAAATCTCCGATCGGCGTCTTTGTTCCCGGGATGATCTCATTGTCCAGATGCGGGGAATGCGGCTTCTTTTCTGCCGCATGGATTCCTCGCCAGGTCGCGCCTGTCGCGTAGATCGGGATATTGAATTTTCTGGTAAATACATCCAGTGCGGAAATATGATCGGAATGGTCGTGCGTGATCAGGATCGCATTCAGATCAAAAGGATTGATGCGGACGGCATTTAAGGCCTCCACGAGTTTTTTGCAGCTCATACCGGCATCCACCAGAACATGGGTCTGCTCCGAGGACATCAGTATCGCGTTTCCGCTGCTTCCGCTATATAGAGGCGTGATGGTAATTCCTTTGGACATAGTCAGGCGTCTCCAAATGCCCGATCATTCGTCATCGATAGGAACGACATGCTCGTCATCTCCGGCGATACGCTCGATATGCGCGCCGATACCACGGAGCTTTTCAACGATTTTTTCATAACCACGGTCGATACGGTTTGCCGAAGAGATCGTCGTCACGCCGGAAGCCGCAAGTCCTGCAAGAACCATAGCAGCACCGGCACGAAGATCGAGCGCCGTTACGCTCGCGCCGCTGAATGAACACGGTCCGTTGACCAGTGCGCATCGGTCGATGATCGAGATCGATGCACCCATCGACTGCAGTTCCGGAACATACTGGAAACGGTTGTCCCATACATTTTCGTGCATGCGGCTCATGCCGTTTGCCAGGCACAAAAGAACTGTTGCCTGAGGCTGCAGGTCCGTCGGGAATCCCGGATAAGGACGGGTCTTAAAGTTCGTCGACTCCAGTTCCATATCATCATCGATGGAAACACGGATCCAATCGTCGCCCTGTTCGATGTTATATCCCATATCGAGCATCTTCACCGTCAGCGGCTCCATATGCTTCGGGATCAGGTTATGGATCGTGACATCACCGCGAGTAACTGCAGCGGCGATCATATAGGTTCCGGCCTCGATCTGGTCCGGAATAACAGAATACGAATATCCGCCGGGAAGGACCGGAACGCCCTTGATACGGATCGTATCGGTACCGGCACCCTTGATATTCGCACCCATCGAGTTCAAAAAGTTCGCAACATCAACGATATGCGGTTCTTTTGCCGCATTCTCGATGATCGTCATGCCGTTTGCTTTCGTTGCCGCCAGCATGATGTTGATCGTCGCACCTACACTGACAACATCGAGGAAAATATGTGCACCGACGAGTTCATCGGCCACGATGCGGATAATACCATCGCGGATATCCGTTGCACGGGTACCGGAAGCGCCCATCTTTCTAAAGCCCTTCAGATGCAGGTCGATCGGACGGGTACCGAAATTACAGCCACCCGGCATGTACATCGTTGCTTTGCGGAAACGGGTAAGCAGTGCGCCCAGAAGATAGTAAGACGCACGGATATTTTTGACCTTCGGATGTGTTGCCTCGAAAGTGTTGATATTTGTAGGATCGATCTCGTAGATACCTTCTCCGGCCGGCGTGATCTTTGCGCCGATAGTCTCACAGATCTCCAGCATGACCTGTACGTCCACGATATCCGGGACATTCTCGATCTTGCACGGACCATCCAGCATCATTGCTGCAGCCAGTATTCCCAGAACGGCATTTTTGCTTCCGCTGATACTCACGTCTCCCTGAAGCTTATAGCCACCCTCTATTCTATATCTCGACATATTTCATTTCCCCTCTTATTCTTTCTCAGAAGACTTTTCCCCGCTCGTGCGGTTCGTCATCTCCAGCAGCATACTTCTCTGCTTGGACTTCGACGGTTTCGGCGTCTCCTGAGTCTGTGTTTCTTTGATCATGCGCTTCAGCATGCTCGCTGAAGGCTCTCTGCCTTCCTCTGAAGGCGGAACAGGTTCGGCGGCCTCCACCGCTTCTTCCTTGTGCTGCGAAGCTTTCTTCGCGGCGATAGTCTTCGCCCTTGACTTTCTGCGGTTCTCCGCATTCTGAGATCCGATAACCTCTTTACTCAAGATCGGTTTCTTGAGAACAGGCGGATCCGGAACCAGGATATTCGTCTCTCTTTTTGCAAGAGGGACCAGTTCCTCTGCCTCTTCGGCAGGCGGCACATATGCCTCTTCCCTTTGCGCAGGCGGCACGACCGGTTTGATCGGTGTGACCGGGCGGATCGGAGAGATCGGCACGACCTTCGCGACAGGCTCAACAGGAACGACTACGGGCTGCGGCTCTTCTACCGCCATCGGCTCCTCAAGAATCGGAACCGGCTCGACGTATTCCTGTACCGGTACGGGCACAGGTTCTTCCTGCACCGCAACAGGCGCGGCCTCAGGCTCAGGCTGTGCATATACCTCAACCGGCTGTTCTTCACTCTGCATGACAGGAGTTCCCTGTCTTTCATAGCCGGCTTCATCTATAATATCACAATCATCGATGAATACGAGATGAGAGATCAAAAGTTTTTCGTCCTGCGGGTCGCGGACCTCCTTGAGATCAAAGCCCAGATCGTAGTCATCGTTATTGATCTTATCCATGTACTGCTTGGCTTTTCGATACAGTACTTCTTCTCTTTCCGCACCGTCTCGGATGCCCTGCAGTGTCTCACGGAATACACATTCGGCAGTCGGAACGGTGATATAGAAATCACTTCCGATTTCGGAACGCTTCGAGTCGTCATCGTCGGCACAGCGTGTAACCAGATCGACCTGTCCCTCCTGGACTTCCGCCATCATCTTCACGATAGCACGTCCCAGACCACTGCCGCCTGCGGCACGCGATCCGGTTTCGTCCACGCGGAAAAAGGCCTGGAACACGCGCTCGGCATCCGCCTGCGGGATACCCTTGCCCTGATCCTGGACCTTGATGGTCACGCTGTTGTCCTGCGCCT
>JAGCVX010000010.1 GCA_017962145.1 Clostridiales bacterium | reverse complement strand
TGTAAGATACAGGATCTCGACAAACTCATCATCGCTCAGTCCACGGCCTAAGAACTCAGGAGCATCCAGCAGGAAGAATCTCGCACAATCCGCGCCGGTGAATCCCTTATTCACAACCTGGTCAACCCAGAAAGCCTTACCTTCAGCTTCCGAAGCACGGCCCAAAGCCACGGTGTACAATCTCTCTACAAAATCCTCGAAGGAAGGATCCTTCGCCGGATCAGGTGTGCCCGGATTCGGGTTGGTCGGGTCCGGATTCGGATTTGTCGGACCCGGCTCCGGGGTCGAAGGTCCCGGTTCCGGCGTGGTCGGTCCAGGCTCCGGCGTCGGCGGAACATAATTCGGATCCGGTTTCAGGATGACCCAAGGCGCATCCGTCTCACCATCCTCCTGCAAGAAGCGTTTCCCGTCCGCACTGATCGTTCCGTTTTGGGGACAAGTGATAAGTAATCCTTCCAAAGTGATCTTTCCGTGATCCACCAGAATCGCTGACGTTCCATCAACGGCCGCAGAGAAAGAAGTGATCCCGTTTCGGAACACGAGGTCGTGATATACCCGAATGGGGTTATTCGAACAACCTACAATATCGTAGGTTCCGCTTACAAATTCAACATTCGCGGCTTCAATGATTCGCGTTTGCGAACCGCCTATCGTGAAATTAAAATCAACAAATGTAAGTTTCCCCAGTGATTCAAAAATCTTGAAAGTTACCCAGTAACCGGATGGAATAATCAATGTACCCGTAATTGTCAGATCCATACCTGTATTGACAAACGGCGCTTTCCCATCCCATTCGATTCCGTCACCGATATAGTCCAGTTCATCAAGCGATTCACAAGAAAAACGAAGCGTACTGGTCTGCGGATCAAAGACAACAGAACCATCGCCAAAAACATCCAGGTTTACACTTGTGATTTGTTCTCCGTAGATGAACAGATCGTAGAAAACCACATCAATATCATGTTCCCCTTCCCAAATATAGGAAAGAGCTTTTTCGTCATCAAAAGCTTGAATCGTGACGGTATAAAATCCTGCTCCTCCATCGGGCAAAGCACTGCGGATCTTCTCATCGATCGCAACTGAGTTTGTACTGCATGTAAAAGAAGCCTTCTTGTCGTTAATTCCAATACCGATCTTGTAATAGGTAGCGCCTTCGAGTTCATCCCAGGTCATCATGCCGTCTTTGGAAAACTTAACGTTCGTGATCCTCTTGTCTGCGCGTGTAACGTGATACACTGCACTCTTGGCAAGATCACTCTTCTGATAACCCTTACTGCTCATGGCCACTACGCCGAGCTGACAATCGTGAGGATATGCCAAGGAGAATATATGACCTACAAAAAGTTCCGTTTTTCCACTGATCGTTCCTCGATCGTTTATATACATATTACCTTGACGATCCAGTATATAGACCCGGTAACTTGTCGCATTGTCGACCGGATCCCAGTGCAGTACATAATCCTCAGTCAGAACAACATTCTTAGGTGTACCCAGGATTCCGTATTTCGCTTCATAGTGAAAAGTTCCACTCCACATCAGCTGATATTCTGTGCCGACTTTTCCGTAAAGCTCGATTTTTGTGTCACACGTGCGATACGAATATTCTTCAAAATAATCATTCAGATTATATGACGTGCCTCCCATAATCGAATAATGCGTATTTTCGCCGTCAACATCAAAATACACGTCCCGAATCGAAGGATCCCAGCTGAGCGTTCCATCTTCAGCCAAAGTCGGTGTCATCAGGTCTGTCGTATCCGCCCGAAGTTTTTCGAAGTGTCCTATCGGGAAAAGCGCTACAACCATAATCCAGACCAAAATCAAACTTACGATCTGCTTTTTACTTCGCATTTCATCTTCCTCTCTTTTTTTTCTCACCACTTTTATATCACACCGCGATCGATGCCGTACTTATTGCAGATCTCCTGGAATTCAGGACAACCTGCAAAAGTCTTGAGCGCATCGCTTCTACTCATGCCGCCGTTCAGAAGTCCGAGCCAGTAGTTAAATCCATCCGCATCCGGCTCTCTTCCCATGAAGGTCGTATAAAGTCTTGTCAGGTACTCTTCATTGGATGTATTGAATCCCTGGAACTCAGGAGACTCGAAGAAGAGACTTGCTGCCTGATATCCGGATACTTCCAGATTCGTCAGTGCCAGGGACCAGTAATTCAGACCATCTGCTTCCGGCTCACGGCCCAGACAGCAGGTATAAAGACGCGTCGCAAACTTGATTGCATTCTTACTTGCAATAGTAGCCTTATGCCACTTCGCCCCGGACTTGACGCCATATGTCGCACAGACGTTGCACCACTCCACGGATTCGATAAAGTCATTGACCACGTCCGCCTTCGGAGAACCCGAAGCCAGTCTTCCCAGCCAGTATGCCTTACCATCGGCTTCAGATTCACGATCGAAGAATGTCTTATACAGGATCTCGACAAACTGGTCGTCTGTCAAACCACGGCCTAAGAACTCCGGTGCATCCAGAAGGAAGAATCTCGCACAGTCTGCACCGGTGAATCCCTTATTTACCACCTGATCTACCCAGAAAGCTTTTCCTTCCGCTTCCGAAGCACGGCCGAGCGCGACTGTATAAAGCCTCTCTACGAAGTCTTCGAAAGAAGGATCCTTTGCCGGATCAGGTGTACCCGGCTGCGGATCACTCGGATCGGGATTCGGATTGCTCGGATCAGGATTGGTCGGTCCAGGCTCCGGTGTCGTCGGACCCGGTTCAGGTGTAGTCGGACCCGGTTCAGGTGTAGTCGGTCCGGGTTCCGGTGTAAGCGGATCCGGGTCCGGAGTCGGAATGGCTTCAAAGATCGCCTTGATTTCCACATCCTTTTTACCGATCACAAAGGTATTATCGGTAATGGTCACATCTCCGGAAATGACCTGCCACGCTTTGAATCGATAGCCTTCATTCGGTGTAGCTGTCAATGTGATCTGATCACCGCGGGTACCACTAGATGCCGAAGCTGCTGCCGTACCATTTCCATCGGTGGATACATTAACTGTATATACAGCAGGTTCCGTACGGATCGGAACATCTGTGTCGATAAATAACCATTCACCGTTCTCTCCTTGATATTGTGCGACATCCATCACTACTCGTTCCGCTGTTTGTACAAGATTGACCAGAAGCGGACATGCATGAATATCCAGTTCCTCAATATTGTTTGCTTGGCATTTTAATTTCTCCAGATTCGGATTATAGCTGAGATCCAGTTCCACAATATTGTTTGCTTGGCACTGTAAGCTCGTTAGATTCGGATTATGGCTGAGATCCAGTTCTGACAGCTGATTATATTCGCAGCTGATACTTTTCAGTTTTTCACAAGCGCTCACATCCAAAGATGTCAATTGATTCACTTCGCAAACCAAGGTTTCCAGTTCCGGGTTTTGACTGACACCCAGTTCTGAAATCTGATTATGGCCGCAATAAAATATCTTCAAATGCGGATTCTGACTCACATCAATTTCCGTAAGCTGATTATTGTTCACCTGAAAAGACGAAAGATTGGGAAGTCCGCTCACATCTATGCTGGTCAGGGCATTGTACTGGCAGAAAAGTGCCCACAGATTTTCATTATTGCCCATAACCAAGGATGTCAGATCATGATTGGATAAAACCGTAGCATATTCAAGCGCCGTACACTTTTCGAGATTCAAGGATGTGAGCGTTGTTCTTTCACACGATAATTTTTTTAAATTCGTGCATGTGCTCAGATCCAGGCTCGTCAGCGAAGTATCCGATACATATAGTGACTCCACTTTCGGATTATTGCTCAAATCAATGCTGCTAATAGGATTTTTGCTACAATAAATATTCTTTAATTCCGCATTCTTACTCACGTCCAGGCTAGTCAAAGCATTATCATTACAACTCAACCACACCAAGTTAGGATTCGATCCCAGATTCAAACTGGCCAACTGGTTGCTATAACAATTCAATTCCTTCAGTTTTGTATTCTTGCTCACATCCAGTTCCGTCAACTGATTATTCGAGCAAGACAGCGTGGTCAGTTCTGTAAAGTACTCGATTCCTTTCAGGTTTTTGATCTGTTTGTTAGATATACTTAAGCTGTTTACATACGAAATCTCACCCGCGCTTAAAAATCCATCGCTATTCCAGTCACATTTATCGGAAATATATTCTCGGAAATTCGGATCCTCGAAATTCGTCTCGTTGATTTCAATTTGATCATCCGCGCGAACCAGTTCTGTTTTCCAGACAGGATGGATCACCAGGGTCATGGCCAAAGCAAGTCCCAAACTGAGTATTCTCTTTCTATCACGCATGTCAAAAACCTCACCTTTCTACAGGAATCTTCCAAATGCATTATATCATGAACTTTTTACAACTAAATCCACCACTTTCGCGACAAAAGCACCACTATCCTGCATTAAGAAACATTCCATATAATAAAACGACTCACCCCAACTATTTCTCACACCAATTCGCGAAAAGAATATCAGGGCGCCCCCACAATCCGCAACTCTATCGTACACACATACGCTGAAAAAAGAATACTAAGGAGCGATTCCGCAGGGCAAAGCCCGAGGACCAGCGACGAGTATTCTTTTTTCAGCGCACTCGTGTAAGAAACAGTTAAGGATTGCACAAGATTCAAGTAAAGCATTCTCCTTCTCTTAGCCGTACACTAAGATCGTAGGATCCATGAAAGCGATCCGGCGATGGACGCACCGCCGCTTCGTAAAAATCAAATCCCGATCCACTCGGGTCATGAAACACAAGTGAATCAATACAGACGCAAAGGAGTACATCATATGCAGACCACATTACACGTCAAAGACACTACAGCAAATAAGAATGCCGCGCATTCACTCAATACGAAGGAAGCCATCCTTCGAGCCAAAGACCTTTGCAAGACATTTTCAAACGAAAGCATCCAGCAGCACGTCTTGAAGAACCTGAACCTCGAGATTAGAAAAGGAGACTTCACCGTCATCATGGGCGACTCCGGCGCCGGTAAATCGACTCTGCTTTACGCACTGTCCGGCATGGACCGCCCGAGTCTCGGCTCCATCACCTACGGATCGGAAGAGATCTCCAAATACAGCAACGACAAGCTGGCCCTTTTCAGAAGAAACCACTGCGGATTCGTTTTCCAGCAGAACTACTTAAACGATACGATGTCGGTCCTCGACAACATCATGGTCAGCGGACTTCTTAAGCATAAGAACAGAAAAGAACTGGCTGAAAAAGCCAAGAAACTTCTTTCTTCGGTCGGTCTCGACGAGAAGAGCTACGGCAAGTTCCCGAACCAGTTAAGTGGTGGTGAACAGCAGCGTGTCGCTCTCGTAAGATCCGTCATCAACGACCCGGAAGTTCTTTTCGCGGACGAGCCGACAGGCGCTCTGAACTCGCAAAATACCACCGCCGTTCTCGACGTACTTTCAGAAATGAATAAGCGCGGTCAGAGCATCGTCATGGTTACTCATACTGTAGCGGCCGCCGAACGCGGAAACCGCATCCTCTACCTGCGTGACGGTGTGATCTGCGACGAGATCGAACTGGCACCATATAACGGACCGGACCAGCAGCGTCACAGCACAGTGCGCGCATTCCTTTCGAACATGGGGTGGTAATATATGTATTCACTGTTTTTCATTGCAAAGAATAATATCAAAAAGCACAGAGGCGAAGTCGCCATTCTTTTCCTTCTGATTTATCTGGCCGCCGTTCTCCTCTTCTGCAGTCTCTCTCTGATGCTTTCCGGCGAGGCCGCCATCAAAGCCAGCGACGAGAAGTATCACTACTCCGATCTTCTGGTCTTCTCCACCCGCGAGATGGACGAAGATATCGATGGCGAAGTCCAAAAGATCGCCAACCTCCCGGATACCGAATGTGCCGAGGCGGTGCCGGTCATTAACTGGAACGTAGATTATTACTACGGTGGCAAGAGCCCGGAGGAATCCACCTCCAGCCAGTTCTACATTACGGACTGCACGAAGCCGACGCAGCTGAACAGCTTTTCGGAAGAATTCAGCGACCTGAAAGACAACGAGATCGTCATTCCCTATTTTCTGAAAGCCTCTATCAAAGTGGGAGATACCATTCATTTCAAGTCCGGAAACCGGACCATCGATTTCGTCGTGAAGGGATATCTGGAACATCTGTATTTCGCCACGTCCATGAACGTCTCCGGATACTACTGCCTGGTAAGCCACGACAGTTACACCATGATCGAGAACTGTGTCACACCGGATCTGTGCGGTCATTTCATTAACTGCAAGGCAAAAGAGGGCGTGGACATCGACGATTATGACAAGGCCGTTCAGCGTGTTTATGAAGGCACCAAGACCCCAACAACCATCGCTCGTCCGCTCATGGAGTACGCGACCCTGGCGCTGTCCGACATTACCTCCGCACTGGTGGCGATCTTTACCGTGATCCTGGTGGGACTGGCATTGATCATCATGCACTTCTCGATCAAAAACTTTATCGAGATGAATATCCAGAATATCGGTCTTCTGCAGGCTACCGGTTATTCGGCAAAAGCACTCCGTTTCTCCTGTATCCTGGAAGAAATGCTGATCTGCGGTATGGCAACCCTGGTGGCGATCGGCACCGGACTTCTGGTGACGACTCCCCTGAACTCTCTGGGCTGCGCCATGATGGGGCTGTCCGGATACTCGGGCATCAGCCTCCCGGCTTTGATCACCACACTGGTAAGCATTCCGCTCATGGTTTTCCTGGGCACCCTGCTGGCTTCTCGCAGCTACAAGAAGCTGACGGTACTGGAGTCTCTCCGTAGCGGCATTGCCAACCACAACTTCAAGAAGAATCACTTCGCCCTGGATAAAACCAACCTGCCTCTGGATCTGGCCCTGGCCGGCAAACAGCTCTTCGGCACTGCCAAGAAGACGATCTTCACCGCACTCATCTTCGCCGTACTGGCATTTGCGTGTGTAGATGGATTCACACTTTTCCAGAACTTCGGTCTGGATCAGGAACCCCTTCTCCGACTCATCGGATTTGAAACCGGCGATGTGCAGGCTGTAGTCTACGCCCATCCGGAAATCGTCGACGAACTCAGAAAGGATTCTCGTGTCGATCGCGTGCTTCTCCAGACCACCCTCATGAATGTGGAGATCACCTCTGCCACCGAGAGCAAGTCCGTGTCAGTGGATGTATTTGATAAGCCGAAAGAACTGGAGTATGAATATCTTCTGGAAGGCCACCTGCCGGAAAAAGAAAACGAGATCGTCATGACCGTCAGCAATGCCAAGAAGCTCAACGTCAAGGTCGGCGACGTGGTCAACATCGCCCCTGTGGCAGGCGGAGATTCCCTCGCATTTACCGTTTGCGGTATCGATCAGAAGATCAACTACTCCGGTAACAAGGCCCTCCTGAGCGAATCGGGCGTGCTCCGGATCTACCCGGAACACCGCTATGAACAGGCCATCATTTACCTTAAAGACGGTATCGCGCCGAGAGCATTTAAAGACGAGTGGGCGGCAAAGTACCCGACGGATGCTTTCATGCTGGTCCAGGACATTATCGGTACCACCATTGATTCTCTCGTAGGTGCCATGTGCAGCATCTGTGTCATCTTCGTAGTGCTGACCTGCTTCGTAGTCATCCTGACCGAGATCCTGCTGACCCGCTCCCAGCTCATTCGTGAGCGCACCGAACTGGGTGTCAGCAAAGCCCTGGGTTACACCTCCGGAGAGCTGGTACGCAGAACGATCCTGGGCACGCTTCCGGTAGCCATCATCGGAGTTTCCATCGGTGCCCTTCTGCACTTCGCCGTCTCCGACAAGATGATGCTGATCGGCCTTTCCTCCTTCGGCATCGAACAGTCAAACCTGCCGACCCATCCGATCTGGTTCCTGGTAACACTGATCATCATCGTATCCTGCGCCGCAATTACTACCTATCTCAACAGCAGAAGCATCAGTAAACTCGAGCCGGTACGAATCCTGAAAGAAGACTGATCGAAAAAAGAAATACCCTCTTCAAACGGGCTGCCGAAAGTGGCGGCCCGCTTCTTTTTTTCTTGGAAAAAGTGTATCCGAAGCATAAAGAAAACCCCCAAGGCTTTCGCATCGGGGGAATATTCTTTCGTCCTCTATTAGACTAATTTACAAACTCAATATCTTAAAGAGAAACTTCCTTAGTTTCACTCAAGCTGCGGGAGGATTCATGAGACCCGGTAACTTGAGTTAAAGTAAAGTACTGCATCGGTCTGTCCTCCTTTGTTCTTTCTATGGTTTCATTCTAGAAAAGAAAAGTGGAGGCACTATGGCACATTTGTTAACAAATTAAGAAGAAGCGTTGTCCTTTTTGAAAAGCACTGAAACAATTGGTCTTTACGTCTTCTCTGCGTCTTCTTTTGTCTGCGCGTCCTGGCTTGCATAGTATGCTTCCAGTTTCGGGCGGGCCGCTTCATAATACTTTTGAAGACCCGGATCGAACTGTGTACCCATCCCCTCAAGGATGATGGCATTTGCCTTTTCCGGCGGCATCTTTTCTTTATATACACGTTTACTTACCAGCGCGTCATATACATCGGCGATCGCCATGATGCGTGCTTCGATCGGGATATTTTCGCCTTCCAGTTTTTCCGGATATCCTTTTCCGTCCCATCTTTCGTGATGGTAGTGCGCAACATTGATCGCGATCTTTTTGAACTGTTCATCATCGGTGCCGTCGAGGATCCCCTGTACGATCTTCGCGCCGTGTGCCGAATGCCCTTTCATCTCTTCGTACTCTTCCGGTTCATAGCGTCCGGGCTTCATGAGAACAGCATCGCGAACAGCGATCTTACCGAGGTCATGCATCGGCGCGGCTTTGATCACGCGCTCACAGAAACTTTCTTCGAGTTCGCAATTCGGATCTTCTTTCATCTGTTCGATAAGCAGACGCACACCTTCACTGGTACGCTTGATATGACCGCCGGTAAACGGGTCGCGGCTTTCAACCATATTCGCCATACTCAGGATCAGATGGTCGTTCATCTCACGGATTCGTTCAGTCTTCTGATCGACTTTATCACGAAGCACCAGATTGAACTTTTTCTGGAACTCCAGATACTCCATATCCGCAGTATCGTCTGTCATGAAAAGCTGGTATCCGCGGCGTTTGCGGCCGTCATAAAGATAGTTCACTTCGACGTGATAGTTCTTGGTTTTGTCTTCGTTGAAGTGATGGAAATGAAGGTCATCTCCGTCATGTCCATCCTCTTCGATCTCAACTTTCCGGCCTGCTTCTTTTGCTTGAAATGCGTGGATCCACTTGACCACGTTATCCGCAAGTGCCGCTTCCTTTTCGATCGGCTTATCTACATGAAGTTTGCGAAGGACCGGAAGGCAGTCTTCTGCCGTTTCGTTACAGCCCAGATAGCGAAGCTTAAAATCGAAAGAAGCAAATCCGACACCGCCCTTTTCCAGAAGCGAATCCAGTCCGGAATCGTCAACATTATAGATGCCCAGACGGTATACGATCAGAAGATAAAAGAACTCGGCAAATACAAAAGCCGCCGGCATCATTTCGATCGAATCCGTGATCTGTCTTCCGATAAAGAATGCGACCATCGCAATCACGACCGGAAGGAACAGAAGATAGATGATCTTATGGGAAACATCGTTCTTTTTGATAAGGCTGTATATAAGTGATACCAGGCAGAAGAAAAAGAGTGTAAAGATCCATATGTAAAGGAACGTATGCATGATGCCGTATTCCTTTTCGACCAGCATCGTGACTCCGTTTCGGGTAGCGATCTCCGCACTCTTATAAAACAGTCCGTTTCTTCCTATGGAAAGAACCGGAAGGTATAAAAGCACCGTAAAGGAGATCATGATCGCCCGTACATATCTCGGAACACGCAAGTGACAGAGCTCGAGTATCGTGAGCGTCACAAACGCGATCGTAAAACAGCCGGCGATGTAGATGAATTTGTTCGCCAATATCGCTTCTTCGATCGTCTGCGCTTTCGCCAGAGCGATATATGCCATCAGGCTGATCGGAATCAGAACAAAGAGCATCGTGATGTTGACGTCAAAATGCTTGTGCCACATATAGGCATAGACCAGAGCAAATAAGACCGATAATCCGAAAAGGATCTCATAATATAACAAAAGCATGAAAATGCCACCCCCAAAGAAAACCCTAACTCGATTATAGCATGTAACTTGGGGGAGGAAAGTCAGAATGTATTGAAATTTGGGTGTGAGACGAGGTGCTCCGCTTACTCGACGAAGTCAAACTCCAGATCGTAGATACGAACCGGGTCGCCTTCTTGGATGCCCGCTTTTTCCAAAGCTTCGATCACGCCGTTTTTACGAAGTGTACGCTGGAAATACGCCAGAGACTCGGGATCGTCGAAATTGGTGGATTCCAGGACCACATGGATCCAGTCACCCAGCACGCAGTATACGCCATCCTGGATCTCGATGTGGAACTTCTCTTCCGGCTTGAATTCGTAGATCGTCTCTTCCTTGGCCGCTTCCATAAGGATCGTCGGCGGCAGGGTCTGGATCTGGGCAGCAACATAGTCGACCAGTTCTTTTGTACCTTCTGCGATGGCTGCGCTCATGAGGAATACCTTATAGCCGCGCTTTTCCATCTCTTCTTTGAACTGCTTGACGACTTCTTCGTCTGCCTGGTCGATCTTGTTTCCGACAACCACCTGCGGACGTGTTTCCAGGAGCGGATTGAACTGACGGAGTTCTTCGTTGATCTGATCAAAATCCGAGATCGGTTCTCTTCCGTCCTGCGCAGAAACATCGACGACATGGATCAGAAGACGGGTACGTTCGATATGACGCAGGAAGTCATGACCCAGTCCATTTCCCTCGGAAGCGCCCTCGATTAGACCCGGGATATCTGCGACGACAAAGCTTGTATCCCCGCAGCTGACAACACCGAGCATCGGTTCAAGCGTCGTAAACGGATAGTCCGCGATCTTCGGTTTGGCCGAGGTGATCACGGAAAGGAGTGTTGATTTTCCGGCATTCGGGAAGCCGACCAGACCGACATCCGCGATGAGTTTGAGTTCGATGGATACATCGAGTTCCTCACCCGGTACACCGGCACGGGCAAACTTCGGAGCCTGGCGGATGGCATTACTGAAATGGATGTTGCCCTGTCCGCCGCGGCCGCCCTTGGCCACGATCTCTTCCTGTCCCGCTTCGGTAAAGTCCGCGATGACTTTTCCGGTCTCGAGGTCTTTCATGATGGTTCCGACCGGAACGCCGATGCGAAGATCTGCGCCGCCCTTACCATACATCTTGCGGTTCATGCCGTTCTGTCCGTTCTCCGCGACAAACTTGTGCTTGAAGCGGAAGTTCTGAAGCGTAGTAAATTCTTCGGAAGCATAAAAAATCACGTCTCCGCCCTTGCCACCGTCGCCGCCGTCCGGGCCGCCGTTGGTGATGTATTTTTCCGTATGAAAAGAAACCATTCCGTTTCCGCCGTCTCCGGCCTTGATATGGATCTTCGCATGATCGATAAACATGATCGAACGCCTCCTTTAACATTGTTACAAATCCTGATTTTTCAGGAAGAAAAAGGTCTGACCGGACATTTTCTTCGGTCAGACCTCTTGATTACTGATTTCCTTGCAACAAGGGAATGTCCCCGACATATCTCGTCAGAAATTACTCTGCCGGATATACGCTGACCTTCTTCTTGTCACGACCCATGCGCTCATACTTAACGTGGCCGTCGATACGAGCATAAAGAGTATCATCAGAGCCGATGCCAACATTCAGACCCGGGTGGATCTTTGTGCCGCGCTGTCTTACGAGGATATTACCTGCGATAACCTTCTGGCCGTCGCCCTTCTTGGCGCCAAGACGCTTGGACTCAGAGTCACGACCGTTCTTGGTCGAACCCATACCCTTTTTATGAGCGAAGAGTTGCAAATTCATCTTCAACATGGTCAAGCCCTCCATTTTCTCATTTTATCTTCGTTGTCACTTGCAGATATCCGGAACCGTAGTCCTGCTTCACGCCGGAGTCTACATCCTTTATCCCCCGTACGATCGTCTTTAAGATGATCTGTGCGGTCTTTTTGTCTTCTTCCGAACAACTATCCGGGATCCATACTTCACAGAAATTACTGTCCGATCCGGAGATCATGTAGTGATCCTTAAAACCAAGCTGCTCCTCCAGAGCATTTACCGCTGTAGTAAACAGGGTCGAGATCGAAGCACAGATTATATCTTTTCCTTCGCCTTCGTATCCCGCATGTCCCTCGCTCGAGAAACCCAGGATACTGCCCGCCTGATCTTTCCAGATAATGATCGAAATCATAGTGCAAGCACAACTTTCTTCAATGTTCGTTCAGATTTCAGCCGATCTCTGTGATACGAACGCGTGTATACGGCTGTCTGTGGCCATTTGTTCTTCTGTAGCCCTTCTTAGCCTTGTACTTGAATACAACGATCTTCTTGTTCTTGCCCTGCTTAACGATCTCGCCCTTAACTGTAGCCTTTACATCAGCGCCAGCCTTGATGCCGTTATCGTCTGCAACTGCGATGACCTGATCGAAAGTGATCTTATCGCCAGCCTCGCCTTCGAGCTTCTCTACGAAGATCTCGTCACCAGCGGCAACCTTGTACTGCTTACCGCCTGTCAGAATTACTGCATACTGCATAAAAACGTTTCCCTCCTGTTCATCCAGTCTCGCTGCTCATCCAAGGCACTGTTCCTGAAAAAAGGCACAGATTTAGGAGCCCGGCACATGCGGTCACCGCAATAGAATACCACGCACTTTTCATAACGTCAAGTAAGTTTTTATAGTGATTTATATATATAGCACGGCTCGGGAAGGATCTTCCCTTTCCGGTCTCTCACGAGAGTTTTTTCACCGAGGCGCCGAAATCGATGACGGCTTTGAGTCTCACGTTTCTCGGCTCGCCCGTAAATTCGCCGCGCATACGCTCTAAAAGCATCCGTACCGCGGTCTGTCCGATCTTTCGGATCGGCTGGATACCGATGGTCAGTGTCGGATTATATACATGCGCGATCGTCTGGTTCTCAAATCCGACGAACGAGATATCGTCCGGCACTTTTATATTCTTTTCATTAATGTACATGACCGCACCGCAGGTCAGGTCGTTGCCGCTGGCAAAGACCGCCGTCGGAGGCTGCGGAAGATTCATGAAACGCATCATGGCCAGATAACCGGACTCCTCCGATACATTTTCCAGATGGATCAGATCCGAAGAGATCTCGAGTTTTGCTTCCTTGAGCGCGTCTTTGTATCCGCGCACACGGTCGTCCGTCGTATTAAATCCCTCGGCGCCGCCGATGAAAGCGATACGCTTGTGTCCGTTTTCGATGAAGTGACGGGTGATGCGATATGCGATGTCGTAGTTATCGATCGTGACCGAATCACAGGAGATCTGCGGATCTTCGATATCAACGAAAACGATCGGAACGTCAGCTTTGGCCGCACGTTCGATATCTTCCTGGCGCACATTGATCGGCTGCATGATGATGCCGTCGATCTGCTTGTTGATCAGGAAGTTGATCTTGTCCGACGCGCCGCAAGGATCGGTCTGGGAATAATCGCTGATGATCGTACTATAGCCGGATGCATAAAGCTCGTGGTCGATATAGGAAAGGATAGAAATACCGTAGTAGTCCGCAAGGCTCGGGATCAACACACCGACAGACATGGTTTTTCTCGTCTTCATGCCACGCGCGACGGTATTGACCTGATAATTTAAGGTCTCGATAGCAGACTCGATCTGCTGGCGGTTTTCTTCCAGCACATTTCCGCCGTTAATATATTTCGACACCGTCGAAATGGAAACTCCGGCCATCTTCGCTACATCTTTGATCGTTGAAGACATATTCTCCTCCCCCCGCCAGGTGGCGCCATCTAGAACATCATCCAATAAAGGCACGCATACAGGAATACGGAAAGGCTGTCCCCCAGTGATCCCTGCTTAAGAAGCCGTCTCATCCCCTCTGCCGCCAGAAGCGCAACGGACATGATAACGACTTGAAGTGCACACATCTCCTTCTTCATTATAATCGAGAATGAGAAAACAATCACCATCGGAACGAAACGTATCGCGGAAAATTTGACAGATCTTAATACACCTTTGCCATTTTCGCTTTTTGCAAAGAACCGGTCGGTCAGTTCAAGCATCGACAGAGCCACCGCCAGCATGATGGAAAGCATAAGCGAAATAAGGATGAAAATGTCGAGTTTTAAGAATCCTGCACCTCTCCAAAGGAGCATCAGAAGGAAGATGTCCGCCATAAGAAGAATCGTAAAGATCACATAGAGCTGCCACATAACACGGCTCTGGCGCACCGTCTTCTTCGGAATTTTCCGGATATAACGCAATAAGTAAAATGCACTGCTCAAGAAAGATACGCATACCCAGATCAAAAGAAGTCTCTTTACCTGACTTGTACTGATCGCCACCATCAGGCATCCGCCCACGCCGGCAACGGCGCCAAGCAGAAGCTGCAGTGCCGCAAGGTGGTTTTGTGCAGCGTGGTATTTTTCAAAAATGGAACGACCCTTCGGACGGGACGCCGGTGCATTTTCCGAAAACTTCTCTTCTGTTTTTGCCGAAGAAGCGCCGTTCATATCGGCCTCTTTCGCCGCCGGGGCTTTTTGCGCGGAAGGAATCGTTGCGGCAAAAAGTGCAAAGGCCACGAGCGCCACCATCGTGCAAAGCACTTTGACGACCCAGTTTGCTAGCGGCACGCGGGAGACACCTTTTTCACCGAGCACATAGTTAGTCAGATAATCCGCCAGATACGTCTGCACGATCGGACTGTTAAATGTCATCGCCGATGCCAGATCCGCGTTCTTCATCTCCGACGTTCTGGCGTAGTAACGGGTCGCGTCCGGACTGATGAAAAGCTCCGGCGCATTTTTATCTTTTCGGGTACCGCGCGTATAGCGTGTGTCTTCACCGGAAAGATGCTCATAGAGCATATTGGAAGTCGAGTTTCCGACAGAAAAGATCGCCACGCGGCTCTTCGGGGTCAATGTGCCGAGACTGCTGATATCCTGCGTCTCACCGATCACCGGAGAAAAGAGGATACAGCTTGTTACCTGCTCCGTCCGGGAAGCACAGCTGAGGACAGAATATGCATAATTTCCGTCGCCGATGAGGATCAGCTCGGAACAGTTCGTCTTCTTCTGGATCTCCTGTACCTTCGCAAGGACTTCTTCATCCGTAAGTTTATCGCCCATGGAATAGTACGAAGCGATATCCATGCTCGAAAAGATCTGGTGGTAGTCCATCTGCGGGAACATGCGGTCTTCTTCGACGAAAAAGACTGCGACGCGGTCGGAACTGCTGTCACCACCTGCCGGCAGCACAACAGTAAGCACCAGTACCAGAAGTACCAGTGCCAGCATGATGACCGAGATCAGGCGAAGGGTCTTTTTCTTTTTCATGGATCACTCCATCTTGGCCAGGCGGTCACCCAGCGAACGGATGTCCTCCGGTCCCAGGATCAGGATCATGTCATCTTTGTTTACGCAGGAAGAAAGCCTTTCCACGATCGCGTCTTTCGACGGGAAGAATTCGGCATGGCCGCCACGGCGGTTGATCTCATCTGCAATATCTTTCGAAGAGATCGTGCCCGGATTGATCTCACGGTCAGAGAAGATCTCATCGAAGAATACCGATTCGCAAGGCAGAAGCGAAGTAACATAATCTTCGAAAAGCACCTGCGTACGGCTGTATGTAAGCGGCTGGAAAACCACCCATGTCTTGTTGTGCGGAACATTCGACGCCGCTTCCAGTGTCGCTCTGGCGGCACTCGGGTGATGGGCATAGTCCGTTACGATCTTGGCGCCCTTGAAATAGCCCTTGATGGTGAATCTGCCTTCCGCTCCGGTAAAGTCCGAAAGTGCCTTTGCCGCGGCTTCTTTTGTACCGCCGGCCAGCGAAGCACATGCGATCGCAGTGAGGGCGTTGTACACATTATGTTTGCCGGGGATCGCCAGCTGGATATGTGTATACGGGCGGCCCTTATAGAGCACGTCAAATCCTGCTTTACCATCCGTGAACTGCACATTTACCGCGCAGAAATCCGGCTCTCTTCCGAAGAATTCGACACCCTCACCTTCGAGACCGGTGGTGGTGATATGCGGCATGTTAAAGCCCTGTGCTTCACGGATCTTCGGCATACGCTTGACCGCTTCCCAGACATTCTTATCGCCTGCCGGGATGACCAGATCGCCGTCAGCAGAAATCTTTTCCGAGAACTGGGCAAATACATCGTTCACTTCGTCGATGCTGCTGTAGCAGTCTACGTGGTCATAGTCGATATTCGTGATCGCCGCGATCGTAGAATAGAACTCCAGGAAAGATCTGTGATACTCACATGCTTCCGAAACCAGAAGCTGGTCTTTCGATCCGAGATATACACTTCCGTGGAATGCATCGAGTTCCGCGCCCAGATGCACGGTCGGGTTGGCTCCGGAAGCCAGAAGGATCAAAGACACCATCGAAGTCGTGGTCGTCTTTCCGTGTGTTCCGGAGATATTGATGACGTTTTGGAAATTCTTGGTGATCAGGCCCAGAAATACAGAACGTTCCATCGTGGTGATGTTGTTTTCTTTCGCATAGGCAAGTTCCGGATTGCCGGGAAGGATGGCCGCCGTGTGCACGACGATATCCGGTGCAAACGAGATCAGGTTCTCCTTGCTGTGAGAACCAAAGAAAGTGACCCCCAGAGTTTGAAGCTCATCTGTGCGCTCCGAAGGGTGCATATCCGATCCGCCGACTACGAGCCCGTAATTCAGGGCGATGCGGGCCAGACCGCTCATGCTGATACCACCGATTCCTACAAAAAATACACGCTTGCCGGAAGGCAAATCTTTCATTCCATCCATGTTTATAAACAGCTCCCATCTAGTCCTTGGCAGGAAGCTCGCTTCTTGCCAAGGATATTATACCCCATTTTCTTCGTTTCTTTATGTCAAACAGATGATATTTGAAAAGAATTATGTTATTCTTATTAAGTATGGGGCAAACGGCAGGAGAGTAATTGGAGGTACGGCATGGATATCACAGATATCGTTATACGCAAATTGTCTTTGGAGAGTAAGATGAAAGCGATCGTTTCCATCACGTTCGACAACGAATTTGCAGTTCACGATGTAAAAGTAATCGAGGGCACCAATGGTCTTTTCATTGCCATGCCCAGCCGTAGAACTCCGGAAGGCGAATACAAGGATATCGTTCATCCGATCAACTCCGATTTCAGAGAAAAGATCTCCGCACAGGTTTTAGCCAAGTACAAAGAGGCGATCCAGCACCTGTCTGATCAGGTCGCAGACATCGATCCTTACAACTGATACATTCACCAGTAAAAGAAAAGTAGAGGTAAACTTATGAAGAAAATGATTTCGGCCTTGCTTTGCGCAGCGATGATCATTGGCTGTACTTCGTGTACCCATGAGACAGAAGAGACAAAAAAGAAAAAGAAGAAAAAGACCGAAAAGACAACAACGGAAGAAACTATCGATACAGATGATACGGAAACCGAACCTTCTGAATCGGATACTTCAGACACAACCGATGCGTCCTCTTCCGAGACTTCTTCTTCCCCTTCCGGCAAGATCCCGGACAAGATTGAGACACTAGGCTTACAGTATGTAAATCGCCAGTATCTGGGTTATGGCTATTACGACGAGAATAGCGATTCGGTGCTCCAGATCACCTGCATGTACGATGATCTTTTTATCGAAGATGATTATTATGTTGATCTGCAGAATGCCATCGACGGGGAGTTCTTCGAAAGTGAGCAGGCAGTCCTCCAAAAATATGATGAGCAGTCGGAAGAATTCTTCGAACATTACAGTGCCGGAGAAGATCAGTACGATATCGATATGCAGTTCCGCATGAATCTTTTCCGCGAAGATTCTCTGCTGATTTCTTTCTGCTTCGTTGATGGCGAAAACGAGATCCATCCCGTCAACTATTTCTCGCAGACTGCAGAAAAAATCGAACTGTCCGATGTGATCGTAGACAAGACCGCAGCCAAGGACTACATCGCATATTGCCTGAATTCCATAATGTATGACGATTATTATGACGCCTTCTGCAAAGCCATCGATAACGACTCACTTCAGTTCTGTCTGACTTACGATGCCATCTGCCTCATCTGTGAAACCGACACAGAGGGCGAGGTCACATTTGCCAAGATTCCGGTAGTCGGTGTTGATAATGCCTTCAACCAGGAACTCTTTGGAAATGCACCAAAATGCTTCTCTCTCTTCTCTTCTTCGGAAGAATCGCTCATCTGGGACTTTGACGAGGACGGAACGCCCGATACACTTTCCGTAAACTCTTTATACGACGATGATTCTGCAAGAATGCAGGTTGAGATCACGCTTAACAACTATACCTACAGTTCCAAAGACGATGGTCTGGAAATGAATTCGTATTATGTTTCTTACTACACGATCATGAGAACCGATGACGGATATTATCTCTATCTTGTTGCCAATTCCGTTGACTCGATGAAAGATATCTACATCTTCAAGCTGATGAACGGCGAGTTCAAATACATCGATGTCATGTACAATTACTGGTTCTATGACACGACCTATATCGACCCGACCTGTTTCCGTCTGGAATGCTTGATGGACGTGATGGGTTTCGCCGGATATACAAATGAATTCTATGTAGTTGGAAACCACGGTATCCCGGATTACGAATATGACACATTTGTTGGTGAAAACAATGTTTATGTCACAAAGTGTGACATCGCAGGAACCCAAGTCGATTATCAGAACCTGGATGACCTCGGAGATATTACCATCCCGGCCGGTATGGCTGTGCGCGTTTACTTTTACGCACCGCAGTACGATACGCTGATGCTGGAAGTACTGTCTCCTTCTTCCCTTGACTATTATCTCGTTCAGCTTACCGTTGAATATGACGATGACGACTGGACCTATTCTATCGGAGGAACGCCGATCGACGAACTCTTCTACGGAGTATTCTATGCCGGATAACCGCTCTGGAAACAAGAATAAATGAGGACTATACTATTCTCATCAAACAAGGAGGACAAGAACGATGAAAAAGCTGGTCGCGATTCTTTTGAGTCTTTCGTTTGTACTGGCCTGTGCCTGCACAAGCGAAACCGAGGAAACAAAAAAGAAAAAGAAGAAAAAGAAAACCGAGAAGACGACTACAGAAGAAACCACCGACGATACCGAGCCATCCGAGTCTCCAACGGAAACCGAAGAAACGACTACGGAACCGACTACGACGGCAGTACCGATCTCAACAGATTTCGTTATAACCGATGGTATTCTCAACAGCTTGGAATGCTACTATTCTCCGTATTTCCGTTCCTATGGCGAGCTTGATGCAAATGATACGGACGAACCGATCTTCCCCAAGAGCGTCCAGCTTTTCTACGATGACCTCTATATTTCCGTTAACGGATTTGACGAACTGGACGAAATGCTTTACGACGTCTTCGGTGAAAAACTTACCGCCGCCGATGAATATTTCGACGAAAAACTGGATGATATGATGGACGAAAAAGAAGCAGGAAAGCCTATGTCTTCCGCCTTCCTTCAGGGCAATGTCACACTTATGCGTGCCGACAGCCAGATCTTCTCTTTCGCAATCGAAGAGACGTATGTTTACGAAGATCTGAAAATGAACGAAACGTATAACTATCGCTCTGAAGATGGTTCCGAGATCGCACTTACTGATGTTGTCGTCGATCTGGATGCATTTGCAGATTATGTCGAAAGCTATCTGGCAAACACAACTTACTCCGCAAGCGCTTCGACTCTTAAGAACGATATTAAAATCGGCAACGCGAATTTCCTTTTGTCCTATGACGCGATCTTCCTGGAAGACCATTTATCTTCCAATTATATGATCGACTACATTAAGATCCCTGTATATGATCTCGTCGGTGTCGTAGATTTCTCCTACTTCGGTTCTACTCCGAGTTACTATACACTTTTCGCAGATGCCAATGATACGCTCGTATGGGATTTTGACGGAGACGGAACGCTCGACGTCTTCACACTCACCGCAACTTCGAACCAGTATGATTATTTAGAGTCTATCTCGATCGATTACAACGGATCTTCCTACAAACTCGACGATAGTCTTTTCGAAGATCTTTACGGTGGTTATGATACCTACTTCTTCATGCAGACAGATACCGGACTCTTCCTTTACATCAACTGCTGGGAAGAAGATGGCTATAGCTGTTCTTATTGTTTCAAAATGAACGACATGCTTAATCCGGAATACATAACATTCCTTGGAATAGATATTGAAGAATATCCTTGTGATCCGGATTTCTTCCGTGTCGGCACGTTCTCGGACGTCGGCGGAACAACATATCTGGAAGGTTACTATTCCATTATCGGATGTGACGGCATTCCGGAGAACATCGACTCTTACTCGATGCGCAAATCAGGCGTTCTGGTTACCAACTGCGACCTCGTCGGAACCGATGCAGACGATAACGAGGTCACGATCCCGGCCGGCACTTCCGTAAGCATCCGCGCGTATAATCCTGGTATGGCTCAGATCGTCGTCGAGATCCTCCATGTGGATGATTCGGAAAACGAATATGTCTATCTGGATGTGCAGAGCGACTCCTGGCCGATCACCATCGCAGGCGTAGATCAGCAAGATGCATTTATCGGTCTGTTCTTTGCCGGCTAAAAACAAAGCATCTTGAAAGGAATGACGGAAATGAAACGAGTGTTATCTGTAATTTGTGCGGCGGTACTGGCGATGTCCTGTACCGCCTGCTCCAATTTTCTCCCTGCCAAAGGCGAGGACGAAGAATCGACGAAAAAGTCTCGAAAGGAAAGCGAGCCCTCCGAAGAAGAAACGACAGAGAGTTCTTCTGAAGAAACGACGGCTTCCGAAATTACATCCGAGTCTTCTGAAGATTCCACCGTTTCCGAAACCGAACCCACGGATCCTGCCCTCCCTCAGGGTGATGTAATCAACATCTTAAGCTCTTACTACACATACCAGGACGCATATGGCGCGATGGATCCGAAAGACGCCATGAATACGACGTATTTCGGCACCTTGAAAGAAGATATCATCCTGATCAACGATACCATCTGTCCGGAGCTTGCGGAGGAACTGGATTCCATTCTGCTTCCGCATCAGGATACGGTCACTTCTCTTTTCGAAACTTCTAAGACCAACTTTTTCGAAGCACTCTCTTCGGGAAATGCACTGGTGACGAACGAGTTTTCTTTCAAGACCGCACTTTACCGTGCGGACAACAAGATCTTCTCTTTCGTGATCCTTACTTCTCCATCACAGGCAGAAGGAACCGTCACGACGTATAACTACGAAAGCGAGTCTGGAACGCTCATCGCCTGGGAAGACGTGATCCTTGATAACGATGCATTCATCAAGCTTCTTACCGACACGGTAAGTGAACTTCCTGAGTCTTCGTTTGCTGCGAAGCTTTCGGACATCACGGCAGCGATCGAAAACGGAACGATCTCGTTTACCATGACATATGACGGAATCGTGCTCTTCCTTCCCGAATTCGTCAATTTCGAGAAGCACAGCCTCCATATCTGTCTTTTAGATCATCCCGAAATCGCAAACAGCGAATACTTCGGACAGGCTCCGGAATCCTTTGCGCTTTTCAGCGATGTGAATGACTGTCTCACCTGGGATATGGATGGAGACGGAGACTATGAAAAGATCGCCATCGAATCCGTCACGGACGACTATGACAACGGCGTGGAATTTACGATCGATTTCGACGGGGATGTCTATTCCAGCGCGAAAGACTTCCCGGATCTTTATGGCTTTTTCGATCATGCTTTCCTGACGAAAAACGGAGAGAACTGGTTCCTTTATCTCATTTATGCAAAAGAAGAACTGGGTGAAACAACGCTGGTCTTCTCTCTTTCCGACGGTACGGTCGAGTATGTGGATACCGACGATCTGACTCCGACGAGTTTTACATATATCAATCCGGAGAATCTCACGGTCATGTTTGATGACGACACCTTCGGATACCTCAGATTCTCTCAGAAAGCCACATTTGGGAAAGACGGACGGATCCAGCTTTCCGGTACGGATTTCAACACATTCTCCACACCGGTCACCACTAAAGTCGAGCTTTCCGGAGAACTTTATTCCGAATCCGACGATGGCGATCCGATCACCATCCCGAAAGATTCGACAGTCGTCATCCTCGGATACTCTCTTGCAGACAACACGATTCTTATGTCCGTCGTCTCTTCGGATGAACCGGTCTTTGTAAAGTTTGCCTGTGATGGAACCGGCATTGCCGGACATGCCGTCTTTGATGTTTTCTATTATCTTCCGTAAAAAAATATTTCCCTCTTGCATTCTTTCCTTTTCAAGGTCAAAATATAAGTGGGCGATATGAAAGATTTAGAATAATAGTAAAGGGGATAGAAGCGAGGTTTTTATGCATCGGTTTACCCCTTTTCTTTTTGGCCGTTCTTCTAATGAAGAAAAACGGACGAGGGCAAGAATCACTTCCCTTATTTTGTCTACGGCATTTCTGCTGTCGGCATGTTCGCCAAAATCAACTGAAGAATCCGTAAAACACAAAAAGGTCGGCGAATCGACTTCCGAAGAATCTTCCGAAGCAACTGCGACGACTGAACCAACGGAAACAACAGCTCCACGGCGACAATCCGTTCGAGATATGCAGTATGACTCAGATGGTCACGCCCTCTTCTCGATGATGGTTTTTGAACTTGCGCCGGACTATCCGACTAAGGCGTATAACGATATTCAGATGGCGCTTGCGGATAAAACAAATGCCATCGTTTTCGAAGATTTCCCGTCCACGATGTGGGGATCGGATTATGTGCAAAACGCGGTTGGGTCCGGTGATTGTGACGACTTCATCTACGGAGATGATTATACTCTGACCGAGCTTATGAACGAGGGCTTTCTGGTACCTTGGGACGATTATCTCAACGATCCCGCCTACAGCAATCTTCGCAGCCTCTATTCCGACGCCGAATGGGAACTCTTCCGTCAGCCCGACGGTCATATCTACTGGGTCGATCCAGATAACCACATCCAGGGAAAAGATACACGCACCGATTTTACAGGTGGTGCGTTCTGGATTCAGGTACGCGTTCTGGAATGGGCAGAGTATCCTGTCATCGAAACGGTAGAAGAGTATTTCGATCTTCTGGAAAGATATTATCAGGAACACCAGTCCAACGAAGATGGTACGAAAATCATCCCGTTCACGATCCTTTGTGAAGACTGGCGCTTCTACTGCGCAAACAACCCGGCACTCCTCACAGCAGGTGAACCGTACGATAGCTGTATCATAGATACGACGCACTACAGTGATCCGACCGCTGTAGATTATGCGATCTTAGACTCTACAAGAGAGTATTACCGTATCATCAACGATGCTTTCAACTCGGGCCTTATCGAAAAGGATTTCAAAACCCAGAAATACCAGCAGTACATCGACAAGATCCTTTCCGGTGCCGTTCTGGGTATGTTTGACGAAGGATGGGATTTTAACTATGACGCTGTCGTGGCTTTCAAAGCCAACGGTTTTTCCGAACTGGGCTACGATTATGTGCCGCTTGCACTGACGATCACTCCGGATATGGAGAATCACTACTATATTCCGAGAACATCTGCGACCTGGGCAATGGGATACACAGCCGTTACAACTGCCTGCCCGGATCCTGATGCCGCTTTTGCCTTTATGAATGCACTGTTGGAAGATGACGCCGAGACGCTTCGTTTCTGGGGAATCAAAGGCGAGGATTACGATGTGGATGATTCAGGATTATACTACCGCACGACTGACCAGAGCTCTCTGTGGATGGATCCTACCTACTGTTCATCGCACGCATGCAGTTACTACTATCTCCCGCATTTCCACGGTGTTACCAAAGATGGCCTGAACTCCATCAGACCGGAAGAGCAGCCTTCCGAATACTTTAAAACGATATCGGAACCACTCCAAAAATGCCTGGAAGCATATGGATGCAGTACTTTCCCTGAAATGCTTCACTCCACTCCGTTACCGGACGGCTGGGCGCCGATTTACGATTATGTCAACAACAATATGGACGGTCCCGCATCACGTGCTTACGACCGTATTATGGACATGAAGCGCACGTATATACCGAAGCTGATCATGTGCTCACCGGCCGAATACGATATGTACTGGAACGATTACTACGCAGATTACAGAGCATGTCAGCCTGAGCCGTACATCGGATTTATCCAGGAATATCTTGATTCCCTAACCTGATCCTTCTTTGGGCTTTATTCGGATCAAGGAAAAAAGAAGAACTGCCGATTGGCAGTTCTTCTTTTTGTTTGTAGTTTTTTAGAAAAAGCCCGATCACTCTTTCTTGTCGTCACCGCTTTCAGAAGCATTCTCTTCTTTATCCGGCTCACTGATTTCTTTTGCGAACTCATCCATATCCGATGTCGCTTCTTTGAGCATCTCTTCTGCAGAAACTGTCGGTGCAGGAGTATATGTAGCCGGAAGCACACCATTATTGACATACAGTTCTTCGAACTCCGGTCCTTCGATCTTTTCCTTATCAAGGAGTCTTTGAGCCACACCGTTCAAGATCGACATGCGCTCATTGAGGATCGTCAGTACATCGTTATATGCCTTGGAGATGATACGGCCGATCTCTTCGTCGATCATGGCAGCGGACTTCTCACTGTAAGCGCGTGTATGTCCGTAGCTCTTTCCGATGAAGACTTCATCATCATCGTCAAAGATCATGTTCGGGAAGTTCTCACTCATACCATAGCGGGTGATCATCTCACGGGCAACGCTGTTGCAGTGCTGCAGATCCGAAGATGCACCGGTGCTGATCTCGCCGAGGATGATCTGCTCCGCGGCACGGCCGCCAAGAGAGATCATGATGCTGTCGACCAGCTGCTTCTTCGTTGTATAGTAGATGTCCTCATCCGGCTTGTGTGCGGTATAACCGCCTGCAGAACCTGCCGGGATGATGGATACGCGCTCGACATGCTCGGTCTCGGAAACCGTACGCAGAACGATAGCATGACCGGCCTCGTGGAACGCGGTCAGTCTCTTCTCCTTGTCGGTGATCACGCGGCTTTTCTTCTCCGGTCCGATCATGACCTTGAAGACTGCCTCGGAAACATCCGCCTTAGAGATCTTCTTTGCATTTCTTCTTGCCGCAAGAAGTGCAGCCTCGTTGAGGAGGTTTGCCAGATCCGCACCCGTGTAACCAGGAGTGATCTTTGCGATCTCTTTCAGATCGACATCATCTTCAAACGGCTTGTTCTTGGCATGTACTGCCAGGATCTCGGCACGGCCCTTGATATCCGGACGGGCAACCGCAACACGACGGTCAAAACGTCCCGGACGCAGAAGTGCCGGATCGAGGATATCGACACGGTTCGTTGCCGCGATAACGATTACGCCCTCGTTCGGACCAAATCCGTCCATCTCAACGAGCAACTGGTTCAGGGTCTGCTCACGCTCATCGTGACCACCGCCCATGCCGGCACCACGGTGACGGCCTACAGCATCGATCTCATCGATGAACACGATACACGGAGAATTCTTCTTTGCATTGTCGAAGAGGTCACGCACACGGCTGGCACCTACACCGACGAACATTTCAACGAAGTCAGAACCTGAGATCGAGAAGAACGGAACGCCCGCTTCTCCCGCGACAGCCTTCGCCAGAAGTGTTTTACCGGTACCCGGTGCACCATGAAGCAGGATACCCTTCGGGATCTTGGCACCCAGTGCGGAATACTTCTTGGGGTTCTTCAAGAAATCCACGACCTCGGTGAGTTCTTCTTTTTCTTCGTCCGCACCTGCAACATCTGCAAATGTAACCTTGTTCTTGCTCGGATCATGAAGCTTTGCCTTACTTCTTCCGAAGTTCATGGCGCTTCTTCCCTCTCCCTGGTTTCTGGAGAAGTTTACCCATACGAAGAATACCATCGCACCGAGCATCAGGACGATCATAATACCGGACATGATCGCGCTGACATCTGTCGGCTGCTTGTATTCATAAGAATCGATCGCTCCGGATTCCTGTGCTTCCATCAGGATCGTAAGAACATGATCCTGGGACTCATACGGAACTTTCTTTTTGATTTCCTTACGCTTGCCGTCTGTATCGGTATACTTGAACTGAAGCTGATTTCCGTAAAGAACCACATCTTCCTTCTTCAGGTCCTGGTTCTCGATCATGTTCAGAGCTTCTGAAAGAGAAGCCTCTTTTCCGGTCGGGTTATCGAGAAAGAAAACGCACGCTACTACCAGGATCACGATCAGTACCAGGTAGAACGGTAATCCGCTGAATGACTTCAACGGCTTTTTCTCAGTTTGACTCATTTGTCACCTCCATCTAGTTCTAAGACGCACACATCGGGCAGATTTCTGTACTTGCCCGAATAATCCAGTCCATATCCGATAATGAACTCGTCCGGAACTTCGATGCCTACATAGTCAGCCTGAAAATCCACTTTACGGCGGGACGGCTTGTCAAAAGCCGCGCAAACCTTGATACTCTTCGGATTGCGTGTTCCCAGTTCGCGGAGCAGGCACTGCATCGTGACGCCGGAATCGATGATGTCCTCGACGATCAGGACATCTTTGCCGGATATATCGTAGTCCAGATCCTTACGGATCCGTACGTTACCGGACGAGACGGTACTATTGTAATAACTGGACACCTGCATAAAGTCCAGGATCACCGGGCAGTCGATCTTACGGATCAGATCAGAAAGAAATACCACAGCGCCCTTCAAGATACCGACGACTACGATTTCCTGACCGTTATAGTCTTTTGTGATCTGCTCACCAAGACGGTTTACAGCTTGCTCGATCTCTTCATGGCTTACCAGAACCCGGGATACTCGTTCCATATGCATTCGTCCTTTCCGGTCTGTCTGAAAACAGCTCCAGACAATATACCTTCTCATGATTGTCTTTTATGAATTTTTCCCGTGACACCGCATCGGTAAATCCCACTGCATGAAGCATTCCGGGGATCCAGAGGATCTTATCTCCCTGCGCCACAAGCAAGACCCGATCCCTCCATCTTTCAGGAAGATGGACCTCGTTCATATAGCGGCGCAGTTCTTTCGTGATCGGGCTGCCTGCCCGGCACACGGTATCGCCTTCTCTTCTCGTCCGCAAAACAGCGTTTTCAAGCAGAGAATGCGGGAAAAACCATAATGAATTATTATAACCTAACTCGGCCTCTTTCTCAATGGAAACAAGCCTCATCTGCAGAAAACTTTGGGAAAACTTAACCATTTCCCCCAAGGGCAGATCACGCAGCGGGATCACGACCTCCCTGTCTTCTTCCGCAGTACAAAATCCGGCTCCGGAGATGTATCCTCCGGACGGCATGGAAAAGGCATCTTTACCGCTCAAGAAATGCACTTTCCCCTGTTCGATGGCAAAATACCGGTCTTTCGGAAGGTAAACATACTTGGGACCGTCTTTCTTTTTCAAAAGACGCATCATCTCCTCCCAGTGACAGGCTTCCAGATCCACCACATCCCCCAAGGTCTCGATAGCGATAAGCCGAAGTACACGTCTTTGAATGGGATTTGGAAGTCTGCTGAGATCTTCCGCATTGACCTGCCCGTCATCTCCGAGAAGTGTCTGGAGCTGTTCTTTTGCCAGTTCATCCAGATATTCCGTCTCTTCGCTGACCCGCTCCCCCAGATTGCAGAGCGCTTCGACCGGACTTTGCATCAGCCCGCGGTCCAAAACAGGAAAGACTTCTTCTCTCCAGAAATTACGGGTATAGGAAGGATCGGCATTTGTACTGTCCTCCCCAAAAGGAATGCCCTGCTCTCGGCAGAAAGCCAGGATCTCTTCTTTATGTACGCAAAGAAACGGATGGATCACATTTCCATTCTGCGGGCGGATGCCGCAAATGCCGTCCAGTCCGCTTCCTCGGAAAATATGCATGGCGATGCTTTCCGCCTGATCTTCTTTATGGTGTGCCACGGCAATTCTTCCGTTTTCACCGCAAAGCTCGGAAAAGAATGCATATCTTTGGATCCGGCCCGCTGTCTCAAGACTGATCTTCTCTTCTTTCGCGATCGCCGGAATATTGAGGCGCCGGCATTTCAAGGAGATTTCTCGTTCCCGGCAGAATGCTTCGACACGTGCCTGGTCCTCATCCGCTTCTTTCCCTCGGATCCCATGATGCACATGGGCGACGATCAGGTTCGTTTCTGGATAACGCTCCTTAACGATCTTATCTAAAACAAAAAGAAGAGCCATCGAATCCGCACCGCCGGATACGCCCACCACCAGCGTTTCGGCAGGCAGAAGCTGATGCTTCTCGATATACTCTTCTACTTTTCGAATAAACGCGTCCACGTCTTTTCTTCCCATCCGGGCGGATCAAAACGGTTGTCCGGGATCCTGGAATGTCGAGTCATCTCCCCATCCCAGCTGCTCCGGATCGACTTCTTCAAATCCCATATCGCTGTCTGCATTGAAGAATGCAGCGTCTTCGGCAGGCATGCTGTCCGCAGCCGGCTCCTCCGGAAGCGGAAGGTCCGGAATCGGATCGGCGAACAGATCATCCGGGATCAGCACGTCAGAGACAGCGCCCTCCGGCGGAGCATCGTAATCAGAAGGCATCGCTGCCTCATGCGGATTCGGCTTGTCCTTTTCGAAGAAGGTCGTACGGGAACCATTCCAGGAAAGATATACGGTCTTGGTCGGGCCTTGTCTGTTCTTGGCCACGATGATCTCCGCCTTCTGGATCTCTTCTTCGTCTCTCTTTTTAAACTTCTTGCCGGACTCATTGTCCTCGTCGTTATCGTCGTTTTTCTGCTTATAGTAATCCGGACGATGGATAAACATAACCATATCGGCGTCCTGCTCGATCGCACCGGAGTCACGAAGGTCGGAAAGTACCGGTCTGTGGTCGTCACGTTTGTCGGCTTCACGAGAAAGCTGTGAAAGCGCGATGATCGGCACTTGCAGTTCCTTTGCCATAAGTTTGAGTGCACGGGAGATCTCTGAGATCTCCTGCTGACGGCTCGAGGAAGCTCTTGTCGAGACCGGCGTCATCAACTGCAGGTAGTCGATGCAGACCAGACTCAGCTCGCCCTGCTGGTTCTTCAGCTCGCGGCAGCGGGTCAGCATTTCTGCGGTATTCAGACCGGAATGGTCATCGATAAACAGTTTCGTATTGCCGAAAAGCGGCAGACAGCCGCGGATACGCTCGATCTCATCACGGGTCAGTTTATTTACAGCCTGAAGTGAGGATGTCGAGATATCACAGCGAGAAGACAGAATACGGTTGGCGATTTCCTTGGCGGACATCTCCAAGCTGAAGAAGGCTACCGTACGCTTGTCCTTGATCGCTACGTTGGCTGCGATGTTGATAACAAAAGCCGATTTACCCATAGCCGGTCGGGCCGCAACGATCGTAAGCGTACCGGGACGGAAACCATTGGTCACCCAGTCAAGCGATGTAAAATGGCTCTTGATGGATTCGTCTTTTTTCGGATTGCGGATATCGTGGACCGTCTCGGCGATAACGGTTTTCAACTGCTGAAAAACCGTGTCCTGCTTGTTATGGTCACGAAGTTCCGCCAGACGGGAGATCGCGATCTCGATCAGGTTATTGGCGTCAGTCTCTCCCTCGTAGGATAGACGGGTCACTTCCTCCATCTGCTTGATCAGACGGCGGCTCATGGCCTTCTGGCGCACGATCTTGACATATTCGGCATGGTTGGAGACCAGTGCGTGGACATCCATGATCGTACTTAAGTACGTCATGCCGCCGACTTTCTCCAGCAGTCCCTGTCGCTTCAGCTCGTCACCTACGGTGATCAGGTCAACAGACTTGGACTCGGCATAAAGTTTCAGGATCGTATCATAGATCAGCTGATGTGCAGGCACATAGAAATCTTCCGGAATCAGAGCGGATGTGATCGAGCTGAGCGCATCAACAGAATCCAGACAGCAGCAAAGTACAGCTACCTCCGCTTCCTGATTTTGCGGGGGTACGCGTCTCTTGATAGCTTGATCCGGTGTCTGGGCCATGTTCTTCCTATTCCCTGCCTTTACTTACTTCTTCGGTTTACTCCTGCGGAACGACTTCCACATTTACTTTTACGCTGACCTGCGTGTGCAGTTTCGCGGTAACCTCATAAGTACCACAGGACTTGATAGGATTCTTGATGATCACGTTCTTCTTATCTACGTCAAATCCGGCCTTCTTGATGGCATCTGCCACATCCATAGCCGTAACGGCACCGTACAGGCGTCCGCCCTCACCGGTCTTGACAGCCAGTGTAACGGTCTTTCCGTCAAGGAGCTTTCCGTTGGCTCTGGCCTCTTCGAGCTGGCGGCGGGCATGCTCTGCTTCTGCGCCTTTTTTGAGCTTATTCTTATTCATATTATCTGCAGATGCTTCTACAGCGAGTTTCTTCTTCAAAAGGAAGTTTCTGGCATATCCGTCATTAACCTCGACAATGTCATCCTTCTTGCCTGTTCCCTTGACGTCTGCTAATAAAATGCACTTCATGTTTGCTTCCTCCGATAAAAAAATGAGCATCCGCTTAATATGCGGATGCTCAATATTATAAACTGTTCAAGCAATAATCGCAAATCAAAATCAGTCCGCAACGAACGGAAGAAGTGCAACGTGTCTTGCACGCTTAATTGCGATAGTCAGCTCTCTCTGATGCTTAGCGCAGTTACCTGTCATACGCTTCGGCAGGATCTTGCCACGCTCAGATACAAACTTACGAAGACGTGCTGTGTCCTTGTAATCGATTGCTTCAACCTTATCAGCGCAGAAGGCGCAAACCTTTCTTCTGGAACGTCTCTGCTTCATGCCACGATCGCCAAACTCACGACCGGCAGCCTTAGGTGCTCTATTCTCAGCCATGTTATATAATCTCCTTTCGAAAAGTCACCGGCACTTGGGTCATGCCAACTTAAAATCCCAATACGTCAAAAGGAAGGTTCGAACTATCATCGGAATCCATAGAAGCTTCGAAACCCGGATCGATCTGCTGGGCCGGCGGCGGTGTCTGGGCTACGACTGTAGCCTGAGCGCTCTGTGCCGGAGCAGAAGGAACGGAAGAACCCTGGGATTCTGACTTGGTATCGACAAACTCGATCTCATCGACAACGACCTCAGTCACATATCTCTTCTGACCGCTCTGGTCATCATAGCTTCTGGACTGCAGGGAGCCTACAATAGCGATACGGGAACCCTTGTGGAAATAGTTTCCGAGAAGAGTTGCCTGCTGACGCCAGGCTACACAGTTGATAAAATCGGACTGACGCTCACCACTTTGAGTCTTGAAACGTCTGTCACACGCGATGGTAAAAGAACAAACAGCGATGTTGCTCGGAGTCTGCTTCACTTCCGGATCTTTGGTCAATCTACCCATTAAAATTACTTTGTTCATAGTCGTTACTTCCTTTTCGTGAATTACTCCTCAACGCGGATAACGAGGAAACGCAGTACGCCTTCTGTGATCTTCAGCACACGCTCGATCTCCTTCGGGAAATCAGCATCCGATGTGAAGTTGAACAGAAGATAGAAACCGTCCTTCTGATCCTCGATCTCGTAAGCCATACGCTTCATGCCAAGGGACTCCATTGCGTCAATTGTCGCACCGGACTCGATCTTAGCCTTGATCGCATCAGTAGTCGAAGTAATACCTTCGTCACCGAGAACAGGGCTCAAAACAACCATCATTTCATACTTGTTCGCCATGATTTTCACCTCCTCCTGGACTAGAACGGCTCTCATACCTATCGATGAGAGCGAGGATATTTCATATACATATAGAAATATGCAATCTGCATCCTTCGCAGTACGAGATAGCATATCACAAGTCATTTCGTCGGTCAAGCCCCCTGTTTTCCTCACTTCATATCCTTGTCAAGGGCATATACCTGTGCTGCCGGCGGCTCCTCTGCCCTCTTTTCGAAACAAAAGGGTCTCCGGCAACTGTCATGTCTATTATACTCACCTAGTAATAAGGAATCTATATGATATATCCAAAAGACTAAAAAATTCCTTGGTTCTCTGCTATACTGACTGTATAGAGGAACGCATCCTCGGCAAATCTTCGGATCCGTCCGAATAACGGATCCGGTTTGGGGGAAACGACTATGAAAAGAAGATCAGTCATTTCATTTATACTTACACTCTCCATGGCGATCTCTGCCGTTCCGGCGAGCCGCATTTTCGTTCGGGCTGACAGCTCAGATCCGGATAGCGATTCGATCAGTGCTGACGTAAGAATCGGCAGAACGAATTTTCCGGATGCAAATTTCAGAAAATATGTATCCGATAACTTCGACAAGAATAAAAACGGAAGCCTCAGCGACGAAGAGGTTAAAGCGGTAACAAAGATCGAGGTCTATGACAAGAACATCAAAAATCTGAAAGGCCTGAGTTATTTTACGAATCTTACCTATCTGGATATCGGAAACAACCCGATCAAATCCGTCGATCTCACCAAGCTCACGAAACTCACTGATTTCTACTGTTATACCTGCGAGTTGACCAGTCTCAATCTGAGTAAAAATCCGGACCTGGAAAGACTCGCCTGCGGCGCGAACCATCTGACAGAACTGGATCTGAGCGTATGTCCGAAACTCGAGTGGGTCGATTGCGGCATGAACGAGCTCGAGGAGATCGACATCAGTTCTCTTACTAATCTTACACAGTTCTGGTGCGAGACCAACTATCTCGAGGAGCTCGATGTCAGCAAAAACACGAAACTTGTTGAACTTTTCTGCCGAGAAAACAATCTGACCAAACTGGATGTAAGCATGTGCAAAGACCTGGAAGATCTGAGATGTTCGGATAATCAACTTTCGTCTTTAAATCTCAAGGGCTGCACCAAACTCTCCTACATCGAAGCAAGCAAGAACAAGCTGACCTCGCTTGATCTGAGTTCATGCACATTGCTGACCGATCTGAGAGTACAGTCAAACAGTCTGGCATCTTTGGATGTAAGCATGTGCCAGGATCTGACCACTTTGTCCTGTCAGTCAAACAAACTCACATCTTTAAAGATCGGCAAGAAGACCGAACTTACATCTCTCTCCTGTCAAAGCAACCTTCTGACCTGCCTTGACGTCAGCGGATGCTCGGCACTTACGAGCATCGGCTGTTTTGAAAACGAACTCGTCTGGGTGGATGTAACCGGATGCGAATCCCTCGAGGAACTGAGCACTTTCGCCAACCCGCTGACAAGACTGGATGTCAGCAGCTGTCCGAATCTCAACAATCTCCTGATTTATGCAACAGATATTAAATCCGTAAATCTTGGCAACTGTCCGATCCTGACCGACCTGATCGGACGTGCAACACGCCAGAAGTCTGCTTATCTGGATTACGATTTCTACTATTACTACGATTCGACAACAAAGTATTATTACGCGTTCGACGAAGATACGGCTACCGTAATCACTGACCCCGTTACTTACACGATCACCTTTGACGCAAACGGCGGTACCGGTTCGATGGCATCGCTTACTATCGCAGAAGACGGCATCCTCACTCTTCCGGAAAACGGATTCACCGCACCGGAAGGAATGAAATTCGAAAAGTGGAATCTGGGCAACCCCGGAGATAAGATGTTTGTAAATTCCGCATTTACCGTAAAAGCCATGTGGGTAGTCGATCCGCTTGCTCCGACCAAGGAGCCTGTCTCTCCGGATCCGGAAAAGGAACCCTCCTTTGAGGACTTCGTAGAGCGTCTTTACACGATCGCACTCGGCCGTGCTTCCGAGACCGAAGGTAAAGAGTACTGGGTCGAACAGGTCGTTGAAAATGGTTTCTCCGGTGCGGACTGTGCCCGTTTCTTCCTGCTCGGCGCACCGGAATTCTTAAACAGAGAACTGACTGACGAAGAGTTTGTCGAGATCTTGTATCTGACATTCTTCGACCGTGCTTCTGAACAGGAAGGCAAGGAATACTGGCTGGGTCGTCTTGCGTCCGGATCTACGAGAGCCGATCTCGTAAATGAATTCATCGAGTCTACCGAATGGTGCGATGTCTGCGCGACATATGGTGTCAAGTCCGGCGCACTCTACCATACAGCTACCAAGCCTTCGAAGAATGCGATCAAGTTTGCGACACGTCTTTATACCTGCTGTCTTGGAAGAGATCCGGAAGAAGACGGATTACAGTACTGGTCGATGGCACTGACCAAGCTTGAAGTTTCCGGCTACCAGGCTGCCAGCCTCTTCTTCACGCTTCCTGAGTTCCAGGGATTCAACACCACAAACGAAGAATTCTTACGAAGACTCTATACCACATTCATGGGAAGAGATCCGGAAGAAGACGGTTACAATTACTGGCTCGCCCTTCTTAACGGCGGCATGGACAGAAACGAAGTCCTGAAAGGCTTCGCGGCAAGTCCTGAATTCCAGAAGATCTGTAACAGATACGGCATCGAGCGCGGAGAAATCTGAAGTCGAAACGCAAATTGAATCACCAAAAAGAAGATCCCGTGATCGCACGGGATCTTCTTTTTTCAAGTGTTCATTTTTCACAATTTGTATAGTTAGCATCTGCTTACTGTCTGTACATTTTCACAAAATCCCTCTTTTCGGCACTTCTTTTCTCTAAACACCTCTTGATTTCACGCAACACTTGCAAGATAATCTCTCTAGATGGTTAGCATATGTTAACCGCTCGTATTTTAATCTGGACGACAATTGTTCGTCCTTATTTCACAAACGTTGGTTAGCGTATACTAACCACATGAGGGAGGAAGGTATGATGCCGCTTTGTTATTCGCAAATCGGGGAAGAAAACATTATCAAGAAAGTCGGCGGAAGTCCGGATGTCAAAAAGCATCTTGAAGACATGGGTTTCGTCGTTGGCGGGACAGTTACTGTAGTAAACACCCTGGCAGGCAATGTCATCGTGAATGTGAAAGATTCCCGCGTGGCCATCAGCGAAGAGATGGCACGAAAGATCATGGTTTAAGCAAGGAGGAACACAAATGACACTCAAAGAAGTAAAGGTCGGCCAGACAGTCAAGGTCAGAAAGCTCCACGGTGAAGGCCCGGTAAAGCGTCGCATCATGGACATGGGCATTACCAAAGGCGTAGAGATCTATGTGCGTAAAGTCGCACCTCTCGGCGATCCGATGGAACTGAATCTGCGCGGATATGAATTGTCTCTTCGAAAAGCAGATGCAGAAATGATCGAAGTTGAGTAATCGGAAAAAGCAGTAAACAGAAAAAGCGAGGATAATTATATGGACATACGAATTGCCCTGGCGGGAAACCCGAACAGCGGTAAAACCACTTTATTCAATGCACTGACCGGTGCCAATCAGTTTGTCGGCAACTGGCCGGGCGTAACGGTTGAAAAGAAGGAAGGAAAGCTCAAAAAGCATGACGGTATCGTCATCACCGACCTTCCCGGTATCTACTCCCTCTCCCCTTATACACTCGAGGAAGTCGTTGCAAGAAACTATCTGATCCAGGAGCGTCCGAATGCGATTTTGAATATCGTCGATGGATCGAATCTGGAACGAAACCTCTATCTGACTACGCAGCTCACCGAGCTCGGGATCCCGGTCGTCGTTGCCATCAACATGATCGATGTCGTGGAAAAGAACGGCGATAAGATCAATCTCGAAGAACTATCCAGACAGCTCGGATGCAAAGTCGTTGCGATCTCCGCCCTGAAAGAAAAAGGTGTTATGGAAGCCGCCGAAGCAGCCATCGATGCCGCGAAAAATACTAAGACCATTCCACAACACAGTTTCTCCGGTCCGGTCGAGCATGCGATCGCCCATATCGAAGAAGCCGCGGTACATGATCTTCCGGAAGAACAGCAGAGATGGTATGCCATCAAGATCTTCGAGCGTGATGACAAAGTTCTGGAAAGCCTGAAGATCCCTTCCGATAAGATGGCGCATATCGAGTCGGATATCGCCGCTGCGGAAAAAGAACTGGATGACGATTCCGAGTCGATCATCACAAATGAGCGATATGTCTATATCGCAACCGTGATCAAGAGCTGCCTGAAAAAAGCAAACTCCGGAAAGCTCTCTACATCGGATAAGATCGACCGAATCGTAACGAACCGCTGGCTGGGTCTTCCGATCTTCGCCGCGATCATGTTCCTCGTTTACTACATCGCCATGATGACCTTCGGTGCCTCTGCTACCGACTGGGCAAACGACGGACTTTTCGGAGACGGCTATCACCTCTTCGGAATCGGCACATCCAAGTACGAGGATGCGGCCGAAGAATATGGTGACACCAACGAGATCATCGCCGCCATCGTTGACGAATACGGTGACGAGGCGATGGCCGAAGCCCTAGAAGACGAAGAAGGCGAAGGCCTTTCCGCTTCCCAAATCGAAGCATTGAAAACAGCCATTCCTTCCGGATCTTCGATCGAATATGAACTTGAAGACGAAGAGACTCTTGAAGTCTCGACAGAAGAAGCTTCCTACGAAGACATCACCGGCGCGCTTGAAAAGTACGGTACAGAACCGGCTCCTGAAGACTTCGGAACATGGGTACCCGGTATTCCTGTTCTGGTTGAATCCGGACTGGATAAGGCCGGTGCCGCAGACTGGCTCAAGAGCCTGATCCTGGAGGGTATCGTCGCAGGTGTCGGCGCTGTACTCGGATTCGTTCCGCAGATGCTTGTTCTTTTCTTCCTGCTTGCTTTCCTGGAAGCATGCGGTTACATGGCCCGTATCGCATTTGTACTCGACCGTATCTTTAGAAAGTTCGGTCTGTCCGGTAAGTCTTTCATCCCGATGCTGGTCGGTACCGGCTGTGGTATCCCGGGTATCATGGCATCCCGTACGATTGAAAATGAACGCGACCGCAGAATGACGATCATCACCACCACATTTATCCCCTGTGGTGCGAAGCTTCCCTTTATCGCCATGGTTGCCGGTGCGATCTTCGGATCGTCTTACCTGAAGCGTTCCATCGTTGCGGTATCCGCTTACTTCATCGGCATGGCCGCGATCATCATCTCCGGCATTATCCTGAAGAAAACAAAGATGTTCTCCGGTGAACCGGCACCTTTCGTTATGGAACTTCCGGCATACCATCTGCCGACTCTGAAAAATGTTCTGCGGTCCACTTGGGAGCGCGGCTGGTCTTTCATCAAGAAGGCCGGAACCGTCATCCTCCTGTCCACCATCTTTGTCTGGTTTGCAACAAACTTCGGCGTGGTCGACGGATCCTTCAAGATGCTTTCCGAAGACCAGATCGATTCTTCCTTCCTGGCAGCTATCGGTTCTGTTTTAGCCTTCCTGTTCAAGCCTCTCGGCTGGGGCGACTGGAAATCCGCGGTTGCCTCCATCACAGGTCTTGTGGCCAAGGAGAATATCGTTGGTACGATGGGTATTCTTTATGGCGGCGGAGATGCTTCTCTTTACGCAACACTGGCCGCAACATTTACCGGAGTCACGGCATATTCCTTCCTGGTATTTAACCTTCTGTGCGCACCATGTTTTGCTGCGATCGGCGCGATCAAGCGCGAGATGAACAGTGCCAAGTGGACATGGTTTGCCGTCGGTTACCAGTGCGGATTTGCTTACGTCATCGCCCTCATGATCAACCAGTTCGGCGGCCTCTTCGACGGCTCCGCAAACGTCTTCGGCGTGATCGTTTCCGTTGCACTTCTGGTATTCGGTATCTATATGCTCGTGCGTCCTTACAAGGAAGCAACCAAACTCACCACCAAAGTGAAAGTCTGATTTCTTGCTTCCACAAGAAACAGACCGGAACTGACTCCCCTCCTATATACACTTTTTCTTTGGTCTTGAAACGGCAGTCGGACTTTTCCCGTCTGCCGTTTCTTTTTCGATAAATCAGCATGGGTAACGGAAACGTCACTTTCGAAACAGGAATCTTGTGATAGGATAATGGATATCGGATCAAGCATTTCAAGAGGAGCGCATGAATAAAAAAGCAGTACCAGTTCTCATACGGATCGTGTTAGGCGCCGGCGCAGCTTTGTGGCTGTTCGGATTTATCTCGCTTTTTGTTTCCGGCGCGAGCCGAAATATCGGAAGTTTCACCGGGATCGTTCTGGGTTTTCTGGTTCTTTTCTATGCACTTTTCATGCCGTCATTCCACAAAAGCATGAAGCGCGTGTGGGAAAAGAAAGGCGCGGGAAAGAAAGTGCAGATAATCGTTTTGATCCTTTCTATGCTGATCCTTCTTACCGCGATCACGGAAACGGTCCTGATGTGTACACATGCCAATCGAAATGCACCGTCGTCTTCCCGTCCGCCTGTCGTGATCGTACTTGGCTGTCAGGTTCGAAATGGTGCGCCGAGCATGCTTTTGCAGGAGCGTATCGACACCGCATATGAATACCTCATCGCCCATCCGGAATGCAGCTGTATCGTGTCCGGCGGAAAAGGCTCCGACGAAGCGATCTCTGAAGCAAAATGTATGCACGACGAGCTCGTTAAAATGGGTATCGAAGAATCGCGGATCTATATGGAAGACCGCTCCACATCGACAAGAGAAAACCTTCAGTTCAGTAAAGAGATCATGGAAAAAGAAGATCTCGGTGACACTGCACTTCTTATCACCAACTCCTGGCACGAATTCCGCGCGCAGGTCATCGCATCCGATCTTTCGATCCCGTGCGGTGGCATCGGAGCAGGCACACCGTGGTGGCTCCTTCCGTCTTTTTATCTGCGCGAATTATACGGGATACTGTATCAGTTCGTTTTCTGATTCAGTTCATTTCCAGAGCGACTTCATCCAGGCAGAAGCGAGATCCGGCCACATAGCCACATCTTCGAACTTCGGCGCTTCCCCTTCCGGCATCGACGGTTCCTGTGAGAACTGCTCGATAAGTTCTGCTTTGCGCTGTTCGGACACGCGAACGCCGTTTCCGGCTTTGACGGCCTCGACCGCACGCATAACCTGCTCCATGGTATACGGTTCGCCGAACTCTCCTTTTCTCCAGGAATCGGTATGAACAGATAATCCGTGCCAGCCGTGCGGGAATGCATAGTAGGCATACGGGACGCCCTGTGCACGGCACTGCTGCGCAAACAGCATACTGTTTTCAACCGGTACCAGATTATCTTCTACGGTCTGCCAGATAAAGCTCGGAGGCGTCGTTTCGGATACATGTTTTTCCAAAGAGAAAAAGTCTTTTTCCACAGCCGGCGCGTCTTTTCCGACGAGCGTCTGGATCGAGTATTCATGTGTAAACTCACCCGCGGTGATGACAGGATAACTGAGGATCATGGCATCCGGACGGTTCGAGATTTCCTTCATTTCCGGATCCGGATCGACCGCATAATCAAAATGCACGCCCAGTGTCGCGCATACATGTGCGCCGGCAGAAAAGCCGCAGATGACGATCTTTTCCGGATCGATGCAAAAACGTGCAGCGTTCTTTCTGACATAACGTACGGCACGGGAAATATCCATCAGAGGCTGGGTCTTAAGAGGAACGGACATGGTAATATCCGTCGTGTATGTGAACACGAACGTATTCATGCCGCGGTTATAGAATTCTTTTGCAACAGATTCGCCTTCCGGCGGAACGACCATACAGTATCCGCCACCTGGAACAACGATCATGCAGGGACGCGTTTCCTCGTCATCGTGAAGATAGGTCATCAGATTCGGAATGAATCCGTATGCCGCCTCATAGTGGTATTCTTCTGCTTTCCATACATCTTCGCGAAATGTCTTCATATGCCCTTCCAGATCTCTTACGTCTTTACGACTTTGCAATCACTATATCCATAATACCGCAGCATCTCGATATGCGAAGCATCAATTCTTTCTCCCGGCATGATGACCGGTACTGCCGGCGGACAGGAACAGCTCATCAGAGCCGCGATCCGGCCTTCCGCATTTTCCAGATCCAGGACGTCAAAAGGAGACATGCTCGCCTCTCGGATCGACATCACTTTTTCAGGAAGAGCGATACATGTTTCAAAATCAGAAATCGCATCTCGTTTCGGAATCGATTCCAGCACTTCTTTGACTCGTTTCATATCCTCCTCACTCGTCTCGGAAGACACCATCAACACCACCATATCCGGATCGGAAAATTCCGGTTCGATGAGGTTTTTCCGAAGGATCTTCGCAAGCTCGGTTCCTTCGTATCCATAGGGCTTTCCGAGGATCGTGATCTTCATGGGTTCTTCCCCATAAAAACACCATCCGAAATGCTCCAGTTCATTTCGAGCAGCAGAAACTTTTTCAGCTGTTTTCTTTATACTTTCCGCATGATCAAAAAGCCATGCATTCACCGCATCCAGAGACTGAAGAATCAGCCAGGAAGGACTCGTTGACGCAAATAAAGCCATGCTGTCTTTTACATGAGAAAACGCTTCTTTTGTGTGCAGATACGCGCCGCCGGTCAGGACCGGAAGAGTTTTGTGCGCAGAATCACAGCACAGATCCGCACCCTGATCCATCGGATGCAAAGACGGAGAAAGAAAACGAAGATACGCGCCATGCGCATTATCCACGGCAAGCGGCACACCATACTTGTGGCACACCTCTGCGATCGAAGAAATATCCGGCATATGTCCGGGATAATCCGGCGAAGTAAGATAGACGCAGACAGGTTTTTCGTTCATCGAAGAAAGTGCATTTTCCACATCATCGGAAGTGATCGGAAGCGAAAGCGAAGTACTTCCTTTCGGCAAGATCCACGTCACTTCCAGATCCAGAAGCGCCGCAGCGGTAACGAATGCAAAATGCGCGTTTCTCGCGGCCAGGACCTGCTTTCTTCCTTCTCTTCGAAGCATGCAAAGATGCATCATCGAACGGATACAAAGCGAAGAGCCTTCAGTGGAATAATATGTCGGACAGCCGAAAAGTTCGGATGCGTTCTTCTCGCTTTCTGCGATGATGCCATGCGGATGAAAAAGCTCATCGGCACCCTCGATCTCCGTAATATCCAGAAGCGTGGATTCCGTAGTGCCTTTGTGTCCGGGCATGTGCATGCGGACCGTGCCACTTTGCGCATAATCTCTGACAAAATCACAGATCGGTGTGTTCACGTGTCCGCCTCCTTTCGCGTCATCTGACGCACAAGTTTACTGATTCTCCGAAGCAGAAAATTCCCTGTTGATCGCAACCATCAAAGCACATTCGATACGCTTCTTAAAGAGCTCGCAGCCGTACTTATACACACCGCGGACAGAGCCTGTTGCGTGGTACGCATTGGCCGCGCAGCCGCCGGAACAGTAAAGACGTGCCCAGCAGTTTCTGCACTCTTCTCTGGCATAGACATTACATGCCGCAAAATCATCCTGGATGCTCGTGTTTTTCACGCCGTCATAGATATTTCCGAGAAGGAACTTTTCCTCACCGACAAACTGGTGACACGGATAGAGGTCACCCCACGGTGTAACGGCCATATACTCGGTTCCGGAACCACAGCCGGAAATGCGCTTGTAGATGCAGGGACCGCCCTTGAGATCGATCATGTAATGGTAGAACGTGAAAGGCTTGCCTTCCTTGTCGCGCTCGATCATGAGTTCGGCCAGTTTCTCGTACTGCTGAAGTACGATCGGAAGATCCTCTTCCGTCAGGCGCGCAGGATCATCTTCGCCGCATACGACCGGTTCCATACTGAGCTCGGTAAAGCCCAGATCGAGCATGACTTTGATGTCCTCGAGAAAGTCCGGATTTGCGTGTGTAAATGTGCCGCGCATATAGTAGTTTTTCCCGTCTCTCGCCTTCACGAATTTCTGGAATTTCGGAACGATCTTTTCCCAGCTTCCATTGCCCGCAAAGTCCACACGATAACGGTCATGTACTTCTTTTCTTCCGTCGAGAGAAAGCACGACATTGCTGCATTCTCTGTTGGCAAAATCGATGACATCGTCATCGACCAGAACGCCGTTTGTCGTCAGTGTAAAACGGAAGTTTTTGTTATGCTGTTTTTCGATAGATCTGGCATACGCTACCAGCTCTTTTACCACTTCAAAATTCATCAGCGGTTCGCCGCCGAAAAAGTCAACTTCGAGGTTATGACGAGAGCCGGAATTTTCGATCAAGAAATCCAGTGCTCGCTTTCCGACTTCAAGGCTCATGACCGCACGCTCACCGTGGTATTTGCCCTGGGACGCAAAGCAGTAAGAGCAGTTGAGATTACAGGTGTGCGCGATATGCAGGCAAAGTGCCTTCACTACACCGGATGTTCTCGCCTTCAGCTCGCCGGCCATCGGCTCATAGGTATCCTTTGTGAAAAGCTTTCCCGTACGGATCAAGCCGAGGATCTGCTCGTAGCACTCTTCGATCTCTTCCTTTTTGCCCATCTCGGTACCGGCATATTTGTCCTGCATCGAGGATACGAGTTTCTCGCGAAGAGCCGGTGCCGCCGCATCTGAAGATGCGTCCGTAAATGTCTCTTCCGCCGCGGCGATCCCCTCGATCAGATCATAGGTGAGTTCGTCTACGACGTGAAGTGCACCGGAGCATACGTCCAGCACGATGTTATAGCCGCCAAGTTGATATTGATGAATCATAAAAACCTCATAAAAAAGCTGTCTTTGCGCAAAGACCCAAAGACAGCTGTTCTTTTTACCGAATTACAGAGCGGAATTACTTATTGCTGTTCTCGCACTGCTGATTTGCAATACCGCAGGAAGTCTTGCAAGCAGACTGGCAGGATGTCTGGCACTCGCCGCAACCGCCGTTCTTAGCGCTCTCGCAAAGGTTACGTGTCTCAATTGTCTTAATATGCTCCATGAAAGTATACCTCTTTCTTAAAATGCTACCTGAATATTAGCAGATGGACTATAAAGTGTCAAGGAAAATGCAAGCTCGCGGGCGGATATCTTACGTATCCGGCGTGCTTTGGCGCCCCGATATGCTATAATGAGAAGAAAGCGGACGCGATAGAAGGCCGAAAAGCCTCAAATTTCCGTGTCCCGGCAGCGAGGCGGCAATGACCTATAAAGACGATCTGAAGAAGTTACGTCAGGAAGCGGGATTCAACGAGAACGATCCCGATATTTCTGCGTCAAAGACCCGCCTTTCCGACTCTGCCGACGCAAAGAAACCGTCTGAAAAAGAAGAACCCTCCGAAAAGGAAGAAAAGAATATGAGCTTTTGGCAGAAGATCTCTCTGCCGTTTGTGCGAAGCAGTATCCTTTCCGCTTTTTTCTTTGTTTTCATCACGATCCTCTATATCGTCATCTCCCACACGATCGTAGCTTCGGTCAGAGATATCTCGCGCAGCACACTGCTGATCTTTCTTCTCAAAGACAGCATCTACGTGATCCTGCTTGCCGGCTTGATGTACCATCTTCTCAGTTCTCAGTTTGCAAACAACTATCAACTCAAACAGGAGATGAAAAAGCAAAGCGAAGCATCGACCCAGTGGCGTGCGATCCAGAGTTCCATGATGGAAACGATCCCGGATATGCTGGTCTATACGCTCGATAAAGATCTCAAGTATACGTCTTTTAACAACCGTCACAAGTACTCGATGCTGCGTATGTGGCACCAGGAGATCAATGTCGGCATGGGCATTCTGGACATGATCGAAGATGAAGAAGTGCGTAAAAACACCGAAGCCATCTTAAAACAGGCTTTGAACGGTGAATATGTATCGCATGTAGAAAAATACGGGGACAACGATATGACTGCCACTTACTGGCAGACTTATTACGCGCCGATCCTGAACGAAAACCGCGAGATCCTCGGTGTTTCCTGTTTCACGACGAATATCACTTCTTTGAAACAGTCGCAGAATAAAAACCTCTTCCTGAGTTACCACGATCCTCTGACAAAACTTTACAACCGTGTGTACTGCGAAGACGTTTTTGCGCAGGCCGAACGTGAAGATATCACGCCATACAGCCTCATCGTCGTAGACATTCACGGCATGCATCAGATCAACGAAAATTACGGCCGTCAGACGGGCGACAACCTCCTGATCAAGGTCGGTGAGATCATGACAAAAGCCATCAAGGATAACGGTTTTGTTGCCAGATGGGGAAGTGACGAATTTATCGTACTTCTGCCGCATACTGATACTCCGACCGCCGAGGCGCTGGCCAACATCTGCAAGCTCGAATTCACCGGCGTTACCGTCAACGGCATCCCGCTTCGCGTGCACACCGGATTTGCTACAAGAAACTCATCCGAACAGTCTCTTCAGGATGTCCTGTCGACCGCAGAAGTCCATCTTTCTAGGAATATCAGCGAACACTAAAGAAATCCTAACTTGCCCTTTATGTATATGTCTTGTTACAATAAGCAAATCGAATCGTAACTTTACGATGCTATACTGATTTCACATTAATAGCAGTTACGCGGCTTTGCCGCACCGTATATATAAGGAGAATTTCAAAGTGAAACACTCGTCCGGCTCGAATTATAACATTTACAGCAACCGGCGCAGGAGTGGTAATGACAGACGCAGAATCTTCGTGGTAGTCTGTCTTTTTGTATGCATGCTCTGCGTCATTTTAGATATCGTTTTTATTACAAAACTCATGGGAAAAGGCAAAAATTCTGTCAAAGCCACGACCGACGCTTCCTCTTCTGTTCTGACCGATGCATCCGGAAATATCATCTCGGATCCTTCCGCAGATCCATCTGATACAACGGAACCGGCAGCAACAAGTACCGCGGTCCAGACCGTGGATGCAGAGACCCGTGCTGCCAACCTGGCTGCACTTTCTGCCAACGTCAACGACTACTTGAGCAAGCAGTCCGGCCGCTACTCGGTCTACTACCTCAACCTCAACAACGGTGAGACCTTAGCGTATAAAGAGACTACGCCGTACATCGCAGCAAGTGCCATCAAGCTCGCCTACAACACATACCTCTACGAAAAGGTTGCCGCCGGCGAGATCGATCTTTCCGAAAAGATGGCGTATAACGCAGCACCTTATCCGGAAGGAGATCTGGAATACGGCACAGGTACGATCCAGAATTCCGCAGATGGTACAGAATACACACTGCAGCAGGTTTCGACACTGTCCATCACGATCAGCGATAACTGCGCAACGAACATGCTTCTGCGTCGTCTCGGCGGTGAAGATGCCGTAAACAACAGCTACATGAAACCGATCAGCTGCGTGGTTGACTATCGCGAGAAGGTAACATACACCGATTACTGCGGAAACAGTGTTTCCGGAAGACGCAGAACCTGCGCACTTGACCTGGCTCTGTACGCACAGCACCTGTATCAGGACTATCAGAACAACCCGGAAGCTTTCCAGCCCCTGATCAACGACCTTTGCAACACCGAATATAACTGGGGTGTAGCGGACGGCGTTCCTTCTGACATCAGTGTAGCGCACAAAGTAGGTTTCCGTGACCAAACATACAACGACATCGGAATCGTTTTTGCCACAGAAGACTATGTACTTTGCTTTACGACAGAAACCGGCGATGCTGTCACAGCACAGCAGGTCATGCGAGAGGTTTCCCGCATGATTTACGAATACGTCGTATCGAATTACGCCTGATCCGGATTTCGGATTTCTAAAAGAGTTTTTTCAGCAAACGCAAGAGCCTGCTCGTCCGGTTCTTGCGTTTCTTTTAATTCGTATGGAAAATGCAGTTCTTCATACTTAAATTCACCCATTTTATGGAAGGGCAAAAGGTCTACTCTTTCGATGCATGAATAAGTGTTCAGTCTACGCATACCATCGACCAGTTCAGCGTTCTGCGATTTCCACTCTTCTTCATTTTCAAATGAACTGCCGTCCGTTTTTTTGTCGATGATGGTGATTTTCGGAACCAGAACATGGCGGATCCATACAGGCTTATTTGCAGCTTGTCTTTCTTCCAAAAGCTGCCACGCATGGTCGGTCGTAAACCCGGTAAGCGCTTTCGCTTTTTCTCTGTCAAAAGACTTGATATCCAGAAGGATCAGATCCGCTTCCATCGCTGCTTCAAGCGCAGCACCTTCACAGTAGATGCCGGATGTATCGATCGCCACATGAATCCCTTCTTCATGAAGTGCACGCGTCAACTCCAAAACAAATTCCGCCTGTCGCAGAGGCTCTCCGCCGGAGATCGTAACTCCTCCGCTCTTGATGTAGTTTTTGTATCGCAGGATCTGCTTGACCTGCTCTTTCACCGTCACTTCTTCCCCACCTTCAAAACGCCAGGTGTCCGGATTATGACAGAACTTACAGCGCAAAGGACAGCCCTGCAAAAAGAGCACGAAACGAAGCCCCGGCCCATCTACGGCACCGAGCGTTTCAACAGAGTGTACATATCCTTTGATCGTTGTTGACATAGGTTCCTCGTAGGATTATTTTTCAAAAAAAGTCTTCGCCGCGCCTCCGCAGGCATTCACCGAGGACAGCGCAAGAAGACTTTTTTCGAAAACGATTAGAACTTCGAATGCACGGTACGACGAACAACTTCAAGCTGCTGTTCGTGTGTGAGTGTTGTGAAGTTTACTGCATAACCGGATACACGGATGGTGAGCTGAGGATATTTCTCAGGATGATCCATCGCATCCAGCAATGTCTTTCTAAGGATGACGTTGACGTTGATGTGGTGACCGCCATCGTTGAAGTATCCGTCGAGCAGATTATACAGATTTACCTTCTGCTCCTCTTCGTCCTTACCAAGCGTTGCCGGCAGGATGGAGAAGGTATAGGAGATACCATCTTCGCTGTAGTCATACTGCAGATTCGCAACAGATCTCATCGAAGCGATCGCACCACTTCTGTCTCTTCCGTGCATCGGGTTTGCTCCAGGTGCGAAAGGTTCGCCGGCTTTTCTACCGTCCGGTGTGGAACCGGTCTTCTTACCGTATACTACGTTGGATGTGATCGTCAGGATCGACTGTGTCGGACGAGCGTTTCTGTAGCACTTGTGCTTGCTGAGCTGCTTCATGAACTTACGGACAACTTCTGCCGCGATACGGTCTACCTTCGGGTTGTCGTTACCGTACTGCGGATAATCACCGGTGATCTCAAAGTCAACGGCAAGACCCATCTCGTTACGGATCGGCTTAACCTTCGCGTACTTGATCGCAGAAAGGCTGTCTGCGATAACGGAAAGACCGGAAAGACCACAAGCCATGGTGCGGTCGATCTTCTCATCGTGAAGCGCCATTTCCAGACGCTCATAGCAGTACTTATCGTGCATGTAGTGAATGACGTTCAGTGTATTGATGTAAAGCTTGGAAAGCCATGCGCAAGTCTCATCGAAACGTGCCATAACTTCATCGTAATCCAGATATTCGGATGTGATCGGATTACGGACCGGACCAACCTGATCGCCGGTCTTCTCATCACGACCACCATTGATTGCATAGAGCAGGCACTTGGCCAGGTTCGCACGAGCACCGAAGAACTGCATCTGCTTACCTACACGCATTGCGGAAACGCAGCATGCGATCGCGTAGTCATCACCGAACTTTTCACGCATCAGCTCATCACTCTCATACTGGATGGAGGAAGTGTTGATGGAGATCTTCGCGCAGTACTTCTTGAAATTCTCCGGAAGATTCGGGCTCCAGAGGATGGTCATGTTCGGCTCCGGTGCAGAACCGATATTCTCCAGTGTGTGGAGGAAACGGTAGCTCATCTTGGTGACCATGTGACGGCCGTCGAGGCCGATACCGCCGATACTCTCTGTGATCCATGTGGGGTCACCGGAGAAGAGCTCGTCATAAGCAGGAGTACGAAGGAAACGGACGATACGAAGCTTCATGATGAAGTGATCGACTACTTCCTGGATCTCGGACTCAGTCATGGTTCCGTTCTTCAGTTCTTCTTCTGCATAGATATCGAGGAAAGTGGACACACGTCCGAGGGACATGGCCGCACCGTTTTGTTCTTTTACAACACCGAGGTAACCAAAGTACAGCCACTGTACAGCTTCGGTAAAGTTTCTCGCTGCGCGGGAGATATCGAAGCCATAGCTCTGAGCCATCTTCGTCAGCTCGTAGAGGCTCTTGACCTGCTCGGAGATCTCTTCTCTGTGCTGGATGGTCTCAACGTCCATCACGTCAGGAAGGATCTGGTCCTTCGCCTTTCTCTTCTGCGCGATCAGGAAAGCCGTACCGTAAAGCGGAATACGGCGGTAGTCACCGATGATACGTCCGCGGCCATAAGCATCCGGAAGACCGGTCAGGATACCGCAGTGACGTGCGCGCTGCATCTCAGGAGTATATGCGTCAAAAACGCCGTCGTTATGTGTTTTTCTATATTGGAAGACTCGCTCGACTTCCGGATCCATCTCTCTTGCGTAAGCCTCAAGAGAAGATCTGACCATACGAATACCACCGAAAGGCATGATAGCGCGCTTCAGCGGAGCATCGGTCTGAAGTCCGACGATCTTTTCTTTATCTTTGTCGATATAGCCGGGGGCATGAGAAGTGATGGTAGATATAGTGTGCTCATCGATATCGAGTACACCGCCGTTCTCTTTTTCCTTCTTACGAAGCTCCAGGATCTGATTCCAAAGATCCGTGGTCGCCTGCGTCGGACCCGCGAGAAACGACTCGTCTCCATCGTACGGGGTATAGTTCTTGTTGATAAAGTCGCGGACACAGATGTCCTCCGACCATTTTCCAGGTACAAACATTGCAATAATCCTCCCTCGCGAACATTTCTGCGGAGCACCCTTAGTCGGGCCCTCTCCCGAATCATTCATCTTAAAAAGCCTTGCATGAAGCCCATCGTCTCTTCGATTTCTTCCGCTTCAAATGCACTGTACCGTCACTTTCCTTCCTCGGGAGCCACCCTTTGGGAGGATCTGCATGGATAAGCACGGGAGCCACCCCGTAATGCAGTCGTTTCAGCCTCGGACAGTCGCCACACCGTCCACAGCGTATTCGAAGAAAAATACTCTCTCCGATCAAATGATTTTCATTACGCATTCATCATAACGCAAGGTCGGGTCGATGTCACCCGTTTGAAACAATCTTTTTTGTACAAATTTCTTTCGTATATAAAAGATGGCATTGGCGCTTTCACCGAATGCCGAAATGAGCGAAAACCGCATACCTTACTCCTGTCTGGATCCGCATGAAAAAAGGCCGTTTTCCCGCGCCTGTTCTTTTCGTGACAAATGTTTCACGCAATGAAGTAGAAAATCAACGATACTTAATATGACAGACAAAACAACTCGTACAACATGGGAGGTCAACTATGAAAAAATCAATCCGAACTCTGCTCGCTTTTGCTCTTGCAGGAAGTATGCTCCTGGGTCTGAGCGCATGCGGAAACACAAAAAAGGATAATAACGGAACCACAGACTCGAAAGAAACCGTAAGCTCGGACAACACGGATACAGAAGAAGAAAAGGATCAGTCGGACACCCAAGGAACCGATCCTGCCCCGACAACGCAGCAAGCTGCCTCGTTTTACCATGCAGAATGCGCCGAACTGCAGCTGGAACCGATCAAAGACGTAGAGTTCGGCGCAACGATTTTTTCCAACTCTTCGATTGTAGGCGACCGGATTCTGATAAATGTAATCGCCATTCCGAAAGAGGAATCCATGGAAGCGCTGGTATTAGAGAACAACTACCAATCTCTGGGGGACGGCTTGTATACCAGTCTGCAGCTTTTTGACTTGACCGGCAAAAATATCGCCACAGTCCAAATGGATGAGAACTGCACATTCGAGAACGCTTTCGCTCTGGATAATGGCGAAATCTTAGTCGTCACAAATAGGTTCGATGATGGCGAATGCATCTCCTCTCCGTTTGTGTTCGTCATCTCCCCTTCCGGAGAGAGACTGCGTGATCTGACTTTTGACGTCAGTGCCAACCTCTATGGTTCGCATGTCTATCCGATGGAAAACGGCAATATCTTTGTCGCGGCCGAGGGGAATCTCTTCCTTTTCGATTCCGAAGGAAATCTGATCAACAGCGTGACAGAATCTACCCTTTGGCCCTTTATGAACTACTCCGAAGGCAAATGGTATGTCGCACACGTCGCGCCGCCCTACACCGAGATCGCCGGCTTTCAGGAAGTCGATATCAACACCGGAGAACTCAAGGATAGGTATCAGTCAGACACGTCGATTGCTTACGATCTTGCCAGAAATACAGATTGCTACGTCTTCACCGAGAGGGGCATGCTGCAGTATCTCATCACAGAGAAGAAGACTAAGCCCGTTCTTTCCTCTGATAATACCGACCTGGATTTCACGGATCTGAGAAATTGTCAGATCCTCCCTGACGGTTCGATGATCGTTCTGAATTCGGTGCCGGATAAGGATGTCGATCCGGATACACCAAGCTACTTCCGAGGAGAAGCCAACAAGATGTCGGTCGCCATTCTGACTCCGGAAGACTAAAAAACACTGAAAAAAGCGCTAATGACTTACGCACCGTTCATCCGGGAACAGTCATGAAGAAACCACCTCATATTTTTGTCAAAACGCACAACACCATTTCTGTGGCATTGACAAATATGTGGTGGTATCTTATATGTGATAAAAATTGGATCAAATACCGGCGGCGGGTGCTTTTCGCGCAGGCGGGAAAGCGGCCCCATGCCCTGAAAATAGGAGATTTTTAAATATGTGTATGCGTAAAACAAAGATCATCTGTACATTAGGTCCGGCAGCGGATTCCGATGAGATCATCAGAGAACTGATGCTCGCCGGCATGAACGTTGCGAGACTGAACTTTTCCCACGGTTCCTACGAGGAACATCAGAAGCGTATCGATCGCGTAAAGCGTATCCGTGAGGAGCTCGACCTTCCGGTTGCCCTCCTTCTCGATACAAAGGGTCCGGAGATCAGAACCGGTGAATTTGAAGGCGGCAAGACCAACTTCATCGAAGGTTCCGAAGTAATTATCCGTGAAAAAGATGTCATGGGTACCGAAAAGGAGTTCTCCGTTTCCTATAAGGAACTGGCCGGTGACGTAAAGGTCGGTTCCCGTATCCTCATCGATGATGGTCTCATCGAGTTGATCGTAAAGAAGATCAAGGGCGGCGACATCTACTGCACAGTCAGCAACGGAGGTCCGGTCTCCACAAAAAAGAGCGTCAATGTTCCGGATGTCGAGCTTTGCCTGCCGGCTCTGACTGCAAAGGATAAGGAAGATATCCTCTTTGCCGTAAAGAACGAATTTGATTTCATCGCCGCTTCTTTCGTAAGAAAAGCAAGAGACGTCCAGGAGATCCGTCACATCCTCGAAAAGCACGGTGACCACGGCATCAACATCATCGCGAAGATCGAGAATAACGAAGGTATCTTAAACTTCGACGAGATCCTGAAAGTAAGTAACGGTATCATGGTCGCAAGAGGTGACCTCGGTGTCGAGATCCCTGCGGCAAATGTACCGATCGTCCAGAAAAGATGCATCCAGCAGTGCCATACTGCCGGCAAGATCTCCATCACCGCGACCCAGATGCTCGACTCCATGATCCGTAACCCGCGTCCGACCCGTGCAGAGGTTTCCGACGTCGCAAACGCGATCTACGATGGTACTTCTGCCGTCATGCTTTCCGGTGAGACAGCAAACGGTAAGTATCCGGTAGAGGCGCTGAAGATGATGGTTCAGATCGCCGAGCAGACCGAGCAGTCCATCGACTACTGGTACCAGTTCAGCAAGTCCAAGCCCTCCATGATGCCTTCCGTGGCAAATGCTATTTCCCACGCAACATGCACGACCGCGATGGACCTCAACGCCAAGGCGATCGTTACGGTTACGCACGGTGGTAGAACTGCCCGTCAGATCTCCCGTTTCCGTCCGGCCAGCCCGATCGTTGCCGGTACACTCTTCCCGCGTGTACAGCGTCAGCTGAACCTCAGCTGGGGCGTATATCCGATCCTCGTTCCGGAAGTGGCCACCACAGACGAACTCTTCGAGGTCGGCATGCAGGCAGCTCAGAAGTGCGGCTTCCTCAGTAACGGTGACCTCGTCGTTATGACAGGTGGTACACCGGTCGGCATGAGTGGTACGACGAACACGATCCGTGTTCAGGCACTCGGAAAGTCCATCGTTCACGGTAACGGACAGCCCACTTCAGATGAGCAGGGCTCTCAGGTCACCGGTACGGTCTATATCGTCAAAGATCCGGAGCATCTCGATACGCAGCCGGCCCTCTCCGAGGACGACAGCATCATCCTGGTTGCGCCTTACACCAACAATAAGATGATGCCTTTCATCAAGCATGCGAAGGCGCTGATCGTCGAAGATGACGATTCTTCGAGCCATGCGGCTACAGTTGCCATGGCGCTGGATATCCCTGCGATCCTTTCCTGCGAGAACTGCACCAAGCTTCTCAAGGACGGCTGCACGGTTTCCGTAGACGCCAAGCGCGGTAGTGTATCCTGATACTTCTGTATCAGATACACCGCACTTTTTTGCATGAAATCTTTCTTTGACAACCTTGTTTCCCCACGCTGACGATCCCACCCAAAGGCGCTGTTTTTGCGTATTTCCGCCTTTTGTGGTAAAATAGGACATAATTATGCTTTACGAAAGGACGATTGCAGGATGAAGTTTATCGGTCTGCCGAAAAAAATACATCATGGTTCCAACCGGATCTCTGCCGGAATCGGTACGGGAATCATAATCCTGCTCGCCTTTTCCTGTGTCGTCGGCGCAGACTCGCTTCTGAGCGATGGTCCGGACATGTCCGGCGTCGATGAAGTATATGAGACTGAGATGACTTCGGTCGAGCCCGAAGAGACTACGACTGAGACAACGGTTCCCACAAGTGAAGAGATCATTGCAGGAGGCGCTTCCATCGACGAGATCCCGGACGATACCACGGTCGCGGATCCGGATGCGACAACTGATCCTTCTTCGGAGACCACACCGGTCGATCCTGCCAACTCCACCTTCCCGGGCGGAGAAGCAACGGCAACACCGGTTCCGACACCTTCCTGGACCGAGACCCCGAAGAGCGGAACATACTACGTTAACGGCGAAGTCAACGTACGTTCCGGTCCGGGAACCGAATACGAGATCACGAAGACACTTAAGGCCGGAGACGCCATCGAAGTCGTCGCTGTGACCAGCAACGGCTGGTACCGCACAGTCCGCGACACCTATGTACTGGCATCCCTCTGCCTCGATGAAAAGCCGGTTACTCCGACTCCGACACCGAAGCCGAAGCCGACTCCTACACCGACTCCGAAGTCTCCTACGAAGGCTCCGGAAGCAACACCTACACCGAAGCCTACCACTGCGCCTACACCGACACCGCGTCCTGCACCGGAGCCGGGTACGATGACGCTGATTGGAGACGACTTTAAGGTCACATTCTACGGCCCGCAGAACGGCAGCCGCAGAACGGCTTCCGGTTCCCAGGCTACCGAAGGAAGAACGATCGCTGCAGATACCAGCATCCTGCCTTTCGGTACGGTAATTTACATCGAAAATGACCCATTAGGCGGCGATGGGTATTATACTGTCGAAGATACTGGCTCAGCCGTGAAAGGCCATATCATTGATATATTTGCGGAAGACGGAGAAACGGGCAATCACCCGACACTCAACAACGTTCGTATCTATATCGTAAACTGAGGATAATTGAATATGACACAACCTAAGAGAAGAGTCGCACCTGTCCCGAAGGGCAAGGCGGCTCAGTACAACAATGCGGTTCGACTTCCTTCCGCTGCGGCTTCCGCAAAAAAAGAAAAGACTAAAAATGCATCCAGTTCTTCCCGTTCTTCTTCCAAAAAGCCGGTTTCCGGCCGTGGCAAAAGTGCGGCAGCTTCTACGAAGAGCGCGAAACTTCGCAATACCCGTTCCCGTCTTGTCTCTTCCAAACCGAAGACCAAGCCGGCCGGCTTCGGTGCATTTTCCACTGCATCTGACGAAGTTCTTTCCGAGATCAATACCACTTTCCTGAAAACCATCCAGGATGCCGAAAAAGCTTTTGCGGCGAAGAAGTCGACCCACAAGCTCCGCATCATCCCGCTTGGTGGTATGCAGGAGATCGGTAAGAATATGACTCTTTTCGAGTATGGTAACGACATCATCATCGTCGATGTCGGTGTCGCGTTCCCGGAAGAGAGCATGCTCGGCGTTGACTCCGTTATTCAGGACTATACTTATGTACTTCAGAATAAAGACCGTGTCCGCGGTATCTTCCTGACCCACGGACATGAAGACCATATCGGTTCCCTGCCCTACCTGATGCGCGAGCTCAAGTGCCCGCTTTACGGCGGTAAGCTCACCATCGAACTGGCCCGTCACAAGCTGATGGATGCCGGTGTCGGAACCCGTGGCATCGAGATGGTATACTGCGCAGCTGGCGATGTCATCAAGGCCGGAAGTGCATTTGCCGTAGAATTCATCCGCGTCAATCACAGTATCGCCGATGCATTTGCTTTTGCGATCCGCACACCGATCGGAAACATCATCCACACCGGTGACTTTAAGATCGACTTTACTCCGATCAACGGTGAGCCGATCGACCTCGGACGTTTCGCGGAATACGGCCGTCAGGGCGTGCTCCTGATGCTTGCCGAGAGCACCAACGTCGAGATCCCGGGCTCCTCCCCGTCTGAAAAGCACGTCGGCGAGTCCTTCCAGAGGATCTTCCAGAACACCACGGGAAGAATCATCATCGCGACATTCAGCTCGCACGTGCACCGTATGCAGCAGATCTTTACCGCCGCCGAGATGTATAACCGAAAGGTCGCGCTCATCGGCAGATCGATGCTCAATACGTTCTCCGTTGCAAATTCTCTGGGATACATCACCATGAATCCCAGCACCTTGATCGATATCAACGACATCAACAAATACGAGCCTGAAGAGGTCGTCATCCTGACCACCGGTTCGCAGGCCGAGCCGATGTCCGCACTGTCCCGTATGGCTTTTGCGTCGCATCGCGTTGTCGATATCCACGAAGGCGATACGGTCATCCTTTCCGCGCATCCGATCCCGGGTAACGAAAAGCCGATCTACCGCGTTATCAACGAGCTCTTCCGCCGCGGTGCGCACGTCATCTACGAATCTCTCGCAGATGTTCACGTTTCCGGCCACGCCTACCTCGACGAACTGACGCTGATCCATACACTGGTCAAGCCGAAGTTCTTCGTTCCGTGCCACGGTGAATATCGTATGCTCTTCCGTCACGCCGAGCTGGCAAGACGCCTGGGTACACCGGATTCCAGAACCTTTATCTTAAATAACGGCGACGTTCTGGAAGTGACCGCGGATTCCGCCAAGATCAACGGCTACGTTCCGGCCGCACCTGTTCTCATCGACGGTGCCGGCGCAGGTGATATCGACAACCGTGTATTCCGCGACAGACGTGTCCTTGCTGATGATGGTGTCGTTTCCGTATCCATCGTCATCTCCAAGGTCTCCGGCAAGCTTCTCTGCCCGCCGGTCCTGCAGTCCGTCGGATTCCTTTTCGAAAGCGAAGCCGGTCCGATCCAGCACGAATGCTCGCAGAAACTCTTCAACTATCTGCATCGTCTGGAGTCACAGAAATCCACCAAGTCCATCCGCGAAGCCGTGGAGTCCAACCACATCCGCGATGCGCTGAAGAGCATGCTTTATGAGAGCACCAAGCGCCGTCCGCTGATCCTGATCTCGATCTCCGAGGTGTGATCTTTAAGGCTTCCGTTTCAAATGCACTAGTACTTGAAAACACTGAAAATAAAGGCCGTGTAACATCGTTACACGGCCTTTTCTTTACTTGATTCGACTCATTTGGGAATCAGTTTCCCTTTCTTACCTCGATGACATCGCGGATCGCCTTGATTCTTCCGAATACACGATCGAGCTGCTCCTGATCCTTGACTTCGATCGTCATGGTGAAGCGTGCCGTAATATCTTTCATGGCCGACATCTGCGCGGACGTGATCGGGATGCGCTCTTCTGCGATCGCATTCGAGATATCCGCCAGAAGATGACGACGGTCGTGTGCGATAACGGTAAACTCGACAGGATAGATCGCCTTGGTGTGTTGCTGGTTCGACCAGTAAACTTCGATCAGACGAGAAGCACGCTCTGCGGCTCTTGCCGAGGCGGTCGCGTTTCTCATGATGTTCCTGATATTGCTGCAGTCTTTTCTATGGACACCGACACCGTTACCACGTGTGATATAGCCGATAATTTCATCGCCCGGTACCGGATTACAGCAGCGGGACAGATGTACCAGACAGTTGTCGATGCCGGTTACGACGACGCCCGTATCCTGGTTTGCGCGGGACGCCGGACGCTTTCCGGAATGATTATGCTCCTGCGAACTTGCAGAAAATGCCGGGCCTGCCGTGATGCTGTTCTCGTCTAAGATCTCGCGGTTGATCGGCTGGTAGACGACCTGTCCGGCCTGCGTGACACGATATCCCATTTCGAATCTCTCGTCTTCCGGCAGTGAACGGATATATTCATCACGAAGTCTGCCGACGATTTTCTGTGCCGTGATCACGCCATAGCCGATCGCAGCATAAAGATCTTCGAGAGTATTCTGCGCGGTCTTTTTCAAGATTGCTTCAACATAACTCTTCTGCAAAAGCTGCTGCGGAGTAAAGCCGAGTTTTTTCATCTCGCGCTCAACAGCATCTCTTCCGAGGAGAATATTGTCATCTCTCGATTCTTTTTTGAACCATTGGTTGATCTTTGACTTCGCAGCGGAAGTCTTGATCATCTTCAGCCAGTCACGGGACGGTCCCTTGATCTGATCGGACGCGAGGATCTCTACGATATCGCCGTTTTGCAGCTCGTAGGAAAGCGGCACGAGACGGCCGTTTACCTTGGCACCGTACATGCGGTTACCGATACCACTGTGGATCGAGTACGCAAAGTCGATCGGACACGAATGAAGCGGCAGCGAGATAACGTCGCCCTTCGGTGTAAATACGAATACTTCTTCTGCGACAAGTCCGGTCTTCAAGGAATCCAGATACTCGCCTGCATCTTTCGATTCACCCTGCCAGTCCAGGATCTGTCTGAGCCAGGAAAGCTTGTTGTCGAAAGACGTAGTTTTGCCCGTCGCATTTGAATTACCGTTCTCTTTATACTTCCAGTGCGCTGCGATACCGTATTCAGCAGTACGGTGCATCGCCAGTGTACGGATCTGTACCTCGAAAGGAATACCTTCTTTTCCGATAACGGTCGTATGCAGAGACTGATACATATTCGGTTTCGGCATCGCGATATAGTCTTTGAAACGGCCAGGCATCGGATAGTACATCTCGTGTACCAGACCCAGTACGGCATAGCAGTCCGAAACCGTGTCTACGATGATTCGACATGCGAAGATATCGTAGATCTGATCGAGGTGCTTGCCCTGATTCTTCATCTTGTTATAGATACTGTAGAAATGCTTCGGACGGCCTTCGATCTCGGCACGGATCCCCATCTGGGATACTCGGTCGGAAAGCTCTCCGACCACTTTTTCCAGGAACTTTTCTCTCTCGGAACGCTTCTGGGAGATCGCGCCGACGAGTTCGTAATATGCATCCGGATCGGTATAGCGGAGACACAGGTCTTCGAGTTCCCACTTGATCTTATAGATACCGAGACGATGTGCCAAAGGCGCATAGATATCGCGCGTCTCCATGGAGATCTCTCTTTGTCTTTCCGAGCTCTGATGCTTCATGGTACGCATATTGTGCAGACGGTCCGCAAGCTTGATGAGGATAACACGGATATCCTTGGCCATCGCCAGGAACATCTTACGCATATTTTCCGCCTGCTGCTCTTCTTTCGAAGAATACGGGATCTGACCGAGTTTGGTGACACCGTCTACCAGAAGGGCCACATCTTCTCCGAAGATCTCTTTAAGAAGATCCGAGGTTACCGGCGTATCTTCCACGGTATCGTGGAGCAGCGCCGCCACCAGCGTATCGGTATCGACTTCGAGTTCCGTCAGGATCTGCGCAGTCGCGATCGGGTGGATGATGTACGGCTCACCGGATTTTCTCTTCTGGGAGATATGTGCTTTATATGCGAAAACGAAGGCGCGGCGGATCCGATCCGACTCGTCTTTTTCCGAATAGGATCTGTATTTACTGATGACCTCATCGAGCATATCGAGGATATCTTCGCTGATATCCTCGGGCATGTGTTCGTCCCGCAGGGTATCAAAGATCTCCTTTACTTCCTCTGAGAGTTCTTCGGTTTTCTTGCTGTCTCCACTCATCTTCGTTTCTTAACTCTCCTGTTTCTGTCCCGAAGTACCGTACAGAGCACGGTATGTCTTCGTATCCTCAAGTTTAACCTTGTCTTGCACGGATAGCAAGGAAAAACATATACGTTCGTCATTCAGTCGGAGAAGATCCAGAAGTCCTGCTTCCCTGAAAATATCCATCGCACGCGAGATCTTAAAGGCGTGAAGGGGCTTTTTAAACTTTCCGGTCAAAAGCCGCGCCAGAAGATGCATGTCACACATATTTGCCTCGCTGGTGCAGTTTTCCTTCAGATAGCGGTACAAGATCCCCATCTCTTCGCCGTTCGGCAGAAGTTCTTCTTCCTTGCATTTGCCGATCATGGCGACCTGCCGTAGCGGCAGTTTGTTCCGATAGAGATTCTCCAGAACCTGCGGCGTATCCCAGATCGTCTTTCCGATCGGCATAAAGTGCATATCGATGACCTGCAGAGAAAGACTGTCGTTTCCGTTCCACGAATGCACGCCCAACTCGACGAGCGCATCGATCATGCTTCCGGGTACGAACATATCGACCCATTCACCCTGCCCGAATGCGATGGCGTCGAGGCTCTTGATCTCCCCTGTTTCTTCGTCCTTGCACGCCAGGGTCATCTTCAGGTGCCGTCCTGTGGCACCGCACACCTTGGTCTGTGTGATCTTCAATCCGGAAAGCAGAAATACCGGTTCTCTGTTTCCTTCGCCAAATGGTTCGAGTCCGAGGATCTCTTCCGCGGATTCGAGTGTCAGTTCCGACGGCAGAAGTTTTCTGTCCACCTCGATAAACTGCAGATCGTCATCGGCATGGGTCTCTTTTCTTTCCTTGGCAAATGCACTGACGCGCTTTTGGAATTCTTCGAACTGGTCTTCTGAGACGCTGACACCGGCGGCACGTTTATGTCCGCCATACTGCCAGACCGCATCGCCACAGTACTTGAGGCACTCCAGGATCGGGAAATCCCCGGCCGTACGGCAGCTTCCCTTTAAGATCGCACGGGAAGAACCATCCGCGGCTTTTTCACCCGGATCTTTTGTAAATACGATGGCCGAGCGCTGATAGCGGTTGACCAGACGGTTCGCTACGATTCCCAGTATACCGACGTGCCAGTTATCGCCGGCTACGACGATCGGCATCGAGTTATTCTTCAGCTGTTCGATCATCTGGCGGTCAGACTCGATCTTTGCGACCGCTTCTTCCAGCACCGCCTGCTCCAGTTCCTGCCGGCGTGTATTTTCTCGGTTTAATTCTTCTGCCAGTTCCTGTGCCCGCTTCGTATCAGTCGTAAGCAGCAGTTCTACGGCACGGGAAGCATCGCCCAGTCGCCCGCATGCGTTGATCTTCGGTGCGATCTGGAAAGCAATCTCCGTTGAAGAGATCGGCGCAGAAGGATTTGAAGCGTTCTGACGCACGATCGCAAACAGAGCCCGGATACCCGGACGGTTCGTTCTGGCCAGAAGACGCAGACCTTCTTTGACGATGGTACGGTTCTCACCCGTGATACTGACGACATCGGCGATCGTACCGATGGCCGCGATATCGATATAGTTCTTCCACTCTTCCATCTCCACGCGGCCGGTCAGTTTCGTACAGCATGCGGCCACGACTTTCAGTGCCACACCGGCACCGCAAAGATGGATAAAGGGATACGTGTTGTCTTTTCGTTTGCAGTCGATGACCGCGAGAGCCGGCGGAAGAGAATCTTTGACCTCATGGTGATCCGTAACGATCACGTCGAGTCCTTCTTCCATCAGGCGCAAAACCGCGTCTTCGTTTGCCACACCGCAGTCCACGGTGATCAGAAGTTTCGGCTGATGCGCTTCGATTCTTGAAGTAAGTGGTTCGGAGATACCATATCCTTCCGAAACGCGGTCCGGGATCACGTAATCCACATTTGCGCGCACTTTACGAAGGAAAGACATCAGGATCGCCGTAGAAGTCACACCGTCTGCATCGTAGTCACCACAGATCAGGATCTTCTCGGCAGAAGTCACGGCCTGGCAGATACGGTCCACTGCCGGCTGCATATCGTTCATGAGGAAAGGGTCGTGCCAGTCGTTCGGCTGACGGGACAAAAACTTCGATATCTCCTCGTTGCTTCTGATCCCCCGCGCAAAAAGAAGGCTCCGCGTTAACGAAGACTCTCCTTCGGCCTGTCTTGCTTCATCTGGAAGATGCCATTTTTTCTCAAGAAGGATCACACCCATACCCCAATTCTTCTTAGTTACTTCTATTATTGTAACACTCTTTTTTCGAGAACAAGAAAAAACCTGCCGGATCAGATCCGACAGGTTTTGGATGAACTAAACTTGATACCCAAGATTATCTCTTGCGCTTTCTAGCCGCCTCCGACTTCTTCTTACGGCGTACAGAAGGCTTTTCGTAGTGCTCTCTCTTGCGTACCTCAGCGAGTACACCAGAACGAGCGCAGGAACGCTTAAAACGGCGCAAAGCACTGTCAAGGGACTCATTTTCTTTAAGTCTGATTTCCGACACTTGTTATCCCTCCTTCCGTGCAATAAACTTGGAAAACCTACATATCGGTTTCAAACAGAACATATATTACTCTAAAAAACGTCTCGCGTCAAATGAATTTGCATATTTCTCAGAGATTGCCGATGAGTTCGCTTACTTTCACCAGGTCCTCACGGATCGAAATATGCTGCGGACACTGCTCTTCACAGGCACCGCACTGCAGGCAGTTCTCCGGCTTTTCTTCGTCCTTGAGCATGCTCCACTCCCACTTCGTATGGCCTTGATTTCCGTATTTTCCATACTCGTTCCAGATACGGAAAGAACGCGGGATATCGACACCTCCCGGGCACGGCATGCAGTAACGGCAGCCGGTGCAGCGGTTAAATACACGTGCGTCGAGTGCGTCACGAAGACGGCCCATGGCCTCGAGTTCTTTTTCATCCATCGGCTCATAGTTATTAAATGTAGAGAGATTATCCTCGAGCTGGTCTTCTGCGGACATTCCGGAAAGGATGACCTTTACATTTTCAAATGAAGCGACGAAGCGAAGCGCCCAGGATGCCTTCGACTTGCCGGGACGGATCGAATTGAGCTCATCGAGCAGATCATCCGGATACATGCAGAGCGAACCACCGCGGATCGGCTCCATGACGATGACCGGGATGCCCAGCGATTCGGCAAGGAGAAGTCCCTTGGTACCTGCCTGGTTTTCGGTATCCATGAAGTTGAACTGGATCTGGCATGCATCCCACGGATACGCCTTGATCCACTTTTCAAACGTCGCATATTCGTCGTGGAAAGAAAAACCCACATTCTTGATCTTGCCCTGCTTTTTCAGGTCGAACATAAAGTCGATGACGCCGGCTTTTTCCATCTCTTCGAAACGCGATGCGTCCATCGCATGCAGAAGATAAAGATCGAGATAGTCCTTCTGGAGCTTTTCGAGCTGCTTTTGGAACATCTTCTCTGCGTCTTCTCTGGTCTTGATCTCCCATACCGGAAGCTTAGTCGTCAGAAAATACGAGTCACGCGGAAGTTCATTTAACACTTCACCGACAACGAGCTCGGACTCTCCGCCGTGGTAAGGATAAGCGGTATCGTAATAATTCACACCCATCTCATGCGCACGAAGGAGCATCGCTCTGGCGCGCTTTTTGTCGATTTTTCCGTCCTCGGTCGTCGGGAAGCGCATGCATCCGAATCCCAAAAGCGAAACCGGCTTGTCAAAGCCGTTCATGGTTCTTGCAAACATAGTTGTTCCTCCTTAATAGCGAACCTGGTTTCGTCCGCCTTCTTTTGCCTCGTAGAGGTGCTTATCGGCTTCACTGATATTATCTTCGATCGACATTTTCGGATCGAACTGACGACAGCCGAAGCTGACCGTGCAGTGCAGGATCTTTCCGTCAGCCGGGAAGTCCGTATGCATGACGGCATTACGGATCACTTCGGCTTTCTGTGCACACTCGGCAAGCGCCGTATCGCGCATGATCATGATGAACTCCTCACCGCCCCAGCGATATGCCATATCTTTCGCCGAGCAGGAAGACTGCAGGATGCCCGCCATAAAGGACAGTACATCGTCACCGGCGTTATGGCCGTAGGTATCATTTACGTTTTTAAACTTATCGATATCGCAGATGAACATGCTCATCGGCTTGTCGCATTCCGGCGACATATATTCGCTGTATACACGGGCAAAGTCACTGTAGAAGCCCATGCGGTTTTTCAGTTTCGTGAGTTTATCGTGGTAGGCCTCTTCGAGGAATGTTTCGGACTCGAGCGCGATACCGCAGATCAACGCCGCCAGCGAAAGTTTTCTGATGTCTTCTTTCTCGTCAAATCCATTCTGGCTTCCGATCTTATTGATCAGCTGATATGCACCGATGGCTTCGCCATTTACATCCGCGACAGGAAGGACCATCACGTGACGTGTCAGATAGCCGGTCTTCTTATCGACCTCCGGATTGAAATCCGGATCGTTATACGGATCGTTCGTGACGAGCACTTTTTTCTGCTTGATCGCTTTTCCGACAAGTCCCGTATCATCGGGGATCTCGATCTTCTCGACGCCGATGGCCGATGTCGTCCAGAGTTTCTTTCTTCTCTTATCCCATTTCCAGAAGGAGGCTCGGTCCGCGCCGACGAGAACTTTTCCGAGCTCCGTAAGATACAGGAAAAGCATGATGTGGTCGTTCTTCTTTCCGGAACACATTTCTTTATAAAGCTGCTCGCTGATATCGAGCACTTCCTTCATGGCGCTGTCCTCGACCAGATCTCCATCCTGCTGTGCCGGCATCAGAGGTGCCGGACGGGACTGGGTGCGGTTCATGGTCTTGACGATCTTTTCTTCATCATCCAGATGCATCAGAAATACCGTCACACCCTGGTTCTCGAGATCCTTGATCGTCTCACGCGCGGATTCTGCCGAAAGATGGATCGGACTCTTCTGTGAAGACACTTCGGTATAGAGGATGCTGTCCTTCTGAAGATACGGGATGAAAGGATCCAGAGTATTTGTATCACCGGTATACACGACCGTCTTTCCTTCGATACGAAGCACATATCCGAAGCACTTGCCGCCGAGTTCCGGTGAATGTGTCGTAGGAACGACTGTCTTCAGCCAGTTTGCGGAAAGTGTATTGACGTCAGTCATCTCAAACCACTCATCGCGGATACCCTCGAGATTCTTTATATAGTATTCCAGATCGCGGCGGACCGGTTCACTCGGCGCCACGATCGTCACCGGTACATTTCCGACGAAATACTCGTAGTCGATCAGCATGCCGATTCCGCTGATGTGATCGCCATGCGTATGAGTTACCAGAACATAGATCCTGGAAACATTGCGAAGATCCATCGTCTTGATCCTCTGGAACGCGGACATCGGACAATCCAGAAGAATCATGTCCGCATCCGACAGGAAATATGCACTGTTCTGTTCTTCGCAAAATGCCGAACCTCTACCAAAAAACGTCAACATACTACTCATCCTTCAAAGACTTCAGGATCAGAACCTCGAAGCCTTCTGCCTTTCCTTTGAGTTTTACTTTTGCGCCAAGTGATTCCACTTCTGCCTTCTCACCAAGTTTTTCAGCCACGACGCGGCTGATATAGACTGTACTTCCCGGCGCATTGGACTCCAGTCTGGATGCCGTATTGACGGTATCGCCTACGGCCGTATAATCCATATGTTTTTCCGATCCCATGTTTCCTACGACAGCCGGCCCGAAATGCACTCCGACACCGACACGAAGATCCACACCGATTTCTTCTTTGAGTTCCTTGGACAGTTTCTCCGCGCCCTCTACGATTTCGAGCGCAGTTTTCGATGCCAGATAGATCGCATTTTCCTGAGGAAGCGGAGCACCCCAGAATGCCATCGTCGCATCTCCGATGAACTTATCGAGCGTACCTTCGTTCTGCTCGATACAGCTGCTGGTCATAGCCAGATACCGGTTCAGGATAGATACGATCGTTCGTGGATCTTTGTTTTCCGACATCGTAGTAAAGCCACGCACATCGACAAACAGCACGGCGATGTCGCAGAGTTTGCCGCCGAGACCGAGGCTTTCCGTACCTTCGCGCAACAGTTCTTTTACGATATTCGGCGCAACATATCGTTCCAGCGTGCTGGTTACTTTCTTACGCTGCTTGGCCACACTCAGATAGTGCACGACGATCGACGTAACCAGCATCAACACCATGGCTCCCGTGAGCCATAGAGGATGCCAGATGTAGCCCAGATTATAAAATGCAGCACATACAAAGATGTGCGTGATCGCGAGGATCACACAGATGATCGAAGAATATAAAAACGGGATCTGGAAAACCATAAGCAGAACAAAAAAGCTTGCCAGGAACAGAAGGATCAGCTGCGGACGGTCCGGCGTTTCCAGCTTGTAGTTTCCGTCGAGGATACACTGGATCACGTTTGCCTGGATCTCGACACCATACATCTGTTTACCACGCGAGATCGGAACGGGCCACTGATCCGCAAGTCCTTCCGCATAAGGTCCGATCAGGACGATCTTTCCGGCATAGTAATCCGGATTGACATCCCCGTTGATCAGATCTGCCAGGGAAACATCATCATAATAGGTGTGAGGCGTTGCCGTGTACGGAATATAGAAGTGTCCTCTGGAATTCGTCTCCGGAAGTTCCAGCTGCTGTCCATGTTTCTGCGCATATTTTCTCGCCGCCTGGTAGGCCATGGAATACACGGTCACATTTTGACGGGGCTTAACATAAAGAAGCGCATGGCGCATAACACCATCTGTATCCAGAAGTTCATTGATATGTCCTTCTGTCGTGACTTTTCGGAGAAGTTCAAACGGAGGGGTATATCCGACAGCCGCATAACGGCTGATGGTCACGCCATCTTCACCGAAAGTCTGTACCACGTCAAATTCAACGGAAGATGCAGTGATGACGTCGAGTTTAGATGCCGCATCCACAAGCTGATTGTCGTAAATGTCCTCGGTGCGCCCGCCATAAAGTGCATCGATGGCAACCACCGCCGGAAGTTTATTCGGATCGGATGCTAAAACCTCGAGCGCGCTGGCCACGACCGATCTGTCCCAGTTGAAATAATTCCCGAACTCTTGCTGTGCCTTGTTGTCGATACCGATGATCACGATATCGGCAGATGCAACGCCCGGCTTCTGATAAAGCATGTCCTGAATATACTGGTCAGGACCATACAGGATATTTGACTGCGCTATGAACGTGATCAGGATAGCCCCGATCAACGAAAACAACAAACTCAATTTCGCACTTCGCTTCATAGAACCACCCTGCAACTCACGAATCAGGCATAAAGCCTTTCAAATCGAACCTGTCAACCACCCGGCTGATCGTCTCCGTCCGGATCAGGTTTGTTCTGGTTCGGAGTCGGAGTAGGTGTATCCGTCGGGGTCGGTGTCGGCGTCGGTGTGTTAGTCGGCGTCGGTGTATTTGTCGGCGTCGGCGAAGGAGTATTCGTCGGAGTCGGTGTAGGTGTATTTGTCGGTGTAGGTGTAGCCGTTGCCTTCGGCGTCGGAGTCGGCGTTGCCTTCGGAACCGGGGTTGCGGTCGGAGCCGGTGTCGGCGTCGCTGTCGGAACCGGAGTCGGTGTCGCGTTCGGAGCCGGGGTTGCCGTCGGTGCAGGTGTCGGTGTCTTCTTCGGCTTCTTTGTCGGAGTCGGAGATGAAGTCGGCTTTGCTCCGGACGTCGGATCCGGTGTCGGTGTGGCTTCCTCTGTCGGAGTCGGTTCCGGAGTATCCGTTGCCGTCGGGATCGGTGTCGAAGACGGGATCGGAGTCGGAGTCGGCTCCTCGCCGATCGTATCCTGTGTAGGTGTCTTTCCATCGATCAGCGCCTGCAGGATCTTCAGTTCCCAGTTGGTATCCGCTATGATCTTATCGACCAGCGTCGGATTGTCCTTGAGAAGTCCCAGAATAAATCTCGGGAGATCTTCCGGCTTGAGGTCGATCAGTTCGAATTCGATACTGTTGACAGTTCTGTCGTTATAAAGGTAGGTCGTGATCATCTGACCGGCAGAGACCTCGATGACCTTCATCTCACCGGTCGTCGGGTTCGTGCCGCGGACGGTTACCTTACCATCTGTGATGATAAGTGAATCACGGCCTTCATCATCGATAAATACATATCCGGAAGTACCACGGATACCAACAACCATCGTTGATGTCTGGATATTCATGGACTCGTCCGGTTCCAGAGGCTTGGTGACTTCAAAGAACATACCGCCACTGGTGAGACGAAGCTCCAGAAGTTTGTTATTCTTACTGAATTCGGCACGGCTGTTTTCTTCGAGAGTGATGATCTTGGTGTCATCCAGGCCAACGGAAGCAAGGCTCGAAGCTTTCGTGCTCAAGGCATCGCCGCTCTTAAAGCGCATGTTCTCGGTTGGCGTCTTGGACTGTCCGTCTTCTTCGAGAACAACGGTTCCTTCCATACGAAGCAGACGCATCGTCGTAGCCAGATTCGGTTTTTTACTGTTGTGATAAAAGATCAAGGCGATGACTGCCAGTACGATCGATACGCCGAGTGCGATGACCAGTCCTTTTTGCAGTTTCGACCAATATTTCCAAGTTCTTGCTAAGTCCATAAATATTATGACTCCCCAACTTAATTTACCTTTTCCTTACCTTGTATTTTATAATACGAGCGGGCGGGGTTTCAAGATATCTTTACATCCATTGAGCAAGAATCTAACATTTTACGACATAATTGTGCTATGATGTGAATGTTTTGAAGATGCCATCTCAAGAGGAGGAACCATGGAAATCGACGTAAAAAACCTGACTTTCCGCGATGCGACGCCGAAAGAAAAGCGCCGGATCTTCTTTCGGATTAACCGATTAAGTTTCGCCTGGCTCATCCCTGCTCTTATCGGTATCGGAACGGTTTTCTTTGTGCCCGTCGGAAATAAACTTATGACGAGGATCGTCATGGCGATCGCCACGGTCGTTCTCATATACTCTGCCGTTTCCGATCTTCCCGCATGGAAATGCAAGGTTTGCCGCGGCACCGTCTCTAACAAACGTGAGATCCGCTCGGATGAAAATACAGGTCTTTACTATGACGCGGTGACTTTCACGTCGGAAAAGAATGAAGTCATCGAAGAAATGCCTGTCTATTCTGCAAAAACACTTCAGACTCTGGAAGAAGGTTCTTCTGCTTATATCGTCTGCTACAACAAAAGACAGCCCGTCATCTTTTCGGCAAAGCAGTTAAAACTTTCTTCCGAATCGTAAGAGTGTACTCAAAATATCAAGTGCCCCATTTCTCTCCTGCTATACTGAAAGTAAGATCAGTCTGATTCAAAGATCTTCAGAAAGGATTCGAGTATGAGTAATCTGGAACTTCTGGCCAATGTTCTGGAATATATCGAACAGCACATCACGGAGGATATCCACACCGACGATATCGCTTCTGCATGTTACTGTTCCCGCTCGTCTCTTGAAAAGATCTTCCGCTTCGTCTATCGCATCTCTGTCCGGTATTATCTGATCAGAAGACGCATGTCGAAAGCGGCAAAAGCACTGGTAGAAGAACCGCAGCTGAGCATCCTCGATATCGCCTTGAATTACGGCTATTCGAGCAACGAAGCATTCAGCCGTGCATTTCGCCAGGTGTGGAACGAATTGCCTTCCGAGTTCCGCGAAAACAAACGGACTTCGGAACTATTCCCGAGGATGATGCCATCCTTGGAGCAAGGAGATGATCTTATGCATACAACAACAAAATTCGACATCAGTAACTTATACGATCTGTTTCAGGAACGTTACGACTGCTGCTTCATCGTAGCAGATATCAAGAGCCTGATCCCCATCAACGAGATCTCCAGAAAAGCCGGGGATCTGGCGATCCTCGAAAGCCTCAACCGAGTGCAGAGTGTCGCGGAAGAAGAGGATCTCGTCTTCCGCATCGGCGGTGACGAATTCACCATCTTGACCAACAGTTCCGACGAAACAAATGCGCGCGAAAAACTCGAACGTCTTCTGTCTTTAAACGGCAAGACCATCACCTTCGAAGGAAAAGAGATCCCGCTTTCTCTTTACGGCTGCATCGTCAAACTCGACAAGAAGACGACCGGTTATCACGAGCTCTTCACCGACCTTCGTGACGCCATCATCAACTGCAAATATTCTCAGAGCGAACCTGCACCGAACTGGGAAAAATGACCTTTTTTTTCAAAGTAGAAAAATCACTTTCTGATTTTATACTCTTAGTAACTGTTGATACCATACGGGGTGTGTTAGAATACCGCCATAAGGAAAAAGGAAATGGGCGTACTGCATTAGGAAAGTGAGCGTCGGTCATGGGAAAGAAAGAGGATAAAAAAGGAAGTACTAAACCGAATCCGGAAAGCCAAAATCCGGATTCGGTTTCGACTCATAAAAAGAAGAAAAAGAATAAGGATAAACTCTCCTTTAAAAGAACGGTAGAAAATAACATCTTCGCGATGAAGATGGCTGCGTCGATCGATAAAAAACTGGTCATCGCGGGTTTCTTTCTGATGTTTTTCGGATACTTCGAATGGGTATTTTACGATGGCATCTTTATGAGAAAGATCGTCAATGCACTCGACACAAACCAGCCCTTCAACGAGATCATGTGGTTCATCGCGCTTTCCGGTGTATTGTTCCTGGTTCTCCGTTTCTATTCCAAATACGCAGAGAACGTCACGCTTCCGCTTGGCATGATCAACCTCTACGGCGGCATTTACAAACGACTTTTCGCGAAAGCCAAAAACGTCGAGCTCCGCTGCTACGAGGATTCGGATTTCTACGATAAATACACGATGGCGATGGACGGCGCGGAAGAAAAAGTCGCCAAGATCGTTCAGAGTTTCTGGGGTGTCATCGTATCGATCCCGGCGCTCGGTGCGGTCTTCTACTTCATGTTCGAGATCGACAAGTTCGCGGTACTGTTCATCATCTCGCCCTTGATCGGCAACTTCATCTTCGGTAACTATAAGCAGAAGTATGAGTATAAACGTTATCAGGAGCAGGTGCCGAACAACAAAGTCCATAACTACGTCAACCGCATGATGTATCTTCCGGACGGTGCAAAAGAGATCCGTCTTTCAAATGTCTTCTCACTTTTGAAAGAACAGTATCAGGCCGCAACGAAAAAGAATGTAAAAGCTGCGATCAAGTATGCATTTGCAAACTGCTCGCTGAGCTTTTGGAGAATCACATTTACCTTCACGATCATCTTCGAAGGTGTGCTTTTCTACGCGATCTACAGAAACCTGGTAAGCAAGACGATCACGCTGGCTCAGCTGACCATCATGACGAGCCTGATGGTTGCGATGACATGGATCCTGATCCGTGCATTTGAAAACATCATGGATCTCATCAAAAACGGTGTCTTCATGAACAACCTTCGCACCTTCCTGGAATACGAAGAAAAGATCGCACAGGATCAGAAAGGTATCGTACCGGAAGAGTTCGAAAGTCTCGAGTTCAAGAACGTCTGCTTCTCTTATAAAGATGAAGAAACGATCAAGGATCTTTCCTTCCGTGTCGACAAAGGCGATATCGTCGCACTCGTCGGACATAACGGTGCCGGAAAGACGACGATCATCAAGCTGCTCCTGCGCTTTTACGATCCGACTTCCGGTGAGATCCTTCTTAACGGAAAGAACATCAAGGAGTATGACCTTCGTGCTTATCGAAGACTCTTTGCGACGACCTTCCAGGACTTCGCGATTTTCGCGATGAGCATCAAGGAAAATGTCCTGATGGGACGTCATTATGATAACGAAGATGAGATCGTCCATCGTGCGCTGCGCCGCGCCGGCATCCTCGAAAAAGTCGAGTCGCTGCCGAATGGGGCAGACACCATCATGACGAAGGAATTCGATAAAGACGGTGCTGTCTTCAGCGGTGGCCAGCACCAGAAACTGGCGGTCGCCAGAACATTTGCCAAAGAATCGCCGGTCAAGATCTTCGACGAGCCGTCCTCGGCGCTCGACCCGATCGCGGAGTATGAGCTGTTCAAGAACATCCTCAAAGAAGGCCGCGACCATACGATGATCTTCATCTCGCACCGACTGTCTTCGGTCAAAAACTGCGACAAGGTCTTCATGCTTGAAAAGGGCACGATCATCGAGCGCGGTGATCACCGTGAGCTGATCGACAAGCGGGGCAAATATGCGAAGATGTACATCCGCCAGGCGATGAATTATCTGGCAGTAGAAAACGAAGAGGAGGTGATCCTGTGAGTAAGAATGCGAAAAAAGTCGAAAAGAAAAACGAGGAGACAAAGCAATCTACCTCTCAGGTATTTAAGAACAATCTCTTCTTCATGAAGATGATGTTCAAGGCCTCTCCGAAGTTCGTACTCTTCCCTGCCCTGGATGCGATCCGCGGTCAGGTATCGATCTTCTTCGAGCACCTGATCCTCATCGGATATGTCCTCGAAGCTGCCGAGTATGGTTACCCGTTCCGCCGTGTCGCGACCGTGATCCTCATCATCGCCGCCGCGATCACACTGGGCATGGTATTTACCGTACTCGCAGGCGATTACATGCAGGAAAAAGAACGTCCGAAAGTTCGCGAAAAGATCAAGCTGATGCTCTACGAAAAAGCACGCTCGGTCGACCTCGCCTGCTACGATGATCCGGAATTCTATAACAGTCAGGTCCTCGCGATCTCCGAGGTCGACAAGCAGATCGACCAGACGATGGAATTCATCAAGAGTGTGCTGAGCAGTTTGACGGTATTCATTCTGACCGGCGGATACTTCCTGATGAAAGACAAGCTCTCTATCATCTTCGTCGTCATCTCGTTCGTCGCAAGTTTCGGACTGAACCAGGTATACAACAAGATGTCCTTCAAGGTCCGCATCAAGAGAAATCCGCCGGAGAGAAAACGCGAATACGTCAAGCGTGTTTTCTACCTCAAGGATTACGCCAAAGAGATCCGTCTGGATCCGGAAGTGACCGGAGTGCTCGAGGAACGGTTCCAGGAAGCGAACAAGGAAGTATTTGAAGCGGAAAAGTCCTATGCGCACAAAAAGTTCGGCATCGCGTATCTGAAAGATCACATCTTCGGTCATCTGTTCGCGGATACACTTTATACGGCTTATCTGGTCTGCCGCTATGCACTTATGCATGCGATCAATCTCTCAACGATGGTCATGCTCTTTAACTGGTTCGGCGGTTTGAAGAACAGTCTTCGCGTCTTCACGGAAACCTACCCGAAGGCATGCGAGACGAGCCTTTACATCCAGAAGATCCGCGACTTCTTAAGCTACGAGCCGAAGGTCATTTCGACAAGCGAGAAGAAACCGGATTCCGAGGCAAAGGCACTTTCGCTTCAAGATGTGGCGTTCTCCTACAAGGAAGGTCTGCCGTCTGTACTTGAGCACATCACGCTCGATGTAAAGCCGGGTGAAAAGATCGCGCTCGTCGGCTATAACGGTGCCGGAAAAACCACACTGGTTAAGCTTCTGATGCGACTTTACGATACGACATCCGGACGCATCCTTGCCGATGGTGTGGATGTAAAAGATTACGATCTGACTTCTTACAGAAACTCGATCGGTACGGTATTCCAGGACTTCGAGATCTTCGCGGGAACGGTCAAAGAGAATGTAATTCTCGACACATCCAACCACGCGGACGATGCCCGCATCCGTCAGGCTCTAAGTGACAGCGGCCTTCTGAAACGTGTGGATCAGCTTCCGATGAAACTGGATACACCGCTGACTCACGAGTTCTCGGAAAAAGGCGTGGACATGTCCGGCGGCGAGCGTCAGAAACTTGCGATCTCGCGTGTATTCTATCAGAACGCGTCTCTGATGATCCTCGACGAGCCGTCTTCGGCACTCGACCCGATCGCCGAGTACCAGTTAAACCACGCCATGATCCAGGCGACGAAAGACAAGACGGTCATCTTCATCTCGCACCGTCTCTCCACCACGAGACTTGCCGACCGAATCTTCATGCTTGAAGAAGGTCACATCGTAGAGGAAGGCACGCATGAAAGCCTCCTCGAAAAGAAGGGCAAGTACGCAGAGATGTGGAAAGCACAGGCCGGCGCGTACATCGAAGTATAATTCAAAACTGAAAAGCCAGAACAAAAAGAATGGGGCGGACCTCTTTTTCAAGGTCCGCCCCGCCATGTTCACGCGTCAAAGACGGCTAAAAGTTTGAACAAGGAATTTTGCTTGGAAGGAATTAATAGGTAGGCTCTATTAGACCATATTGACCGTCTTTGCGCTTATACACTACACAGACGTTTCCGGTTTGCGCATCCAAGTAAACCAGGAAGCTGTGTCCGAGCATTTCCATCTGCAAAATTGCTTCTTCCGATTCCATCGGAACCAGTTCAAATGATTTACGTTTGATGATCTTGGGTTCGTTGTCCTCTTCCTCATAATCCTCTTCCACGATATCGTTAAGATATTCGTTAAGGATCGGGTATTCTTTCTTCTGTTTGCGGATTCTCGTCTTCTGTCTTCTGATCTGGGACTCCAGTTTATCTACTGTACGATCTACCGCATTCAGGATATCGTCATCCTTCGCTTCGGCACGGAATATGTGATTCTGAAGTTTCAGCGTAATCTCTACTTTTTTCAATCCGCCTTCAGGATGAATGTTGATGCTGAAAGAACCTTCCTCACCGAAATACTTGTCGAATTTAGCTAATTTGCCGGCGATCTTCTCCTCCATTCGCTTGCCGATTTTGATACCATTTCCCTGTGTCGTGATCTTCATATAATCACTTCCTTCCGCTAGTTCAATTTTGTGAACCCTTGTCTGTTCACATCTTCATTATAGCGAACTAAGGTTCACAGAATGGTAACAGACGAGACAGAGGATTTTTGCAAAGTATGGTATAATAAAAATGTTGGGGCTGGAATTCAAATCGAATTTCCAGCCCCGTTTTTTCTTCGTTATTTCCGATCCGAAATCACTCTTCGGAAGAAGGGAGCGTCTCCGGCTCCTGGTCCTCTTTCTCGGCACTTTCATCCGCTGCCGGATTCTCCTGAGGAAGCTTTTCTTCCTTCTGGGCAACCACTGTGGCAAATGCCGGATCCACTTTCGTTACGACAGAGATATCGTTCGAATCCGGGAACTTCGATCCGCACGCGCTGCAGTATGCATGTTCGAGAAGATTCTCTTTTTTGCAGTTGCTGCACTCTTTGTATCCGCGCTCGTAAAGGATCTTCAGTCTGCACTCTTCGATCTCGACATACAGATTCGAGATATTCTCGCATCGGGAATTGATGTCCTTGGCAACATCCGTATTCATGTCTTTGAACGACGCATAGTAGAGTTTACCGATCTCATCGAAATACACGCTGATCGCACGGTTCTTCTCTTCAATCGCCTTCTGCAGACTCGCGATCTGATTCTTTTTCGGATCAAATAATGCCATCTATGCACATCCTTCCTTTACTTGGGGGAGTTTTCCCGATTGACATACATTATATTCGAGAATATCTTATTTCTCAAGCATCTTCGCAACAGTACTCTTGATCGGGATGCCCTGCTCGGCATATTTCGTCTCAAATTCGGTACGGATATTGTCACTGTCCCACTCGCTGTGGTGCAGATCGCGTGTCACGCACGTGGCTTCCCAGCCTGAAGCGGCCAGTTCTTCCAGTGTGAAATCAAAAAGCGGGTCATTGTCTGTCTTAAAGTGGATCTGACCGCCTTTTCTCATGACCTCGCGGTACATATCGAGAAATGCTCTGTAGGTCAGTCTTCTCTTCGGTTTGTTCTGGCGTGTCCACGGATCGCAGAAATTGATGAAGATGCGGTCCACTTCCTCTTTATCGAAGAATTCCAGCATTTCGGTGGCGTCACCACGGATAAAGAACAGATTCTTCAGATCGGCATTCTTGGCTCGTTCCATCGCCAGAAGGCAGCAGGACGGCTCACGCTCGATCGCCACGTAGCAGACATCCGGATACTTCTGCGCCATCTTTTCCGAGAACATGCCTTTTCCGCATCCGATCTCGACAAAAAGCTGACAGCCCTCCGGCATATTGCAGGCGGATCTCCAGTTTCCCTTATTCGCTTTCGGGTCATCGAAATAATGATCCGCACACGCCAGGGTACGGGGGATCAGATTCTTCTTCTTTCGCATTCTTGCCATGGTGGTTCTTCCTTTTTCGCCATCTTGAAATTTACTCTCGATATTGTACCCGAAAAACCCTGCTTTGTTAACACTTTCGACAATTTGTACAACATTTTCTCCCTTTGCAAATACGGGAAAACTAAATATACTTATCTTGTTGCAAAATCAAATATGACCGGACTGCGCGAAATGCACTGCGCATCCGTATGAGGTATAACATGAAACCAGTTTCCGCATCCATCGTCTTTTCTGTCTCCGGCAAGGAACATACTTGTGATCTTCTAAAAGATGAGATCAAGGAATTCTTTTCCATCGAGACCGATCTTTCGGATGAAGGCTGCAAGATCACACTCGACCCGAAAAACGCAGTCGAGATCTCTTCTCTGAAGATCGATTTCCCGTACCAGTTTGACGAGAAAGATTCCATCTTCATGAACGGCTACCAGTCCTGGACGGTCACCAAAGAGTATAGTATCGACACGACGAACCTTATCGTCGAGCAGGTGGCACGTCTGATGAAAAACCGGAAAGCCGATCCGGCCGGCGACCGTAACTTCACCCATTATCCGAAGCTGAACCGCTGGCTCCACGGCGTAAGCTACGGCTATATCCGTAACGAAAAGGCCTTCCGCTTTTTCGGATCACTGAACGAAAAGGACGGTTTCACTTTCTTTGATATCGATACCGAAAAGGGTCTTCTTTCTGTACGAAAAGACTTCGCAGGAAAGACGTTCGACAGTGCATTTACCGCATTTGACCTGGTATTCCTTAACGGAACCGAAGCGGAAGTCTTTGACGGATATTTCGAAAAACTGGGCGTGGAATCGACCAAAGCCCATCCTCTCACAGGTTATACGACCTGGTACCGTCACCAGCAGGACATCTCCGAGAAAAAGATCCTTGCTGATCTGAACACGCTCTGCGAGCAGAAACATAAGTATAACTGCCAGCTCTTCTGCATCGACGAAGGCTACGAGACCCATATCGGTGACTGGCTCTCCCTGCGAAAGATCCCTTTCCCGCACGGCATGCAGCCGATCACGTCTAAGATCATGAGCTCTTCGATGAGTGCCGGAATCTGGATCGCCCCGTTCATCTGCGACAGAAGATCCAGACTCTACCGTGAGCATCCGGACTGGATCCTGCGCGATGCCGACGGAAAACCCGTACTGGCTTGCCGGTCGTTTCATACCTGCTATTGTCTGGACACCACGAACGAAGAATTCCTGCATCATCTCAAGAACATCCTGGTCACGATGCGTGACGACTGGGGCATCTCGGTCTTCAAATTTGACTTCCTGTATGCCGCATGTGCCGCGCCGTCTTCCGGAAAGACCCGTGGCGAGAAGATGTTCGATGCTGTCCGCTTCCTCAAGGAATGCGTCGGCGACTCGACTACCATCGGATGCGGTGTACCGCTTCTTGCCGCTGCCGGTATTTTTGACTACTGCCAGGTCGGCTGCGACTATTCTCCGGACTGGTATCCGCCGCTGGTACATGCCGGAAGAGAACAGAATTCGACCTATCGTGCCGTCCTCGATACGATCTACCACAGACAGCTCGCAGGCCGTGCTTTCACGCTTTTTAACACTGTTACACCAATCACGGACACGCATTTCCTCTTCTCTCGCGAAAAGCGTGACCTGCTGGTCAAGATACATGGTCTGACAGGCGGCATGGTCCTGACTTCCGATGACGTCAGCAAGTACAACTCCGATGACCAGATCCTCTGGAATACCCTGCATTCCTTCCGTCAGGCTACCGTTACCGACGTCTATACAAAAGACCGCAATCTGGTGATCGAATACACACTTTACGATCAGCCACGGATTTTAAAGATCGCACTGCTCGAATAACCCAAAAAAGGCTTCTTTACTCTATCTATTGCATTTTCAATAGTTTAGTGACAAAATAAGTTTAGTATCTATGAGTAATTATAGTTCTGCAAGTAATATAGAAGTGTAGGAGGATTGTATTATGTCTATTTTCTGTCCAAAATGTGGTACTCAGCTTCCTGATGATGCTGTTGCCTGCTCTAGCTGTGGTGCTCCTCTGGGCGCTGCTCCTCAGCCGGCTGCTCAGGCTGCTCCGGTTTATACCGCTCCGGCTGCCAAGGCTGCTAACGGAACAAGAGGTCTCTGCATGATTTCTTATCTCGGTATCTTCGGACTTTATGCACTGGTTCTCAACAAAGAGGATGCGGACATCCGTTTCCACGTTAACCAGGCTCTCTGTCTCAACGTATTCCTGATCATTGCAACTCTGTTCAACATCATCCCGATTCTTGGTCAGATCGCTTTCGGTATCGCAACGATCATGTACATCGTATTCACGATCATGGGTATTCTCAATGCTAAGAACGGCGTTCAGAAAGAGCTCCCGATCGTTGGTAAGTACAGACTGTTCTAATCGTCATCGCACTTTTAAGAATAACGAAGACTGTCCCTTTTGAAGGGGCAGTCTTTTTTCTTTCCCATTAGAAAAAAAGAGTTGACAAACGCATGTGAAATCGTTATGATTTTAGGGCATGTGAAACTTACGTTTCACGCATCGAACAGACGTGGAGAAGTCGCGTAGCCTGGTCGAGCGCGTACGACTGGAAATCGTATAAACCCCAAAAGGGTTTCGAGGGTTCGAATCCCTCCTTCTCCGCCAGTTTCGATAAAGCCCTTGGAAATTCGATTCCAGGGGCTTTTGCTTTTCCCCTTTTCACCCTGTATAATAGGTAATTAAGAACCAGATGCCAAGCAAACACAAAAACGGGAGTGAATATGAAAAAGTTCGAGATAACTGCAGTGCTGCAGGAAGCCTCTCGCCAGACGCTTCTTTGCCGCATGTTCCTTAAACATGATCCGAATTGCTATAACTGTTTCCCCCTGAAATCCAGCGAAGATCTCTTTCTTTACGCTGAAGAAGAGGATTTCCGTCTGGACGGATTTGTTGTGCGACGCCTCAAAGACGTGGTGGAGATCAGTTCCAAAGAGGATATTACCAACGCGATCCTGGAAAGCGAAGGCGTCATATCTGAACTGACCCGTCCCGATGTGGATATCGCGTCCTGGGAGACAGTCTTCATGTATCTTTATGCCAACAAGATGAATGCCATCTTCGAATCGGAAGACAGAAACAGTGGTCAGATCGATTACACGATTGGCCGGGTAGAGAAAAAAGATGACCGGTATATGTACGTCCGTGCATTTGACGCGGAAGGACATTGGGAAGAAAAGCCGGTGCGAATCGCTTATTCCGAATTGATCTCTGTTTCGTTTGGCACCCGGTATGTCGAGATCTTCTCGAAGTATCTTCCGGTATGCCCTGTTGAACATGACATTTCCCTTTTGGAAAAGAAATAATCTAAAAAGAAAGGAGTATCAGTAATGCACTTTACCTACGCTACCGAAGGGACCTGCTCTACCAAAATTGATTTTGAGATCAATGACGGCAAGATCTCGGACATCGTATTCACAAGCGGATGCAATGGCAACCTCAAGGCGATCAGCAAACTCGTTGATGGCTGGGAGGCAGATGAGATCGCAGCAAAGCTCTCCGGCAACACCTGTGGATTCCGCTCTACATCCTGCGCAGACCAGCTTGCTAAGGCCGTGCTCGCAGCCAAAGAAAAAGAAGCCGCAGGCGCAAATTGAGACGCTTTTTCCACCTTGGGACAGATTACATAAATAGGTTTGCCTATTTCGCGTTTTCTTTGTCCTAAAATTGTTTTAAAAAAATCATCGTACCTTTTGCTTTCAAGGGCGTTGGTTGGTATAATGTTAATGCGTATTGCAAAAAAAAGAAACAGAAAGGACAACATGAAATGAAAGTAAGTATTTTCGCAAAGACATTTGGTTTTGTTCTCGCGGCTAGTATTACTGCTTCCGTTATCGGTCTGCCGGCTGAGAAAGTTTCTGCAACCAGCAACGATAAGGACGAGGACATCACCTTCTCTCTGGAAGACGAAGCTGAGCATACTGCTGGTAAGCTCATCGTTTCCACAAAGAACAGTGATCTGAATTCTTACGCAGACGCACTGGAGGATGCTGCTCTCTCGATCAGAAAGATCGATGTAAGCTTCAATGATCACCTCTATGCGGTTGAGTATGATTCTTCCCTGTCTGCCGAAGAGATTATGGAGGCTTATGAGCAGATTCCGGATCTGGAGTACTGCCAGTATGAGTACATCTATACTCTCGACCTGCCGGAGGACAACGCTAACAAGGGTGAGACAAAGGGCTATCAGGTTGCTCAGATCAGAGCAGTTGATGCTTGGGATTATCTCGCAACTGTTACTTACTCCAAGGTTCGCGTAGCAGTAGTTGACCAGGGCGTTGACTATACACACCCTGATCTCGAAGGTTTCATGAACCTCGATCTCTGCTGGGACGCTTATTACGAGGAGCCGCTCTCTTCCAAGGGCATCAACAGCCATGGTACACACGTTGCTGGTATCATCACTGCTAAGAACTCCGGCGCAAGCGACACAGTTCGTGGTGTCGCTGCTGGTCACAACAACGACATCGTTGAGCTCATGAGCGTTAACGTTTTCCCGAGCGGCCAGGGTTCCACACCTTCTGAGCCGATCATCCGTGGCGTTGACTATGCTACAACACATGGTGCTCAGGTTATCAACCTCAGCCTTGGTGGTTCCGGTTACGACCTCGCTTACCATCAGGCAATCGCTACAGCTTACGAGAACAACATCACTGTTGTTTGCGCAGCTGGTAACGACAACAGCAAGAGCTTCCACAGACCGAGTGACTTCCCGGAGTCCATCTCTGTAATCGCTCTTGATTACTTCACAGAAACAGCTACAAACCCGAAGGCTTCCTATTCCAACTATGGTGCTGAGAAGGACGTTGCTGCTCCTGGTACATCCGTTTATTCCACAGTTCCGGGCGGCAGCTACGGCACAAAGTCCGGTACTTCCATGGCTTGCCCGGCAGCTTCTGCTGTTGCAGCTATGATCCGTGCGGTCAATCCGGCTCTGAACCCGACAGAAGTTAAGAACATTATGCAGTTCACTTCTATTGACCTCAACGTTCCTGGCTTCGACGAGTACACCGCTTATGGTGAGATCGATGCTGGTATGGCTGTTAAGACAGCTGCTGTTACTGCTCCTGGTATGGGCAGAAACGGTGTTGAGTCTTTCGTATGGCGTCTCTATGACATCGTTATGGACAGACTCCCGGATGATTCCGGTATCGCTTACTGGTCTGCTTCCCTGAAGGAAGGCAACACAGGTGCTGATGTTGTTCGTTTCTTCTGCCTCAGCGAAGAGTTTAAGGCTAAGGATATGTACCTTGGTCAGCTGATCTCCCTCCTGTACCGTGCAATCTTCAACCGTCTGCCGGATCAGAATGGTTTCGATTACTGGACAAGCTGTGCATACAACTTCAATACTTATGAAGAGTATCTGACATTCGTAGTTAACGGCTTCATCGATTCTCCTGAGTGGTGCAACCTCTGCGCAAGCTATGGTATCCGCTCCGGTGCTCCGACAGCTAAGGCTACAATCCCGTCTGCCGGCGCACAGTCCTTCGCAACACGTCTTTACACATGCTGCCTCGGCCGTGATCCGGAAGCTGATGGTCTTGGTTACTGGGCTCTCGCTCTGACAAACCTCGAGACATCCGGTTATGACGCTGCTTACTTCTTCTTCACCTCTGCTGAGTTTGTTGGTTTCAACACAACAAACGAAGAGTTCCTGACACGTCTTTACAAGACATACATGGACAGAGAGCCTGAAGCTGATGGTTTCGCATACTGGCTCGGCCAGCTGAATGCAGGTGCTACTCGTGAGACAATCATCCTTGCATTCGCTTGCGCTCCTGAGTTCGCAGCAATCTGCGCTCAGTATGGTATCTGGACAGGTCGCTAATCCGAACTGATTCCCGAAATCAAAAACAACAAAAGAGACTGTCGCAAGACAGTCTCTTTTTTCATTTATCATTTAAGTTGTTTCAGGTGTTTACCTTCAAGGAAAGATCTACGAGTTTTCTGTGGGCTTTATTCTGTCTCACACTGACTTTCTCGAGCGTCTTATTGCCGAGATCGATCAGAGCATTCAGATCCTTTTCCGAAATGCCGTCTGCGCTGAATGCAGCCTGCTGGGCGATCGTCGACATGCGTCTTCCGGGGCGCGCATGATAGACATGGAGCATCATGTTGAAATAGCGGTAATATGCACGGGCACGATCATTTACCGAGCCTTTCTTAAATGCACGCTTCCAGTGCATCGTATAAGACAGACGGATGATCATAAGGATCAGGAACACCGCCAGCATGATGACCAAACTGTTGATCACTCTTGCGATCGTATGAGGCATCTCGATTTTTTCTTCTGCTTTCGGGGTCGGCGTCGGAGTACGCGTCGGAGTACGCGTCGGAGTACGCGTCGGACGTGGCGTGGAAGTAGGTTTATTCGGATCAGGTGTTGTCGTAGCGACAGGGTCGATTTCGCCAACATAGTAAAGCAGTACTGCATCGATATTAAAGCCGCTGGCTGCTCTTTCGTTGCCCGGTGTAGGATCACCCATTACCCAGCCGTACTCTTCCGAGAAGAACTCAAACCAGGCATGTGCATCCGTCGACAATACGTCTTTCGGTGCGCCGTTATAGACACCGTTTGTCATATAACCGGTAACATAGCGTGCCGGAACACCGATCATACGAAGAAGGATAACGGCCGTTGTCGCATAGTGAACACAAAAGCCTGTTGAGCTTTCTGTCATGAACCATACAACAAAGTCCATATCGTTTTTCGGGAAATCCGTATATGCATCATAAGGATGAATTTGGGAAACATATGCGGTCACCATGCGGACCTTGTCGTAATCCGACATCTCGATTTCCCCGTTATAGACCTGCATATACCAGTCCGGAAGCATACCTGTGTCAAGGATCGCCTGTCTGGTCTCTTCCGGAACTTGCAGGTTCTCGCTATACACATAATCGAGATATTCATCTGTCCAGAAGTCCTCCCGATACTGATGCGGCAGACTTGCCACAGGATAAGCATATACCGACTTATTCCCTGTCTTTTCCGTCATCATGCGAGCATTCGCATCGACCTTCATCTCTCCGTCCGCATCCTGAAACCTTGTCGTTGGCGAAGAGACTGCATAAAAATCCGTATAGTATGGAACAAAGGAGAATCCTCCTTCTACTGTCGAATTGATCAGCAATTCGTAATCTGCTTCATGCGGAACCGGGCGGAGATCGTCATCGAAGATCTCATTCGGTTCGTTTTCTGAAATATCCCATGCATCGCCACTATACGTATCCTTGGAAGATGTCTTCAGGTACAGATAGTTCTTGTCTGTATTGATACCCTGCCCGACTCCGATCGGGGTACGCATTACCGTAAGTACAGTAAACTTCGGCGGGTTGAAGTTTCCTACAAGACTTAGGTCTTCTTTCTGTCCCGAAAAGGATATCATCTGATGCGCGATATTTTCGGAGATAACACTGCCCATGTATGTGCGCTGGACTTCCTCAAAGATCTTTCCGGCGCCTTCCGATACAGGATCCGGCGTAGCCTTTTTCACATGGACGAACAGCGAACGGATCGTTTCCACGGTCTTGCTCGCCGTCTTCTGTTTACTGTAAGATGCCTGCGGATAGATCATGCCCAGCGCGATCGTAAGGAGCAGTGTAGGGATGATGAAAACCAGAAGTCGTTTGTCTGTTTCGGCCGGATCGGCTTTGCTCATGTTCTGATAGAAACACATGATCACGACACCGGTCACTGCCAGAAGACACCAGATCTGACCCGGGAACATGTAGTTCAGCGCCACCGCGCATCCCATGAAAGGTGCGTATACCAAAAGAGTAAAGATGGCATGTTTTCTCTTCATGATCACCCATGTAGATACCGCGACAGGCAGCATATTCAAGAACACAAAGAGCGATGTCTGCGAGCTTCTGCCTGTATTCGTTCTTCTGAAAACAGCGGTGATCATGCGGAAAGAATAATTCTTCAGTGTACCCAGCAGGTAATCGACCGATTCTTCCAGGTCCATCACGTCCAGATAATAGCAAAAGAACAGTATTATCGGGATGGCCGCAAATAAGATGATGCTGTATCTCTTTTTCTTCAGACCGTGTACATAGGAACAGAACACGGCACCGATCAAGATGCAGAGAATAAACGGGATGATCGAGACATCCAGTTCATAGGTCGAAATCATCATGAAAGAAAAGCCGACACTCATGATCGTTGTCAGCACGACCGACAGGATATAGGAAAGCATCTGCGGAGACGATGCTTGTTGTTTGAGTGCATTTTTATCAGGCATCGTTTTCCTCCGGAATCTTCATATGCAAAATACGCAGCATCGCAGTCTCCAGATCTCTCGGGGACTGGATGTCGAAAGCGACCTCCCGTCGCATCGGCGGAAGGATACGGATCTTATGCGGGATATCTTTATTCAGGAAATAGTCCGATGTAAAAAGCAGCTCGCCCATCTTTCTGTCGAGACGGTCACGGTCACGGCTCATCGCGAGAAATACTCGGGCATGGCCGCTGACTTCTTCCTGCGGCTCTTTGACCAGAAGCATATCTTTCTTCGCCGAAGCTTTCCAGTGGATATTCTTGATCGGGTCACCGATGATATAGTCACGGACGTCGTAGATCTCGGAATACGAGGAATTGGATTTTCTCAGATGTCTTGCCTTAAATCCGTTCAGTTCCGGCATGATGGCAGGCACGTGCGGTACGGGACGAACCACGACCTCGGTCTTGCTTTTGGTGAAGCGGGAAACAAAGAACAGTCCGAAAAGATCATAGATACGGAAACGATCGACAGAATAGGATTTAGCGCCGCAGTGAGTCGTATCGATCGGGCAGGAAAGACTGGCGCTTCCGTTTCCCGTGAGCTTGATCTTCTTCTTCTCTCCACTCATCTGATCTTCAACGGAAACGATGAGGCGGAAGAAGGAAAACCACGTTACGTTCTTTCCGCGCGAAATGAACTTGATGGCAGCTTTATCGCCGATCTTGACGTTTTTGGGCGTGTCGATATCAAACTTATAAAAAGCCGAAGATGCCAGGCACATCAGAATAGACAGTCCCGGTATGATGAGCATCAAGACCAGACAATACCAGGAAAACCACATCTGATAAAACAGGAAAAAGACTATGACACCGATTAGGGTGAGGATGTACACCAGCCAGTTCTTCAGCATAATGCACCATCAGACTTTCGGTTCCGGAGTCGTTTTGAGGATATCCTTCGCAACATCAGCCGTGCGCTTCTCATTTACTTCCGCTTCTGCGGTCAGAAGCAGACGATGGCACATGACCGGTGCAAACACGGCCTGTACATCTGAAGGCACGACGTAGTTTCTGTGGAAAAGATAGGCATAGGCACGTGACATAGACGTCAAGGCCAGCGTCGCACGAGGAGACGCACCTCTTTCCAGATCTTTATGGGTTCTGGTCTTTCCGACGAGTGCCACGATATAGTCGAGCACCTTATCGTTGATGAAGACCTGATTGACTTCATCCTGCATCTGCAGAAGGATCTCCGAGCTGCAGATCCTTTCGATCGAGCTCATCGGGTTATTACCGTTCTTACGCGTTTCGAGCATGGCCTTCTCATCTTTGGCGGACGGATAACCCATGGAGATACGGATCGCGAAACGGTCCATCTGCGAGTCCGGAAGGAGCGAAGTACCGGATGCACCGGAAGGGTTCTGTGTTGCAAATACGACGAACGGTTTCGGCAGCAGATATGTGTTGCCGTCTACGGTGACCTGTCCTTCTTCCATCGCCTCGAGGAGCGCAGACTGTGTACGGGATGATGCACGGTTCAGCTCGTCTGCTAAAAACAGGTTGTGGAAGATCGAACCCGGCTGATACTTCATCGACTGGGATGCTTTATCGTATACCGAGAAACCGGTGATATCCGAAGGCAGTACGTCCGGTGTGAACTGCACACGGCCGTAGTCCATGCCCATGGTCTTGGAAAAGGCCAGCGCCATCGTTGTTTTTCCTACGCCCGGTACGTCCTCGATCAGAACGTGTCCGCCGGAAAGAATACCGGTCAGTGTCATAAGGATCACATAGTCCTTACCGCAGATAACTTTCTTGATTTCGTTGATGATCTCATTTGTTCTCTCGCTCATTGTTCCTTTTTCCTTTTTATCGAATAGATGTATATGCCTGACCGTTCTTCAGCTGCTGGTTTTTATACTCCGCCAGTTCGCTTACCGTAACGAGTGTATAACCACGTGCGATCAGTTCCGGAATAACCGTCTCCATCGCTGCGGCAGTAGATGCATAAAGATCGTGCATCAGGACGATATCGCCGTCCTTGACGTTGTTCAGGATCGCGTTGATGACATGCTGACTGTCGCGGTATTTCCAGTCGTTGGTATCTACTGACCAGATGATCATGGGCATGCCGACATTGTTGGAAACAGTGGCATTGTACGCACCGCCGACAGGACGCATGACGCTCGGCATCACGCCGGTAAGGTTAAATACCGCGTTATTGCAGCGGCTGATCTGACTTGCGACTTCCGAACCGCTCAGAGTCGTAAGACTGGTGTGATCCCAGGTATGGTTTCCGATCTCGCATCCGAGGCTGACGGCACGCTTTACGCAGCTCGAATAGGAATTGACACGGTTTCCGACTACGAAGAATGTCGCATGGGCATTGTACTTTTCGAGTACATCCAGGATACGGTTGGTAACCGGAGAATACGGACCATCGTCAAAGGTAAGCGCGATCATCTTCTTCGGCTCTACCATCGGATCCTTCAGACCCAGACCGGTAAGTTTTGCCTTGTAGGCAGGATCGTTCGTGATATCCATCATGACCTTGCTTCTTGTTTTTCCGCCATTGAGAGAGGAAAGGAAGGTCTGCATCTTCGCGTCATCCTGCGCACCGTAGCAGATATCAAAAGCGGCCTTGAGGAAATCCTCATTTGCCGGAAGATGTGCAGAAGTTTCTGCCCAGGAGGCAAATTCAGAAAGGGATACGGCGATCGACTTGGTTCCCTTGAGGATCGCGTCGGTATAGACGTTACACTCATCGACTGTTGCTTTTCTTCCTGTCAGGCCGAAGATCGCACGGGAGATATAACCTGTGAGCTGATAGTTCTGATCACGGGGTTCTTCCAGTTTCACCGAACCGGTGGTCATGCCATAACGGGCACAGACTTCGGCGAACTCCGGGCAGGCACCGATCATGCTGATGATGCAGCTCATGGATACACCGTAATCGAGGATGCCCAGCCAGTACTGGCATCCGCCGTCATCGATCTGACGGTCAAACATCGCTTTGTAAAGAAGCGCCAGTACAGAAGCATCGTCCAGGCCCTTGGCCGAGAACTCGGGGCTGCGGACCAGTTCATTTACCAAAGAATTCGCGGCGATGTTTCCGCTTGCGATCTCTTTTGTCCAGTAGTTCAGTCCACCGACATCCGGGCGGCGCTCCAGAAGGAGGTCGTAGGCACGGCTGACGAATTCCGTAACGTTCCAGTTGAGGTCACGGCCTTCCACCGGCGGGATCGTGCCCGGCACCATGTTGTATCGGGCACAGACTTCCGCAAATTCGGGAGACTGTGTAAATCCGTTGATAATTCCGCTGATGCTGACACCGGCATCGAGGTACTTCAGCCAGTACTGCTTTCCGCCATCGTCAGGCTCTCTGTCAAACATAACATGGTAGAGGATCTCGACCTGACCTTCGTCGTTGATGCCTCTGCCTGTGAACTCGTCGGTGTGGAAGAACTGATCCACTATGTCTGCAGCCGTAAGACTTCCGGCTGTAATATTCTGATACCAGTATTGAAAACCTGCATCCTCCGCCTTGCGGTCGAGAATCAGTTCATATGCACGATCGATAAAATCCGCGATGGGATCATCACTGGCCCGAACTGTCGAAGGAAGAAGATTTGTACTCATGATCGCGATCGCAAGTAAGATCGCCATAAACATCCGTCTGATACTTCCGGTTTGCATTCGACTTGACTCCATCTTTCACACCTCACCTGTCCCAAATATCCTGTTTTCACAGAATCACCTAGTATCAAGTATACCTTAACCACATGACGATAAAATGACATATGTGCAACATTCTAAACTTTTTCGTCGCAATTTCCTTATTTGTCGGGGTTTACTCTCTGTGGATCCACTTGTCGCAGCCAGAGAGCGTGCGAACGATTGTTATACTTTCTGGAACGAATTTTATTTGTTTCTCAAGGCAATTCGTTATATAGTGAGATTAAGTAAAAATATAAAAATTAATGACAAGGCATCTTTGGTTTTTGGGTTGGCTGGATGAGTGCCCCACCGCACGAGATCGTTCCTCTCAACGGTGTTTTAGTTTTTATTCAAGTGAAGTGACATACTTCACATCATGCGGAATGTGTGCATCACTCCATACGTTCCGAACAAACAGGGACTGGTTTTTTGTGTTTCCCAGTCCCTGTTTTATTTTGTCATTTTCAGTTCAGATCAGCCGCCTCGGATCGAGCGGTAGGATTCTCCGTTTTGCAGTTCTTTTCCCTTATACTCGGCAAGTTCACTTACCGTCACAAGCGTGTATCCGCGGGAGATCAGTTCCGGGATCACGACTTCCATCGCGTCTGCCGTGCATTCGTAGATGTCGTGCATCAGGATGATGTCTCCGTCTTTGACGTTATCTAAGATCTCCGTGATGATGTGGTTTGTGTCCTTGTAGCGCCAGTCGTTTGTATCGATGCACCACATGATCATCGGAAGGCCGACGTTGGCCGCGACGGTGCTGTTGAACGAACCGCCCATCGGGCGCATCAGACGGGTATGGAAACCGCAGATGTTATATACTGCCTGGTCGCAGTCCGCGATCTGCTGCGCGACGGCACTTCCCGACAGTTTCGTCAGTTTTGTATGGTTCCAGGTATGGTTTCCGATCTCGCATCCGAGGTTCACCGCACGGATCAGGCACTCCGGATAGTTCGCCACACGGTTTCCGATGACAAAGAACGTCGCGTGCGCGCCATAAGCTTCGAGCATGTCCATGATACGGAATGTAACCGGAGTATACGGTCCGTCGTCAAATGTCAGCGCGACCATCTTTTCCGGGATGACCTTTTCGGATGACGTATCAAAACCATAGGCTTTCATCTGTTCGTCAAATGCCGGATCTTTGGCGATCTCTTCCAGGATGCGGGAACGAAGGACGCCGTTATTCAGTCCGATCAGGTATCCTTCGACCGTCGCCGGGTCCGGCTTTTCACCATAAAGCACCTCGTATACCGCATCGAGAAATGCACTGTTGTCCGAAAGAAGTGCCTGGCTTTCGGGAGTATCGAGGACTTCGGCAAGCATCGTCTGGATCTTTACTTCATGAGAGAGCACGCGCGATATGCCGCTGTTGAGCTCGTCTTCCGTTGCTTTTCGGCCGGTCAGGCAAAGATAGAAACGGGATATAAACGAGGTCAGTTCGACGTTAAGATCTCTCTGCTGGGTAAGTTCGAACGTTCCGGGCTCGATCCCCTGGGAAAGCCAGTGTTCTCTGAATTCTCCCGACTCACAGACCTGGTGGAGCACATAATCAGAAGAAACTCCCTGCTCGAGAAGCGCCGCATATTCTTCCAGTTCAGAAGACGTCACTTCACGTTCAAGCATGCAGGAGATGATCGGCGCCAGTTCATTTCCCGAAGGATCTTTCGGAATCTCCGCACTGTACTGCTCGATAAAATCCATTACCGAAGCTTCCTGTTTCAGAAAACGCTCCGTCCATGTGTTGACCTCTTCGCTGTCCGGATGCATGCCCCGTACCGCAAAGTAAAGGCGGCCCAACGCGAGCGTGACTTCCGGATCCTGATCACGGGGTTCCTTTGCTGAAAACGTTCCGGGAAGCACATCGTAACGGGTGCAAAGATCCGAATAATCCGGGTCTTTGGAAAGCTCCTGAAGAAGATAGCGTTCCGACACCTTCTCATCCAGATACTCGGTATATTTCGCTTCAGTCGCGTCATCCGGAAGGTGATCCACCATCGCGACATAGATGAGCTCTACGATTCGGGAATCAGGGTATCTTTTTTCGAGGAAAGAGGGGCTGTATACGACGGATTCGACAAAATCGACCGCGGATCTTTCTTTTGCGGCAAGCTTTGGATACCAGACGGCAAATACACTCGTCGGCGTCTCGTTTTGCGTCAGTGCGGTGAAAGTGCGGTCGATAAAGGCTTCGACCTGGTCTTCTTCTTTGACGCGGTTTTTCGAAGGGATCAGACACATCCCGCAAAGCAGTAAAAAAGCAAGAAGGCAAGCTACGCCCCGATAAACTAACCGGCCGATGCTTGTCTTCTTGCCCATACGCACTGTTCCCCCCGAAAGATTCGTGCTTTGTTTTCTTTTAAATCAGACGATGTGCTCCGTAAATTTCGCGCCACCAAGAATATGGAAATGCACGTGCATGACGGTCTGGCCGGCATACTCTTTACAGTTGTTGATCACACGGAAACCTTCGTCCGCACCGGTTGCCTTTACGACTTCCGGGATCGCCTCGAGTACATCACCGAGGGCTTCTTTTCCTTCATCGGAAGCAGCCATATCCAGGATGTCGTCGAAGTGCTTCTTCGGAACGACCAGAACATGGATCGGCATCTGAGGATTGATGTCCTTGAATGCCAGAACTTTGTCGTTTTCAAATACCTTCGTGGAAGGGATCTTGCCTGCTACGATATCACAGAATAAACACATACTGCTTTCCTCCTTAGAGCATTTTCTCCAGTTCGGTCTTCACCGCTGCCAGAGCATCGTCGATACCTGCCGGATTCTTACCGCCGGCCTGTGCCATATTCGGACGTCCACCGCCGCCGCCACCGACGATCGGAGCTACGGCCTTGATGAGGTTACCGGCATGCGCGCCTGCCTTCACGGCACTGTCTGTCGCCATGATGACGATATTGGCCTTGCCGTCTACAGAAGAGATCAGAGCAACGACGCCGTCGCCGATCTTATCCTTGAGCTGGTCGCCCAGATCACGGAGCGCGCCCATCTCAACATTTTCCAGTTTAGCAGCCAGGAGCTTGACGCCCTTGACATCAACAGTATTCTCCAGAGAATCACCGAGTGCGTCTTTCGCCGCCTGGGACTTCAGGGACTCGATCTCGGAGTTCGCTGCCTTCAGGGAATTCTGCAGGCTTGCGATCTTATTTACGATCTCGGACGGATTGGACTTGAGAAGCTTGGCCGCCTCAGCAAGCAGATTCTCCAGATCCTTATAGTAAGCAGAAACACCATCACCGGTCAGCGCTTCGATTCTTCTGACGCCGGCAGCAACACCGGACTCGGAAAGGATCTTGATCGAACGGATCTGGGATGTATTGCTGACGTGTGTACCACCGCAGAGCTCAACGGAGAACGCAGCCTTGAAGTCGTCTTCGTTCTTTCCGGATGTGCCCTTGCCCATGCTGACAACACGAACCACGTCGCCGTATTTCTCACCGAAGAGTGCCATCGCACCGGTGGAAACCGCTTCCTGCTGGCTCATCTCGTCTGTACGTACAGCGAGGGAAGCCGCGATCTCTTTATTTACGATCGCTTCGACCTTCTCGATCTGCTCAGCAGTCATAGCTGCATCGTGGGAGAAGTCGAAACGCAGACGGTCCGGTGTTACCAGAGAACCCTTCTGCTCAACGTGATCACCGAGAACGATCTTCAGCGCTTTCTGCAGAAGATGTGTCGCGGAGTGGTTCTTACATGTATTGCCGCGGTTCTCTTCATCTACGCAAAGTTCCGCTGCGCTGTCCTTGCGGATCGTTCCCTTCGAAACGAAACCGATGTGACCGACACGGCCGTTTGCGAGGTGGATCGCTTCTGTTACGGTGAACTCACCGTCAGCAGTCTTGATGATACCCTTATCACCGACCTGACCACCCATGGTGCCGTAGAATGTCGTGATATCCGTAATAACTGTACCCTTCTCGCCTTCAGCAAGGGAATCCTTCAGTGCCGCTTCATCAGCAACAGCAACGATCTTGCCTTCGGTATTGAGTCCGTCGTAACCGACGAACTTGGTCTTGATGCTCTCGTCGAGAGAATCGAAAACGCCTGCCGCGGTGTTGAGTTTGGCGGAGAAGTTCGCGTTGTCACGAGCCTTCTGCTTCTGCTCTTCCATCGAAGTCTTGAAGCCTTCCTCATCTACTGTGAGGCCCTCTTCTTCAGCAAGCTCGACAGTCAGCTCGATCGGGAATCCGAATGTATCGTAAAGATAGAAAGCAGACTTGCCATCGATGGTCTTCTTACCGGAAGCAGCATTCTCTTCGAGGATCTTCTTGAATTCCTTCATGCCGTTTTCGAGTGTGCTCTCGAAACGCTCGATCTCCTTAGTAAGTTCGTTAAGGATGAACTCTCTGTTCTTGGTAAGGAGCGGATAGCTGTTCTTATAGATCTCATCGATGAAGATCGTCGCGATCTTCAGGATGTCTTCCTTCTTGAGGTTCAGCGCACGAGCGTGACGGACCGCACGACGGATCAGACGACGCAGAACGTAACCTGCACCGACGTTTGCCGGAACGAGCTTAGCCGCGTCACCGATGAGCATCACGGATGTTCTGGTATGGTCAGCCAGGATACGCATCGAACGTGTCTGCTTCTCGTCTGCGTTGTATTTCGCGCCGGAAACTTTTTCGATATAAGCGATGACCGGAGCGAACAGATCGATCTGGTATACATCACGGGAACCGTTCAGGAATGCCAGGATTCTCTCGAGGCCCCAGCCTGTATCTACGTTCTTCTGCTTCAGAGGAGTAAGCGTTCCGTCCTTATGCTTTTCGTACTGCATAAAAACGTCGTTACCGAGCTCGGTGTATTTGCCGCAGGAGCAGCCCGGGCCGCAGTCCGGACCACAATCCGGACGATCTGCGATATAGAACATCTCGGAGTCCGGACCGCAGGGACCATACTCGAGGCCCCACCAGTTATCGTCCGCACCGAGGTAGTAGATGTTTTCTTTCTTAAAGCCGGAAGCGATACGGAACTCTGCACCTTCTTCATCACGCGGTGCATTTTCATCGCCGGCAAATACTGTTGCGGCGAGATGATCGGCATCAAATCCGAAGACCTGTGTCAGAAGCTCGAAGCTCCACTGGCATCTTTCCTTTTTGAAGTAATCACCGAGGCTCCAGGAACCCATCATCTCGAAGAAGGTAACGTGGCTCTTGTCGCCGACAGAGTCGATATCGTTTGTACGGACGCAGCCCTGCACGTTGCAAAGTCTTGTGCCCAGCGGGTGCTTCTGGCCCAAGAGGTAAGGCATCAGCGGCTGCATGCCGGCGACGTTGAACATAACGCCGGTCGAACCATCGGACACCAGGGATACGGCGCCGACATCCACATGACCGCGGTCGATATAGAACTGCTTCCAGGTATTTCTCAATTCATCTGAGGTAAACTGTCTCATTCTTCTTTGTCTCCTTTGTCAACAAAGCTGTCCGACCCTTATATTGGTCAGAAAAAGCAAGGCACGCGCATCAGTTTTCGCGTGCCTTGTAATTTTACATGATTTAGACGAGAAAATCTATATCTATATATATAAAGAGATGCATCAAAATGCATTTTCTTTATGCGTCAGGATCCGGGGCAGCCGTTTCAGGCGGAGCTTTCATGCGGATCACCAGAAGATCGAAGATATTCTGCCTGATATCCTTGGCTTTTTTGTAGTATTCGTCGAGGTTTTTCTGCTCCGAACGGATCAGTTCGAGAACATCCTCCTCTTTTACGCCCTGACGGCTGAATGCGGCCTGTCCCGCGATTCGTTCACCCGTATCTGTAGGCTTACTCTTTAAGATCTTCGCCATGATGGCATAGTAATGGTAATACGACCGGGCACGAAGGTTCTGATCCTCACTTCCGAATCTCTTCTTCCAGTAAAGATGGAAGATCCCACGCACGGTGAGCACCACTGCCGCGATGATCGCCACGACGATCATGACACGGATAAAGATCTTAACGAACCCGTCCACGATCTTCTTAAGGAGCTTTTGTCCTTCGGAGAGTTCCTTATCGCCCTGGTTTCCGATGGCACCCTGATATACACCGGAATACGGGTTGATCGTCGGTGTCGGCGTGCGGCTCGGAAGCGGAACCGGCGTAACCATCGACGTTTCCGGTCCGTACTCCTGTACGATCGCATCGAAATTAAAGTGGCTCGCCGCTTCTTCATTTCCCGGTGTCGGATCGTCCATGATCCAGCCGTAATCCGGATGGAAATACTCGATCCAGGCATGGGCATCGGTCGTATAGACATCGCAGGCTACACCGTCCTGCACATCGGTCAGAAGATAACCGCTGACATAGCGAGTCGGCACGCCCAGCATACGCAGAAGTACAGCCGCTGTCGACGCGTAATGTACGCAGAATCCGGTCTTGCTGTAGCGCATGAACCACGTTACAAAATCCACGTCATCCGGCGGAAAACGCGTCAAGGCATCGTACTCGTGAAGGGTACGCACGTAGCTTACGACCGCGCGGACTTTGCGCTCGGTCGGCCACTCTTCTTTTCCATAAAGAACATCGAGATACCACTGCGGAAGTGTCTCGCTGAGAAGGATTCCTTCGCGCGTTGCATCCGGTACGTAGAGGCAGTCGAGATAGATCTGCCGGATATACTCGTCCGACCACTCCGGTTGACTTCGTACCGGCACTTCACTATAGACGAAGAAATAATCCTGCGACGCATCGGGGATAAGCGTCTTTTCGTTCATGATGCTCGATTCACGAAGTATCAGATATGGTTCCGTGATATACTGGCTGCTCGAAGGATCGATGCGGTAGTGATCCGTATAGTACGGAACGAACGCGTAATCGCCGCGGAAATCGACCTTGATCCGCACGACGCTCTGCGCTTCTTTTTGCGAGATATTATCCGGAGGATAGTAGTAGGAAAACGGCATCTCCTCCGTCGGCGCCGCCCAGGAATATCCGTCAAAACGGGACATGGACGCGGTCTTGAGATACATATACGGACCGGACGAGGAGGCATTTCCGGTATAGAGTTCGTTACTCATACGGGTCACCGTCATGAACTTCCATCTCGGCGGGTTGAAGTTTCCTGCCATCAGGAGGTTTTCACGTCCGACCGACATGCGCAGTGTATGACGTGCCACATCTTCGATGACGAGGCTTCCCATATAGGTCTTTTCCACCTCTTTGACGACCTCTTCCTGGATCTTCTTTCCGGTTCCGAAAGGAAGCTTTTCCGAGACCTTTTCGAGGAATTGCTGCATCGCCAGATACTGCTTCTGCGCCATCTCATCCTGTCTGTACTTTTTCTGCGGATTAAAGATGCCGATGATGCAAAGTCCCACCAGAATCGGCACCATGATCTTCATCAGATCACAGTATGTCGGCTCCTTCGCATTCTTTCTTACCTTCGAGTAGATGACCAGAAGCAGGAATCCTGCGATGACGACCTGACAGGAACCCTGCGTCGGGATCTGGTAGTTCAGCGAAACCGTTAAAATGACAAACGGCAGGTAACCCAAAAATGCGATCAGCACATTCTTCTTTCTCGCGATGACCCACGTCGTTAATATGGCGGGAAATGCACTGACCAATGAGAAGAATACAGACATGGCAAATCCGTTTTCCAAAGTAAGCGACCCACCCGGCAAAAAGCGAAGCGCCAGATCCGCAACGGCGCCGTAGAAATACTCCGCCGCGTATCGCGCGGAGAACAGGTCAAAGGCCAGAAACACCGTCGTAATAAGGACTACGCCGCCAAGCGAGAGTAAAGTCAGGCGTATGTCATTTCGAGCAAAAATATAACTGAAGAACAAAGAGATGCCTAACGTGTAAAATGCAACGCCCACATAGTCGATCGAGAGTCTGTATGTGGAAAGGAGCATGACGACACAGGCCACGCCCAAAACGGTCGCCAGGATGCTGGAAAAGCAGAACTGCCAGACCGGAAGCGATTCTCCCTGAGGGAATGCCAGAGTGAGTTCTTTTCTCTCTTTACTCATGGTTCTGCCCTCCCGGGATCGGCATCCTAAGGATCGAAAGCATCGCGCGGTTCATCTCCAGTTTCGAGCGGATCTCAAACGTTTCCGCTCTTCTCAGGCGCGAGATCACGCGGATCGTAACGGGGATATCACGGATCAGGAAATACCGGATCGTAAACAGCACTTCGCCGAGGTTCTGATCGACCTTGTCGCGGGTTCCCTCAAGCGGCATCACGACACGGGCACGGCCGTGAGACTCCTCCTGGGGCTCCTTGACCATGATGTCGTCTTTCTTTGCACTCATCTTCCAGTGGATATTCTTGATCGGATCGCCCTGGATATATTCACGGATGTCGTAAAGCTCGGAAAACGGAGACTGCGACTTCGAAAGAAGTTTCGCACGAAAACCGTTCGAATCGACGACGATCTCCGGCATGCGAAGTTCCGGCATGACCGGTACTTCACCGTGAAGATCAACTTTTTTGCAGATCGGGATCAAACCGAGCATATCGTAGACGCGGACCTTGATCGACTCGATCTTGTAGGTGCCGCAGTGATCTGTCTGAAGCAGCACGCTCTTATCCGTGCCGATCTGACAGACGAAAGTATGCTCCTGTCTTTCGCGGCTCATCAGCTCGATGATCGTCATCTTCACGCGGTAGATCTGACCCGGAACATAGGGAGTCGTACTCGATGTAAAAAGAAGTGATGCGCCGGTTTTTACCGTCACACTTCTAGGCGCTTTCACACGGACCTTGAAAAAGTGCGCGGCCAGAAAACTCAGTATCAGCGCAACAAACGGGATCGCGGCAAGCACCATCAGAACGTACCAGGCAAGCCACTGCTGATACACGATGAAAAAAGCCACTGCCCCCAGGACAGACAGGATGTAAATGACCCAGCTTTTAACCATAAAAGATCACACTCTCGCCAGGGTCGTTGTTTTCAGGATTTCCTCCGCGATCGCATCGGTCTTCAGTTCATTGAACTCCGCCTCCGGAGTCAAAAGGAGACGATGGCTCATGACGGGGCAGAATACGGCGCGCACGTCATCTTCCGTTACCACATCACGGTCATGCATGTAGGCATAAGCCTTGGCCATGGCAGTCAGTGCCAGTGTCGCACGCGGGCTCGCGCCACGCTCGAGATCGGGGTGGTTACGGGTCGCTTCCACAAGCGCGACCACATAGTCTAAAAGCTTGTCACGAAGATGGACCTGCGCCGCTTCTTTTCTCATGCGGAGCATATCGTCACTGGTGCAGATCCGCTCGATAGTCTGCATCGGAACTTTGCCTTCCTGGCGGTTCATGATCATGGCCTTCTCATCTTCTCTTCCCGGATAGCCCATGGAGATACGGACTGTAAAACGGTCCATCTGGGAGTCCGGAAGAAGCGAAGTGCCCGACGCGCCGGACGGGTTCTGTGTCGCAAATACGATGAAGGGATCCGGAAGCGGATAGGTCTTTTCGTCAACCGTGACCTGTCCTTCTTCCATGGCTTCGAGGAATGCCGACTGCGTACGAGATGACGCACGGTTCAGTTCATCAGCCAAAAAGAGATTATGGAAGATCGCACCCTTTTTGTAGTGCATCTCCTTGGTATCTTTATCGAAGATCGTAAAACCGGTGATATCGGAAGGAAGTACGTCCGGCGTAAACTGCACACGTCCGTAATCCAGACCCATCGCCTTGGAAAACGCAAGCGCCATCGAAGTTTTACCGACGCCCGGCACGTCCTCGATGAGGATATGACCTCCGGAAAGCATTCCAGTAAGCGCGAGCTTGATCACCTCATCCTTACCGCAGATTACCTTCTTTACTTCTTCAATAACTTGATCTTTTACCTTGGCCATATCGCATCCCCTGCTCTCCTCGAAATTTGTCTTTGATGTCCTTTTGGGACAGCGCGATGAATCTTTTGTTATTGTACTCGAAACCTGCTTTCAAAGAATACGTGACATGTTAAAGATAAAACACGGATAAACTTAAGCATCCAGTGCTTTTTTCAGATGATCGTGGTATTTCTGTCTGACGTGCTCCGGTCCTTCTATGGTAAATGCACCCTCGTACTGACTGATCCAGGCAAAGAACGTCGGTGCGACACTGACTGAAACATTTGCCAGCAAAAACTCCGGATTCTTCGGATCTTTCTGGATCACGACATCACGGCTGAAGCGGTCATAGAACTGGGTCAGAAGGTTCTTTCCGAAGCGGATCGTCACCACTTCCGGCTCGGATCCGAACATGCTGAAAGAAGACTCCGTATGACGGGCGACACTAAAGCCCTTCGGCGGCTTGACGAGTTTTCTTTTCGCGTCCACTTTCGCCGCCTTCATGCGGTCGATACGGAAGTGCACGATCTTCTCTTCGTCGCCCTTTCCGCTCTGCTCCGGGCGTGCGCCGATACAGTAGTAAAATCCGTTGTTCCAGACCATCGCGAACGGATGCAGGATGTACTGCATACCGTCATGTTTGAGCACTTCGCCCGCGTCGATATCGTACTCGATATATTGGAATGTCACGGGATGTCCTTCCGCCATCGCACGACGGATCGCGGCGACGGAATAAATAAACTCGTTGTTCGAGGAATGGTGGCGGTCGAGATAGTGGATCTGCTCGTTCAGTTCACTGGCTTTTCCGGTCGACGTCAGGCCCTTGAGTTTCTTGATCAAGCCTGCCTTTTTCGTCTCCGTCATGAAGCCTGCCGACTCGACGGCATCGATGAGGATCATGATCTCTTCGAGCTCGAACTCACGCTCCTCGATATAGTACCGGGGCGGACGTCCGGTCGACTCGAGCGGAATCGCCGATGCATTTAGAGCATCAAAATCCCTGTAGAGGGCTTTTCGCTCGACAGGAAATCCTCTTGCTTCCAGTTTCGAAAGCAGCTCCTGTGCCGAAAGACCGTGCTGTTCGTCGGTCTCTTTTTGTAAGATCTCCAGAAGGCAAAGCAGCCTTCCTCTGCCGTTTTCCGTTTTGGCCATATGCACCGACCTCCCCAAGAAAGACTCTACTCATACTATAACATGAATGCATGAAATAGTCTTTCTCCACTCGCGCGCGCGTGCTATAATATTAAGGCTATTTTTACAATTACCTGGAGGATATCCATGAATTCTATCTATTCTGACATCGCCATCGCGGCACCGAAGATCCTGCTTCCGAAGAAGGGCACCGATCTTTCCAAGTGGGCAGTTATCGCCTGCGACCAGTTTACTTCCGAACCTGAATACTGGAACAAAGTTGAGGAGACTGTGGGAAATGCACCGTCCACGCTTCGTATGTTCCTGCCGGAAGTGTATCTGGAAAAAGAATCGCCCGAGCAGATCGACACAAGACTTTCGAACATCGCGTCTTCGATCCGCGGCTATATCGACGAAGGCATCCTGACCGAGATGGATCCCGGATTTATCCTTTTGGACAGAAGAACAAAATATAACGAATCCCGTAAGGGTCTGATGCTGGCGCTGGATCTGGAGCAGTATGACTTTACTCCCGGAAACAAGAGCCGCATCCGTGCCACAGAAGGAACGGTACTTTCCCGTATTCCTCCTCGCGTACGTATCCGTGAAAGAGCCCCGATCGAGATGCCGCACATCATGGTGCTGATCAACGATCCGGAAAAGACCGTCATCGAGCCTGCATTCTCCGCGCTCTCTTCCGACAGCGCCAACCTGGTATACGATACCGACCTCATGAGTGAAGGCGGACACATCCGCGGTTTCTATACATCCCAGGATTCGAAAGTCGCAGAAGGCATCGTTTCCGCACTCCGCGGTCTGCTCGCCTCTTCCGACGATGGTTTCCTCTTTGCCGTCGGTGACGGTAACCACTCTCTCGCGACCGCAAAGAAGCACTGGGAGAATGTCCGTGAAGGGCTGTCCGAAGAAGCTCGCACGAATCATCCGGCACGCTACTGCCTCGTTGAGATCGTCAACATCCATGACGACGGACTGCAGTTTGAGCCGATCCACCGCGTGACCTTCGGCCTTACAAAAGAAAAACTCACCGAAGCAGCCAAAGCATACTTTGCCGACCAGAACATCGAGTTCAAAAACGCCGGTGCATTTGCCAAGGAAGGATGCGCAGACGGATCCCAGACGATCCTCGTAACAGACGGAAACGAAGACTTCACCATGGTCATCGGAAAGCCGTCCCACACACTGGCCGTCGGATCGCTTCAGGGATTCCTGGATTCGATCGAGTCCGACAGCATCCATACCGACTATATCCACGGCGAAGATTCCGTACGCTCTCTGGCTGCGGCTGACAAGCTCGGCTTCCTCCTTCCGGATGTTTCGAAGAACTCTTTCTTTGAGACCATCAGCAAGGAAGGCGTCTTCCCGAGAAAGACATTCTCGATGGGCGAAGCTGTCGAGAAGCGCTATTACCTCGAAGCAAAAAAGATCTGTTTATAATCCGGAGGACAGCAAATGGAGGAAAACACTTCGATATGTGTAATCGGCGCCGGACTGTCCGGTCTGGTCTGTGCCTATAAGCTGGCGCAGGCCGGTTTCCGTGTGCAGGTCGTTGAGCAGCAGTCTACCCCGGGCGGTATGCTGGCCTGCTCCCGTCTGGGTTCCGAATATATCGAACTTCTTCCGCATCACATCCGAAGATCCGACCGTGCCCTGATCTCTCTTTTGAAGGATCTGGGACTGAATGACGAACTGCAGTGGTATGACTCTCTCTGGTATGGCCGTGCCAGCCGTAAAAGACTGGGTTATCTCGATAACGGATTTCATTCCCTTTTGGCCGCACTGGTTCAGGAGATCACGGACCACGGCGGCATCATCCAGTACGGCTACACCGTTTCCGAGATCGCCGAAAGCGAGGATCCGGAAAGACCGAGATATCGTGTCCAGTGTGTCCTTGCGGACTCCAGTTCCATCATCTTAGAATGCGACACGATCCTGTATACCGGTTCCTGCCGAAATCTCGTACATATCACGCACGCCCTCAACATGCCTACGGACTTCCGTGACTCGCTGATGGACGTTACATATCAGGCAAACATGTGTCTTCTGATGCTCATGAAGACACCTTTCACCGAGTGCTACTCCCGTATGCTCCCGGATGACGAGCCCTTCCAGCGCATCATCCAGCACACCAGCATGGTGGGACAGCGCCGCTACGGCGGACACGTTCTTTACCTGTCCGGCAACTACATGACATCCTCGCCCCTTTGGACCGCGACGGATGCCGACGTATTCAAGATCTTCTTGAAACGACTTCAGTATCTTAACCCCAGCGTGACCCGAAGCTCCGTAAAGACCTGGCGTCTCAAGCGTACCCGCTACGCCAAGCCTCTGAGCCATCCACTGGACGAATTCATCCAGCCGGTACGCGGTCTTTATGTGTGCAGTCTTGCCATGACCCCGAACTCCGGCGAGGATGGCAAATACAGAATGGATGCCTGTGTTTCCCAGGCAAATGCTACCGTTGCAAAGATAAAGGAGGATTTCTCTCATGAAAAAGAATTCAAGAGTGAAGAATGACGGTGTTCGCACTCCGAAGACTTCCGGCAAGGCGTTTACGCCTGACCGCAATCTGGCAAAAAAGAATGTCGATATAGAACCGATGGACATCCTGCTGCGTGTACTGGTTCTTCTGACACCGGCACTGGTAGCACTCATCTCCGGTCTTGCTCTGCAAAACGATATCGGTGATTTCATCGCATGGTGGGCACTCTTCTATCTTTACAGCTGGGCGGCTTTCCCGATCACCGCGCATTTCTTCCGCGGCTTTCTCTCCGCCGGATACGGCTTTGCACGCGGCCTGGGTATCCTTCTGACAACCGGTCCTCTCTGGCTTTTGTCCTATCTGGGTATCTGGAATTCCTTCAACCGTCCGATGACATTCGTCATGTTCGTCATTCTGGCCGCGGTATGCTGGGGTCTTCCGGCGACCCGAAAGGCCGCGATCGTCGCGATCGCCGACAACAACAACGTCGGACACATCATCTTCGAAGAAGCACTCTTCACAGTCGTACTGGCATTTCTGTGCTACTGCAAGGGCTTCCTTCCGAATATCAACGGCGAAGAGAAATTCATGAACTTCGGCTTCATGAATTCCATGGTCAGAAATAACAGCCTCCCGGCCAAAGATCACTGGCTCGCCGGCTACTCTATCAACTACTACTATTACGGTCAGTATGTATTCTCTTACCTGACCAAGATGCTGGGAACCAAGACCAGTGTGGCATATAACATCTCGCTTTGTGCCGCCATCGCGATCCCATTCTCCACGGCATTCTCCTTAGGCCAGATGTTTATCGACGGTCTCATGCAGAAAAAAGACAGCCAGGTCGCCAAGATCTATCTGCCGTTCGCAGGACTTCTGTCCGGATGCTGCACCATCATCTTCGGTAACTCGCACTCTTTCTTCTACGATGAGCAGAGCATCGGTAACCGCATCCTGCACTGGGGCATCTGGCAGAAACTGGGAATCAATGTCGGTAATACGACAGACTTCTTCTACCCGAACTCCACCCGATTCATCGGTCATAACCCGAACCTGAAAGAACTGGGTCTGGCCGAGACTGCAGACCTGACCATCCACGAGTTCCCGTTCTACTCGTTCCTGGTCGGCGACCTGCATGCGCACGTCATCAGCATGATGATCGTTACCCTGATCATCGCTTTCATCTTCGTTGCGGTATTCCGTGCCAAGTTCCCGGAAAAACGTAACGAGCAGATGTATCGTTTCACGGATCTGCATAAGCACCTTCTTTCCGAGACGGATTTCCTTTTCCAGCCCGAATTCCTCTTTGCGGCTTACCTTCTGGGTCTGGCTCAGATGTGTAACTACTGGGATTTCCTGATCTACTTTATCTTCTGCTCGATGGGTCTTCTGGTCTATCACGCAAGGCGCTCCACGCACCTTGTGACATTCACCGGGTTCCTCGTTTTCCTTGTTGAAGCAGGCGGTATCCTGGGTGTATATCTGAAATTCGGCGATAACGTATTCCTGCACCTGTGTCTGCAGATCGCGGTTTTCGTTATTTCCTATGTTCTTTCCACCTGTATTCCATGTGCATTCTCCAGAACAGGCGCAGGCATGGCGATGCTTTTCTCGATCGCCAGCACCATCTCGTTGTCCTTCAACTATAACTTCGAGATGATCTCCAACTCCATCGGTCTGGTTGATCACCACACCAGTCCCTTCCAGTTCACGGTCGTCTGGATGGTCCATGTACTGATCCCGCTGGGACTTCTGCTGCTGGTTGTATTCACCAAGCGAAATGCTTACAAGAAGAACCGTCTTCCGGTCCTTCCGGAACCTCTGAAACTGGTCAAGCCGACTTTCGGTCCTCAGGACACCGTCGAATACGAAGCTGCCCCTGTTTCTGAAGCAGTCGCTTCTGCTCCGGCTTTGAAAGATGATCCGGACATTCTTGACGACGTCGATACACCTTCCGAAGATCCGGATCTTGTTGAGATCGCTTCGGTTGACACCGAATCCGAAGCACCCCGCCGTATTGTAAAAACTGAAAAGGCAGGCGAGGAGTCCGACGATGAGGAAGAAGAAAAGGATCCGCCGAGATTTATCGGTGCGATCACCTATTTCTTCCGTCTGCTGGATTACTACTTTGCCAAGTTCGGCGATTTCCTTATGTGCCGTTTCTTCAACGTAAGATCCATCATCGACATCTTCATGGTAGGTATGAGCTTCGTTGGTTTCATGATGCTTATGGCTCCGGAGATCATGTACGTACGCGATATCTATGGCGATGACTTTCAGCGTTCCAACACGATGTTCAAGTTCACCTTCGCGGCTTTCATCATCCTTTCCCTTGTCGTGGCCTATACGGTCTTCCGTTTCATGGCTCATGTCACCAAGAAAGGATCCCTTTCGAACTGGGGTTTGGGCGTTGCCATCTTCATGCTGGCGCTGATCCTTTTCATCCCGGGTCACTACACCATGCGTTCCCTTGAGCAGCGCTGCGGCAAACTGAACAAAGAGAATTACAAAGGTCTGGATGGTACGGCCTATCTGACCACCCACACCTCCAGTTATACCGAGCTCAGCTACGAAGGCAACCTGATTCCTTATCAGGAAGCGATCAACTGGCTCAACGAAAACGTCAAGGGCACGAAGAACATCTGCGAAGCAAGCGGCTTGAGCTATACCGACAGATGTATCGTTTCTGCCTACACAGGACTTCCGACCGTCGTCGGCTGGCAGACGCACGAGTGGCTCTGGCACTTCCAGGGCATCGTTGATCCGGAAACCGGCAAATTCGAGGCAGATCCGAACAATGATGTCTGGAAGATCATCCTGACCCCTCGTTATCAGGATCTGACAACGATCTATACTTCCACCGAGCTCGAGGAAGTCTACCGTCTACTTCACTTCTATGACATCTCCTATGTCATCTGCGGAACGATGGAACTTAAGGAGTATTCCGTTATCAACTACTCTACCTTCGATACCCTCGGAGAGTGCGTTTTCACCTCTTCTGACGGTACTTTGCGCATCTATAAAGTGCAGTAAGTTTCAGGAAAAACGTCTCTCTATCGACGAAAAGAACGAAACGGAGCATCGTTTTTTATGACATAATCATGAAAAGTATGACACTTCCGTCACAATTATTGCATTTATATCAGAATTGTTATATTCTGGCAGAGAAGTTGAGGATGTCGTAATCGATATGATTATGAAATAAGGAGTAAACGCTATGCATATCCGTATTTCTGAACTGCTGGGCGAAGTTGTTGCGGCCCTGGTCATTGTGGCATTCATCATCGGCGGTATCATCTTGAGCTTCTATGAATACAGAGCAGTAGCCGACAAACCGGTAACCCCCTCTGTAGCTGATCCGGTGATAGAGGCCCAGGTCGACCACAACGGCAACATCTAAAAGCAAAAACGCAAAAACCAAGGGACTGTCCAAAAGACAGTCCCTTTAAAATTTCCCTGGAGTTTCATCCAATAAGTTTTCGCAAATAAAAATACCTTCCGTGCCTCCGCAGGAGCATTGCTCCGAGGACAGCGCGAGAAGGTATTTTTATTTCGATAAACTAACTTACTGGATATACCCGATCTCTTCTGCGAGTCTCTTTTCGAGTACTACAGTTGCATCACGGTGCAGTCTCATGAATGTAGCCGGGCACATGGGATCGATCTGGTCCTGCATCAGAAGCTTTGTAGCTGCTTCCTTCTTGTTGCCGTTGATGATCATCAGAAGTGCCTTCGCACGCATGATGTTGCCCATACCCATAGTAACTGCATAGCGCGGAACTTCGTCACGGGAAGCAAAGAAACGAGCGTTTGCGTCGATCGTTGTCTCGTCGAGAACTTCCTTATGCGCGCCATCGAAAAGAACCGGACCCGGCTCGTTGAAACCGAGGTGACCATCCGGGCCTACACCCAGAACCTGGATCTCGATATCAGCCTTATCCAGAACTGCGTTGAATTCCTTGATGTTCTCTTCAACATCGCCGATTCCCTTAGCAACGTATGTGTTTGCCTTATCAATATTGATGTGATCAAAGAGATTGCTGTCCATGAAGTAACGGTAGCTCTGGTTGTGTGTCGGCTCAAGACCTACATACTCGTCCAGGTTTACCGAATGGATCTGAGAAAAGTCCAGGCCTTCCTCTTTGCAGCGGCGGGACAGTTCCTGATACATGCCTACCGGGCTGGATCCTGTAGCCAGACCGATTGTGCATGTCGGCTTCTCACGGATGATCTTCTCCATGATGTCCGCCGCCTTCTTGCTGGCATCCTGATAGTTCTCTGCGATAATAACTTTCATAAACGTACCTCCTTGTACTCTATCGTTGTATTTTGCGCAGTTTGCCTATAAAAAAAGACGCACGCGTTTCCACGCACGTCTCTTGTTTACTTTCTCTTGATCACGATATTGCCCTGATCTTTATAGATGCTGTTTTCCGGAATCACACCACGAACACAAGAAGTCGGATAAACATTGCTGTTTCTTCCGATCACGGTTCCCGGATTCAGGACGCTGTTACAGCCGACTTCTACGAAGTCGCCCAGCATCGCGCCGACTTTCTTTCGTCCGGTCTCGATGTGCTCGTCACCGTTCTTAATAACAACGGGAAGCTTGTCGCTCTTTACATTACTTGTGATCGATCCGGCACCCATATGGGACTTATAACCCAGAATGGAATCGCCGACATAGTTATAATGCGGAACCTGAACGCTGTTGAACAAGATAACGTTCTTCAGCTCAGTAGAGTTACCTACGACGCAGCCCTCACCTACCAGCGCGCTGCCGCGAACGAATGCACACTGACGGACTTCCGTCTTGTGACCGATGATGCAGGGACCGCCGATATAAGCCGTTGCGAAAACCTTCGCGTCTTTTGCGATCCATACGTCCTCGGACGGATGATCGAACTCATCTTCCGGAAGGGATTTACCGATCTCGAGGATCAGGTCTGTGATACCTGCGAGAGCTTCCCAGGGATAAGTGAACTTTCCGAGATATTCCGCAACCTGCGGATAAGTCTGTGTCAGATCATAAAGGTCATTAATCGTATACATTACTTCTTTACCTCCACCAGATGTCCGCTCTTTTCCATAGCGGCAATGATCGCGTCAACCTGCTTCTCGCACTCTTGCAGAGTACCAGCCTCAGACATTACGCGGAGAACCGGCTCAGTACCGCTCTTTCTGAGAAGAACACGACCGTTGTCGCCGAGCTCTGCGGTGCAGGCATCAACCTGTGCTTTTACAGCCGGATCAGCCAGTGTTCCGTCCTTGTCGTCTACTACGACATTCTTGAGGACCTGCGGATACATCTCGCATCCGGAAGCCAGAACAGAAAGCGGCAGATTGGTATCGATGAGTACGCCCATCAGCATGATCGCTGTGAGTACGCCGTCACCGGTGTGTGCATGTCTTCTGAAGATAACGTGACCGGACTGTTCACCGCCGATCATGTGACCGTTCTCTTTCATGTTCTCATAAACATAACGGTCACCTACCGCGGTCTTCTCGTAAGAGATTCCGATCTCATCGAGTGCCTTATAAAGTCCGAAGTTACTCATGATCGTGGTAACGACTGTGTTGTTGTCCAGTTCACCCTTCTCACGCATATACTTTGCGCAGATGTACATGATCTTGTCGCCGTTAACGACATTACCGAGCTCATCTACTGCGAGGCAGCGGTCCGCGTCACCGTCGAAAGCAAAACCGAGATCCAGCTTATTGTCTACAACATACTTCTGCAGGCCCTCGATGTGAGTGGAGCCGCAGCCGGTGTTGATGTTTACACCGTCCGGTGTGTTGTTGATTACGTATGTCTTTGCGCCGAGAGCGTCAAATACAGCACGGCCGATCATCCAGGAGCTGCCGTTTGCGCAGTCCAGACCAACCTTGTGCTTTTCGAAAGACTGGTTTGCCAGACCGACGAGGTAACCGATGTAACGGTTTCTGCCGGAATAGTAGTCAACTGTTTTACCGATTTTATCATCCGAAGCGAACGGGAGTTCTTCGATCTCGCCGTCGATGTACTTTTCGATCTCATCCTGAAGATCGTCGTCCATCTTCTCACCTTCGAAGTTCATCAGTTTGATACCGTTATCGTAGTACGGGTTATGGCTTGCAGAAACCATGACACCGCAGTCGAACTCCTCTGTTCTGGTGATATAACTTACGCACGGAGTAGTCGTTACATGCAATAAATAAGCATCAGCGCCCGAAGAAACGATGCCTGATGCCAATGCATTTTCAAACATATAAGAAGAACGGCGTGTATCCTTGCCGATTACGATCTTTGCTGACTCGCTTTTTCCTTCCTTGAGATGCTGCTGTGTGTAGTACCAGCCGAGGAAACGGCCTGTCTTAAAAGCGTGTTCCGCTGTCAGTACAACGCCTGCCTTGCCACGGAATCCGTCTGTTCCAAAATACTTGCCCATAGAAAAAATCTCCTCTATTGTATTACCTGCGTAAATTTTACACTTACACGCATTAGATGAAAATACTTTTCGGAGATTTTTTCTTTACGATTTGAGATTTTTTGTGGATACACCCTGGCAAGAATCGACGATTAGCCCTTTTTCTCGGTCTTTGCCGCCTGCGCCATACCCGTGCGATGCTGGAACGAACCACAGCTGGTACGGTTTCCGCGGATCAGCTCACGCTCATAGACCTTGACTTCACGGCCGCAGGAGCAACGGCAGAGCCACTGAAGGTTCTTTCCGCTCTTGATACCTGTCATCTTTACAGCCGTAAGATCGCCGAACACCTGAGCGGTAATATCTTCCATCGCCGAAGAACAGCGCTGGTTCTCACCGGAAAAATCCTCTTCCCTCAGAAGTTTTCTGGATGTATCGCGATAAGGACAGTTCTCATCGAAGCAGTTGCTGATCTCTGTGTGCAAAAGACGATGCGAAGTAACCTTGACCTTATTTCCGCAGTCACACTTGCAAAGCCAGATCACCTTACCGTTAAAGCGTTCCGGAGTTTCCTCCAGCGCAACAAGATGTCCGAAGCGTTCGCCTTTTATGTCTTTGACTTTTCTCCCGCGATTCTCGACTTTTTTGTTTCTGATAGTAGTCGGCATTATAATTATCCCCCAAAATACACGGCATATGCCGTTATTGCAAAACTATTCTAAACATTATGGGGGAGAATCTCAAGATAAATTTTCTTGACGGTCACAGCGCGCAAACGTTGTGACCGCCAAGTTTTTTCGCTTTATTCTAATTCAAATGCACCGGTGTAGAGCTGGTAGTATTTGCCCTTGTCCGCGATGAGGGAATTATGGTCACCTCGCTCGATAATATGGCCGTTTTCCAGTACCATGATGGCCTTACTGTTCTGTACGGTAGAAAGACGGTGCGCGATTACAAATACCGTTCTGTTCTCCATGAGCGCATCCATACCGCTTTGTACGATCGCTTCAGTACGGGTATCGATGGAAGAGGTCGCCTCGTCAAGGATCATGACCGGCGGATCTTCAACCGCGGCACGTGCGATCGCGATCAGCTGGCGCTGGCCCTGGGACAGCTCACTTCCGTTTGCGGTCAGTACCGTATCGTAGCCCTGCGGGAGCTTCGTGATGAAGTCATGTGCATTGGCAAGCTTAGCTGCTGCGATACACTCTTCATCCGTTGCCTTCAGGCTGCCGTAGCGGATGTTCTCCATAACCGTACCGGTAAAGAGGTTCGTATCCTGAAGAACGATACCCAGTGAGTGACGCAGGTCCGCCTTCTTAATCTTATTAATATTGATGTCGTCGTAACGGATCTTACCGTCGGCAATATCGTAGAAGCGGTTGATCAGGTTCGTGATCGTAGTCTTACCGGCACCGGTCGCACCTACGAAAGCGATCTTCTGACCCGGCTTCGCGTACAGGGATACATCGTAAAGTACCTGTTTCTTGCCGTCATAGCTGAAGTCGACATCGAAGAAACGGACGTCACCGCGAACTTCTGCATAGGTCAGGGTACCATCCTGATGCGGATGCTTCCATGCCCAGACATAGTCCTTGTTGTGCTTGTTGGCAAGTGCCTCGTCCTCGGAGACCTCGGTGAGTTCTTCGCCGTTCTTCTTGCAGTGAACCAGAGTAACATATCCTTCGTCTGCTTCCGGCTTTTCATCCATAAGCTTGAAGATACGTCCTGCACCGGCCATCGCCATGATGATGGCATTCATCTGCTGGGAAACCTGGGATACCGGCATTACAAATGCCTTGGTCAGCTGCAGGAAGGAACCGATAACACCGATGGTGATCGCACTCACGCCACACTGGATCGCGAGGAATCCGCCGATAAAGGCAACGAGTACGTAGAGTACGTTTCCGATGTTGCCCATGATCGGCATCAGGATATTCGCGAAGATGTTCGCGGATGTCGCATTGTTGCAGAGTTCTTCGTTCTTCGAATCAAAGACCTTCTTGGCACGGTCTTCGTAAGTAAATACCTTAACGACTTTCTGTCCGTTTACCATCTCTTCGATGTAACCGTTGACGTCACCGAGGGAAGCCTGCTGCTTAACAAAGTAGGTGGCGCTCTTTCCGCCGATCTTACCCATGAGGAAGATCATGGCGAAAGTACCGATGAGAACCACGATGGTCAGCTGCCAGGAGGTGATGATCATACCGGCCAGAGTCGCGATGATCGTGATGGCCGAAGACATCATGGACGGGAAGCTCTGGGAGATCATCTGTCTCAGGGTATCAACGTCGTTGGTATAGTGGCTCATCACGTCGCCGTGAGAGTGTGTATCGAAGTAGGAGATCGGCAGTGTCTGCATGTGCTTGAACATATCGTCACGCACGTTGCGCAGTACGTTGTTGGCGATCACCAGCATGATCTGGCCCTGGAAGAAATTGGCGATAACACCAAAGATAAACAGGACGGCAACCATACGGATCCAGGACAGAAGTCCGGAGAAATCCTTGCTTCCGCTTGAAAGAAGCGGCTGGATGTAATCATCGATCAGATTACGGATGAACATATTACCCAGAACCGACGTAACGGAAGTTACGATGATGCAAAGGAATACGATACCCAGCAATACCTTGTACTTGCCTGTCAGATAAGAAAGAAGTCTCTTGATCAGGTCTTTGGAGATCGGGTTTTTCTTTAAGTCCTCCCGATTCATCGGACGTGCTCCTCTCGGCGGCGGCATTACTGATCGCCTCCTTTCTTCTGAGATTCATACACTTCTTTGTAGATCTCGTTATTCTTCAAAAGTTCCTCGTGCGTGCCGACTGCATTGATGCGGCCATTGTCGATGACCACGATCTTGTCCGCATGCTCGACGGAAGAGATACGCTGAGCGATGATCAGCTTGGTCGTGCCCGGGATATACTCGGCGAACCCTTTCTGGATCTGCGCGTCGGTTGCAGTATCGACTGCACTTGTGGAGTCATCGAGAATCAGGATCTTCGGATTCTTCAGAAGCGCTCGTGCGATACAAAGTCTCTGCTTCTGACCACCGGATACGTTCGTACCGCCCTGCTCGATATATGTGTCATATCCATCGGGAAATGCACTGATGAAGGAGTCGGCCTGCGCGATCTTACATGCCTGGATCATCTCTTCATCGGTCGCGTTCGGATTACCCCAGCGGAGGTTATCCTTGATGGTACCGGAGAACAGTACGTTCTTCTGAAGCACCATAGCTACGTTATCACGGATAACGTCGAGGTCATAATCACGGACATCTTTTCCGCCGACCTTTACGGTTCCGTCCGTTACGTCATAAAGACGCGGGATGAGCTGTACAAAGGAAGACTTACCACTGCCCGTACCGCCGATGATACCGACGGTCTCGCCGGAGTTGATGTGCAGGTCAAAGTCCATCAGGCAGCTCTTATCCTTATTCTTAGAATAGCTGAAGTATACGTGGCTGAAATCGATGGAACCATCTTCTACTTCGGTTACCGGATTTTCCGGATTGGTGATGTCCGGCTGTTCTTCTAGGATCTCGGAGATACGATCTGCGGATGCTCTGGAGATAACGATCATGACGATGATCATGGATACCATCATGAGACTCATGAGGATCTGCATCGTGTAGGAGAACATGGAAGTCAGCTGACCTGTGGTCATCTCCTCGTTAACGACGAGTTTTGCGCCGACCCAGGAGATCAGGAGCATGGCGGTGTAAACACTGGCCATCATCAACGGGCCGTTGCAGTTGATCGCACGCTCAGCTTTGACTGCATCGTCACGGATGCTCTTGCTGACGGAAGTAAACTTTTCGATCTCGTGATCTTCTCTTACAAAAGACTTAACTACACGGATACCTCTTACGTTCTCCTGAACGACGTTGTTCATGAGGTCGAACTTCTTGAACATACGGACGAAGATCGGGTGCGCATAGCGGAAGACGATGACCAGACCGATCATCAGGACCGGAGCGATCGCAAGAAGGATCAGCGCGACCTTCGCATTTACATAGAAGCTGGCACACATCGCGAAGATCAGCATGATCGGTGCTCTTACCGCGATACGGATCACCATCTGGTAGGCATTCTGTACGTTTGTAACGTCTGTTGTCAGTCTCGTAATGATACTGGATGTTTTAAACTTGTCGATGTTCGAAAAAGAAAAGCGCTGCAGATTGTGGAACATATCGTGGCGCAGGTTCTTTGCGAAACCGGCACTGGCCTTGGCCGCTTCTCTGCCGGAAAGTGCGCCAAATGCCATGGAGACGAACATGCACACCAAAAGCAGCGTGCCCATCACCCATACATAATTCATGTTTGATTGATCGATACCGTTGTCGATCAGTTTGGACATCAGAAGAGGCATCAGGACCTCCATGACGACCTCACAGGATACGAGGACCGGAGACAAGATAGATGGTTTCTTATACTCGCGGACCGATTTCAGTAGTCGTTTGATCATTTTTCCAAATTCCTTCTCATTTTTTCTGTCAGTTCAATATACGTCCGGATCTCCTGTTCGGAGAGCCCGTCCACCAGTTTCTTTTCCACGCCTTCGATGGTGGAGTCGACACGTTTTTTGGTCAGGATCGCCTGCTCCGTTACTTCGATGCGCTTCATGCGCGCGTCTTTCTCTTCGCATACCCTCCGGATCGAGCCTCGCTGTTCCAGAAGTTTCAAGATGCCTGTTGCCGTACTTCGCTGGATGTGAAAGACCTGTTCGATGTCTTTCTGATAGACCACATTCCCGAGCTCATGCTGCATATTCAGATATCCCATCACGTGAGCCTGTACCGAAGTCAGTCTCGTCTCCCCTCTTGATGAAAACTCTTTATCGAGCGCTTCATCGATCGAGATACGGATCGACTTGGAAAGATGCCGCACATAGGGCCCGATATGCATATCCATGCCGGGGCCGCTCCCTGTTGCTTGTTTCTCTTTACGCATAGAAATAATATATCTCCCCTTGTCCGATGATTGTTAGGACGCTAACATTCTATTCTTTTTGTTTTTTAATGTCAACACGAAAAACGAGAGATTTGACACGGATTTTTCTGGAGTTTATTATGCAGATAGAGATGGCAGAAGATCGGTCAGAATGACCGAAAGGAGGGCACTTATGGAGCGTTCACGCACGATCGGAAAAACCAAAGTCCAAAGCATCGCATGCTTTGCCCTTGCAGTCTTTTTCACACTTTTTTATCTTGGCAGCACCACTTCCCGTGTCCGTGCCGATATGGGACCAAAGCCATCGATCACAGTCAACATCCAGAATCCCCCTTCCGGAACATACTACGTCGCGCTTCTTTCCAAAAAACAAGGCGTCATGAATCTGGAAGATTTATATAGAGAGAAGCGCGAGACCTGTCCGGAAGATGTGCTCGAAACATTAGCCGCATATAACGAAGATGGTTTCTCGCTCTATCTCGATCCGGTCGGGGAAAATATACTTTCCTCCGCCGAGAATAGATCCTCTTTCCGTTTCTGGTATATGGTTCCGACCACCTTTAAAGTGGCTATCGTTACCGAAGACCTTCAGGTCATCACGAGCCCGGTCATTACTAAAACCACCTATAACTCCGTTTGTACATACGACATTTCCGCAAACACCATCACCGAAAAGCCTTTCACTGCCGAATCCCTGCAAAGGTACTTTTACGCAGCAGGATGGTGTCTTCTCGCCACATTGGTCGTGGAATTCATCGTCATGCTCTGCTTCCGCCTGATGAAGATCAAGAACTTTCTGCATTTCCTTCTGATCAACCTGATCACACAGATCCTTTTGAACTCCGTTCTTCTCGGAACCGGCGGACTTCGCGTTTCCGACGAACTCCAGTTCATTATCTGGGCGATCACGGAGATCCTGATCATCGTCATCGAAGCACTCTACTATAAGAGCAAGCTGAAAAACAAAGAAGGCGACCCCTGTCCAACTCGAGGAATCGCCTTCGGTATCACCGCAAACATCGTAAGTCTGCTTTGCGAGACACCATTTCTTCTTTTAATGTTTATCTACGCTTAACCGATCTCCCAGACCACCGTCACGGTGTCGGAAACTTCGATATCTTCCGGATTCATATCCACGGACATCTCATAGTCTGCACAGCAGGCAACGCCACCCGCAGCCTTGAGGCGGTTCATCGGCATAACCTCCATCTGCACTGCGCCAAACGAATAGTCGATATGGCGGATCTCTTTTAGAGAGACTCCGGCTGCCAATGTCAGTATCTCCGCTTTTTCCTTCGCATCGGAAACCGCTGAAGCAAGAAGGAGCTTTTTCGCGCTCTCCTGATCCTTTACGCGGTAGCTGACGCGAAACTGCGGGTTAGCCGGGCATGCGGCCAATGCACCGAAGATCTTGCCGAGGAGTTCTTTGTCCATATCGAAAACGAAACGGAGAGAATGCGTAAAACGATATCCCTTAAATGCCTGTTTCCAGACCCCTTTTTCCTCATAACCTTCGTACTGTGGTTCGATATCGAAGCTCGTCGTTCTGACATTTTCCTGCGCGATACCGACCTTTTCCAGCGCATCCTTGACCGCCTTCGTGTCTTCAGAAGAGCGACGGACCGTGTCTTCGTACTTTTCTTCCACGCCTTCCAGATCCATAAAGATGCACGTCTGATCCGGCTTGATCTTCAAAAGTCCTTTTCCTGTAACTCGAATCGTTCTTATATTCATGTTCGTCCTCCTCCTTCTTAAAATGCACTATCCCTTTTCAGCTGATGTTATGTACCACTCCGATCGAGACATATCCGTCGAGCAGCGCCCGAAGATCCGTACCTTCGTCGGCGTGGTCTCTGTCGACCCAGTGGACCGAGTATCTTTTCGTTTTATCCGGCAGTTCTTCTTCCAGTTTGAAGATGTCGAAATACGGATTATTCATGCTGACTTTTCTGTCCCGCAGGATGCCTTTACACTGATCGATCGGACAGTCCGGGAAGTTGACGTTGATGACTATTCCCGGTACCGGATCGGAAGAAAGAAGTTCTTCCATCACGATCGGAAGATACGCCTCCGTCACTTTGCGGCCGGCTCCGCTTTCTCTTGGATCAAAAGCAAAGCCTTCGGAAAATGCGATTGCCGGAAAGCCTGCCATCGTAGCATCGAGTGCAGCCGCGACAGTCGCGGAATACTGGATATCCGTTCCGACATTATAGCCATTATTGATCCCTGAAAATACGATATCCGGCCTTTCGGGCATGAGGCATTGCGATCCGATTCGGACGCAGTCGCTCGGAAGTCCGGAACACGAAAATGCATGCACGCCGTCTACCGGAAATGCCACCGGTTTAACATCCAGCGGCTCACTGATCGTAAGACTGTGCGAGGCGGCACTTCTCTGTCCGTCCGGTGCCACGACCCAGACTTCTCCCCATTTTGCCGCTTCTCTCACAAGCCGTACCAGGCCGTCGGAAGTGATTCCGTCATCGTTAGTGACCAGGATCTTTCTGTTATTATCACTCATAACCGACCCTGCTTATACTTCGAAATCGAAGCAGCTGCGGATCTTCGAGTAAGGACGTACGATATTGGTCGCCACGTCAACGTGTGCCGGATGAACGGCATAGCCCTGAAGGGAAGCTTCATCTTCAAAAGTCGAATCCAGCATCAGATCCGTGTTGGAACTGGAAAGTCCGTCGATGTTGACTTTGATATCGATCAGACCCGGGATCTTTCCGGCAAGTCCCTCAAGTCCTGCCTTGATATTCTTCTTGGCCTGTGCCTTCTCCTCTTCCGAAATACCGTCGATCAGCGTCCAGATGATTACATGCTTAACCATAAATATTCTCCTTTTACTTGTCCGATTTAATCTATCTTATCACACAACCTGTTGCCGGATTTAGATCTCTCCTCTATCGATTCCGTACTGGTTGCAGATCTCCTGGAACTCAGGGCATCCTGCGAATGCGCGCATGACATCATTTCTGTCCGTACCTCCGTTCAGAAGTCCGAGCCAGTAGTTGAATCCATCCGCTTCCGGTTCACGTCCCATGAATGTCTTATAAAGACGGGTCAGATACTCTTCGTTCGTGGTATTCAGGCCTACGAACTCAGGAAGTGTAAAGAACATGCTTGCGGCCTGATAACCTGTTGCGTCGAGGTTTGTCAGAGCCAGTGACCAGTACTTCAGACCTTCTTCTTCCGGATCACGGCCGAGACAACATGTATACAAACGTGTTGCAAACTTGATTGCATTCTTACTTGCGATCGTTGCTTTATGCCACTGCGCTCCGGACTTGACGCCATAAGTCGCACAGACATTGCACCACTCAACAGACTCGATGAATTCTTCAACGAGTACTGCACGCTCGGTTCCGGATGCGAGACGGCCAAGCCAGTATGCCTTACCGTCCGGTTCGGAATCACGATCGAAGTAGGTCTTGTAGAGTACTTCTACGAACTCGTCATCGGTCAGGTTACGGCCCAGGAACTCAGGTGCGCCCAGCATGAAGAAGCGAGCACAGTCTGCGCCAGTGAATCCGTTCTTTACAACCTGCTCTACCCAGAAAGCCTTACCTTCTGCTTCAGAGGGACGGCCGAGTGCGACTACATAAAGACGCTCAACGAAGTCCTCGAAGGACGGTTCTTTTTCCGGTGTCGGAGTCGGTGTATCGGGCTGCGGTTCCGGTGTAGGTGTATCCGGCTGCGGCTCAGGTGTAGGTGTGTCAGGGCCCGGTTCAGGAGTCGGGGTATCCGGACCCGGTTCGGGTGTCGGTTCATCCGGATCCGGATTTGTCGGAACAGCCTCGAAAACTGCCTTGATCTCAACATCTGCTGTACCGATTACAAATGTATTATTTTCGATCGTGACACCGCCGGAAATAACCTGCCACTCTTTGAAACGGTATCCATCATCCGGCGTTGCACTAAGCGTAACAGTATCGCCGATGATGCCACTTGCTGCAGAGGCTGTCGCCGTACCATTTCCATCTGAAGTAACCGTAACCGTTCTGGTGATCGGTTCAAATATAGCCTTGATCTTTACATCTGCCGTACCAATTGCAAATGCATCATTTTTGATCGTGACACCGCCGGAAACTACCTGCCACTGTTTGAACCGGTAACCGTCATTCGGCGTTGCGCTAAGCGTAACAGTATCGTCGATGATGCCACTTGCTGCAGAGGCTGTCGCCTTACCATTTCCGTCTGTGATTACCGTAACCGTTCTGGTGATCGGTTCAAATATAGCCTTGATTTTGACATCCGCTTCCGCAATCTTGAATTTGTTACCTGAAATTGTTACATTACCCGAAACAACCTGCCATTTTTTGAATTTATAACCAGATTTCGGACTGGCAGAAAGCGATACTTCTGTTCCCTCTGTACCCGAGGTAACGGAAGCTGTGGCAGTACCATGTCCATCTGTAGTTACAGTTACATTATAGGTAGGTATTTCAGTATAAACGTGATCGCCGTCATCAACATCAAGAGTGCAGAAAATCGTAGTCCCATCGGCAAGTTCAACATAGTATTGATATTCTATGTACTCACGATAGTGTCCGGATGAAGTACCAGAGACAGAAAATCGAGAACCTTTCTGGACTGTTTCAACAAGATAAGGACAAGAAGAGACATCAATTTTCGTAATCGGATTATTGTCACAATGGAAATTTCTTAACTTAGGACTATTAGCGACATTTAATACTGAAATATTATTGTTATAACAATACAATAAATCCAGAGCAGGACATCCTGAAAAATCAAGACTCGTAATCTTGTTCCGGTAACAATAAAACGCTGTAAGATAAGGATGTACACCCAAATCAATTTCTGTCAGCGAACAATCACCACAATCCATGTATTTCAGCTTCTGATTTCCGCTTAAGTCCAACGTAGTAATGCCTGTGTCATAACACTCCAGCTTCTCAAGACTCGACGCTCCTTTAACAACAAGTTTTGTAAGAGAAGAATTCAAATAGCATTTCAGAATTTTAAGTTTCGTGTTTTTACTGACATTCAGTTCGTTCAGCGAACATTTACTACAATTCAACTCTTCAAGACTTATTGCTCCATTTGTTACAAGTTTTGTAAGAGATGGATTATCAGAACAATCCAGATATGTGAGCTTCGTATTTTTGCTGATATCCAGTTCGTCCAGATCGTTCATAAAACACCTTAATTCTTGCAACTCAGTGAAAAACTCGATTCCCTTAAGTGACTTGATGTCTTTTCCCGCGCAATTAATATCCAATTTATAACTGATTTCATTCTGAGTAAGTACACCTTTCGGAGTATCAAAATCAAAATAATCGGTTACATATTTTCTGAAATTCGCATCCGGGAAATTCGTCGCGTTAATCTCGATCTGTACTTCTTCCACCGTAGTATCTGCCTCGGATGCGTCTGCACGGACAGTTCCGATTCTCAGTTTGGGTACCACTGTAAGCACTATAGCTACAGCCAGTGAAGCAGCTATCACACTAATCTTTCTTTTCACACAAACACCTCCATGCCTTTTCATACTATGTTACTATCTTACCACGAGAAATCGTCATGCGCTCCTCAAAGTCGTTTCCTTTACTTTCCGAGGCCAAAATGATACGCTTTTTTCAGGAAAATACAGTTTGGAGGCGCTTTATGAAACGTTTAGCAGCAAGTTTACTGACCATGGCGATGATCCTTTCTCTGGTCGGCTGCACCAACAAAGAAACGGAAGAAACGAAAAAGAAGAAAAAGGCCAAAAAGACTACTGAAACGGAAACCTCGGAAACCGAAGACCCTTCCGACACGGAAAACTCAGAAACAGATCCGACCGATCCATCTGAGACCAGCACGGCACCTGACCCCTCTTTGAAAGTGCCCGGCATCGACCACGATCTGGATTACCTGGATCTTGCGTTCTGGAGCAGCGAGCAGGGCTATGGCGAAATGTGCGCAAAAGTCGACGATGTCCTTTTCACCATCGACGAGCACTGCGATTTTATCGAAGTGTATGACGATAAACTGCAGCAAACTGTCTCGAGCATCTACATGGACGAAACCCTCGAATGCAACGAACTCTTCGATGACTGTCTCCTTTCGTTCCCGGACGTTCTGAAGAGTGTCGATACCAGTAACTACTATGAATACTGGTTTCAGGAGATCTACTCATACACGTCGGTCGCACGTGCTGACGAGCAGATCCTGTCTTTTGCTATCCGAAGAAGTTTCTCGACCGGAGACACCCTCGAAAACAGTGTCAAATGCTATAACTTTTCGGTCGCCGCCGGCGAAGAGATCCCCTTCGACCGCGTCGTACTCGACCGGGAAGGTTTTGCGCAGCATGTAGAAAGCTATGCCAAAACGAACGACTCCGCCCAGTTTATCGATTACGTGAATTCGATCGCCGATCTGGTCCGTAACGGTTCCGACGATGAGATCCGGTTCCTGATCTATCAGGACTGTATCGCGTTTTATTACCCGGTCACCGACTCCTATGGACGTCAATGGGAATATGAGATGAAAGTTTCCGTGATGGATGTGTGTGATTGTGTCGATATTGGGCTTTTCGCTTCCACCACACCGTATTTTACTCTCGCGTCGGACTATAATCACCGCATCGCCTGGGACTTCGACGATGACGGCGTACTCGACGAGGTCCTCGTTGAAAATGCAAGCACCTCCTACGATCTCGACCTGCAGGTCAGCATAAACGGAAATATCTGCGACCTGAGCCTCTACAATCTCGATATCTATGCAGACGGTATCTCCGAGAGTTTCATGACATATACGGGAGATGACTACTATCTCTATGTCGAATGCACTTCCGAAGATCCTGTCTTCAACACCCTTGTATTCCGTCTGGAAGGCGACGTCTTTGTATACACCGGTACCTGCGGTGAGCTGGATTCCTATCCCTATGACGCCGATAGGTGCCAAATCTGGGAAAGAGCCGACTTTATGGGAACAGGGCATTTCACGAAGAGTTGTTCTCTACTGACTTCCACCGGACTTCCGCAAGAGCTGGACTCATATCTTGAAAAGACTGCGTATGCAGTAACAAACCAGGAGATGACTCTGGGCATCTTTAATCAGTTCGGTGAGCCGACCGGCGACACCGTCACGATCCCGCAGGACTCAACAGTCAAGCTTCTGGGCTTAGATTCCGATTATGGCCTGGCCTACTTCCTCTGGGTAAAGGGTGACGGATCCGAGCCGGTGCCGTTCCAGATGGTCACGGTCCAAGAGTCTTCCGGTGGATATGATATCTACTTCGATGGCATGAACATCGACGATCTTTTCCGTGGTCTTATCTTCTTTGACTGATCTGAACGATCCATAAATCAAAAAATCCCGCCGAATTTGCGACGGGATTTTCGTTTGTTCAATAATGGTCTTCTTATCAGAAGTGCAGCTGCGTTACACGGAGCACGCCATCGATCGCACGAAGATCGGAAAGGATATCTTCACTGAGCTCTTCGCTGACTGCCAGGAAAGACTGAGCCTTGTTCGAGCCCGGCTTTACGCCCCAGTGCATCGCGTTGATGTTGATGTTGTGATCGCCGATCTTGGTTGCGATCTTACCGATGATGCCCGGCTTGTCTTCGTTCTGCATAGCAACAACGATCGGAGCCATAGCAAAGTCTGCCTGATAACCGAAGAAGCTGATCAGGATCTGTGTATCGTCGCCGACAACTGTACCGGAAACAGAAAGCTCACGGCCTTCTTCAGTTACGAAGTTGACAACGATCATGCTGCTGTAGCGCTCGCACTGTGCGCTCTTGCTCTCTACAACTTCGATACCGTGTGCTTCTACGCCCTGACGAACATTTACGAAGCTTACACGTCCATCGGAATGTGCAGCAAGGAAGCCCTTCAGAACAGAGAGTGTCAGGATACCTGTCTCCTGCTCGGCAAGTGCGCCTCGAAATTCAACTTCGATCTTCTTAACCGGAACGGTCTCTGCCTGATAGTAGATACCGCCGAGCTTTTCAGCAAGCTCTGCATAAGGACGGATCGCAGCCATATCACCGGAGAAAGACGGCATGTTGATTGCAGCAACCAGTTCACCGCGCAGTGCCTTTGCAACGAGCGAAGTAACCGCAGAACCAACGTTGTGGTTTGCTTCCTGAGTAGAAGCACCGAGGTGAGGTGTAACTACGCAGTTCGGCAGAGTCAGAAGCGGGTTCTGATACTGCTGCTCGCCCGGAGCCTTATCGTAAGACGGTTCTTTGTCGAATACGTCGATTGCTGCGGCAGCAACCTGACCGGACTTCAGTGCTTCGTAGAGAGCAGCCTCATTTACGAGACCACCACGAGCGGCATTGACGATACGAACGCCCTTCTTGCACTTTGCCAGTTCTTCCGCGCCGACCATACCAACAGTCTCCTTGTTCTTCGGAGTGTGGAATGTGATGAGATCTGCTACAGAAAGGAGATCCTCAAGCTTTGCGCAGCGCTTTACGCCGACTGTATCAAACTTCTCCTGCGGGATATAAGGGTCATATGCAACTACGGTCATACCGATACCCTTGAGCTTTCTGGCTACGATCGAACCGATACGGCCGAGACCGATGATACCGGCGGTCTTGCCTTCGAGCTCGTTACCGATCATCTGGGCACGACGGAAATCGTCGTTATGAGCTGCCTCATTTGCGTGGCAGAGATTTCTGAAGATGGAGAACGCATGTGCAACAGCGAGCTCACCGGCTGCCATGATGTTGGCTTCCGGAGTATTGACTGCGATGATGCCCTTCTCGGTGCAGGCTGCAACATCGATGTTGTCGATACCGTTACCGGCACGGCCTACTACCTTGAGGTTCTTTGCGTTTGCCAGAAGGTCCTTGTTGACCTGAGTTACGGAACGTACGATAAGTGCATCGTAATCACCGATAAAACCCTTGATCTCGTCCTGGGAGCAACCTAATCTCTCGTCTACTTCAAAACCTTCATCCTTCAGATACTGGATAGCATCTGCTGCGATCTTTTCTGCAACTAAAATCTTCATTTTTGTGTTCCTCCCAATTCTTATGCGTTCTGAGCCTTCAACTCAGCAATAACTTCGTCGAGATTCTTAAGCATCTCTTTGATATCGTCCACAGTCATATCTGCCATATGTGCGATACGGAATGTGGTTTCTTTCAGTGCACCGTAGCCGCCGGACAGGAGATAACCTCTCTCGCCCATCTTCTTGTTGATCTCGGCAAACGGGATGCCCAGTGTGTTCTTGATACATGTAACTGTAACGGACAGGTTGTTCGGATCGGAGTAGAGCTCCGCGTTCTTTCTTGCCCAGTCACGAACGAGCTCTGCCATCTCACAGTGTCTCTTGTAACGGTTCTCCATGCCTTCTGCCAGGATGCAGTCGAGCTGGTAATCCAGTGCGAACATGTGGGACTCAGAAGGAGTGGACGGATACTGGAACGGCTTTTCGTGAACGAACTTGGCCAGTTCAACATAGTCAAAGTAAAGACCACGGTTCGGGATCGTCTTTGCCTTTTCGAGCGCACGGTCGGAAACTGCGGCGATCGCCATTCCCGGAGGCAGGCCCAGGCACTTCTGTGTAGAAGTGATGCAGACGTCGATGCCCCACTCGTCAACCGGAATAAAGTCACCGCACATGGAACTTACTGTATCCACGCAGAGGATGACATCCGGATACTTCGCCTTGAGGACCTTGGAGATCTCACCAACAGGATTGTGAATACCTGTGGAAGTCTCGTTATGTGTGATGGTGATCATGTCGTACTCGCCGGAAGACAGAGCCTCGTCTACCATCTCAGGTGTTGTGATCTGTCCCAACTCGGAACGGAAAATATCTGCAGGAACACCGTTTGAAGTCGCCATCTTATACCAGCGCTCACCAAATGCTCCGATGGAGAAGATTGCTGCCTTTTTCGCGGTGAAACATCGAACCGCACCCTCCATGAGACCGCTGCCTGATGAAGTGGAAAGAATAATCGTGTTCTGTGTCCCCATAACCTTCTGAAGCTTCTCGGAGATACCCTGCTGCAGGGCGGAAGCATCTTTGGTACGGTGGCCGATCATCGGCGTAGACATCTTTTCCAGTACTTCGGTGCGGACTTCTGTCGGGCCCGGAATGAAAAGTTTCTTATGCGTACTCATCATCAATTCCTCCATGTAATATATATAATTACGTACCGTACTATTGTAGACGCAATTACCGCATTTTTCTAGTAGATAAATGCGGTCTTTTACATTTTCGGCAATTTATCGAAAAAACCTCTTTTCTTTACGCCTTTGCAAACAAAATGACAGGCAGAAACACCAAATGATTTTTATTCGGAGGAAAATGAAAGAGGCTGCCCTTTTGGACAGCCCCGATTCAACTTCATGGTTTGTGGCTTATGCCTGGATCATAGCCGCCGGCGGAAGCTTGATCGTCTCTCCGGCCTTCGGTACATAGGAAGTATCCAGACCATTGTATGTCAGGATCGTTGTGACGCGGGCATCGGTCTCAGAATCGATCTTGATGCCATATACGTTGTAGAACAGATCCCACCATGTGCGGCAGCCTGTCTTATCCGAGAAGGTATAAACACCGATCGGATCAGTGGAAGAAACCGGATCCGGTGTGGTGACCGCAGGTGTGGTCTCCGGTGTGGTCTCTGTAGAATCATCCGTAATATCGCCGGAAACATCCGTGATATTTGTATCGTCAGTATCTTTCGTCTTCTTCTTGGACTTGCTGTCACCGCAGGACTTGGCGATCAGTGCGATGATGATGATCAGGCAGATTACCGAAACGGCTGCCAGAACATACGGCAGATAGCTTGTGCCCTGACCGTCTCCACTGTCAAATCCATCGTCGATCGCATCCATACGGCGTCTTGCCGGCTGGGCATTCGGACGGCCGCCCGGACGGGACGGAGATCCCTGAGGACGTCTGGATACACCCGGAACAGAGCCCGGACGTACAGCGGACTGCTGCATATACGGCGGTACCGCGGACGGTGCTGCGGCAGGAGCGGCTGTGATCGAAGCGCTGTCCGGATCGTATGCGGACGGAGTGTCCATATCGAACAGGTCGGCAACAGCCGGCGGCGGATTATTTACATCGTAATGCGGTTCAGCGGCTTCTACGAAAGACGGATAGTCTTCTGCAGGAGTAGCAGCGAAACCTTCTTCCGGAGCTTCGTATTCCGGGATGGCTTCCGGCTGTGCATACATGCCTTCGTCCTGCTGCGGGAGTTCCATCTCACTGGAAGCACTCTCGCCGAAAGACGGCTGGGAACCGGTAACGAAAGGAGATACCGGAGTCGCATCTACGAAAGGTGAGATCGACGGAGCGGCCTCATCCTCATCTACTGTGTAAGAACCTCTTGCATATACGCCTGTCTCTTCATAGCCGACCGGTGTATCGCTGTTTGTCGGATACGTAGGCGGTGTATATGTCGGTGCTTCATAGATCGGCATTTCCGGAATATCGTCTGCCGAACCGGAAGCATTTGCAGGCATATCGCTGGAAGCGAACGGGATCACGAAATCATCGGAGCTCTCCGGGATCTCTTCCTGCGGCTTCTGCTCATAGTCTGACGGGTAAGCTTCATGAGTCTCGTATTTCTCTTCAGCCGAAGGCTCAGCGTCTCCAAAGAACAGTGGAGTCTCATCGAACTCTTTAGGGTCATTGGACAAATCAGATTCATCTTTCACAGGTGACTTCACCTCCCTGTCTGCTTCGAAGACAAGCGGGGCATCCTCATCTGTCTCCGCAGCGGATCCCGTTTCTTCCTTCTTTTCGGCGGAAGCATCGGAGACCTGCTCTGCTTTGGCTGCATCGGACTTCGGAGCATCGCCGAACAGATCGTCACCGATCAGAAGCGGAGCACCGTCATCCTTCTTATCTTCATCAGCACCCAGGTCGAAAGATACATTGTCTTCTCTCGAACTCGGGGCGTCTTCCATCTTCTGTGCCTGTACGGCAGCCTTAAAGAACGGATTCTCGTCGTTCTTAACGGCTACGAAAGGCTCGGCCGGCTTCGGCTCAGCCGGTACTTCTTTCGGCTGTACGAAAGGACTGTCAGAAACCGCAGTTTCTGCTGCCTTCGGCGCGGTTGCTGCATCGAGCTCCGCGGCGGCCTTATCAAAGCTGTTCACGAAAGGTACGACCTTCGTGGCTTCAAGATCTGCTTCTTCTTTGACCTCTGCCGTCTTCTCGGTTTCTGCCGGCTTTGCGGAAGTCGCGTCTGTCTTCATCAGATCGCTGACATCACCGAAAGAAAGCGGCGGTTCCGGTATCGGAGTATTGATCGCGGCACTGACGGAATCAGCGGCAGTCTTCGCTGCGGCTGCACCTTCAGCGGCCTTTTCTGCAGCTGCACCGGCTGCGACAGTTCCGGCAACGGCAGCACCTGCGGCTACGGCACCTGCTGCTGCGCCTGCACCTGTTACTGCTGTATCTGCGGCCTTCACGGCATCCTTCGCGACGGATTCAGCTGCGCTCTTTTCGGGAGCTTTCTCATCACCAAAGAGCATCGCGTCCTTCGGAACGGCTGCCGGCTCGGCAGGCTTCGGAGAATCCAGCGGGATCGGAGCAGAGATATCGTAATCTTCCTCGACTTCGACTTCCTTCTTCTTCTTTCTTCCGAATCCGAAGAATCCGCCACGGTCGCTGGATGTAATGTCTTCAACAAACGAGATCATGAACTGCAGCGGTACGCCCGGAAGCTTCGCTGCGGCCTCTGTGATAACTACGCTGGCCGCATCACTCTGGTCCTCTGCATCGTAAAGGATACGCAGGAGTTCCTGCTGACCCAGTGCTTCGTATACTTCGCGGTTGCAGAGGATGATGCAGTCATCCAGTTTCAGCTGGGCGATGTTGGAGCAAAGAGCCGGCGCGGTCTTCGTTGCGCAGAAGTTATAGAAATTATCCACTTTCTGGCGCTGGGTATTGATCGCATCGATGCGGATATCCGTTGCCGTCATAGGATAGAGTGTGTCGTCACGATAGAGGAATGCCAGGCCCTTGCCGATCGTGATCGCAAATGCCTCGGCGTCCTTGACCATCACACCTGCAAAGAAAGGTGCGCGGTTATTGTCCTGCTGGATCTTCATTCTTCCGGTGATGGAAACAGCGGTATTGACCATCTCGCCGATCTGGTCGTCCAGAGATCTTCTTCCGGACTTCAGTTCAGTACCGAGGCGGCGGAGTACCGGCTCATACGGGGGAAGTGTATTCGGATCGTAATCAGGGTTTGTCTGATGGGAAAATACAGAGAAGAAAAAGCCTCTGTCCTCTTTATCGTTAGTCAGATCTGCGGATCTTGCAGTGGTCTTGCTGGTAACGCGACCATCCATGTAAAAGGCATCTGTTAATTCTGCTGTAGGAAAATATCTTGCAGTCAAAGTAGTTGCAAGACGAGTCTGCTTTGCCATATTTTAAGCGCCTCCAAATTATGGGGAAACCCACTACTTCCTGTTAATTATAACATAATGTCTTTTCATACAAGCGCTTCAGGGTATTTTTTTCCTACATTTTTATGACAATTTGACTACTTATTCTCATCAATGTATTCGTTCATGTATTTTTCCAGTACTTCAAAGGGCGCACAACCCAGATCCAGGTAAGCTTTGTAGATCTCCTCCGGCGCTACTTTACCGTCGAGTTCTTCAAGCGCATGATCAAGGATCTGCTCGGTGAAAATATAGCCCATCGCATACTCTACCGCGTAGCATTGCGAGGAAGTGATGTGTGTCCAGTAATCCTGCATGACCGTGTCATCCTGGTCGTATTTCTCGATGTATGCAAGACAGTCGCTATAGCTCCAACCTTCGTACTCGATTCCGATGGAAAGACGTGCCGCGATCAGCGTGGAATAAAGCGTCTGTCCCATCCATGCGTTCTCGGCCATCTCCTGGTCAAAAGGCGCGTAGTGGATCATGATCCACTCGGAATACTGTGCCCATCCTTCCGCATATGGCAGGCTGGCCGCAAATGCCTGATAGTAGTTGTTGAGGTTTTCTGCCTGATACTGATGCTGATACAGATGTCCGGGATACATCTCGTGCGAGATGAGAGTAAACATGTCATAAAGGTCATCCTCAACAAGTCCGGTATTGACCCATACGGAGTGCTTGGTAAACTTGTCGATCGGAGACACGTAGTACGTCGCCGGCTGCATGGAATCACTGAAGTCCTTTGGCACTTCGTAAACAGAAACCTCGTTGTTGAGGATCTCCGGGAAATGATCTCTCGTGAATCTCTCACACCAGTCCCAGGCCTCCTGGAACTCCATGTCACCGAAAGTGAAGTAACTCCCGCGTGTCACCCAGCGGGGTTCGTATTCCGCATAGATCGCATCGATCTTGTCCTGCAGGATCCTGGTGCATTCATCAACAGAAAGATCCACGCCGGCGTTCATGCGGAAGTATGCCTCGTAAAATGCTTTTCCTTCCGGGGTAGAAGCCAGATACACAGAATCCGATCCGGTACCTTTTAAGGCCGTAAGCTCGGTTACCATCATTTCAAAAGCCGGATATACGACAGTATCCAGAAGTTCCTGGTTTCTGGCCAGGTAATCCTCCGTCTCCTGCTGCGAAAGATGCAGGGCACCAAGGCGGCTTTCAAATGTCGTCTTCATAAAACCGGTAGCTTTATTGTCGAGGATCGTCTGGCAGTCTGCGATGATCTGATCAAGATGCTCATCTCCCCATCCGATGCCCATGGCGCTTCTGCTCTTTTCAGTCTCGACAGCTTTCGCAAAGTAGTCACCATAGTCTTCCAGGATCAGAAAATACCTTTCGACATCCGACTTGCTCGTAAACTGGATCAGAGACGTCAGAAGCGGATAGGTCACCTGTATGCCGCCTCTGGGGAAAAACTGCGGCAGGTAATAGTAGTATTTGTACACTTCCTCGCGGCACGAAAAGTCAAAGATCATGTCATCGAGAAGACGGAGATCTTCATCGGTTAACTGGGTACGGTCAAACCCTTTGAGGTACTCGATACAGTCACGGTAACTGTCGGAAGCGATGGTGTAATCGGCTTCTGTCGGGTAATACAGGCCCTCGGACGGCCAGTTCGTATAAAACTGGGTCGGATCATCGTACACATAGTATGCGTTGAGTATATCACTGATGCCGACAAAATAGCTGAGATCAAAATCGTGAAGTTCCATAGACTCCGGCGTCTGCGCCACATATGTCGGCGCGACGACATCGTCCCAGTTTACGCTGCTTCGTTCTCCCGGATATTTGCCGCCATCGTCTGCCAGCGGCGGGGTTGCGATGGACTCATCTTTCGAGCAAGCGCTCAAAGGCATAAAGAGCATGCCGCTTGCAGAAAGAAGCAGCATCACTTTTGCGATCTCATAAGATAATTTCGTTTCTTTTCCCTTTTTCATGCCACCCATTATATCACGGGACAGGGGCGGGCGCACTTAAAAAGAAAGCTTCGGGATGACCGAAGCTTTCTTCATTTCTTGTGACACATATCTTTCGCGGCACAGTTTGCACATCCACAGCCGCAGGTCGATTTTCCTCGTTTTTTGTTCCGGATCATGGTGAACACGACCAAAGCAACGATCAGCAGGAGCACCGCCGATATAACGATCGTACCTAAGTTTTCCAAAATCCAGTTCATCTTCTTCTCTCACTTTCTCGCGATAGTGCATTTCTATAAGAAAGTATAGTTAGCAATTGCTAACCTGTCAAGAAGACAAAGGTCCCGCGGAGTAAACCGCAGGACCTTCTTGTCAGCAATCAGTGCTGCTTTTCAACATAAAGAGGCATATACTTTGCCAGGATGTCGAAGCTGCTCGGACCCATATCGAGGTAAGCGGCGTGGATCTCCTTCATGGAGTAATCGTTACCGTAAACAGCAACTGCGTCCTGGATGATCTGTGTGCAGTTCATGTTACCGAAGCAGTACGGTGTAACGTAGCACGGGATCTCGATGATCAGATCGTAGTAGAAATCAGCGATCTGGCTGGCAACGCTCTTTCCGAAATAAGTGGACAGATAGCTTACCAGATCATCGAAGCTCCAGCCCTCGTAGTGAACACCGATGTCCGCACGGGCAAACAGATAGTAGTTGATGATATCCGAGTTGACCTTGTTGTACTTGTAGATATCGTAATCGTAGTCGGTCAGAACCATGATGTAATCTTCACAGTATGTGGACCAGCCCTCTTTATAAGCGGTCGTTCCGTTTGTCTTCTGATAGAAGTTATCCAGATATCCGATGTGATAAACAGCCTCGAACAGATGTCCCGGATAAGCTTCGTGTGCAACAGTGGTCAGCAGGTCGCCCAGACCGTCGCTGTAATCGTTCAGCATAAGGAGGTTGCGATTCAGATTATCCAGCTGTGTTGTCATGTAAGCTGCAGGAGAGAAGTTCTCAGCGAGTTCCTGCGGAACGTGATATGTGACGTATTCATGCTGCGGAAGCGTCGGGAAATCATCCTTGATCGCTTCCTGACAGAAAGCGATATCACTCTCGAAAGAACCGGTCGTATAAGGCTCGATGTCGTCGTTCTGGATCTTTTTCATCTGATCCTGGGAAAGGTTCGGCATCATGAGATAAGCGATGCCCTCATCGATCTTGTTCTCGAGAATTTCGATTGCTTCGTCAACAGTCAGGGATGTACCGGAACGATACTGGAAATAGCGCTCGTAGAATTCTTTACCGCCTTCCATCTCACAGAGATTACCGTTCGTTGTTGCGGTTCCGTAAAGACTTGCCATCTTTTCACCCAACATCTCGTATGCCGGGAAGAAAGAGTTATCCAGAGCTTCCTTGTTTCTTGCGATCAGATCTGCTTTGGTTGCGTCATCGCAATCGAGATTGTTGATCTTCTCTTCGAAACTTGTATACATGTAGTTGCCATCGTGATTCTCATAAACAGCCTTGCAGGAATCCACGATATTCTCGAGGAAACGGTCCGGAAGAGCATTACCGGCCTCTGCCTTCTTCATTTCATACTCGACCAGAGATTCCAAGAAAGGATATACATCGTTGATCATGACGATGTAACGCTCTGCAGACTCTACATCCTCGATAGCCAGTGTGGCAAAGAGTGTAGGAAGTTCTGCGTTGATTCCTGTCAGGGAGTTGATGGAACTTGTGTAATAGTTATCATCTTCCATGCTCTTGGCCATCTCGTAATCGTACTTGATGGTCTCATAGAGTACACGGTCTTCCAGGCAGAGCAGTTCAAAGTCGATATCATCGAGATCGCTTAATACTTCTGCGATAAATTCGCGGGATTCGGAATCATCTTCCGTCCACGGGTCCAGACCGACTTCCGGCCACTCCAGACCATATACTTCCGGATTATCGAAAGTAAACTCCATATCGATGATGTCCGGGAACGAATTCATCAGGATCTTCTCATCGAGAGCCTGAAGCTTTGCCTTTTCGTTCGGATCACTCTCGTCCGGAATATCTGCCGTCGGCGGATCTGTCGGATCGGTCGGATCAGGCTGAGCAGTGGTATCTTCTGTTGTATCACCGGTATCATCTGTTTCCTGAGTTTCTTCAGTTGTTTCCTTTGGTTTCTTGTTCTTTTTCTTCTTTTTACTTTCTTCTGTCTCTTTAGCAGAGCATGCACAGCTAAGGACAATTGCTGTCGAAAGGACAAAGCAGCCCATTGCGCGCAGCACATTGTTGATTGATTTTTTCATGACGGGTCAACCTCCTTTTCAAATGCATTTAATCACATTCCAGAGGGGTTGTCATTACATCCTAGTCATGTTTTAACTTTTCTTTACCTTTGGGGATCAGCCTCTTACCTTTTCACTCTTGTAAGAAAGGAGTGTAACGATCAGGACAGCCACGGAAAGTACGATAAAAGAAACCGCGACCAGAAGCATATTTGTGGTCTTGACGCGGGCATTTAAGATGTCCTGGAAGATTATGCATACGTTATAGACCGGGATCAGATAATGCACGCTCGGAGATACACCGAAGCGGAACATCGAAAGCATCGCCGCCATGGTGCAAAGAAGTGTTACGGGGATCTGTGCGATCTGGGCATGGCTCGTATCCTTGCAGAAAAGAGAGATCAGAACGCCCAGGTTCGAGAAGAGATAGCAAAGCAGGATCGCATAAAGCAGGATCAGCAGGAACTGGTGCGGCGGCACATGCACGCCGGCAAATCCGAACGCATCCTGTACATTAAGCGCTTCACATATCCGGCTTCCCAGCACATCACAGGAAATATAGATCGCACTGCTGGCCAGACTGATCAGGGATACGGCAAAGATCTTTCCCATGATCAGAGACAGCGGCGGTACAGGCGTAAGAAGCGCCTGATAGAACGTGCCTCTCTCCTTGTCGCCCGCGATGGTATCGCCCGCGAAGTTTGCGATATTCGCGGTAAGCGGCAGGATCAGCATATACGGAAGAAGCATCGCGATGACGCGGTTGACCTCCTCCTTCGGCCGGATATCTCTTGTGATGACATTTCGGAAAGAAATCTTCGGATAGAAACCCTTATAGATCTCGGAGTATGTTTCTCTTACAAATGAATCGGCGCTGGACTTGAGATAATTTGAGATGTCGTTACTTTCGTGATAGTAGATCTTTACATCCATAGGATCGGAATAGTCCACCAGTACATCTTCGTCGTGGAAATTTTCCGACTTCATGAAATCTTCCGGGTTTTCATCAATGCTTACGATGTAGATATCTTTTTCGTTCATCTGCGCAATACTGATCGAATCCACGCTGACGCCGAAAAAGTACATGTTATAGGAACTGACCGAATCCGAAGCCGGTTTGGCCATAGACAGCATGACAGTAAAAAGAAGTGCCAGGATCGGAAGCACGATAAAGCCGAAGAGGATACTCTTCTCTTTGAGTATCTTCTTCATCTCATGTCCAAAGATCAGTCCGGTACCTTTCACGTTGCTCTTTCCTTTCGTCCTTTTTTCTTACTTCTTTACGATCGCGCTTTCCTCATGGTTTTCTTCATAGAGCTTGATGAATGCTTCATCGATCGTCTCTACGCCCTGGGAAGAAGCCATATCTTCTACTTTGCCGCAGTACACGCTTTTTCCGTCTACGATGACACCGACCCTGTCCGCCAGGCGTCCGACCAGATCCAGAATGTGCGTCGAGATAATGATGCACTTGCCTTCTTCACGCAGTTTGAGAATATACTGCTCGATCAGACGCTGCGTCAGGATATCCAGTCCATTTGTCGGCTCATCGAAGATGATCGTATCCGGATCATGCAAAAGACAGATCGCGATCGATGTCTTCTGCTTCATGCCGGTCGAGAACGTCTCGTAACGGCGGTTGGAAAACTCCGTGATGCCGAAGTAGTCGAAGAGTTCTTTCTTATTCTTCTTGATGTCTTCCGGCTTCATCTCATAAAGACGGCCATAGTAATCCGCCAGTTCATCCGGCGTAAACTGTCCGTCCAGGCGGATCTCGTTTGTCAGAAACGCGATTCTCTTGCGGATCGAAACCGTATCCTGCTCCAGAGGGACACTGTCATAGAAGATCTTGCCGTCGGTCGGGATCAAAAGCGAAGACAGCATACGCATCGTCGTGGTCTTGCCGGCGCCGTTCGGTCCCAAAAGAGCGAAGATCTCTCCGTTGTTGACTTCCAAAGAGACATCCTTGACAGCCTCGACTTTATTCTTCTTAAATGTTTTCTTCAGATGTTCGATAGTAATCATTCGGCATTCCTTTCCCATAGCGCGGATGAAAACGCGATGCTCAGCAAAAACATGATCAATCCAATACAAAAGCTTATCAGAAGCGGAACAAAATCCGTTTTGTTCTTACAGATAGACAGGATCATCGGTGTCCAGTTGATCACCGGAACATACGATGTCCACTTGGCGTCTACAAATGTCGGTACGACTGCGGCAAATGAAATGACCGCCATGCCGGCGGAGGAGAACAACGATGATTTTTTTGCCTCGGCAAATGCCGAAGCGATGAGCGTATAGATCGCCGTCATGACCATCATGACCGTTACGATCAAGATCAATACCGCCAAAAGCCAGGAAAGATTTCCCTTGGTAACCTTTACCACTGTACTCCACGCCTTCTGGTTCCAGATATTCTCCGCCAGGATCGCCGATCCCACGGCCACCAGTCCGGAAAGCAGGATCTGGCTCATGATCACCAGTGTTTTTCCCATCAGGATATCAGAAAGACGGGTCGGACAAAGAACCAGTGTATCGAAAGTCTTTCGTTCCTTTTCACCGGTGATGGAACGGCTCGAAAGAGACATGGCATTACTCGACATCAGAAGGAAGATCAGCATGCCGATCACGCCGCCGAACTGCTGGATATTGTGGTCGAGTTTATCTTCGTCACTGCTGAGGTCGATGATCTGTTTTTCCGGCATGAATTCCTTCATGTCGTCATAAAGCTGCTTGCCTTCCAGCCGGAAGACCAGCTCAAACGACAGATCCGAACAGTCCTTGATCGCTTGCGAAGATGTAATAATCGTGGAGTCATACACGATCTCGAGATGGTCATCGAGGATGACGACCGCCGCATCGATCTTGCCCTGTGAGATGCGTTCTTCAAAGTTTCCGCCTAAGACGGGAGAAATATCGGGATATGCATCTGTGAGATCTTTGGCCGCCTGCAATTCTTCTTCGTTTCGGCAGACCACTTCGGCCTTATACTTCGCGGCATTAGCCGTGACATAACACAAACCCCAGATGGTGAACATGATCGCCAGAAAAGGAACGATGAGCATCATGACGACCTGCACCGGTGTTTTCAGGGTGCGGATCCACTCATTTCGCATCACATGGAAGATGTGTTGTTTACGCATCGACCGCTCCTTCTTCCTTTTCTTGTCTGTCCGTTTCTTCCTGGAGTGCACAAAAATCTACTTTACCGATCTTGGTCCGAGGCAGTTCTCTTCGGAAAACATACTCGACCGGGCAGGCATAGGGAATCAGCTTCGCCTTGCAGTTCTCGCGAATCGTCTCTTCCACTTTCTGCTGGACTTCCAAAGATGCATCCGGATTCTTTAATACCACGTACGCCTTTACGACATGGATGCGGTAAGGGTGGGACTTGGCCACGGCACACGCGATCTCCACGTCCTCGTTTTCCATCATGATCCTCTCGATCTCCGTCGGGAATACCGGCACACCTGAGACCTTGATGATTCGCTTGATACGCTGGTCGAAATAGAAGAATCCGTCTTCGTCACGGTGACCGAGGTCGCCGCTGTGGATCCATCGCTTTCCGTCCGCATGGACATGGATCGCCTTATCGGTCGCCTCCTGATCGTGGAGATAACCGTACATCACAGTCGGACCGCTGATGCAGATCTCCCCCTTTTCGCCGATGGGCATCTCCTCATCGGTTCCCGGACGGGTAATCATCATATCGATACTCGGAAGCGGAAGTCCTACCGAACCGGCGCGGCACTCCTCTGCCGGGTTAACTGCGCATACTGTCAGCGTTTCCGTGAGGCCATATCCCTCACGAAGAGAGATATTCGCACCTCTTGCGTGGACAAATTCCTCGAAGCGCTTCTTCAGATCCATCGGAAGTGTGTCTCCGCCGCTGAAGCAGGCGCGCAGGAAATCCAGTTTCATATTCTTCAGTTTCTCGCTCTTGAGCATGCCTTCATAAAGCGTCGGCACGGCTGCGATCAGCTGGGGTTTTTCTTTCTTGATGATCCTTGCAAGCTCGTCCGGCTTAAACTGCGGAACGAGGATCATGGTGATGGCGTTGCAGATCATGCAGTGCATGCACATACAGATGCCGAATCCGTGGAAAAGCGGCAGGATCGCCACCATCGCCAGCTTCGGGAAATTCTCCGGATTGGCAAACGGATCCGGTGCCTGAACGATCTGCGGTCCAAGGACTGCAGGCAGATTCATGTTCGTAGACGTGATGATCGCAACCTTCGGAGATCCGGTCGTTCCGCCGCTGTGCAGGTAGATCGCCGGATCGTCCGGTCCGATCGGACGGACGTATGGAGTCTGTTCTTTTTCCGGTTTTTGGTCGTCAAAAGGGCTGTCCCAGTCATAGTCATCTTCCAGCACGCCGGTTCTCAGATGATCTCCGTGACGGATCAGGTTGTCGTAATACATGTAAAGTGGTCCACGCGGGATCTTCGGTATCTTGCGGCCTTTCGAGAAATAGAATGCCGCGGATTTTATGCCGGAGAGATAGTCTCCGATCTTGCAGACGATCACCAGTCCCGGCTCGATCGACTCGATGGCTTCTCTTCTCGAAGGCAGGAACGCATCGAGAATCATAAGGCACTCGCTTCCGGCCTGCTTCATGCAGTGTTTGAGTTCTTCAGCCGGAGTCTTCGGATGGACCATATTCGCGATCGCACCGATCTTATTGAGCGCATAGATGGCGATGACCGCCTGGGGAATATTCGGAAGGCAGATCGTCACGACTGTGCCGACGCCTATATTGCAATCGGAAAAGGATGCCGCCAGGACATCTACCTCGTAAAGAAGTTCGCTAAAAAGAATGTGGGTTCCTTCAAAAGAGATCGCCGTGCGCTTGGGAAATACCTCTGCGCTTTTTACCAGCATCTCGTAGATAGTGCAATCCGGACATGCGCGTTCTTTAGGCATTCCTTCATCATAATGCTCTACCCAGGATCTATCCATTTCCGTTCTTTCTTCCCTTCTCTTCAATCTTTAGTATTTTACTCAATTTCTCTTAAAAAAGAAATACCAAGATGGTATGATTAGATATGGCAACGAGCACGAACATCCGATGGGCGTGCTTTTGAGGAGGTAGACGCATGGCGAAGAAAAAGACGCAATTTGTGTGCCGCAACTGCGGTTACGAAGTTTCCGGATGGATGGGACGCTGCCCGTCTTGTAAGGAGTTCAACACATTCGATGAAGTCACGGAAACTGCCTCTGCCCCTGCGGATGCCCGTCCGGCTCTTCGTGCCGGCTGGATCGCCGAACGCGGCACTTCGAAGCTCTCCGAAGTCTCCCGCGAGACCGAACCGCGCTTTTCTTCCGGTATCCCGGAACTCGACCGTATCCTCGGCGGCGGTTTTGTCGAAGGCTCCATGACACTTGTCGGCGGTGACCCGGGAATCGGTAAGTCCACCCTTCTGATGCAGGTATCCGGAAGCGCCAAGATCGACTCCGAGATCCTCTATGTTTCCGGCGAGGAATCCAAATCCCAGATTCGCATGCGTGCGGACCGTCTGGGCGTTAAGCGTGATTCCATCTCCCTTTGTTCCCAGACATCTTTCGAGCACATCTCGGACCTGATCTCCGAACACAAGCCGGGACTTTGCATCATCGACTCGATCCAGACACTCTATAGTGAAGAGATCTCTTCCGCACCGGGATCCGTATCCCAGACGCGTGAAGTCACTGCCGGTCTGCTCCGGCTTTGTAAATCCCTGAACGTGCCCATCGTTCTGGTCGGACACGTAACCAAGGACGGCGCCATCGCCGGCCCGCGCATCATCGAGCACATGGTCGATACCGTGCTGTATTTCGAAGGTGACGGTTCCTCTTCGCTTCGTATGCTGCGTGCGACCAAGAACCGTTTCGGCGCAACAGGCGAGATGGCCTTTTTCGAGATGACCCAGAAAGGTCTGATCGGTGTGGAAAATGCATCGGCCCTTCTTCTTTCCGGACGTCCTCATATGGCACCGGGCTCGGTGATCACATCCGTTGTGGAAGGTACCCGTGCGATCCTTCTGGAGATCCAGGCCCTGATGTCTCCTACCGCATACTCGAATCCGCAGCGCATGACGACCGGTTTGGACAGAAACCGTGTTTCCATGCTGCTCGCCGTACTGGAAAGCCAGTGCAAAGTGGGTATCGCGAATATGGATGCGTATATCAATGTCGTCGGCGGTATGCGTATCGATGAGACCGCCTGTGACCTGGCGATCCTCTGCGCTGTCTTCTCTTCCGTTTCCGGAAAGCCGCTGCGTGAAAACACGCTGGTTTTAGGAGAAGTCGGTCTGACCGGTGAGCTTCGTCCGGTCAGTGATCTGGAAAAGCGCATCTCCGATGCCGCACGGCTTGGATTTAGCGCGTGCGTTCTTCCCGGCGCAAGCAAGAGCGCTGCCGAGCGCCTGGCACTGAAGATCGAATACATCTACGTAGATAAAATATCTGAAGCGATAGACGTGCTTTTCTCATAAGCACACGACAGAAAAGGAGTGACGTATATGCAATCTGTATCTATCCCCGTACCGCCTCTGGATTCCATGCGAAAAGAACTTTATATCATCATCCCGGCTGCCGGGACCGGCTCCCGCATGGGCCTTTCGGACAGCAAGCAGTTTCTTGAGATCGCCGGAGTTCCTGTTCTGGCCAGAACCCTTCTGGCATTTTCCGACTTCGCCTCTCGTTCTCTTTTGAACCTGCACGCGATCGTCGTTACAAGTGAAGATAACATCTCCCGCGTGGAAGAACTTTGTTCCCGCTATGAGATCTCGTTCGTCGAGAAGGTCGTTTTGGGCGGAGACAGCCGCCAGGAATCTGTAGCCTGCGGCGTCAAGGCACTTTCCACGTTGGCTTTACCGCCGAAAGAAAAGGATATCGTATTCATTCACGACGGCGCACGCTGCCTGGTTGACTACGAGACCATCCGTAACTGCGTAGTCGGCGGCATGAAGTATGAGGTATGCGTGGCAGCGACACCATGCAAGAACACCATCAAGTGCGCCAAGGCCGAGGAGAACAACAAAAACGTCTCGCGCTCCGACGCACTCGTGGATAAGACTTTGGACCGTTCACTTCTTTACGAAGTACAGACTCCGCAGGTCTTCCAGTACGAGGTCCTGACAAAGGTATGTAAAAAAGCAGAAGAATCCGGCATCGTCGCAACAGACGACACCGCACTGGCCGAGGCGCTGGGTATCCCGGTCCGCCTGATCCCCTGCTCTTATAACAACATAAAAATCACCACACCCGAAGATGTGGCGATCGCTGAATTCATATTAAATCAGAATACGTGATTGTCTCTTAAAAGATCGGTCACTCCGGACGACGCATGGTCACACTGCAGATGACCATGATGCCTTCGCCTTCGCCGAAACGCGTCAGCTGTTCACCGGATGTGGCTGTGATTCCGATACGCTGCGGATCGAGCTGCAGGAGTTCACCGAGCTTTTGCTTCATCGGTCCGATCATGGGCGTAAACTTCGGGCGCATCGCTTCGATGCTGAAAGAAACATGTGTCATCTCCCAGCCCTGATCCTTGGCAAAAGAGAGTGATTTGGCAAGATATGCAGAACTGTCCGTGATCCCTTCACGGCACATCTGATCCGCGATCGGACCCAGGACATTGATTCCCGTAATGCCGGAGATGGCATTGGTCAGAGCATGGAGTACGACGTCTCCGTCACTGTTTGCGACCAGAGGTGTCTCGTCCGGAAATACTACGCCGGCGAGTATCAGTTTCTTCGGCCACTTGTCTGCACTTTTAAGCTGTGCCTCACAAGGCTGCATAAAACGATGGCTGTCTTGTCCGATTCCATTTGCGTATTCATACTGCATATTCTTTTTCCGCCTTTTCCTTCAATTTCGTTTCTATTATACCAGATTCCGAAAAACGGTTATCCCTTCACCATCGTGATGACCCAGCCTGCCAGATCCTGTGCGGACCAGTCTTCCCGGCTGGCACCGTCAAAACGTCCAAGCTGCAGGTTATCCCGGATCACGATCGCATCCGGAACCGCTTCGATCTTATAGGCCGCGGCCAGATCGCGTTCCGAGATCGCGTCGATCGCTACGATCAGGACTTTATCGTGATACTGCTCGGCCAGTTCTTCCATCGTCGCAAAGATACCGTAGACATCCGCCTGCATACTGGAATAGAAAAAGAAGCATACCGGGATGGGGCAGGATTTCGTAAGCGCGTCGAGATCGAGCACCTGACGATATAAGATACCGGGTTCTTCTTCCCCTTCCGGGATCTCATATACCATCGCACTGATCGAGCAGTCATAGTAATAGTCACCCAGATACTTGTGGTAGTCCCCCAGATCCGTATTCGCCTTCTTCTCTTTTTTCCCGCAGGCGCAAAAAAGGCCTGACATACTGATCGCAAGGATCAGGCATGCCAAGCGCTTACAGTGCATTTGAATATGCTTAGAAAACAGATTCATCTTTCGATTATTTGCCTTCGATCATCTTCTCGACAAATTCCACCGTACCGGAAAGGATATCGGACGGAACTTTCTCGATATGACCTTCGTCAACAAGAGCGGTGATATCCGGATCCAGCGGGAGCTTATCCAGAAGCGGCACGCCCATCTCGACGGCAGCCTTCTGCACTTTGCCCTCTTCACCGAACAGCGGAGTCTTCTCGCCGCAGTGCTTGCAGACGGTATAACTCATATTTTCTACAAAGCCCAAGACCTTGACCTGCATCAGCAGAGCCATGTTTCTGGCCTTGTTTACGATCATGGAAACCAGATCCTGCGGAGTGGATACCAGGAAGATACCATCGAGCGGGATCGACTGGAATACAGTCAGCGGAACATCACCTGTTCCCGGCGGCATATCGATGAGCATAACATCGATGTTGTCCCAGATCACGTCAGACCAGAACTGCTTTACGACACCGGAGATGACCGGACCACGCCATACGACAGGCGCTTCCTCGTTCTCCATGACCAGATTGACAGATACGATCTGGATGCCCGAATGAGAGATCATCGGGAGAATACCGTTCTCATCGCCCTTAAGCTGGCCCTTCAGACCAAATGCCTTCGGGATGGACGGTCCGGTGACATCTGCGTCAAGGATCGCGACACGATAGCCGTCACGAGCCAGTCTGGAAGCCAGAACACTGGTGACGAAAGACTTACCAACGCCGCCCTTACCGCTGCAGACACCGATTACTTTTTTTACACTAGATTTTGCATGAAGTGGTGCAATAAGAGACTCCGGCTCAGAAGAACCGCAGGAACCGCCCGCAGAAGCGGTCGGACAAGAGTCTTTTGACTTGCAAGAATCACAAGAACCCATATCAATTCACCTCTATAATTAATCGAGACTTCATTGTACGCCACGCGAAGAAGAAAAGCAAATCAAGATTCCTTAGAAAGCAAGCAGGAAAAATGCCCGAAAAATCTTTACTTCACACTCAGCATGATCCAGTAGCCGGACTCTTTTGCGATCACTTCGCAGTTGCCGAATTTTTCCATCAGGTATTTTTCGGAAGACGGGGCGCCCTGCTTCTTCTGAAGTACGACATAGAGACGTCCGCCCTCTGCCATATGTTCATAGGCACCGTCGTAGAAAGAAAAGACGGTCTGCTTGCCGGCGCGTACCGGCGGATTGGTCAGGACGAAATCGTAAAGGCCCTCGACACTGGCACATCCGTCCGATTGAAATACTTCGACGCACTTTACGCCGTTTGTCACGGCATTTTCCCGAGCCAGATCCAGCGCACGCAGGTTGATATCCACCATGGTCACTTCCATGGAGGGAAAAACACGTTTCATGATGATTCCGATGGGACCATATCCACAGCCAAGATCCAGAAGGCGGCCCTTTTTGCGGTTCGTCTCCTTCAGATCCTCGATCGCGGTCTCAAGAAGCACCCTTGATCCGAAATCCAGAAATTTCTTGGAGAATACTTCCGAGTCGGTCTGGAAGAAAAAGTCGATCCCATTCATACGCGCCTGTACGACGCGACGGTCCGATTCTCCCTGTGGGTTTTCTTCATAATAATGCGCCAAATGCACTTCCCCCTAAGGTTTTCGTTCTTATTCGTCGATCGGCTCGAAGCGGTGTACACCGTCTCTTACGATCTCCAGCCACATGGAAGCCGGGCGTACCCAGATGCAGTACGGCTCTTCGAGGGCACGGTACACGACCATCCAGTCTTTATTCTCCGTGCTGCGGCCGACACCGATGACTTCATAGGCATTGCCCTTGTAGTGGCGGTATTTTCCATTTGCAAAACCGGCATATCCGACGATGGCGTCCGCGGCTTTCTTGCGTACATCCGGGAACTCGGACTGGGAAAGCACCGACAGCTGCAGGAACGCTTCCTGGCAGATCACTTTCTGAAGACAAGGGATCAGAAGAAGGTTCCACTTGGGATCCTGCTCTTCCGAGACTCTGGCAAGACTGTTCCAGTCCTCTTCACTGTATGCCCGGATATCGTTGACGATCTTGTCGAAGATCTCACAGGAAGATGCTTCATCCTGGCATGCGTCCATCTGCTGAAGTTTTTGGTCCAACCACTGAATACTCGGTAACATACGTGTTCACCCCTTTACGTCGTTATGCAAGTCATCTCGTTTATGTTTTTTATTTCTGTCTTACGGGATCATGTACTCGATCGAGATGATCGAACCCGCGCTAAGTGTGATCAGAAGCTGCGAGGTACCTCTGGTATAAACGAAGGAAACATCATCATCCTTGTCCGGATCGCCGTACTTTTCACGTGCGTCATCCGCGCTCATGCCGATCTCGAGTCCTTCCGGTGTCGAAACCAGATCCGATGTTACCAGAACATCAGAGATGTAACCCTTATCACTTCCGGTCGGAATGTATACAGTCAGTACCATGTTCGTGTAGGTGTAAACGTGATCCGTGCCGTCATGTGCACAGGACGGAACTTCCAGATAAGACTTGGGATCGCCAAGGCCTTCGAGGACCGCATCCGGATCCGCGCCCAGAAGAATGTCTACGCCTTCATAAGCAAATACGAAGTTGCCTGTAGTATCGATCGTAAGATCTACCTGACCATTTCCGTCTGCAGAAGATTCTCCGTTTCCGCCATCCTGGCTCTGTGCTGCCGTAGTGGTCGTGCCGCCAGAAGCTCCGGAAGTACCGGACGAAGAAATCGTCTTTGCATCCGAGCAGGCCGCCATGGCGGAAGCCATCACTACAGCTAAAACTATCGAACAGATCTTTTTCATTTCTATTTTTCTCCTTTTATCTTCCCAACACGGTCAAACATCACTCGCCGGGGGATTTCTTCATTCATTGTCGCATTCTTGAAAACGACTTTCAATCAGTAAACTGTCACAATCTTTTTTCGGTCACGTCAGCTTTCTTCGCCTTTTTCCTCTTTCGGCGGATCCTTCGGGGCTTCAGTCTCAGCTGAAGTCTCCTTCGGCGCAGAGTCTTCAGAGGATTCCTGCGACTCCTTTTTCGCCGCTTCTTCGGCCTTGATCTTTTCTGCTGCTTCGACCGCCGCCTCTTTCGCCGCTGCCTGCTCCGCAGCCTTATGGATATTCGTGATATCTTCGGTCGAACCGCCGCCGACATCATCCGGATGACGGAATTCACCCTTGTCGACCAGTCGGAGGAATGCCTCGACTACGTCTTCGGTGAGCTGGGTTCCGGAAACTTCGCGGATAATGGAGATCGCCTTATCGAAGTTCATGCGTTTACGATACGGACGATCCGAATACATCGCGTCGAAAGTATCGGCAACGGCTATGATCTGCGCGACTCTCGGGATCTCTTCGCCCTTTAAGCCCTTCGGGTAACCATGTCCGTCCGGACGCTCGTGGTGGTCACGTGCACCGATCGCCAGTTCCGGCATGATGCTGATGTCCTTAAGAACAACATAACCTTTACCGGAGTGGGACTTGATCTCTTTAAACTCTTCGTCAGTCAGACGGCCGGGCTTGTTCAGCGTCTCCATCGAGATACCGATCTTACCGATATCGTGGAGGAGGGCGATGTTATAGTACTTCTCCACCGTCTCCTCGTCGTAACCGAGTTCTCTTGTCAGCATCGCCGTATATTCCGCCACACGGGTCGAGTGACCATTTGTATAGCGGTCCTTCATATCGATTACTTTCGCAAATGCTTCGACGATCTCGCGAATCAAGATTCTCTGTTCGTGCTCTTTCTTTTGGAGCTTTTCCAGGTTCTTTTTACCGATGATGATCGAAACGATCAGTACTGCCGCGATCAGTCCGATAATGGACAGCACTCTGAACCAGGTTGCTTCCCAGAACGCCTCGTGCTTGACCAGTGTGACCGCAAGCTCCTGTCTGACCTCGCCGTCCGCGCCTATGATCTGCAGGCGGAAGACATACTTTCCTCCGGAAAGATTCGTATAGGTGATCGGATCGAGATTACTGCGGCTGACCTGGATCGGTTCACGATCCACAGTTTCCAGACAGTAGGACACTGTCGGGTTGATCAGGGAATAGTTAAAGCAGTATGCGTAGACAGTTACTTTCTTTACATGATGCTTGATGTCAAACACACCGTCCGCATTCGGATATACGCGTTCGCCGTCTGCATCGATGTACGGGATCATCATCTGGACCTCTTCGTCCACATCGTAATCCTTATCGAGATTGGTCATGACAACGCCTGTAGTACAGCTGATATAAAGGTTTCCGTCTTCAGACAGTTCACTGTAGGAATTCGAAGTCGGAAAACACGTCAGACCGTTTTCTCTTCCATAGTATCTCGGATTCGGCGCTTTGTTTTTCAACATCTCCTCGGTCGGGATCATGTAAAGACCGTTGCTGCTCAAGATCCACATCTCATCTTCTGCGCTCTGATACAGATCGAAGTTGTTCGAATACGGGAATTCCTTATAGTTCGTAAGCTCACTTCCATCGCCGTTCATGCTGGCGATCGAGTTACTGGTCACGATCCAGAACAGGTCACGTGTCCGGTCTTTCTTGATGCGCAAAACGACATCCGACATCAGACCGCTGTCCGTGCTGATATGCTCGGTCTTGCCGTTTTTCGCGATATAGATACCGTCGCCGTCCGTTCCGATCAGAAGCGAGCCATCCTTTGCCTTTGCTACTGTCAGGATCTCGGTATTGCTGATACCGGCCTCTTCACCGACAACGGAAGTCACCTTATCGTTTTCCAGGATCGCCACACCGCCGGTGCAGGCCACAGCCAGATATCCGTCACAGTCGAGAATCGTACGGACGCGGTCAGAAGGCAGTCCGTCTTCCGACGTAAAGACTGTCGCTTTTTTGCCGTCAAAGCGGATCAGCGGGCAGGTGCCGAAAGAAGAGATCCACAGATTTCCTTCGTTATCTCTTACGATCGAGCGGATCTTCGAACTTCCCAGAAGCGTGATCAGATCGCTCTGACCGAGATCTTTTCCGGAAGCCGTGACAGCCTGCTCGAGCGGAACCGTCTCCAGGACCTTGTGATTCTCGAGGACGACAAGGCCGTTTGTCTTGGTACCGACAAAAAGTTTTCCGTCAAAAAGACACGTAGAATAAACGACTTCCGAGCCCAGCGCATATTGTTCGAACATATTCGCGAACCGGTTCGAGACGATCTTCATGACTCCCTGCTGCGAGGATGCAAACCAGACATTGTTCTGCTGATCGATCAGAAGATCCTCGATCGAGGTCGTCATAGGAAGATTCAGAAGCGGGATACAGCCCTGTTCATTGATTCGTCCGATACCGTTATCCGTACATACCCAGATCTCTTCGTTTACGATATCGATCGAGTTTACATAGCTAAGCGGCTGGATGCTGATGGCCGAAGATTGATCAAATCCGCTCGTCGGATCTCCGTAGTAGAGTTCGGAGCCTTTGGTCGCGCAGTAGATCTTGCCCGGCTTGTTCGGATCCGGAAGCAGGGTATGGATCTCGTTTACCTTCAGCTTTTCAGGCGTATAGAAAGACAGGAGTCGTCCGTCCCGCATCGTGAAGATCTCGCCCTCGATGGTCAGACCGTAGATCACATCGTCCGGGCCGACTTTCATCATGCGGACATAGGCTTCACGGATATCTGCCGATTCGACAACGGACAGTTCCATATTCTTATCAACGATAGCCACACCTTCGGTCGTCGCCAGATAGATCCGTCCGGAATCATCCTGCGCGATATCACGTACAGAGAGAGACTGCAGGCCGTTCTCCTTGTTGAAGATCGTCCACTCACCCTTGTCAAATACACCGACGCCGCTGTCGTTCGAGCCGACCCACAACCGTTCGTCTCTGTCTACGAAGAGACTGACTACGCTCGTGATACCCGTATCCGCAGAACTGATACGTTCGAAAGTTCTTCCGTCGTAGCGGATCAGACCACTGTAGCTTCCGATCCAGATAAATCCGTCCGGAGTCTGCGCCACGGCGTTCGCCTCCGAAGTCGGAAGTCCGTTCGTGTTGTCATAAAGCACGGTGGAATAACCGGTAGACACGTCCAGAAGAGTCGTAGAGTCGTCATCTTCTGCCGCTCGAAATGCACTTTTATTGAAAAAAAGCCCCGCGGAACCGACAAGCAACGCAAGGCAAACACAGAATATACGATGTATCTTTTTATATTGGCTTTTATTACCCAACATAGTATCAACCCAAACTTCTATTTGATTCAGCCATTTTTGAGACTGTTTTTGACTAAAATAACTTTAACACTATGTCTTATCTTGTGCAAAGGCACTTCGGGTAAAGTTCATGAATTGTTAGCAATTTTTCGCTTCGTCATACCGTTTTCCGACATCCGCCCAGTAATCACTCATCTTCGGGTCATCTCTATGGTCAGAAAGGCCGTAGGTGTCTACGAGGATGCGGCCGAGGTAGGACGCGCACTTTTCCGCGCCGGTCACGTTCATATGAAGTCCGGCATCGTACGTGTCAAGGCTGTAGTCGATGCCGATCTCTGTCTCGGCGATAGAAAGCATGTTGATATAGAGGATATCGTGCTCTTTTGCATAGTTTTCCATGTTCTGATCCCACTCGTCGTACCAGTGCGGATACAAAGACGGAGACTTGATCAGGACCAGATGTATCCCCTTTTCTTTGCAAAGATCTGTCATCTTATCGAGATATTCCATCGCCTTGTCTCCGAAAGAGTAATCGCCGAGCGGACGGGCCGGCGGCATCTGTCCTGCCGGCATGATCTCGGTTCTGAGATAGTATCCGTTAAAGGAGATGGTGTCTTTTTTCAGCCAGTATTTGAAATCGTCCTTGGAAAGCTCGTTCCAGCGGCTGTGGTAGCGAAGGATCGGGAAGAGATAATCGACCATGTTCTCGCCCTCACACATCGATGCCTCGACGGCTTTCCACTTCGTGGGACTCCATCGCATGCCATCGAGTGCCATACGGTTGTACGCCTCGTTCTGCGGTTCGTTATACATCAGAGAAAGAACGTTGAACACGACGACATCCGGCGTCTCGTAGCGAAGGGCATCTTCGAGAAGATAGTAAGACTGCCATACCAGCTGTTGTGCGCCGCCACGGATAAAGCTGTTGATACCATATTCGCGCCACAGCTGAACGGTCGAGAAATTCTCATAGACTTCGCAGTCGCCGACAAAGAGCACATCGTGATGACCATAGGCATTATAGTATTCCGCAGTAAGCGCGCCCTCGGTGACCTCGCCCATATACTTCGGACGAAGAAGCAGATCCACCATATGGAGTACGGCAAACGACAGCACGAGAAGCGCCAGGACCAGTGCGATCTTTCTGATGCGGGAAGACTTCTTTTCTCCCTTATTCTCGTTTTGTACCTGTTCGTTCTTTGTTGCGTCTTCGCTTTGCATGCTCTTCTCCCGAGATAGAATAATTCGAATCATCAGCATTCTAGCACAACAAGGCATTTTTGTAAGCACACTTTCCCATGTGTAAAACCGCTTTTTGTGATAGAATGTTTCTTCGGAAACCGAAAAAGGATCAACGCACCCCGAAGGAGGGCTCTATGAAATATCTGCTTTACGCGCTTTATGTACTGCTCGGCATCGTCGGCGTCAAGGTCGCCGGCATCATCTTATATTTTCTTTTCACGTTTGCCGCGTCCATGTTCATCAACACCAAGAAGGAATATAACAAAGAATCCAAGTTCTACCGTTTCCTTCTTCAGTCCACGACCGGAATCGGCATGCGCATCATGCGTGTAAAGTACGATCTGCAGGGCTTTGAGAAGATCCCTGAAGGCAGAAGAATGCTCTTTGTATGTAACCACCGTTCCAACTTCGACCCGCTCATCTCCTGGCGCGTGCTCCGCAAGTTCCACCCGTCCTTCATCTCGAAGGAGTCGAACTTCAAAATCCCGTTCTACGGCCGCATGATCCGCCGCTGCTGCTTCATGAGCATCGACCGTGAGAACCCGAGAAATGCCATGATGACCATCGACCGCGCCAGCAAGCTTCTGATCGCGGATGAGGTCTCGATCTTCGTTTATCCGGAAGGAACCCGAAGCAAAAAGTGCAAGCTCCTTCCTTTCCATAACGGCGTCTTCAAGATCGCCCAGAAAGCCAACGTTCCCGTCGTCGTACTGACGATCCAGGGCACCGAAAAGATCGGCAAGAACTATCCGTGGAGAAGCACCAAAGTCCGCATCAAAGTCGTAGACATCATGCCTGCCGACCACGTCAAAGGTGCAAAGACTTCCGATATCTCCGATGAAGCACGCGACATGATCGCCAAGGATCTCGAGGAATTCCCGCTCTGATTGCTTCGGCAAATGCACTGTCGCTCTGCATTTTCCGTCTTAGCGAATAATCTGCGCCTATCCCGTCATTTGGATGGTAATATCCTGATTCTTCCTGTGCTACAATGAACACGTAGTTCCTGATAAGGAGGGTATTGGGTATGGCATCTTTTATGGATCGAGTTTCAGAGGGTTTCAACAATTGGATGGATCTGGCAAACCACACGCCGAAACCGGCAGACCACATCCGCGATGAATTCATGGCCGATCTGGCACGTTTTTATGAGGACGGAACCGAGCCGGCACGCGCTTCCTTCGACATGCGCTACTACCTGCATCAGCACGAAAAGCGTCTGGCCGAAAAAGGAGTCAAGATCCAGCGCCGATACACACCGGATCCGAAGGGCGTAAAGCATTCTGTTTCCAGACAGCGTCCTCCCTACACATCCGACCTTGCATTTATTGATATCACATCTTCCTCGCAGTACACATCGGTCGCTTCGAGCAAGATCCTTCAAAAGCATAAAAAAGCAACCAGCATCTTCTATGCCAACGTTCTGGACCGTCAGGATCTGAAAGACGCGGCTTATGTCTGCCCGAACTGCGGTCACCAGGCAACACTGGAAATCTTTTCAAACGGCTGCCCGATGTGCGGCACGAGATTTCAGATGTCCCAGCTTTTCCCCTGCGTCAGTAACTTCTACATGCTCCCGCAGATGGTCAGCAGCAAGACAACGAGCTGGCTCAAGCCTACCGTCATCACGATGGCTCTGCTGATCGCCTTCGGCTTGGGTGGATATACCACATTCTCGCAGTGGAACAGTGTCGATTCCCACACGATCGCGATCGTGATGGGCGCAGGCGCGACCCTTCTGGGCGGATTCTTAGGTGCCGTCATCAGCTATCTGACCTGCAGCATCTTCCTGGCCTTTTTCATGTTTGGCCGCATGGCCACACAGGCCGTCACCACAGTAGATACTCAGACAGCCGCACTCACAAAGAAGTCTCTGACCAACGCCATGAAGCGCTTCGATCCGGAATTCTCCTATGAATTCTTCGAAGGTAAAGTTCTGTCGCTGTTCCGTGCGATCGTCTTCTCCGAAGACCGCGCCAACATGAGCATTTACCGCGGCGAACCGAACATCCCGGATCTGGACAATATCATCGACGTGTCCTACAGAGGCGCGATGAAGTTTTTGAATCTTACCGTCCAGAATGGAAATGATCTGGTCCTTCTGGTTCGTGTATACCTTTACAACACCTACCTGATCAACGGCAAGATCGTGCAGAAGAAAGAAGACTTCAACATGACTCTGGTCAAGAAGCTCACCGCTCAGGAAAACCTCGGCTTCTCCATTCACGCCGTTAACTGCAAATCCTGCGCCGCCAGCTTTGACGCGATGCATCTTCTGCAGTGCCCGTCCTGCGGTGCTCCGTATCACCTCGAAGAGGAAGACTGGGTCGTTGTAGGTATGAAGCGATAATTCGCCTTTTGGTTGAATTTATCTCCCTTTTTCAACAATAATGTTATTGCAAGGCATCCTTTTCCTGCTGCATACTGAAGGCAGAAAGCGACGGAGGTAAAGCACTATGGTCGATAGCATCAAGGTTGGAAAGTTTATCACAGAGAAGCGTCATGAACTGGGACTGACCCAGGGTCAGCTCGCCGAACAGTTGAATGTTTCATTTCAAAGCGTATCGAAATGGGAGAACGGAAAAGCCTATCCGAACATCGAAGTGCTTGCGGATCTGGCGAAAACGCTGGGCGTCTCCGTCGACGAACTACTCTCGGGCTGCGAGAAGGATCAGGACGGTCTGTCCTATAGTAAAGCCGGTATCGACATCGCCTATACCGACTCCATCAAGTCCGAGATGAAAAAGCATCTGGCCACGAAAGACAAGCGCGTGCTGAACGGACTCGGGCCTTTTGCTTCGCTTTACGATATTCATTTCCCGTCGATCAAAGAACCGGTGCTCGTTCTAAAGTCCGAAGAGCCCGGAAGTAAGCAGAAACTAGCGATGGAGTACGGCTACACCGAGTCCATCTGCCATGACATGATCAACCACCTCATCAACGACATCGCCGTCATGGGCGCCACTCCCCTTGCCGTCCTCGATACGATCGTCTGCGGCAAAGCCGAGAAAGCAACGATCAGCGCACTGGTCAAGGGCGTATCCGATGCCTGCCGGGAAAACGAGTGCTCCCTCGTCGGGGGCGAGACCTCCATCCAGCCATCGGTCGTGGACGCAGGTGTATATGTCCTGACTTCGAGCATTGCAGGTATCGCGGAGAAAAAGCACATCATCGACGGATCTGCGATCCGCGAAGGCGATGTGGTCCTCTCTCTTGCTTCAAACGGACTTCACACCAACGGCTATTCGCTGGTGCGCATGCTCCTGGATAAGATGCCGCAGATCAAGCTCGAAAAGATCAACGGCAATACATTTATCGAAGAGATCATGAAGCCGCATACCCCCTACTACCCTGCATTGAAAGGCCTTTTCGGCAAGGACCTGATCCGCGGTATGGCCCATATCACGGGCGGCGGTATCGCAGGCAATCTCTGCCGCGTGATCCCGGGCGGACTTACCGCTCAGATCGACAGATCGAAGATCAAGATCCTGCCGGTATTTTCTTTCATCAAGGAAAAAGGAAATGTCTCCGACGCCGAGATGCTCAGCACATTTAACATGGGCGTCGGCATGACGATCGTCGTTTCTCCAAAAGATAAGGCGAAGGTCATCTCACATCTGTCTTCTTTCTACGACTGCTATGAGATAGGAACCATCACCGAAGCAAAAGGAAAAAGCACCGAAAAGGTGCTCTTCAAAAACCGCTTAAAGTGGGTATAAATGTCTTCGGATCAGAACTGGTTGTAGATGAACTGCGCCGCGTCGTAGCCCTGGCCATATGCGCCAAATACCACGATCACTAAAAGCAGAATCGTAAACACAGCCCAGCGAGCGGCAAAGGGAAGTTTCTTTTCCATCTTGTCGCGCAGCGAGCCGGAATGGGACAGCATGCTGACACCGATCAGCATAAGCGTGCCGATACCGAGGATGACGTAGTCGGCCTTGCCGATACCCAGACCCAGCAGCGCGCCATTTCCCAAAGTCCCCCAGTTCCATGTGGTAAACATCGTGCCGAACATCTTAAAGGTCAGCGGCACATCGCGATAGCAGTCGAAAAGTCGGAGCGCACTCATCAGGAGGATAGTGCGGATGATCTGAAAGACTGTGTAGATCTTGCTGTCATCGGTATTTACTTTCTTGTGAAATGCTCTGTAAAGCGGCTCGAGTTCCTGGGAGATCATGATGACGACGAAGTTCCCAAGACCCCAGACGATGAAGTTCCAGCTTGCGCCGTGCCAGATACCGGTGGTGAACCACACAACGAAAGACGCCAGATAGACCGGCACACGCTTACCGACCTTCTCACCCAGATGCGCACGGCTCCATTTGCTGAGCTTGAGCATCGGACCGGAAACCGAGATCGGATAGAAGATATAGTCCGTGAACCACGTACCCATCGTGATATGCCAGCGTCTCCAGTACTCGGCGATATTCTTGCTGAAGAACGGACGCTCGAAGTTCTCCTTGACCGGGATGCCGAGCATCTCGGCAATACCGATCGTGATGTCGATACCGCCCGTAAAATCGGCGTAGAGCTCGAGCGCGTAGAACATCATGACCATGAAAACGAAGGCACCTTTATAGTTCTCCGGTGTATCGATCATGGTATTGACGGCGGGCAGGATACGGTCCGCGATAACGAGCTTTTTGAAATATCCCCAGATCACTCTCTGAAGGCCCCGTTCCACCACGCGACCGTTAAAAGTATGCGGTGTGAAAAGCTCTGTACTCAGATCGCCATATCGGCTGATCGGGCCCTGGACGAGCTGGGGGAAGAAAGATACGAAGAGCGCGTACTTGAAGAAATTCGTCTGCGCTTCGTGACGGTCACGGTACACGTCGATGACGTAGCCGACCGCCTGGAATGTGTAAAAAGAAATACCCATCGGCAGTGCGATGGTCAGGAAATTGATCCGCTTCGGTGCGTGAAATGCCGAAAGGATCCCGTTGATGTTATAGATCGTGAAGTTCGTGTATTTGACGACCGCGAGGATCAAAAGTGCGATCGTGATGCCCCACGCCATGATATGACGGCGCTTCGCCTTCTGGGCTTCTTTATAACGCTTTCTGGCGTCTTTGCCCACTTCCTCCGGATTTCCGCTTCCGTTCTTGTCCAGTGCTTTCATCTCGGCGAAACGGGCATCGGCCGCCTTCTTGTTCTTCGAGATCAGAATTCCCGCCACATACGTGATGATGGTCACCGCGAGGATATAAAACAGGAACTTCCAGCCCGCAAAGAAATAGAAAACGTAAGACCCCAGCAGAAGCAAGGGCCACTTCGCCTTCTTCGGAAGCACATAGTAAAGTGCGACCAGAAGGATCACAAAACCGATAAATTCGTAGGAAGTAAAAAGCATAGATTAGAGATCTTACTCCTCGTCTTCCAGCTTCTGGATCAGGTTCCAAAGTGCCTGGGCCGAGTTAAAGTTCTCCGGGATCATGTGCTCCGCAGATACGACGACGTCAAACTTGTCGGCGATCTCCGAAACGAGAGAGATGATATCGAAAGAATCGAGGATCTTTCCATCCACCAGATTCGTTGCTGTCATATAGTCCACATCCGGGTGGATCTCCTTGAGAATTGCAATCAGTTCATCCATTCTTAGTACCTCACATGGATTTATTCTTCCGATATGATACCATTTTTGGAAAAAGAATGAAATGTTATGTAGAAGTTTCTGACGGCGCGGAAGCTTCCTTCATCTGTTCGTACGTGATGCCGTACTTCATGGCGATATTTCTGGCGTAGGAACTGGTGTCCGGCGCCGACCGCTTCAGCTTGAACGTATTGACGTTGTCCTTGATCTCCATGACCAGGCTGACGACGCGGCTTTTTCCTTCCCACGCATCCATCGCCTCGATACCACGGGCCAGTTCGTGGATGTGGGTATTAAAGATGACCGCGGATCCTCTGTCCTTGAGGATATGCAGAAGGTCCTGCGACAGATAGAGTGCGTCGGTCTCAGATGTCGTCGAGTAGGTCTCGTTAAAAAGCACCAGCGTATCTTCGTCCGCCTCCTGCACGATGGCGCGGATACGGATCGCTTCTTCACCGAGTCGTCCGTAGTTGATCGTCAGATTCTCATCGATCGGGAAATGCGTCAGGATATTCTTAAACGGAAGACCACAGCAGGAAGACGCCGTAACGAAAAGTCCCAGCGACGTCATCAGGGAAAGAAGTCCGAGTCCCTGCTCGAGGATCGTTTTACCGCCGCGGTTCGGGCCCGTGAGGATAAAGAGACGCTCTTCCCGAGAGAAGGTAAAGTCGTTCTTTACGACATTTTTCTCGCCGATCAGGGCCATGCGGATATTGTAAAAGTCTTTCGCTTCCAGAAAGCCGGACCGGCTCTCGTCGATCTTCGGGATACAGATCTCGTAGCCTTTCTCGGTAAGCCGCTCGGCGTAGCGCGCCGCAGAAAGATAGAAGGTCAGACCTTCGTACATCTCCGTGATGAAGTGGCTGTCCAGACGGGTGTATTTCGAAAGGAGTCTTTGGATCTCCGCAAAATGCCGTTTCAGATGCTTTTCGAGTTTCGGCGCGATCGCGACCAGAAGCGGATCGGTCATGCGCTGCACGGCCGCGCGGCTTCCTGCACCTTGCGCATTTTGCCCTGCAGAAGCAAGGCTCGTGATAAATGTCGCAAGTTCGGCAAACTTATATCTGCTGCGTGTCGGATACGGAAGGAATTCGATCGCGGAGATCTCCTTGATCGTCAGATCCGGCTCGAAGTTCACACCGATGATCGCACCCTGCACGGTGGACAGGTCCTCAAGCATCTTGTTGATGTCGGTACCTGCTTCTTCAAATTCTTTCGTTCCGGTAATCGTCTTCAGTTCATCGCGCAGCTGCAGAAGTCCCGGCGCGCGAAGCTCGGCATCGCTCAGTTTTTCACAGAGATAACGGGAAGTATTGACATACGCCGACAGCGAGCGAAGATCGGAGACGAGCGTATAGAGCGCATTGTCCTTGTCGCTCACGGCATGCTTTGCACCGGCGTATTCTTTCATGGTCTTGATCATGCTCAGTGACTCGTAAAGAGAATCGCGCAGGTTCGTATTCACCTGAAGATCGTGGAAGATCTCCTGGCGGAAGCGGATATCCTTCGGATCGACCGGCACCTTCGCCCACATCTCCTTAAGGATCGCGCGCTCTTCCTGGTTCATGGCGATACCGCGGATCAGATCCTCGACGGCGAGGTCCTTCAGCGTCTGCTCAGGAAGTGTGACGGTCTTCTTCTCGGATCCTTCTGCAAAAAGTATATCCATCTTCTCTCTCCTTACATTTCCTCGGCAAATGCACTGTCGCATCGCCGACCCTGCTAATCTTAGAATATAGTTTTTCAGGGAAAAGTGGTATACAATATTTTAAAGATTCATATCAAAATCCAAAGGAGCATCCTATGAAGGCACCCCTGATTCCGCAAAGCGAAATCCTGAAGCTTCTTCACGAAAACAGCGAGAATGCATTCCACCATACCACCTATCAGGAAGAGAGCCTGCGCTTTCATCTTCTGATGCAGGGCGATATGGCTGCCGTGGAGGAATCCGTGCGGATCATAAACCCAACCATGCAGGGAAAGCTTTCCTCTGATCCACTTCGGAATATGCGCTATCTTTTTATCGTCAACACCGGTCTGGCCACACGGTATGTGATCGAAGCCGGCGTTCCTCAGGAGACCGTCTACTCAACCAGTGACCTTTATATCCAGCGGGCAGACCTCTCGACTTCGATCAAGGAGCTCGAGGATCTGAATCGTGAATTCTGGACAAAAGCTGTGGAAATGGTGCGCGCTTTCAGGAACAAAAGCGCGTGCTCTCTTCACATCTCGAAGTGTCTCGACTACATCGATACGCACTTCACGTCGCATATCGCGTTATCGGAACTGGCGGAGCATGTGGGACTTCACCCGAACTATCTCGCTGCGCTTTTTAAGAAAGAAATGGGAATGTCTTTCGCGTCTTATCTCACAGGCCGCAAGGTCGATATTGCCCGGGCACTTCTGACGCGCACGGAGTATACTTATTCGCAGATCGCCTATTCCCTGGCGTTCTGCTCGCAGAGTCATTTTACGAAAGTTTTTCGTGAAAGGACGGGCCTGACTCCGCGCCAGTATCGGATGCAGTACTTCAACTCAAACATCTCATCGCTCTGATCATGCCTGCGAGTGTCACACGGTCGGTCTTGCCGTTACTCGTCAGCGGGATCGCATCGAGTTTCTTCGTGACATTCGGAACCATATAACGCGGGAGGCTGTCCTTAAGGATGACCTTCATGTCGGCTTCTTCCTTATCCCCGCTGTAGAACAGCCAGATCTTGCCGCTGTCCTTGTCGTAGATGCAGGCTGCGCCCGTGATGCCGTCGATCATCTGCGCGTTGACCTCGATCTCGCCAAGCTCGATACGGTGACCCATATGCTTGATCTGGAAGTCTTTTCTCGATACGAACATCAGCTCGCCGCGCTCGTTATAGCGGCCGATATCACCGGTTCTGTAGATCAGTTCCGGCCAGCCTGTCTGAAGCGGATTCAGCGTAAACGCCTCCGCCGTCTTTTCCGGATTATTCATATATCCGAGCGTAAGGGAAGTTCCGCGGATGCAGATCTCGCCCTGCTCGCCGCTTTCCTTCGTGACTTCCTTGTTGTCCTCGTCGAGAAGGATGATGTCAGTGTTATCGAAAGGACGTCCGATCGGGATCGCTTCGCCGTCTTCAAATTCTCTGTCCACGCGGTAGTAGCAGCACATGCCCGTGCCTTCGGTCGGACCATAAAGGTTCGTAAACGTTGCTTCCGGCAGCGCCTCGCGCCACATGCGGAACTGCTTGAGCGGGAAGACTTCGGAACCAAATGCGATGGTTCTTAAGTACTTCGGGATCTCGGTCTTAAATGTATTGAACTTCGAGATGATCGTCAGCGCCGAGACGACCCAGCAGACGGTGTTGATCTGGTGCTCGTTTAAGTACTGCACCAGTTTCAGCGGCTGCATAAAGAGCGCCTTCGGTACAAAATACGTCGTCGCACCAAAGCGCAGTGTCGGATAGAGTTCCTTAAAGCAGGCATCAAGATAAAGCGGAGTCTGGTTTCCGAAAACCGTCTCCGAAGAAAATCCCAGCACTTCCGACAGCTGGTCGATATAGTCGTTGACCGCACGGTGGCAGCCGACCACGCCCTTCGGCACGCCGGTGCTTCCGGATGTAAATACAACATAAAGCGGATCCGTATCGATCGCCGAATCATAAACGGCCTGAAGAGCCGCTTCATCGATCTCAGCCGGGATCTTGCTGTAACGCACGATCTTTCCACTAAAGCCCAGCTCCAGTGCCTTTTCCGCGGTCGAATCATCGCAGATCAGAAGCGGAGCCTTTACGTTTTCCAGGATCAGGTGAATGCGCACCTGCGGCATCTCCGCGTCGATCGGAACATAGTAGCTGCCGGCCCGGATGATACCGAAAAAGGCGGCCACTTCCTCCGGAGACTTTTCCATATACACGACGACCGGACTTCTTTTGATGCCGGAACGAAGGACAAATGTACCGATCCGATCGATCGCCTCGTCGAGTTCGCGGAACGTCAGAACGGAGTTCTCACCGCAGAAGGCGGGCTTGTCCGGAAACTGCTTGACGGTATTTTTCAGGTCCTTAAGTACATGATTATGCATTCTTCTTCTCCTTATTTCGCGCACTCGCGCACACATGCGGCGGCGAGCACATCAATAATGTCGATATATCGGTCGTCCAGGTCCATCGTATTTTTCGCCTGCGAAAGCTCGGTGCATCCTAAAACGATCGCCTGGCTTCCGTCCGCGAAAAGTTTCTCTGTTTCCGTGGCAAATGCACTTTCCCCGATTTTCTTTCCTGCTTTGACGTCATCGTAGATCATCTTCATGACCTGCTTCTGTCCGTCTTCGGAAGGCCAGATACAGGTGATGCCGAACTCGTCGAGCACGCCCTCGTAGATACGGGTCGCACGCGCGCCGTCGGTGGCCATGATGCCGATTCTTTCTATGCCGTGTTTTTTGCAGTAGTCACCCAGTTCGCGGATCGCGTGAAGCACCGGGATCCCGATGCCTTTTTCCAGTTCCTGGTGAAATGCATGAGCCGTGATACAGGGGATCGCCAGAACTTCCGCGCCGCTTTCTTTCAGGCGGGATCCTGCGTCGACCATCTTTGGGATCGGGCTGTCGTCGGATCTTCCGAGAAGATACGAAGTTCTGTCAGGGATCGAAGGACAGGAATAAATAAGTGTCTCGATATGCTCCTGGTCGATTTGCGCAGGTGTCATCTCCACGATCCTGCGGTAGAAATACGCCGTCGCCAGTGGGCCGAGTCCGCCGATGATTCCAAGTGTCTTCAAATTCCATTCCTCTCTTTGCTTACGGTATCTGTACGTCGTACTTCGACGCATCGTAATAGTGGTATCCGCGGTGGGAATCCGAGTAGTTTTTCAGTCTCGTCGAATCCCACATGAAAAAGCGTGTTCCGTCATCCTTGGTCAGGGCATCGCAGTGATACCAGACGCCATCGATCTTTACGGCATTCCAGAAATGCTGTGCGTAGGTGACCGGATATCTTTCGATGATGAAGTTCTCGATACCGGCACGTGTATAAAGCGCGTAGCAGGTGCAGGCGATCGTGAAGCAGTCACCGCTGTGGTTCTTCAGGCCGTCATAAGCGCCCTGGATCCAGCTGACTTTTTCCGCATGACCCTTGTACATGATCGTCCAGTCGACCCAGTTAAAGATCGCTTCGACTATCTCTTTTTCGCTCATGCCGTCCTTGAGGATATTCTTCAAAACATCATCGCAAAGCGCCCATACGTCATCCTCGGTATAAGGACGATATACGACCGTGACCTTGATCTCGATCGTCGTCGTATTGCCTGCGCCGTCCGTTGCGGTATAGATGACCGGATAGACGCCTTCGGTGGCCAGATCGACCGCGGAGTTATCTACTGTATAGGTGATATTCGGATCCGCGTTATCTGTTACGGTAACGTGGTCCTTATAGGCGATCGCCTGGTTCGTGATGACACTGATATCTTTCGTACCCTCGATGACCGGCGGTTCTTCGTCCGCGATCAGGTTGATATGCGAAGTGACGATCTGCTCGTTTCCGCCCATATCCACAAGACGGATCTGTACATCTCTTTCGCCCGGCTGATCGAACATCGGATCATCGACGAATTCCGCATCGACCGCGGTCGCGTCCGTCAGGCCTTCGAGCAGTTCCATCGGTGTTCTCGGATAGCATGCAAAACCTTCGTAGTGGATACCTTCTGCCGTCGGCGGAACCGTATCACGAAGATGCAGGATGCTGTCGTACTGGATGCCCTGCACGCTGAAAGAGACTATGTAGTCACCCGGCAGATTCATATCGATATCGGAAAGCGGCGTCAGAAGTGCCGCGTCTTTTTCGGCAAATGCGAAGTCCGAGGTCGTCGGTCTCGGCGAACCTGCTTCCATAGAGATCTCCGGATAGATGCCGATGACGTTGACCTGTGTGACCATCGTCGACACGTTTCCGCCCATATCCGTAATCACTAACGTGATATCCTGATCTCCGGTCTTTCGGAAGTCCGGTTCGGATTGAAATGCCACGGTGCAGGTGGTCTGGTCCTTGATCTCTACGATAAAGTCCTCCGGCTGAAGTGGGATGCTGTACATCGTCTTTTTCGGAGAAGCGACGACCTGCGGTGCGATCGTATCCGTCACCGTCAGTTTCGACTTATATACGCGGTTTCCGAGCTGCACCTCGATCGGGTACTCACCTGGAACCTGTACATCGTATACAGATGTACCGTATTTAAATGCCGCGATATGCTTGTCTCTGTCAAAGCGTACGAAATCCGACGCCGCAACCGGCGTTCCGGCTTCTACAGCACAACTCTTGTATACACGCTTCTCAAAATAGATATATAGAAAAACAGCTACTGCCAGTAAAATCACTGCACCTGCCACGCCGGCTCCGATCAGGAGCTGGCGGCGTGATTGTTTCTTCATCTGAATCGATCTCCCATTTCGAATTGATTTCCTTTTTAACCTCACCCTTTAATATATCACTATTTCCAGGATGTGGCGCAGTTTATTCTTTTAGTTTTGACAGGATATTCGCCGTCCAGTTCGCGTCGATCAGCTCGTAGTCTGTCGTCTTCTTTTTCGGGATGCGGTCCGAGAACATGCGAACGACTTCATCGTAAAGTCCATCCGGGAACTGCGCCCAGAAAGTCTTTCCTTCTTTTGAGATCATGACGAAACCGTCTTTTCCGTTCTGACGCTCATAGAGCACCTGCGCCGCTTTGAAATCCGGCTTCTGCTTCATGAACTGGGCAAACACAAATGCTTTCGTCAGCTCAACATAGCGGTCATCGAGTTCCGCATCGGCGATCTTGATCTTCTCGCAAAGATCGTTCGGCGTACGTACCGCTCGCATCGTGCATACCATCGCGGCCTTGAGCATTTCCGGAGACCATGTGTGCTGCTGGGAATTAAGTTCCGCCAGTGCCTTTTCCGTCTCATCGGGAAGAAGATAGATCATGAGCGCACGGGACATATCGTCATACAGACACGGATACACGACCTGCAGTTTTTCCTTGCAGCTCGGGCATTCATACTGAAAGAACGATCCGTTTAAGACCAGTTCCTTTTCCTCCGGATGAAGCGATACGTTTACACATGCACGAAGCTTCATGACGCTGGTCTTACCGCAGAAGCGGCAATGCACTTTCGCCTCGACCGGCTTATACCTTTCTTCTTCGCGAGGAAGAAGATCGATCTTCTTGTTCTGTTTTTCTTCCATGGTTTCTTTTCCTTCTCCTTTTTTGCCGCACGATATGACCACCGTTTGCAGAAACGGCCATCTTCGGCTTTTCTTTTTCGTTGAAATATGAATGCAGGTGCAAGGTTTGTTCTTGCACCTGCTTTTAGATCATACTACCGGGAGTGAAGATTCGACCAGAACCGAACCGTCCGGATTATAGACACGGCAGGTGATACTGCCCTTCTGGAGTCCGTCGAACTCAAAGAACAGATACAGCGTATCGTTATAGTGTACCAGCGCCGTCGAACCGCTCTGGATCACTTTGTCGTTATGATCGACCAGTTCATATGTGAAAGGCATGTACTCATAGTAGTCTGTTGTCCATACGATGAATACGGCTCCTTCTGACTTGGTCGAGATCTCACTGATCGGGCACCAGTTGTCCATGCTGTCGATCCACTCGCTGTCATAGAAGTCAGCTGCATCTTCATGCGGGAAATCATCGTCTTTCGCGATGACCTGGAAATAGAAGTACATATCCGCATTACCATTGCAGTCATATACAACTACAAAATAATCACCAACCGGAATATCTCCCTTATGTTCCCAGTCAAACTCGAACCTGTTGGAACCGTTGATTTCACATACGGTCTCATATTGCAGACCCTGCTTCTTCGAAACGTTTGTGCTCGTCTTATCTTCGTAGATCGCAACCGGAACACTCAAAGACTTGTACTCTCTGTCAAGTTCACCGATGAAATGCATGACCTCGTCGTCCTCATGGAAACCCGGAACGATCTGACCGTTCTCGATATATGTGTTTAAATCATAGACATAGTACGGAACAGGGATATCTACGCCATCCGCATAGATCGTGATGCTCGATGTACTGAAAAGATCGCCATTCGGATCATATACTTTGCAGGTAAGTGTACCGACCGGAATTTTCGATGTCGGACGCCATGTGCATTCGATAATATCCGTGCAGCACAGGATCGTGTAGCTTCCGGAATAAAGGATATTACCGTTTTCATCCTCGAATTCATATGTGACGGTCTCGTTGTCATAATAGTCCCACGTTACGACCATATCCATGACAAAGTCGTCCGACTCGTGATAACCGACTACGCTGTTGTAGTCTTCGTCATACCAGTCAGTAGAGAACTCCGAGAACGGAGCGTTATAGTAATCCGTCGTGGTCGTGGTGCGGGTAACCGGCTCGATATCAACGTCGTCGATGAAAGAATAAAGCTCATCCATAACCGTATCCGCACTCTTTGCATCGATCTTCCAGTCATCGTCATAAACCAGATCGATGTCAAATTCGAGTTCCATTTCTTCCGCGTCTTTGATCGCTTCTACGACATCGCTGATACGCTCTGCATCTTCGATATCCTCTTCGATATCCTCCGTATCGAAATATGTCAGTACCAATGTGGCAGCGCCTTCTTCTTTCTTTGTATCCGCGCTGGTCACCTCGATCTCATATTCGATGCGATCGCTTGCAGCCTGAACGATTTCTTTAAAATCGCTCTCCATATATCCTGCAAGTTTATCGAGATTATCGGAATCACCATCAAGAAGTTTTCCGATCTTGCTGAATTTTACTTTGTACAGATAAGCACAGAAGTCGTCGAGTACCGCTTCCGCTTTCTTGAGTTCTTCCTTGTCTCCTGATTTCTTGGAATCTTTCTTTTTACAGCCGGATGTCCATCCGCTGAGCATGACGAGAGCCGTTAACAGCGCCATGATTCTTTTTTTATTCATAGGCTCCTCCTTAAGAGATAGTATTTCACCCCTATGCTACTAGTTTGCACTCTAATAGGATAATTATCAAGCGTCTCTATTTCTTTTCGGTTAATTTTGATTTAAAAATTGGATTAATTTTTCTAAAGACTTTTTTCTATACTCTATCGTGTGTTATTATGAATGTGGGGATATTTTATTTCTGGAGGGGAATCCGCATCCATGAAGCTGTCGGATTTGACAAAATATAAGAACATCACCATACAGTGCCATGACAATCCCGATCCGGATGCAATTGCGTCCGGCTTTGCTCTTTATCGGTATTTCAAAAGCCACCGATGCAACGTGCGTCTGATATACAGCGGCCGAGCCAAGATCACCAAAGTCAATCTAACCATGATGATTGAGATGTTCCGTATTCCGATCGAGTACTGTGTTTCCGACTTCGGCTCCTGCGACCTCCTGATCACCACCGACTGCCAGTACCGTTCCGGTAATGTGCGTTTCTTCCCGGCACCGAAAGTTGCCGTTATCGACCATCACCAGTTCTGCGGCATCGAGGTCGACTATTCTTACATCCAGTCCAACGTCGGCAGCTGCTGTACTCTCGTCTGGCAGCTCTTCCGTAACGAAGGCATCGACATCAACAAAGATCCGATCTGTGCGACCGCACTTTACTATGGTCTTTTCTGCGATACCAACCAGTTCAGTGAATTGTATCACCCGCTCGACCGCGATATGCGTGATGCACTCGCATTTGACCAGGCGGCTGTCGTACGTCTTTCTAACTCGAATCTTTCCTTAAGCGAACTTTCCATCGCCGCGCAGGCCATGAACGACTTCACTTTCGACAGTGACCTTCGCCTGGCACTCGTTCAGGTTCAGCCCTGTGATCCGAATATCCTCGGTCTCATCAGTGACTTCCTGATCCAGGTCGACCGCGTGGATATCTGTATCGCGTTTAACGAAACATATACAGGCTATAAGCTTTCCATCCGAAGCTGTATCAAGGAAACAAAGGCAAGCGAACTTGCCGAGTACATCACGGAAGATATCGGCTACGGCGGCGGTCATAAGAATAAGGCCGGTGGCTTTATCAGCAAAGACGATTACAGTGAACAGCACGGCAAGCTCCGTATGATGCAGTTCCTGAGAAGTAAACTTATGAAATACTCCGGCGAATGCACGATCCTGCGTGCCGGTGTCGACAAGGTCAGCACAGAGGGTATGAAGCGCTACAGAAAGATGCGTATCCCGATCGGTGTTGTATTCTGCAAAGACTTCGTCAGTGCGAATACTCCTCTTCTCGTACGTACTCTCGGCGGTGATATCGATATCAACGCCAGCGCCGATACGTGCATCATGGTCGGCATCTCCGGTGAGATCGTTCCGATCTCCCTGACCAAGTTCAAAGAGTCCTACGACATGTGTAACGCGAAGTCCCACGTTTCTTCCGAGTACCGTCCGACGATCAAGAACCTCCGATCCGGCGAAACCTTCGACCTGGCCGAGCATATCCGTTCCTGCGTCACAAAGGGTACCGAATATGTCTATGTAAAACCGATCACCAGTTCTGTAAAGATCTTCACAGTCTGGGATGCCAATAACTACGTACGTGGAAACGAGGGCGACTACATCGCAGTACGCGAGAACGACCTTTCCGATTTCTACATCATCGAGCAGTCTCTCTTCAGCCGTACCTACGAGCCGGCCGACGAATGATCTTCCCCTTTATCTAACTGATATTTCAATATATGGGATACGTCTGCCCTTTTATGCTCAAAATGCACTTTCCCGGGCAACAAAAAAGAACTGTCTTGGTAGACAGTTCTTTTGGCTCCTCCAGTAAGACTCGAACTTACGACCCTGCGGTTAACAGCCGCATGCTCTACCGACTGAGCTATAGAGGAATTTAATCCGGCAGCGATCTATTTTCCCAGGCCGTCTCCAGCCAAGTATCTTGGACACCGACGAGCTTAACTTCTGTGTTCGGAATGGGAACAGGTGTGGCCTCGCCGTTATAACCACCGGAATGGTTGAGGGTCTTAAGCTGCACCCTCAAGACTGCATAGAAAACTATAACATACTCAGAGTCGAATTGGAATAGAGTATCTTTAAATGTGTTCTGGTTTGAGATGATCCAGATAAGAGAATCTTAACTTGTGGTCAAGTCCTCGGGCATTAGTACCGGTCAGCTGAATACATTACTGCACTTACACACCCGGCCTATCAACTGGTAGTCTTCCAGGGCCCTTACCAATAAAGAGGGAAATCTCATCTTGAAGCTGGCTTCACACTTAGATGCCTTCAGCGTTTATCCAATCCAAACATAGCTACCCAGCTGTGCCACTGGCGTGACAACTGGTACACCATAGGTTTGTCCATCCCGGTCCTCTCGTACTAAGGACAGCACTCCTCAAATTTCCTACGCCCACGATAGATAGAGACCGAACTGTCTC